>JBGCDG010000045.1:0-74883 GCA_045105195.1 Roseobacter sp. | reverse complement strand
TGGCCGCAGAGATAGGTGTTGAGCAAAAGCCGCCATCGGAACTGGATTGTATCCTCAAAATAACTGACGACCGTGGACGAACCTTCACGTCCCAAAGAACATTAAATGTTCGTCCACATGATCCAAACCGAGAGTTGCGGCCATGCGGTCAACATGGTCCTCAAAACCAAAACGGCGAATGACGGCAAGGGAGATTCCCGATATCCGCAAAGCCAACCAGGGCTACGATAACTGAGGTCTCCGCCCTGTCAGGCTTTGCTACCGTTGGCGTTTTTGGTGACACTTCTGCTTTGCAAACTCAGTGACATTTCTACTTGGTTGCAACACTCTTGTGTAGCTGCAAAGCTAAAATGTTACCCATGAGCAATTCAGGAATGTCACTCTTCGCTCCAATGGTAGCGTACGCCTCGGTTGTAGATCATAAAATGCATAGAGCGCGTTATGGGATGCCCTTTCTGTAGCGGCGAAGCCCCAAACAAGTTGGCATTTTGCAAGCATCCTCCAAGCCTCTGGACAACCTAAGGCCTGCTATCCTAAGCCAACTAAAATCGCTTTGAGAGGAATACTCCATGACGTCTGTGCTTATCTTGAACGGCCCGAACTTAAACCTTCTTGGAACGCGCCAACCGGAAGTTTATGGGCGCACAACGCTTGCAGATATCGAAAGTCAGTGTCAAAAATACGCGCAACATATTGATTTAAAAATTAATTTTCTCCAAACAAATCATGAGGGTGCACTGGTCGATGAAATCCATGCCGCGCGCGGGAAGTTTGATGGAATTATCCTGAACGCTGGTGCGTACACTCACACATCGATTGCATTGATGGACGCGATTGCGTCTGTAGAAGTTCCTACGATCGAATTGCATCTTAGCAATGTTCATGCCCGGGAGGACTTTCGTCACACCTCTTACATCGCAAAGGTTGTTATCGGGGTTATCTGCGGTTTTGGCGCGCATGGTTACGTGCTGGCAATGGATGCGATGACAGCGCATCTGAAACATTAGAATCAGTCAGCAACCTATTGAATAAAAAAGGCGCCGCGTGCAACGGGCGCCTTTTCCGGTCTCTGTTAAGTCTTTTTAGCCTTGAGCTGCTTTCGCAACTTCTGCAGCAAAGTCCTCTTTGACAACTTCGATGCCCTCGCCGACTTCCAAGCGCACAAACCCTGTGATGGTCGCACCTGCTTCTTTGGCGGCATCACCGACTGTAAGGTCCGGGTTCACAACGAATGATTGGTTCAAAAGCGTCACTTCGGACATGTACTTTTTCATCCGCCCAACGATCATTTTTTCGATCACTTGCTCTGGCTTGCCGCTTTCACGGGCAATTTCCATCTGCACTTGCTTTTCTTTTTCAACAACAGCCGGATCAAGGTCATCTTCGGAAAGCGACGCTGGATTTACAGCGGCGATGTGCATCGCAACTTGTTTGCCAAATGCTTCGTCACCACCGCTTAGTGCGACGAGAACACCGATTTTACCCATACCTTGTGTGGCCGCGTTGTGGACATAGGACACAACCGTATCGCCTTCGAGCGCAGACATGCGACGCAGCGACATGTTTTCGCCAATCGTCGCGATCTTGTCGGTGATCATCGCTTCAACGCTTTTGCCGCCAACGTCAGCTGACTTCAACGCCTCTACATCGGACACGCCAAGAGCGGCGTATGCGATTTTCCCAACCATCTCTTGGAATTCAGCGTTTTTGCCGACAAAGTCGGTTTCCGAATTCACTTCAACGGCAATGCCCTTACCGCCTTCTACATGGACAGCAACGAGTCCTTCCGCTGCGGTACGGCCAGATTTCTTGGCGGCTTTCGCAAGACCCTTAGTACGCAGCCAATCAATGGCTTCGTCCATGTTGCCCGCCGTTTCAGTCAGCGCTTTTTTCGCATCCATCATGCCTGCGCCTGTGGTGTCGCGCAGTTCTTTCACCATTGCGGCCGTAATCGCCATCTCAGGTTCTCCTTTGGAATTAGGTGTATCAGGGGCAGGTGTACCCTGCCCCGCATGTCGGGCCTGTCGTCAATGTCAGGCCCGCGATAAGTCTTAAGCCTGTGTTTCTTCCACTGGCGTTTCGGCTGGAGCGGCTTCGGTCACGACCTCTTCCACCAGCGCCTCTTCCATCTCACCAAGGTCGACACCGGCAGCACCAAGTTGCGCCGACATGCCATCCAGAGCCGCACGTGCGGCCAGATCACAGTACAGCGAAATCGCGCGCGACGCATCATCATTGCCAGGGATGATGTAGTCGATCCCGTCAGGTGGGCAGTTGGTGTCAACGACGGCCACAACCGGAATGCCCAGCTTGTTGGCTTCAGCCACAGCCAGCGCTTCTTTCTTTACGTCAACAACGAACAGAAGATCAGGGCGCCCGCCCATTTCGCGGATACCGCCAAGAGACGCTTGCAATTTGCCCTGATCACGCTCCATGCCCAAACGTTCTTTTTTGGTCAGGCCGGCAAACCCCTGATCCGCCTGCTCATCGATTGACTTCAATCGATTGATAGACTGAGAAACCGTCTGCCAGTTTGTGAGCGTCCCGCCCAACCAGCGGTGATTCATATAATACTGTGCGCATTTTTCCGCAGCTTCAGCAATCGGGCCTTGCGCCTGACGCTTGGTGCCGACGAACAGCACGGAGCCGCCTTTTGCAACGGTTTCGCGGATTACATTAAGAGCCGCGTCCAGCATCGGGACGGTTTGCGTCAGATCCATGATGTGGATGCCATTGCGCGCGCCGTAGATGAAGGGACCCATACGAGGGTTCCAGCGCTGCGTCTGGTGGCCGAAGTGAACGCCTGCTTCAAGCAGCTGGCGCATGGTGAACTCTGGAAGAGCCATGTCAGTATACCTTTCCGGTTTAGCCTCAGCGGGGGTATGACAGTGTTTCTGCCAACCGGAGGACACATGAGGATGTCTCCCTCTATGCGCCCAAACCCCGCCTGCGGGTTTCAGTGCGCGCCGTATATGTCAGAGCGCGCCGTTCTGCAAGTAATGATTGATCCGATAAATCTATGAAATGCCGCACCACGCCGACCCTCTTGCCAGTTATGGTCATCGCCCCTTAAAGTACTGAAAAAAAGGAAACACCGCAGCACAAGCTGCACGGGAACTTAGGGAGAAACCATGTATAAAACACTTGCGACCGCTGTCTTTTGCGTAGCCTTAGCGCCAGCGACACTTACCGCGGAGGTGATCAAGCTCCAACCTGCTAATCCGCAGCCGAGCGCTGGGGCTCTATCGCCCGGCTTGGCAGTGGATTACACGCGTTTACCGGGAGCTACGCGTGATCTGGCTACCGCCAAACGGACGCTTGAAAAAAAGGGCGAGGCTGGCACGCCGCTTGCGGGGCTTGCATACGATGACACGGATGATGGTGATCTTGTCCTGACCTCAGATCGAAAGCAAATGCTTGGTGCAGCGATCTCCGGCTATATCAAATTTGAGCGCGCCGGGACTTACACGCTTGATTTTCTCAGTAACGACGGCTTGGAAATTGCAATCGGTGGCCAGAATGTTGGCGTCTATGACGGTGTCCATGCGTGTGGCTACGTCGGAGAAGTTGACGTGAGTGTACCCAAGGCGGGCTATTATCCTGTAGAGGCGACCTACTTTCAACGCAAAGGGACGGCATGCTTGATGATGGAATGGGGTCCGGACAGCGGTGGTTTGGAACTGGTTCCCGACAGCGCCTTTTTTCACTAAGATAAAGCATCGGTCCTGACGTCCAAATTGGGCTGACTGCGGCGCACGGCGTGTTCTGCTGCGGTCGCCAGAGATTTGCGATCGCTAAATTCGACCACACGGAGCGGCGTGTGATACGTCAGTGCGACATATCCTTGGCGTGGCGCGGCAAGAATTGTTAAGAAATGTGGTCCGAAATCCATGTCCCCCCACCAGCAGTAAAACCGCGGATCCACGTCCTTCGGCGCGCAATAGCATAGGGTCACGGGCTGTATCTGCATTTGATCACGCAATTCATCGGTGAAGAAGGCCGCAAAGAGGCTGGATTTAAATGGCAAGACACGCTGCCCGTCGCTGCTGGTGCCTTCGGGAAAAAACAACAACCGATGACCCGCGCGCAATCTGCCCTTAAACAAATGGGCCTGATCCACGGCACGTGCACGTTTTCGTTCAATGAATAAAGTGCCCGTAGCGCGCGCGAGCCAGCCAATACCAGGCCAATGGGCGACGTCTGACTTAGACACAAAATAGATACGCTTGCGGGCATTAAGTACAAAAATATCGAGCCAGGACGCATGGTTGGCAACGATCGCCGAGGCATCACGCGCAACATTGCCATGCTGGTGCAACTTTAGCCCGATGATCAACAATGCGAGACGGCAGACGGCAACTGTAATATGTGGCGTCACCGGGCGGCGCAGGCCACAAACGGGCCTTTCCAGAATGCGCACGATCAACAAGAGGCCCAGACCACCAAATACAACAATGGCGAGCAAGCCGCCCTTCAGCAGAATCCGCAATCCACCACCAAGACCGATCCGCAGTGGTTCTGGGGGCGGCTCGTCCCCGTACCAAGTGGTCGTCATCCCCCCTGCCCCCGATACAGTCGCGCCTGGCGTTGGTTCATCTGCGCGGTATCAAGGATCAGACAGACATCCGTTGTATTAAATGCGTGATCGATGAAGGCACCTTCCCCCACAAAACCGCCCAATCGCAGATACGCTTTGATGAGCGATGGGACCTGCAACATGGCCGCACGTCGGTCCAGATTCTGTTCGGCAATCATATCCATCGATTGGAAAGCCTGTGCATGGGCACGGACGCGCAGAATTTCAGGTGCCAGATGACGATGGTGCAACAGTGAAAGAGACGGAGCCAAGGCTTGCGGGTCCGTCCCATGAAAACTCGCAACACCAAAAAGCACTTCAATATGATGCTCACTAACATAGGAGGCAAGCCCATTCCACAGATGGTACATCGCAGTCCCGCCTCTGTAGTCGCGGTGCAGACAGGATCGGCCAAGTTCGAGGAGCTGTCTGCCAGATCGCATCAACGGATCAAGATCGTACTCAGCAGCAGAGTAAAACCCCCCCGCAACGACGGCCTGGTTCTGGCGCATCACTCTGTACACGCCGGCAATTCTGTCATGCGTTTTATCCGTCAGCAAAAGATGGTCGAAGAAGGGGTCAAAGCGATCTCGTTCCAGTCGGTTTTCGTGATCAACAAGATCACCACCACCGCCGAGTTCTTCAACGAAAACCTCATAGCGCAACCGTTGCGCAGCCTTCAAATCTTTGGGAGTGCGGGCCAGAGCGACCTCAAACCGAGGTTTTTCGGAAATTGTCATCTGGCGCTATCGTCCTTCTGCTCAAATATCCCGAGATGCAGGAGATATAGCACTTTTGACACAGGTACGAATGCCTCAAAAGATACCTTTACAATCTGTGCGTGTGCGTTAACCTTTTGGAAAGGATGTTCATTCATCAAAGACTGCAAGCAAGGCGACACGTGTGCTATCGATGACTACTTTACCTTCATCTGTGAAGTTTACGGTCAGTTTTCCCGCAATGTTGCTTTGGACTTGCCCTGTGCCCCACTCTGGACACTGGGGATGACGTACAAGCATGCCGGGAGAAAATATGGCATTTAAGTCTTCCATCTTACCCTTCACACGCAGGAGTTTTGAATGAGCCAGAGCAACGCGGATTTGAGTGCTCTGATCGGCAGTCGCATTTGTCATGACCTGATATCGCCAATTGGCGCCATCAACAATGGTCTGGAACTTTTAGGCATGTCCGGCAACACACCGGGGCCGGAAATGGACCTCATTCAAGAGAGTGTCGGAAACGCGAGCGCACGCATCAGGTATTTTCGTGTGGCCTTCGGCGCTGCGGGTGAGCAGGAGATGGGACGCGGTGAAATCGTTTCCATCTTGAAAGATGTGATGCAGGGCCCGCGCCTGAGTGTCGCTTGGGGTCCAATGGATCCGCAACCCAGGTCCTGCGTCAGGCTTGCTTTCCTGGCGCTTCTCTGTGTGGAAACGGCAATGCCTTATGGTGGCCGTATCGAAATCAGCCAGTCTGATAACCAATGGCTGCTCCACGGTCGAGCGGACAAGTTGAATATTGACAGCCGTTTGTGGGACGTACTGGCCACCAAAGATGTCCCTGCGGATCTAAGCCCCTCACAGGTGCAATTTGCACTTCTGCCCTTGATCGCCAGTGATGCAAATCGGCGTCTGGTGACGGAAATTTCTACCACTGATGTCAAACTACGCTTCTGAGCGCGCTCATCGACTACGAAAAACACACGCGCGGTCGCAGTACAAATGCGCCGCGCGGATGAATACTCCGGTTACCATCACTCTCGTGTGGTGCCGTCACCCCTGACGAGATACTTGAAACTTGTGAGTTGCATCGCACCCACCGGGCCGCGCGCATGCATCTTGCCGGTCGCAATCCCAATCTCAGCCCCCATGCCAAATTCACCACCATCGGCGAATTGCGTGGAGGCGTTGTGCATCACAATAGCCGAATCCACTTCTGACATGAATTTCTGTGCTGCAGCCGGGTCTTCGGTAAGGATGCAATCCGTATGATTTGATCCGTAGCGCTGAATATGTGCGACGGCTGCATCCAGATGGGGCACAGTGCGCGCCGCGATCACCATGTCGAGAAATTCCCTGCCCCAATCGTCTTCTTGTGCGGGCTGAACGCCTGCAAGACGCGACAGAGATACGTCACCACGCACTTCAACACCGGCGTCCATCAACGCTTGCACAATTTCTACGCCAATGCTGCTTGCCACATCCTCATGGATCAACAGGCATTCGGCCGCGCCGCAGATCCCTGTGCGCCGGGTTTTGGCGTTCATCACCACTTGCGCAGCCTTCTGCGGATCAGCGTCTTTGTCGATATAGATATGCACGATCCCTTCAAGATGCGCAAAAACCGGCACCCGCGCTTCGCGTTGCACAAGCCCGACCAATCCTTTTCCGCCCCGCGGCACGATCACATCGATGCACGCGACCATCGTCAGCATTTCGCTCACTGCGGCGCGATCGCGCGTGGGAACAAGCTGAATCGCATCTTCTGGCAACTGGGCGTCCTGCAGACCGCGCACGAGGCAGCGGTGCAATGCAAGTGACGAATGAAAGCTCTCTGATCCACCGCGTAAAATCACCGCGTTCCCGGCTTTCAAGCACAAAGCCCCCGCGTCCACGGTAACATTGGGGCGGCTTTCATAGATAACGCCGACCACACCTAAAGGCGTGCGAACACGTTCGATGTGCAAACCGTTTGGCTGATCCCAAGCCGCAATGACCTCTCCCACCGGATCACGCTGTTCGGCAACAGCCCGCAGGCCGTCGATGATCCCGCGCAGCCGGTTTTCATCAAGCATCAACCGGTCCAACATCGCGTCACTCAGACCTTTGTCGCGCCCAAACGCGAGGTCCTTGGCGTTGGCAGCAATGATCTCGGCCCGGTCGGACCATATATACTCAGACGCAGAAATTAACGCGGCGTGTTTGCGCTCTGCCGTTGCCGTGGCCAAATGCGACGCAGCGGTCTTTGCACGTGCGCCAATATCGGCCATGACTTCAGCGATGTTGTCCAAATCTTTCATAGCTCATCCCTATTTGCAAAGTGATGTCTTGGGTGGTTGTGATCTAAAGTGCCATATCGTCGCGATGGATCAAAGCGGCACGCGCTGGATAGCCCAGCACGGCTTCAATCTCCTGAGATCTCCGCCCCAGAATGCGGTTCGTTTCCTCTGCGGTATAACGCACCAAACCATGCCCAAGCGTATGCCCGTCGACGTCTATGATCGCCACAGCATCGCCGCGCTGAAAACTGCCGTCGATCTTAAACACCCCCGCCGGCAGGAGGCTTTTGCCAGCCTGCAACGCGGCGACAGCACCGGTATCCAGCGCTAACGTTCCTTTGGGCTTCATCGCTGCAATCCAGCGCTTGCGGGCATCCTGGGGGTTCGTTTCCGCTCGAAACCAGGTTGCTGCAGCGCCTTCGCTGAGGCGTTTCAGCGGATTTTGAACAGAGCCTTCGGTGATCGCCATCCGGCACCCGGCAGCCGTCGCCGTTTTAGCTGCCATCAGCTTTGTTTTCATACCGCCCTTGGAGAGTCCCGACCCTGCATCTCCGGCCATCGCCTCGATCTCTGGCGTAACGGAATCGATCAAATCAAAACGGCGTGCCGTGGTATCTGTCGTTGGATTTGCCGAATAAAATCCATCAACATCCGACAAAAGAACCAGTTGGTCTGCACCGACAGTCACGGCGATCTGTGCTGCAAGACGGTCGTTGTCGCCAAACCGAATTTCGTCGGTCGCAATGGTGTCGTTTTCATTCACGATCGGCACGACACCGAAGCTCAGCAGTTGTTCCATCGTTGCTCGACTGTTGAGATAGCGGCGTCGGTTCGTACTATCATCAAGCGTGACCAGCACCTGAGCCGTTGTGATACCAAACGGGGCAAGGACCTCTTCATAGGCGCGTGCAAGCCGGATCTGCCCAACCGCCGCGGCTGCCTGCGCCTGTTCCAACGGCAAATCATGCGCGGACAGCCCCAAAACGTCACGCCCGAGGGCTATCGAACCCGAAGACACCAGTACAACATCTGTCCCGCGCGCCTTGAGCCAGGCCACATCTTCTGCGAGAGAGGACAGCCAAGTTTGTCTCAACCCACCTTCAGTTCGGTCTACCAATAAGGCTGAACCGATTTTTACGACAAGTCGACGTGCGTCGATCAGGGATGCCATTGCTCTGGCTCCTCAACAGCCTTGTGTCGGAGGCGATCATCGTCAATTTGATGTCGCAGCGCGCGTAACACCTCAGTAACGCCTTCACGCGCAACGCCCGACATCTCCATGACAGGGCCGCGAGATGCTTCTTCCAAAGCCGCCCGTGCTTCCGCTCGCGCGTCGTCGTCCAGCGCATCAATTTTGTTGAGTACGGTGACACGTGGCTTCTCGTTCAGCCCACCACCGTACGCTTGCAGCTCATTTATGATCGTCAAATAGTCATCTGCCAGCGTCTCTGATGTCCCATCTACCAGATGCAACAAAACAGCACAGCGTTCCACGTGCCCCAGAAAAAGATCGCCTAATCCCCTGCCCTCGGAAGCTCCTTCAATAAGACCAGGAATATCAGCCACAACGAACTCGGTGTTGTCCACTCCTACGACACCTAAGTTTGGGTGCAATGTTGTAAAAGGATAATCTGCGATCTTTGGCCTTGCATTCGACGTCGCCGCAAGGAAGGTTGATTTTCCTGCATTTGGCAGCCCCAACAGGCCAACATCAGCGATAAGCTTCAATCTGAGCCAAAGTGTGCGTTCAACACCGTCTTGTCCTGGATTGCTCCGACGGGGCGCTTGATTTGTTGAAGATTTGAAATGTAGATTTCCAAAACCGCCGTTACCACCCCGCGCCAATTGTACGCGCTGGCCCATCTCGGTGATGTCACAGATCACAGTTTCCTGATCCTCATCAAGGATTTCCGTTCCAACTGGGACACGCAGGATAATGTTGTCGCCATCCTTACCAGTGCGCTGGCGCCCCATACCGGGCTGACCATTCTTGGCAAAAAAATGCTGCTGATAGCGAAAGTCGATCAGCGTATTCAAACCGTCAACGGCCTCGACCCAGACCGAACCACCAGTGCCACCGTCACCGCCGTCAGGCCCGCCGTACTCAATGTATTTCTCGCGTCGGAAACTGACACAGCCCCCGCCACCTGCACCGGAGCGGATGTAGACTTTGCACAGGTCGAGGAATTTCATGATGGTTTCCCTGCGCCGCAGCGCTTTCTAAAGCTTCTTAAGGTAAGTCCAGGTGGGCACTGTCGTGTCGCGCGCAACCGAAAAACTCTCCGCATCGCCCAAATATTCAAAACCGCAATGCGTCAAAACACGTGCAGACGCTGGATTGTCCTGAAAAACGCTGCCAAAGATCGTTTTGTTGGAAAGTGGGTTAGCGGCAATCAGCGCATGCACTGCATCCGAAGCTAATCCGGTATTCCAATACGGGGGCGCGACCCAATAGCCGACTTCGGACTGGTCCCGGTCCATACGCTTTAAAGAGATCACGCCCATCAGATCAGCGGCTCCTGATTTGCTCCCATCGATGACCCAGATGTCTTCGTCCCGCTCGGTTTCCATCCCACGGGAAACATAGGCCTCTGTCATACCTGGCGGAATGGGATGCGGAATAGACGTCGTCATGCGTGCAACGCGTTCGTCACCGCCATAGAGCTCGATCAACCCCATGTCAGCGCGCCGTAACGGGCGCAAATCAAAGCGATCACTTTCCACCACTGTCTGTATTGGAATACGTTCCATTTCCATCGTTATGCTCCTCCTCCGAACAACACGAAAAGTACCGAAGCAACCGTCAAAAACGCGAGGCTCCACATTAAGTAAGGTTCCATCGTCGTGCCAGCAACCGTCCGCGCGATGCCGTCTCCGGCGAGCGCCCACAGGGGTTGCAGCAGCAATTGGCAACTCAGCAGCACCACTGCAATACTCAGCGTCGCCTCGAACGTCGGCGTGCCGGGGGTCACAAATGCTGTAAAACCCCCGATAATCATGGCCCAGGCCTTGGGGTTGAGAGGGTGTACCACCAACCCGGCAGTAAAGCCTGGAGCATCGCCAATGACGTCTTGCGCTTTAAGGCGCATGTTTGCCACTTTCCAGGCCAGCCAGATGATATACGCAGCGGATACATATTTCAGGGTCACAAACACCCAAGGTGCGCGATCCGCCAATTCCATCAGGCCGTAGCCCACCGGCCAAATGACCAGTTGTTTGCCAAGGACGACGCCCAGGACAAACGGCATGGCTGCGCGAAATCCATACCGCGCGCCAGTGGCTAAAAGCGCCATGTTAGCAGGCCCTGGTGTGCCAACCTGAGAGGCGGCAAAGATTGCAAAACTCGTCAGGGCAACGCTCATGATCGTGCCTGCCAACCCTGCGCGGTCAGCGCCATTTTTTGAACCTGCACGGGTTTTCCATGAGACAGACTGTGAACGTCTGCGATTTCTTTGGGCAGGAAGCCAAGCTTGTTCAACACGTGACGCGAAGCGGCATTGCCAATCTGGTGGCCCGACAAAAGCACGTCGTGACCTTGCGACATGTATCTAGCCACAAGGCCCGTTGCAGCTTCTGTGGCGTACCCCTGCCCCCAGAACGGTGTGCCCAACCAGTAGCCCAATTCATCATGGATCGCGCACCCGCCGGTGACGTGTCCATCGCATGTGATCGTGAAAGCGTTTGGATCATCGAGATGGCGTGCAATAAAGGCTTCAGCATCCGCCTGCGCATAAGGATAGGGCACCCTTGGGAGCCAACGCGCCACATCCCACGCAGCGATCAACGCGGCAATCACCTCTGCATCCGCCGTCTTATAGGGGCGCAGCAAAAGGCGTTCGGTTTTAATGCACTCTGACATCGATTGGGTCTAACACATGAATGTGGCGGAAATAAAAAAGGGACCGGCGGTGTCGCCGATCCCCCTGAAATGTCAAAACCTGAGGATAGGCTTATTCTGCGGCCTCCGCCGTCGGGAGAACAGAAATAAAGGTTCGGTTCTTGAGACCTTTGTGGAATGTCACGGCGCCGTCCACGGTTGCAAAAATCGTGTGATCTTTGCCAATGCCCACACCTGCGCCTGGCCAAAACTTCGTGCCGCGTTGACGCACGATGATGTTTCCAGGGATCGCTTGTTGACCGCCGTAGAGCTTTACGCCGAGGCGACGCCCAGCGGAGTCGCGTCCGTTGCGGGATGAACCACCTGCTTTTTTATGTGCCATCTGGTCTCTCCTTAGCCTTTGCTGAGTTCTTTGGCCTGTTCGATCCAGCCTTCACGCTCGATCCGGCCTTTGAACGACAGTTTTTCGTCCATAGCAGCTACGTCCTCTTCGGTCCATGCTGCAATCTGAGCAAAGGTGGTCACGCCACCCTCAATCAGTTTCTTTTCAAGTGCGGGGCCGACGCCAGACAACTTTTTGAGGTCATCCGCTGCACCAGTAGGTGCTGCCTCTGTCTTTTCTGCCTTGGCAGGGGCTGCTTTCTTGGGCGCTTTCTTTTCTGCTTTCGGTGCAGCCGCAGCGACAGCAGTCGCTGATACCGAGCCTGCGCCCAGTGCAGCTTTCACGCCAGATTTATCTGCGCCAGACGCCAGAATGTCCGTTACCTTGATCAAGGTAAGCTTTTGGCGATGACCCTTGGTGCGCTTTGAGGAGTGTTTCCGACGGCGCTTGACGAAATTGATGACCTTTTCGCCTTTGACCTGATCGACGACTTCGGCTTGAACGCCGGCGTCTTTAACGAATGGTGCGCCAACAACGGGTGTGTCCCCGCCAAGCATAAGCACTTCGTTAAATTGGATGATTTCTCCTGCATCAGCAGCCAGTTTCTCGACGCGCAGCATATCGCCCGCCTGAACTTTGTACTGCTTGCCGCCAGTCTTGAGGACCGCAAACATGTGTATTCCTTTTTCTCTACCGCGTTCTGTGGTCCCCGGTAACGGGCGTTTTTTGGCCAATCGGCCACCTCGAACAGCGCATCCCTTGGGGATGTACGTTAATTAAAAGGACCCCTTCGATTTAGGCCCTCTGCGATGAAATGGGCAATTGCACCAAAGCCCGCGTCTTGTCAACCGCTTGATGCTTAGATGTCGTCGACCTTCGCATTCAGCGCAACGGCGCGCCCCAGGCCGTAGGACACGTCTCTGTAAACCGCTTCAAAGCCATCGAAAAGGGCCGCGTTCAATGCTTGTCCTTCGGGGCTGGTCGAATAATCGATGTACTGCTGCAAGGCCTCAACCGAGAGCGATTGATAGGCCATGAACAAGAACCCGTTTAACCAGCCATCCGTGTCTTCGCGGATCTCTGCTTCCTGTTCCCAGACGTCGCTGAGAATGTCAGCTTCCGACTGCGATGTATATCGACCATCAGACAGGCCTTTGTAGAATTGAAAGTTTGAACTCATCGCGCCACTGACATTTCTGTCCAAAAGGTCATTTGCAACAATGAAAGTGGTGATCAAGCCCGTCATCGGGTCCTGCGCTGCAACGCTTTCGGCGTAGAAATCCAGAGCGGCTTGCTCCAGATCAGGATCCATCATCGCACGGCGCGCCGTGTTTTCTTGATCAATGATCTGACGGCCCAGATTGCTGCCAAAGAAGGCGATCGCAGCCTCAATGTCGTCGGCATCCATTTGTGTTTCAAGTGCTGTGCGCAGCCGCTCAGAGATACGTTGAACGTCATAGATAGCAGACACCTGTTCTTGCCAGAATGGCCCCCCCTGCCCGCCTAGCATGTCCTGATCCAGAACCGCTGCATAGGCGAGACCTTCCGTACGCAAGATCTCGACAACATGAGAAACCTTCAGCACATCCATCAGGATTGTAACCCGCGCGTTCGCCCAAACCGGGCCGGCCATGACTGTCAGAAAAAGTGCTAAACAGACCCCGCGCATGGTTCTACAACTCCTGAGACGGACGCAGGTCGCGCATACCAAGAGCCATTTCCTCATAACGATTGGCCATGATTTCGAATTGAACCGCGTTCATTAGTTCATACACCCGTTGCATCTTGGGTTGCTCAAGTGCGTCGGCATAGGCGGTGATCTCTTCATCCGCAAAAGCCTGATAGGTATAGGCTGCACCGGTAAGCCCGTTGATCTGCATGCTGCGGCGCATCTCCCCCTCGCGCCCTTTCAGGTTCTCGCGCAGATCGTTTTCATCCATTCGTAATTCTATCACGCCTGCAGCAGCTGCTGCCATCAAAAAACGGACCTGAACCTCCTGGATCGCGTGGATGGAGGCATCCTCAGATCCGATTGCGGCATTGAGCCGTTTCAATTCCTCCAATCGCGGAGAGCCCAACTGCACAAGGCCGGCAACGATTGCTTCACCGCTTTCATATTTCAGCGCGTCATCCTCGTTCATATGCGACGCATTTTCGACAACGACCAAACGCTGCCCGAGTTCCGAGGTGTAAAACTCCACAGCGTGGATCAGCAAATCATCTTCGAGGGTTTCGGCCAGTATATCGACAGCCATGCCATGCATCACATCAGTATCGAAAACATCCTCAACCAGTGTTGTCCATTGGAGACCAAAGTCATCAGCCTCCAAGCCAATCATCTGTGGGGCCGTACTGGCGGTGAGCTTCATGCTCTCAAGTGCGACGTCGAAACCGGTGGCCTCTAAGAACGCCTCTAGACGATCTGTATCTGCAGCCCTCGCAGAAGGTGTCCACGCCACAAGTGTTGCCGTGAGCGTTAAAAGGAGTGCCCCGGCCCTTATCAATGCTGTCATATTCTGCCTCCAAAACGTTTTTTGCCCCACACAGTGGAACTTAGGACTTGAGCGGCCATACGCAATGAAATTCAATTTGACACAGCAACGTTGGTCATTCCGCTCTTGTCACACAACGCAAGAAGCACTAAACGCGCCGCACAAGACCCCCGCGGAGAGGTGCCGGAGTGGTCGAACGGGGCGGTCTCGAAAACCGTTGTGGGTGCAAGCCTACCCAGGGTTCGAATCCCTGTCTCTCCGCCATTAGACATCTGTACAACGTTGATCTTGTGTAATCAATTTTCGAAAATCAAACGCAGTCCCCACACGTTTTCCCGCATCTCCTGCAGCCTTGACCACCTGCAGTGTCAATTTTCAAAACGTCTACCGATCGGCCGGTGATCAGTGCAGTTTTCAGCACTTCTGAATGGCCGAGGTTCTGAGGTGTTGCGAGCAATCCAGCAACGAAAGTGCAGTTTTTCGCACCGTAGCGATTATGTGGTGAAAGGCGTGCGACCCAAAAATAGAAACATCCGCGGCCCTAAAGGCACTGTTGACGGTCTTGCGGACAGGTTCCGTACTTTTCCAGTCGTAGCGCTCGAAGCCAGTCGCCTTGATGCCCTCCTTTGCATTCGATGTCGGTGCGGTTGCGGGAATAGAGGATCGTACGTGCCATTGAGCGCGGCATCTTTCAGCTAGGCCGATCATAACAAAAAAACGACTTCGGCTTCATCAAAACCTTTCGCAAATAAAATGCCAATGGGCTTGCCAAACTTGATCTTAACCTCGCTAAGACTCTGGCTCACGGACTTCTCGAGTGGGTCAATGTGTCTGATGCGCAGAGACATTAGCACCCCAACCCGGATGCCTGTCAGGTGCAAGGGCGCAAAGACGGCTTTGCCGCGCAACGTCTTCGGGATGCTTTTTGGCATCTGCGCTAATGTCCGATTGGCCTGCTTGAATCTTGACGCTCGCTCTGTAGAAGAATCTCTATTTCGCAAAAAGTGCTTTGTGCGTCAGCGGGCTTCGGCGCGCCGATTGCCCCGAAATACAATTGGGCGAGAATTCCTTTTAGTCGCAGGTGAGTAGCGCGGTATTTGCTTTTGTGATCTCTGCAATCGGTTTTGCGATACGCCCGTCGCGCATGCCCGTGCCCGGCGCGCGTGCGGTGATGACCGTCTGGATCGGTGGGCACCCCAATTTATGACATCGCAGTTCCGCAAAGCTTAAGATGATGTCGTCCGGCGGTTGGAACGCTTTGGTGAACTGGGCCTATACCCGGGCAATCGCGTTGGGATCGGGACGGGTGGTGTTAAACATGTTATGCAAAGCTGGTCTTTTCCCAAAGGGGTGCCCAAAGCACATTTCCAGCGGCGTCACCGACCAAAATATAACGCCCTGCAACCGCGATATCTGTGACCTCTGAACCGGTTGAGCCAGAAATGACAATCGCTGGTTTCGTTTCATCAAGTTCTGCCAATTGCACCGCGCCATCTCGGAACCCGGCAAAAACGGCGTCTTGTTCTGGCAAGGCATGCACGCAGGTGACCAATTCATCTTCATTATAGGCCACGCAAACGGGCTTGCGGCCCATAGGTCCGTCTTTGCCATTGAAAGGCCAAGCGATGGCTTCATCCGCGCCTGAGGTGACAAGGTGCGGTATGTCACCGACCCATGCGAGGCTTTTGATTTTTGCCGGATAGCCCGGAATTGCGAAATCCCCTTTGTCTCGCAAGCGCCATGCATGAAGCGCGTTTTCTTGCATGCATGTCACAAGATACTTGCCGTCTGGGCTAAAACAGGTGTCACCATGGAACCCTTTCCAAAAGAGTTTAAAGGACTTCCAACGCTTGTCCCGTGCCCAAATGGTCGCTCCACCATAGTAACTGACAGCAAGGCGTTTGCCTTTGTCGTCAAAGGCAAGCCCTCCAACGGTGCTGGCATGTTCAAAGACGGTTACTTTGCTTTGTCCGGGTATCCAAACATGGACTTCTTTCCCCGACGAACAGGCAAGTTGGCCGTCGCTTGCGGCAACGCAATCCACCCAGCGGGTACCAAAATTTGCAAACTCCTCAACCTCCCCATCCAGGGACGTTCGCAAAAATTGTCCGTCATCACCGCCCGTTAGGACATGCCCGGCACCATCAACGGCCATGCAAAGGATAACGCCCCGATGCACCTTCAGTTCTTGAGGCGTCCTGTCGGGACGGAAAAACCGCAGCATGCCATCGCTAAAACTGACGGCAACTGCGTCACCAAGGCTCACGGCGCCTGTCACAGGAGAACCGAAGGCGCACCGGGTGCCACGCTGCTCAAGCGCTGTCGTCTCAAGGCCGGTTTTGCGCGGGAGTTCAGCCGTTACGCCGCCTTGCACGCTTCAAACCCTTCCGCGAGGCCCATACTGTCGAGATCGCGCCCGATGAACACAACACGTGAGTTGCGCGGCTTGCTTTCAGGCCAGGGCCCCATTTCTGATCCGCTCATCAGCATGTGGACACCTTGGAATACGTAACGATCGTTTTGCCCGGCGAAGTCGAGAATGCCTTTCGAGCGTAGAATATCCTGGCCACGTGTTTGCAGGAGTTTTCCGAACCACGTTTCAAACTTCTCCAGATCAAGCGGAGTTTCGGTCGTGAAAGACACGCTGGTCACATCATCATCATGCGCATGATCATGATCCGAAGTCAGAAAATCAGGCTCGACCTCCAGCACCCGGTCAAGACTAAAGGCGTTCAGCCCCACAACCTCTTCAAGCGGGGCGGAGCAATGTGCCGTGCGGATGATCTTGGCATAGGGATTGATTTTTCTAATACGCGCTTCGACCCATCTTAGCCCGTCGGTGTCGACCAAGTCCGTTTTGTTGAGCAGGACTACATCGGCAAAGGCGACCTGTTCTTCGGCCTCATGATGTGAACCAAGCTGCCCATCAAGATGCACAGCGTCCGCAACCGTCACAATAGCATCAAGTTTAGTGCAGTTGGCGACATCCTGATCGACAAAAAGGTCTGCGCAACAGGCGCTGGATCGGCAAGGCCAGTGGTCTCAACAATGATCGCATCAAGCTGATCGGCCCGTTTCATCAGACCGCTGAGGATACGTATCAGATCGCCGCGAACGGTGCAGCAGATGCAGCCATTGTTCATTTCAAACACTTCTTCGTCGGCATCGACCACAAGATCGTTGTCGATACCTTCCTCGCCGAACTCATTCACGATGACGGCATATTTCTTGCCATGGCGTTCCGTAAGGATCCTGTTGAGAAGCGTGGTCTTTCCAGCTCCAAGAAAACCGGTCAAAACAGTTACGGGTACTTTTGCGATCTGGTCCATTGTTTATGCTTTCAATGGGCTGAAACGCCGGAGTTGCAATCGCTGCATCGGCCGTGAATTTCAAGAATTGTGTGGTTGGGGGCAAAACCGGTCCGTTCGGACAGGTCTGCAATGCAATGTGTAAATTGAGAAACAACATGTTCAGTGACGTTGCCGCAATCGTCACAAATCGCGAAGACGGGCGTGTCGTGGTCATGTTCGCCGCAACAGACGGTCCAAGCGTTTAGGGATTCGATCCGGTGCACCCGGCCTGCGTTTAACAGTTTCTCGAGCGCGCGATACACTGTCGTCGACGCCGTGACCCCGTCTGAACGAAGACCTTCTAAAATGTCATATGCGGAAAGAGGACGTTGCTGCTCGCTTAGATAACGTAAGACACGGTCCGTATGCGTGACCCGATTTGCCTGGTTATGCACTGTCTTGCCCTTCGCATCTATTGCGCTTGACGTCTCGTAACATGTGCGATTACATAAAGAAACGTTACAACATTACATTCTGAGGCTCTGAGCGTATGAGCGATGAACACGCAATATTGTCGATTTGCATGACATGCAGGGACGGTCGCGAACCTGAAACTGATACGCGTGGAGGATCGCGTCTTGCTGAGGCAATTCACGCACGCATTCACGCACTGACGGCAGCGGGTGTGATGCTTCGCGGTGTGCACTGCATGAGTCAATGCAAGCGACCTTGCATTGCATCACTGAGCCAGGACGACAAATTTACCTATGTCTTTGGCGACCTTGACCCCGAGCAACCCGAACATGTCGACGCGCTATTGGAACTTATAGAACGCTACAAAAAAGCCCCGGAAGGGTTTCTTGACCGAAAAGATCGACCTGAGCTTTTGAGAGCCAACATCCTTGGACGGTTCCCACCCATCCGCACCGCCTCGCCACTCGTGTCGCGTTTCGATCAAGTCGCTGCAGAATGAACGACGCCCAGACGACCAGGCATGTGTCGAGGCAATCAAAAAAGGATTGAGACATGAAAGATCTGCCAACGCACCATGCTCTGATCGATAGCAAATCTCCCCCTCGGTCACCAAAGTTTTTGGCGGTCGCAGCCCACCTAAAGGTCGAGAATGCGTGTTGGGTTATCCCAAAGAGCAGGCAGCGTGTGTTACATCCCGTTAGCTTCGAACTGATGCCCGGTCGGGTTCTTGGGGTTGTTGGACCAAACGGGGCCGGGAAATCGACGCTTTTGCGCTTGCTCTATCGCTTCCATGCTCCATCCGAAGGATGTGTAAAGGTCGACGGCATCGACATTTGGACGCTGTCCGCGCGCGAAACTGCAAAATTCGTCGCCGCAGTCCTACAAGAGCAACCGACCGACTTTGCGTTGAGTGTGCGGGAGATCGTGGCGCTCGGGCGCACGCCGCATCGAAAAGGCTTTGGCGGCATGTCGGGGGCAAAAGATGCCGCCATAGTCCAGGATGCGTTAAATCGTCTTGATCTGGGCCGCTTTGCCCACCGCAGACTTGGCACGCTTTCGGGCGGCGAACGACAGCGCGTGATGGTCGCCCGCGCCTTAGCGCAGCAGCCGCGTCTCCTTATCTTGGATGAACCGACCAATCATCTCGATATTCGACATCAACTTGAAGTTCTGGCCTTGATCCGCGATCTGCCGCTTACGATTGTCACGTCATTGCATGATCTGAACATGGCCGCATCGGTCTGCGATGACGTGTTGATGCTGCACAATGGGCACGCCATTGGCTTTGGACCACACGACATCGTTCTTACCGAAAGCGCCGTTTCAAAGGCATTCGCCGTAACAGCCAGGCAAGAACGTCTTGCGCCCAGCAATTCTAATCACCTGACATTCCAACTTTAGACCTAAGGAAAACACTATGAGATTTATCATTCTCAGCGCTCTTTCGCTCGGCCTGAGCGCAGGCCTGGCCTCGGCCGAAACCAGTGTCGAAAGCTGCAACCGCACAGTGACATTCGACGCACCACCCGCGCGCGCAATTTCAAATGACGTAAACCTGACTGAGATGATGTTGGTGCTTGGTTTGACCGAACACATGGTAGGTTACACCGGAATAAATGGGTGGAACAAGCTCGACGCGGAAATGCGCAAGGGTGTCGCGGCATTACCTGAATTGTCCGAACGCTACCCGTCAAAAGAAGTCCTCGTTGGCGCAGATGCAGACTTTTTCTTTGCGGGCGGGAACTACGGTATGAAAGTCGGGGGCGAGGTCACACCCGAGACCTTGGAACCCTTCGGCATTCAGGTTTACGAGTTGACGGAAAGCTGCACCCACATCATGGACAAAGACCGGGCCAGTATCGAGGACATGTATACCGACCTGATGAACCTCGGTCGTATTTTTGATGTCGAAGAAAGGGCCGCCGCCCTCGTGGATGGCTACAAAGCCGACCTCGCGGCGTTTATCGATAAACTCGAATCCAGAGAACCGCCGCGTGCCTTTGTTTACGATAGTGGTGAAGATGCGCCGTTCACTGCAGGACTTTTTGCCATGCCTACCGCGCTGATTGAAGCCGCAGGTGGCACTAATATCATGGACGGATTTGAGAAAAGCTGGGGCACAGTGACCTGGGAAGAAGTTGTCGAACAGAACCCCGAAGTGATTGTAATCGTCAATTATGGTCAGGTCACTGCAGAGCAGAAACGTGAGTTCATGATGTCAAATCCCGCCTTTTCAAAGATCGACGCAGTTCGGAATGACCGGTTTGTGACCCTCGAATATGTTGAGGCCACGCCGGGTCCACGCAACATCCAGGCTATCAAAACCCTTGCCGAGGCGTTCTGGGCTAATTGATCGATGAGTGGCACGACCGCGCGGTCAGCCCCAGCAAAAGGGGCAAGCAGATCCTTTCTTTTGTTTGGCGGCCTAACGGTTCTGGTTTTTTCCTTGTCTATCGCTGTATCCGTTGGTGCCGTTGCGGTTCCTGCGGGCACAGTGTGGGGCGTATTGGCCAACAAACTTTCGCCAGGTCTCGTTGAACAGACTTGGAGCCAAGGCCGCGAAGCGATTGTCTGGAACATCCGCTTTCCGCGCGCCATTCTGGCGATGATGGTGGGCGCAGGTTTGGCAATCGTCGGCGCCAGTCTTCAGGCTGTTACCCGCAACCCATTGGCCGACCCGCATCTTCTGGGTATCTCATCAGGGGGCGCGTTTGGTGCGATCTTCGCCCTACTGCATTCGGGTTTGTTCCTGGGGCTTTTGACGGTACCGCTGTTGGCATTCATCGGAGCACTGGCCGCAACGCTGATTGTCCTTGGCGTCTCGCGCCTCGCGGATGCATCAAGCGCGGATCGATTGGTCCTTGCCGGCGTCGCGGTATCTTTCATCATTGTGGCTGCTGCAAACGGTTTGATATTCCTTGGCGATCCGCGTGCTTCTCATACGGTGGTTTTCTGGATGCTCGGAGGCCTTGGTCTCGCGCAATGGGATCAATTGGTCTACCCACTCGTGATCCTCGTCTTTTGCGGTGCGTGGCTAACCCTACGGACAACCCAATTGAACGCTATGACAATTGGAGATGAAACCGCCGCCACACTTGGTATCGCAGTGGCGCGGTTCAGACTCGTTGTTTTTGTGATCGGGGCCCTAATCACCGGGGTGATGGTCGCGTTCTCCGGTATTATCGGGTTTGTCGGCCTCATGGTCCCGCATATTGCACGCATGCTTGTGGGGGGTGACTATACCCGTGTTCTGCCTACATCAGCGCTCGTCGGTGCAATCTTTCTGCTCTGGGCTGATATTGCCGCACGCACGATCATGGCACCAGAAGACATGCCTATCGGTATCGTGACCGGGCTTGTTGGCGGTATGTTTTTCGTATGGCTTCTTGGGCGGCGTTCCTTGTGAGACGCGATGCAACCCATTGTCTGGGGCAGTGCAGCTCCCAATGATCGAAACAGAACGTCTTTGGCTTAAAGCATGGCATGGAGATGATGTGTATACAGTCCATGACATTCTTGGTGGTCCGAATGTCATGGAGTACTGCGAAAACGGTGCGTTGACCGAACTGGCTCAGGCACAGTGGCTTTAAAGTGCAGTATCCCCGCAAGCTATAGTTACTCTGCCGGTTTGCTTTGCAACTGCACAAAAACAAGATGATCGGTGTATGGGCTATGTCAGCCTTTCATGCGACCGTAATCGTGTGGGACCGAACGGCGCTGAGATCGGGTTTCGAACGGCGAAATGGGCGTGGGGTCAGGGCTATGCCACTGAGGTAGCGCAAGGGTTGATAGCAACCGCCAGTGCCCGCGGGGAAATTTACCGTATCGGCCCAATTGTCGATCCGAACAATTTTCACTCGATCCGTGTACTCAAGAAACTTGGGATGGGTTTGAAAGGTGGTGTCATGCTCGACGGATACGATTATGCCGACCACCTTTATGCTCTAAATATGTGTGTCGTCCAACAGTAATGAGCGTTTACAACGTGAGCTTGAAACCCAATAGACCCAAGCTGATCAGTGTCATCATTCCGCCGGAAAAAACTTGTATTCCTGGCATGACAAAGCACCAGCCACGGCCCGATTGAATTGAAAACATAGTGAAGCTGCGGGCCGCAACGCTTGAAAGCGCAACCAATGACGTCAGTGCAGCCGTGCCAAATCCCATGGCCAAAACGGCGAGCGCCCCTGCAAGCGCAAGATCCATTTGCCATGCGATCACAAGTAGGAAAATGGCGCCGGTACACGGACGAATTGCAATGCTCAGGATCAGAGCTAACGCGTCTCGCAACGTCTTGACACTAGCGGCCTGTTCTGGCGTGGGGCCATGGGCTCGACAGTCGCACTCCTCTGCACAGGACGCGCGTACTGAGGACTCTTGAGAAACGCCCCATTTGGTCCCGGCTTCGTAAAAACCAATCGCATGCTGCTGAGCGAAAGAAAACCTGTTTGGGGAGACAAGACTTTGGTGGCGTTTCACAGACCCATCGACCCGCATTAGAGCATGTACTCCGCGCCACACAAGCAAGAGACCTACGCTCGCAATGGCCAAATAGCTTAGCGGAGCCAAGTAGTCCTCTGCCAGCATCGTCAATTGATGTGCAGACAGCTCTATGAACAAGAACCCACCATATACCAGAACAATGGCCCAAAGGCTCTGTGCTAGGCTGGAAGCGGCAGCTAAGCTTATTAGCTTATGGACAGAAATCGACGTTCCTAGCCCCACGCCGCCAACAAGGTATTTTCCGTGACCGGGCCCTAAAGCATGAACAAATCCATATGCCGTTGTAGCACCCAGAATCGAAAAATAGGCGTACCTGTCCCCGTTTTTCAGTGCGCGTATTGCACCAGCCATTTGGTTTTGAAAATCGCGCTGCGCGTCAATAGCCCATATCGCGACCCGACTGAGATCGATAACCCCTATCGCGAGAGACGCAGCCATCAGTGCAGTAACGAGAGCTAACACTATGTGCATGTCACAAGTACTCTGTCTGCAAAGAGCGCCCCGACTTTGACGATCCCCGATGTCTCCTCTCGGCTCAGCTGGGACAGCGTTGCCTGCAATTGCAGATCTTGTGATGTTGGATCGTACTTAAGCACCTCTGTATCGCACCGGTTCCCAGAATCCACAAACTCGGGCTGCTCTGTGACCGCGAATGCGTAAAAGTATGTTGCCTCATAAAAGGCAACTTCCGCTTTCAGACCAGTCAATGGGACCGTTTTTTCCAACTCACGTGTGAAAGTGATCCGCAACCGGTCATCCACCACCTGAGCATCGAACTCTTTTGGCCATTTCAACGAGACGGGTTTCTCATTAATCGACAGGTGTGCAGAGCCATCAAAATCGCGGGGCCAGTTACTACGATGCCGCACAAGTTCTCTACGGTCGGCATCACTTAGTCTACCTTCGGCATTTAACGAGAGGTTGTGCGATGATAAAATGTAAAGGGTTTCAAGTTCGTCGTAGACCCATGTGACATGCAATGCAGCAAAGCGATTGTTTTTAAAAAAGAAATGCACACCACCATCGACAAAAACATGCGGGTGGCCTTCGGCAGGAACACTGCTTAGAGCGATCAAGCCACAAAGCGCTTGAACACAACTTACGGAGGCTATTTGGCGCCCCGTCCATTTCAATGTCCTCTTAACTCGCATTGGTCAGCGAGATCTCCGTTTCTTTGGCGAGCGGCCTTAGGCAGCGACGTAACCGGCTTTCTGACAGATCGCGCGCAATGATAACGATCCGGCTTCTTCGATCGCTCTGATTCCAATTTTTGATTGGAACTGGGTCATCGAAGATATGTTGTACTCCGTGGAACACAAAAGGCGCTTCAATGCCGTTGAGAAAAACAAGGCCTTTGATCCGCAATAAATTGGCCCCGCGTAAAGCGACCAAATTCGTGAGCCAATCATCAAAAACTTTATCTTCAAGCGGCTCGTCTAGGATGATCGAAACGCTTCGAATACGCTTATCATGCGGGAAAAACGATGCGCTTTCTACCTGCTTTGAGGCCAGACCTGTGAGGTTCTGCAGCGGATCGCTTGGCGCAGAGCTCGGAACTTGCAACCAGCCGAGTGCCTCAGAGTGCGTCACATCCTGCCGCACACCTGACAGACCCCACATGTGCTGATGAGCGTTTTCACCTCGAATAGCTCTGACGATAGGGGCGGTCGGGTTCAGCCCGCGCAGCCTTGTTTCAATCGCGGCCAATGCTTCAGATTCGACAAGATCAGATTTGCTCAAAATGATCACATCAGCCCCAGCTGCCTGCGAAACGGCTTCAAACTGCGTATCCAACGTCGTCATTCCGTTAGCGGCATCGGCGACTGTGACCACTCCGTCCAACCGCGTTGTTCGCTTGAGGTCCCGGTCGTTCACAAGGGTTTGAACGATTGGCCCAGGATCAGCCAAACCCGTCGTCTCGATCACGACGCGATCAAATGTTAAAGCACCCAAATTGCGCTTGTCGATCAGCCCCAGCATTGTACGTGCAAGGTCTCCACGCACCGAACAACATAGACAACCCGAAGACATCAGCACGACCTCATCGCTGCTTTCGGTGATGAGATCATGGTCAAGCCCTGCTTCGCCAAACTCATTGACAATCACAGCGACACGCCCGCCAGTACTGTCAGCAAGAACTGCATTGAGAAGGGTCGTCTTCCCGGCTCCCAAGAAACCGGTCAGAAGTGTTACCGGAACACGTTGATCACTCATGCTGTGCTCCTCAGTGTACGGATTATCACATAAAAACTGATACGCGCTGCTCCGATCATGCTGGACTCCAAAACATGCGCAGACAACGGGCTACTGTTGACTCTTTCAATGGGCACGAGAGGGCGCCTGTCTTGTTGATTTTTGAATATCTGCAATCGTTGTGCGCGACAGGCGCTCGATCAAACTTTCTTCTATTTCCTGCATAATCTGAAAGACTTGAGCTTCCAATGATCGCTCCACCGAACAGGTTCTCGCTTCTGTCTGCGCTCTCGATGCAACAAGGCTCTCTCCGAGCGCGTCATAGACATCAGCTAGCGTTATGTGTTTTGTATCGCGCGCCAACCGCCATCCCCCTGAATGCCCGCGCTCTGACACGAGCAATCCAGCCGACCGAAGCTTGCCCAAAACCCGCCGGACGACAACAGGGTTGGTCCCAGCATGATCTGCAATATCAGAGGACGTTTGAGCCTCTTCGGTATCATATGCCATATGGCTAAGTGCGTGCAGCGCGAGGGATAAGCGTGAATTCCGTTTCAAGCAGCGGCTCCGAATTTTCTGGTCTAATATTGTAACTTACACTGTTGCGAAAAAACCGATTCTTGCATAGCCCTTCATTGTTTTTTCTGAAAATCGACACGGGCCTAAAGCCTATCCTAGATTTGCATGCCTGCCCATGGTTGGTTCGAATTGGCGGTAGAGTCCGCAACTGAGACTTCTGTCGCTTCGGCAACCATCATCTGGTGCGCGACGAAAAGCGGGCAATGAAAACCACAGCTTTGAGTTTACGATCTTTGTCTGTTCGGAAGTGTTCTCGTTACAGCTGACCGCCGCTTATTCGCTCTATGACGACAGAGCTAGAACATTTCCACTTAGATCGGGTTTCGCCGGACCGTGCTGCGGTCAAGTTAGTGAACCCCAGAGTTGGGACGAAGAGACCACTTCGCGTGCTAGAGTCAGAGATGAAATCTGCAATGTCGGCATTGGGCAACGCGGGATGATGCTCCCCTACCCGCTCTTTTGTAGGTATTAGAAAGTGGTGATCTAGATACCCTCGCATCCGCGCCGGAATATCCCCGGCACGGATACCAAGGGCAGTTACGTCGTCCAGAACAGCCTCAATCTGCTGGCGCACTCGGTTGGCCGTTGCGGGTTTTGTAGACCAGATCGGTTTAAGAGCACTGATAACGCCAGTTGTTTCAATCTTGGCAACCTGCATTTGGCCGATCTTCGGCAATACGTATGTTTAAAGTATCGACGAGCATTGCGCTGCGTGCTTCGCGTGTTTCCAACCGGATCGCTTGCTTTTGGTAAGCTCCAGTGCCGCTGAATTGACGGTTTTAGCTCTGGTCCGTTGCTTCTTGGTTATTGGGTCTTCTTTCTCGACAATAATGGGTCTTCTTTCTCGACAATAAGCGGTCGCGCTTACGTCTCGCGATCGTGCGCTATTGCAAGGGTTTCGTCAGGAGATGAGCCTAGATGAAGCAGCCCTATTGAATTGGGAAGACATGGAAGAGAACAAGGGCCAACAGGTTATATTCTTCGCTCTGATCTCCTCCATCGTGAAGAAGACAGGGTCACAGCGCAGAGTAGTGCCCGCTCAAAGCTTGAACGGATGAATGTCGGCATGAGCTGTCTAATGTGTTCGCAGTTCATTCGGAACAAGGATGGGAGAGCACAGGCATCTGCCTCCAGAGCGTTCATGCTTTAAATACGCAACGTGACCACTAATCGGAGCAAGATCATTCGCTCCCTACGTGGCAACTTCAAAGTAATATTGAGGAATGCAGAGGTCTCCGAGAAGGTCACCGATTTAAGTACTGGACACGGCTCAACACTTGCCGATCTCCGCCTCTGACTCCTGCATATTTAATTATTTTATTGTACGTATGTATAATAAATGCAAGTATTGGGATAGAGCGAGTCGCAAGTCGAAGTTGGGAGGCTTCAGATCAAATGTCATCGACGTTCTCCATCGAATGCCTGATCCAGTGCGAAAACCATTTGGGCGAAGGCCCTGTGTGGGACGTCGAGAGCGCGATGCTTTATTGGGTGGACAGCACAGGTCCGCGTGTTGGGAAAGACGCGATTTGGCGTCTGGATCCAGTTTCAGGAGACATTAGGTCGTGGCCCCTACCCAAAGATGTGGGCGCGATGGCACTGCGTTGCGAAGGAGGAGCAGTCCTTGCCTTGTCGGACGGATTTTATACCTTTGACTTTGATACAGATGCCCTCGATTTGATCGCCAAGGTCAATGACGACCCACGCCGCACACGCTTGAATGACGGGAAATGCGACCGGATGGGCCGTTTCTTTGCGGGCGGTATGGATGACCAAGAGGAGCTTGGCATCTGTGGTCTCTGGCGCCTTGATCCAGACATGAGCATACATAAGGTCGAAGACGGCATTATCTGCTCAAACGGCCCTTGCTGGAGCCCAGATGACAAAACCTTCTATTTTGCAGACACGTTCAAAAACGAGATCTGCGCCTACGACTATGATCTTGCAAGCGGAACACCGACAAACAAACGCGTTTTTGCCTCAACCCAAAAGGACGCCGGGTTTGCAGATGGCTCAACTGTGGATGGCGAAGGATATTTGTGGAACGCGCAAGTCATATCGGGAGATTTAATACGGTATGCGCCGGATGGGACGATCGAGCGCAAGATTTCCATGCCGGTGCGCAACATCACTTCGGTAATGTTTGGCGGGCCCGATTTGACCGACATTTACGTAACATCAATGGCGCGCGTCAGTCACCCAGCTACTCATGATGGATTTGAAAAGCAGACCAAACCGCAGTTCGCTGCTGGAAGCCTATTCCGCATCCGCGGGCTGGGGATCAAGGGCGTGCCTGAGCCGCGTTTTGCCGGTTAACCTGAAAAGGGGGAGAAAATGAAGCCATCTGCATTCGACTATGAGTGTCCCACAGACTTGCAGGCTGTCCTGACAATGCTGAGCGAGGAAACCGACACGCGGATACTAGCGGGCGGGCAAAGCCTGGTTCCGATGATGAATTACCGGTTGGCGGCGCCCAAGCGGCTGATCGATATAAATCGACTGCCGGGGCTTGCTTACATCCGGGAGCAAGAGGGTCAAATTGTCATTGGCGCTCTGGCTCGTCATAGGGATATCAAGGCCTCGGAACTGGTTGCGACGCACCTGCCGATGGTGGTGGAAGCCTATGGTTGGATCGCCCATGCAGCGGTGCGGAACCGGGGCACCTTGTGCGGGAATCTGTGCCATGCGGATCCCGCCTCCGAAATGCCCGCGTTGATGCAAATGCTGGACGCAACGATGGTCGCCGCTCGCTCGACAGGGTCACGCAACATAAGCGCACAGGATTTCTTTGTAGGAACCTATGAAACCGCCCTTGAGCCTGACGAAATGCTCACCGAGGTACGCATCCCGATCTTGGACCATGGAACCGGGTGGGGATTTGAAGAAGTCGCCATGCGCAAAGGTGACTATGCGTGGTGCACTGTTATTGCGACATTGCAGGTTGTGGATCGGCGCATCGTAGCACCACGCATCGCAGTCGCTGGTCTCGCCGATCACGCCTACCGCCTGACAGCACAAGAGAAAGCACTGACTGGTGCCGCGCCCGGTATCGATGTTTTTGAGCAAGCCGCGCAGGCTGCTGTCACTGCGGCAGACCCGCCCGACAGCGAACACATCAGTGCTGCCTATCGTTGTGACCTGCTTGGTACTTTAATACCGCGTGTGTTGCAGGCGGCAGTGCAACGGACAGGCAAATAGATGGAGGACAAAGTGAGCAAAAAAGCGATCAGTGTGACAGTCAATGGCCGGACGCGTGAGGCTTTTGTACCACCACGCATGCTGTTGTCAGATTTCATTCGCCACGAACTTGAGCTGCCCGGCACACACGTTGGATGCGAGCACGGGGTATGTGGATCGTGCAACGTGATCGTAGACGGCAAGGCCTTACGGTCCTGCTTAATGTTTGCGGTTCAAGCGGATGGAAGCGCCATCACCACCATCGAAGGCTACAGCAAAGACGGCGCGTTGCACCCCATTCAACAGGCCTTCTGGGAAGAACACGGGCTCCAATGCGGATTCTGCACGCCGGGCATGCTCGCCGCGGCAAAGGAACTGCTGGATGCCAATCCCGATCCCAGTGACGCGGATATTCGCGAGGCAATCTCGGGCAATTTGTGCCGTTGCACTGGCTATGAGTTCATCATCAACGCAATCCGCTCTGCCGCCAAGGCAATTCGGGACGCAGAATCTACCACCATCCTTCAGCCCGTCTGAAGCCCACGCGGGAGGTCATCATGGCATCGCATCTGGACACCAACGTCATTCCACCCAGCCGCCAGCGCGAAGCGCCACGCGCGGGTCTCACCTGGATTGGCCAAAGCATCAAACGCGTTGAAGATCCGCGTATTCTTACCGGCAATGGGGGCTACATTGACGATCTCAAAATGCCCGGTATGGCGCAGGCGGCAATGGTCTCGAGCCCGCATGCCCACGCGCGTATTCTCAGCATCGACACCTCCAAGGCCAAGGCTCTGCCCGGCGTAATCGGCGTCTATACTGGCGAAGACATGGCGCGTGTTGTTGATCCCTGCCCCAGCTTCGCCTCTCCGCCGGTGCCACAACATTCAATGGCCATCGACCAGGTCCGCCATGTAGGCGAAGTCGTGGCCGCAGTGGTCGCCGAGGATCGCTATATTGCGGAGGACGCCGCCGAACTTGTGGAGGTGGAATGGGAAGTCCTTCCCGCAAACGTCGATATCGAAACCTCTGCTGCTGCGACCGGCGACGCGCTGCTGCATCCGGATGACCGGGAAAGTAACATCGCTCTGGATGAAAGCTTCAGCTTTGGCCCGGTAGAGGACGACTTTGCGGCCGCCGATCACATCATCAAGCGCCGTTTGCGCTGGCACCGATCGTCTGCACAAGCGATCGAAACCTGCGGTGTGGTCGCACAATATGACCAGTTTAAAGGTGGCTACACGATCCACTGTAATTCGAACTTCTACAACTTCATTCCCTTTGTGATCGGTGGCTCCCTGCGTGTCTCCCCGGGGGAGTTGCGTATCGTGCCCGCTCTTACCGGCGGCAGTTTCGGCTCTAAGGTGTTTTCGCACAAGATCATCATCCTGACGGGTGGTCTTTCGCGCCTCGCGGGCGTGCCCGTGAAATACATCGAAGATCGGTTGGAACATTTTACCAATTCCGACAGTCACGGCTCTGACAGGCTCTATGATGCAGAACTGGCGGTGGACAAGGACGGCACGTTCAAATCACTGCGTTTTACGGTCATGGATGACTACGGCGCTTACTTGCAATTTGGTGTGGGCACCCACGGCAATGCCATGGCGCAGGTCACGGGCCCCTACCGGATCGCCAGCTTTGGTATGCGGGTGATGGCTGTGCTGACCAACAAATGCCAACAAGGGCCTTATCGCGGCTTTGGCTCCGAGGTGACAAACTGGGTGATGGAACGCATGGTTGATGCCACCGCAGACGAGCTTGGCCGCGATCCGGTCGAGCTGCGCGAGCAGAACATGATCCAGCCAGATGCCTTTCCCTACATGATCCCTACAGGGAACATTTACGACAGCGGTAACTTCCAGAAAGTGCTTTCGCAAGCCAAGGAGATGTTCGATCTGGATGGCTGGCGCGCGAAGGCCAAGGCAATGCGAGCTGAAGGACGCTGCGTCGGCATCGGCGTGGCAACCTGTATGGAGCGCAGCGTTTACGGGCCGACCGAATGGTGGTCACTGAACAACAAGGCCACGCCCGGTTTCACTCTGACGTCCACCCCTGAAGGTATCACCGCGCGGTTCGACCCCTCGGGCAAGCTGTTCATCACGCTGAACTCACCGATGGTCGGCAATTCGCCGGAAACTGTTGTGACGCAGATTTTAGCGGAACGCCTGACCGTGGCCCCCGAAGATATCGTCTTCAACTACTCCGACAGCCAGTCCGGATTTAACGGGGTCGGCCCGCAAGGCAGTCGCTTTACGGCCATGATCGCCGGTGCCTGTGTCTCTGCATCGATCAAGCTCGAAGAACGGCTCAAACGCTTTGGCGCGCATATGCTGCAGCGTCGTCCGGAAGACATGGAATTAAGAAATGGCATGGTCGCCGTCAAAGGTCTCAAGGATCAGGAAAAGAGCTTTGGTGAAATTGCGCTGACGTCGAGCTTTTTTCGCCTGAGTTTCCCTGATGGCGAGGAATTCGACAGCGGGCTTGAGACAACTGCCGTCTACGACCATCCGCTGTCCACAGATCCCGATGAGGACCGCAAGCATCTAGGGATTTTCTATCCTATCGTTGGCCATATCTGCCATATCGTCGCGGTCGAGGTAGACCCCGGTACTGGTAAGGTCGAAATGCTCGATTATACTGCTGTGCATGACAATGGCACCATCGTAAATCCACGCACGCTCGCAGGACAAGTGTGGGGTGGCACGGCAAATGGTATCGGAACGACGCTGAGCGAGCAGTTCCATTACAATTCGGACGGGCAATTTGCGAACCCAAACTTTGCGGAATTCGCCATGCCTACGGCCAACGAAATGCCGCAGAATTTCAAGCTGGGCCATGTTGAAACCCCATCTCCTTACACTGAATATGGCATCAAGGGCGGCGGCGAAGGCGGACGGTTGGGTGCTCCTTCTGCTTTGACAAGCGCGATTGAAGATGCGCTGCGCGACTATGGCGTTAAGATCACCGCACTGCCGGTGACGCCACCTGTTTTGCGTGGGTTGATCCGGGATTCAGAACAGATTGCCGCCGAATAGGAGACCTCCATGGCCAAACGCCGGCCCGTTATCATCACCTGCGCCATCACGGGGGCTATTCACACGCCTTCGATGTCGCCGCATTTGCCTGCAAATTCAGAGGCCATCGTAGCCTCCGCCATTGCGGCCGCCAAAGCAGGAGCCGCCATCCTGCACCTGCACGCCCGCGACGATGCCACCGGAAAACCGGACCAAAGTGTGGAGGGTTTTGGCCGCATCGTGCCTGCGATTTCGGAACAAACCGAAGCAGTCCTGAACCTCACGACCGGGGGCAGCCCCTACATGACCGTTGAGGAACGTGTCCACCCGGCAGCGCATTTCAAGCCTCAGTTGGCTTCGCTCAACATGGGATCTATGAACATGGGGTTATTTCCGATGCTTAAGCGTCATGGCGACGTGACGGGCTGGGAAAAAGACCACCTTGAAGGCTCGCATGATCTGGTATTTCGCAACAGTTTCAAAGATATATCCTATGTGATCGATACGTGCCGTGACAACGGTACGCGCTTTGAATTTGAGTGCTACGACACCGCTCATCTCTACAATCTGGCGCATTTTGCAGATCGGGGCGCGGTAAAGCCACCGTTTTTTGTGCAAACTGTGTTTGGCCTTTTAGGTGGCATTGGTGCGCATCCTGATGATGTCGCGCATATGCGGCGTACAGCGGTGCGGCTTTTTGGCGATGATCTGGTGTGGTCGTCGCTTGGCGCTGGCGCGCATCAGATGCGGGTCGCAGCCACGGTTGCGGCTTCAGGCGGTCATGTTCGCGTTGGATTGGAGGACTCACTTTGGTCCGGACCGAATACACTTTCTGTTTCCAATGCCGATCAGGTGCGTGCCGCCATATCGATCGTCGAAGGAGTCGGAGGCCGCGCAGCCACTCCGGATGAAGCCAAAGAGATCCTCGGCCTCAAATCGCACATGGGTTCACAATGAGCCAAAACTTGACCCACGCCAGCTTGAGCTTGGAATCGCCCACAGCGACACGCTCAGATACAGCAGCACGTAAACCCGGACGGCCAAAGGGCGGACGTTCTGCTGAGACCCGCGAGCTTATCCTTGACGCTGCCGAACATCTCTTTGCAGATCGCGGTTACGATGGTGCTTCAATCCGTGACGTAGCAGCGCAAGCGGGGCTGCAAGTGCACTCCATCGGCTATCATTTCGGTCCCAAGGAATCGCTCTTTGATGCGGTTGTTGCCCGGCGTGCCGAGATCATGACACGGCTACGCTGCGAAGCACTCGATACGGCCCGTGCGCAAGCTGGGGCGCAAACCATTCCGGTGCGCGAACTCGTGCGCGCCTATGTCAGCCCCTTCATCAAATCGGCCAGCCACGGTGATCCTGGATGGCGCAACTACGCGGCTCTGATGGGACGATTGGCCAACTCCCCGCTGGGCACAGAAATCATCGCAAAACACTATGATGAAACTGCACGGGACTACATATCCGAACTCAAACGCTCGCTTTCGGGCGCGGATCCCGATGATGTGGTCGAAGGCTTTTCGGCCATGGTGGCTGCGATGCTTGGGATCTGTGCGGCTACGGGGCGGCCACAACGCCTGTCTGGTAGAGATATGCCGCGGACACCGGAGGACAGTTTTGAAACACTTGTGCGGTTCCACACCGCCGGGTTCCTTGCGCTCGCCATCCCTTAATAATGAACGAAACACATGACTGAAGGCTTCCGCGTCATGCAGATCTTCATACTGAAAATAACGGTTAAACCAACCCGAGCCATATGAGCGCAGGCGAGATAGTGTGAGACCTCGCCAATAGCGATTTTACGCGGCACAGACGCATCAATCTGGCAGGCTTTACGTGGATGACAAGAACAGGAGCACGGGTATGAACGATCTCACCCTACTGCGGCACATCGAAAAAAAGCTGCTTTGGCTGGCCTGCTGGACCATCCACAACGCTAACCACTTGCGCGACGCGGATGAAATCAAAGTCGGTGGCCATCAGGCGTCGTCGGCCTCGATGGTAACTATAATGACGGCGCTGTATTTCTCGACCTTCCGGCGAGAAGACCGAATTGCGGTCAAACCACATGCCGCACCCGTTTTTCACGCGATTCAGTATATAATGGGCAATCAGTCGCGCGAAAACCTGGAGAATTTCCGTGGTTACGGCGGCGCGCAAAGCTACCCCAGCCGCACCAAAGATGTTGACGATGTGGATTTTTCCACTGGATCCGTGGGTCTGGGCGTCGCGATCACTGCGTTCGCCTCTATGGTGCAAGATTATTTGTTGGCTAAAGAATGGAGCGCGCTGAAGCGACCAGGACGGATGGTTTCCCTGATGGGTGATGCCGAGCTGGACGAAGGCAACATCTATGAGTGTTTACAAGAAGGCTGGAAACACGGGCTGCGCAACACATGGTGGATCATTGACTACAACCGTCAAAGCCTCGATGGGATCGTCAAGGAAGGTCTGAAAGACAGGATTGCCGGGATCTTTGAAGCCTTTGGCTGGGATGTGGTGACTTTGAAATACGGCGCGTTACAACGCGCCGTATTTGAGGAACAGGGCGGAGAAGCCCTGCGTGCGTGGATTGATGCCTGCCCGAATGCGGAGTACTCCGCGCTGACCTACCGGGGTGCGGCTGCTTGGCGCGAAAGGCTGATGACAGACATCGGAGATCAAGGCGCGGTATCGGCTTTATTGGATCGACACGATGATACCACTCTGGGACGGTTAATGACTGATCTGGGGGGGCATTGCCTTGAAACCTTGATGGGGGCGTTCAATAGCATTCATCACGACCGTCCCACCGTCTTCATTGCTTACACTGTGAAGGGTTGGGGCACACCGCTGGCCGGCCACAAAGATAATCATGCTGGGCTGATGACCAAAGATCAGATGACTGTGTTCCAAGCGGATATGGACATTCGCACAGGTCATGAATGGGGCCGCTTTGAAGGGCTTGATGCCTTGGAAAGTGAACTGGAAACAGCACTTGGAACCGTTCCCTTTTTCAAAGACGGACCCAGACGCGTCACGTCCCCCCCTGTTGCAGTGCCAGATGTGGTGGCACCAGCGGACAAGGTCATTTCAACACAGGCCGCGTTTGGCAAAATCTTGAATGGCATGGGAAGGGAGGACAGCCCACTGGCCGAACGCATTCTGACCATGTCCCCGGATGTTACTGTCAGCACGAACCTTGGACCCTGGGTCAATCGGCGCGGTCTGTTTGGCACCTCAGAGATCGCGGACACATTCCGCAAAGAACAAATTCCCAGCACTCAGAAATGGCAGTTTTCTCCACACGGTCAGCACATCGAATTGGGCATTGCCGAAATAAACCTGTGCCTTCTGCTGGGAGCCGCTGGTATCAGCCATTCCTTGTTCGGCTCGCGACTTTTACCGGTTGGGACGCTTTATGATCCATTCATCAGCCGCGCGCTCGATGCGTTGAACTACGCGTGTTATCTGGACGCGCGTTTCTTGATTGTGGGCACGCCTTCGGGTGTCAGTCTGGCCTCCGAAGGGGGCGCGCATCAATCCATTGCAACACCTCTGATCGGTATGAGCCAAGATGGTTTGGCCAGTTTTGAACCTGCCTACGCGGATGAGCTTGCTGTGCTGATGGAATGGAGTTTTGAATACATGCAGCGTAATGGCGAAGGCGCCGTCGACGAGCGCACGTGGCTGCGTGACGAAACGGGGGGAGCCGTCTATTTACGTCTTTCCACGCGGCCTCTTGAACAGCCCGGACGGGTGCTGGAACCGACGATGCGCCAGGGGATTATTGATGGTGCATACTGGCTGAGGCCACCCGGGCCCAACTGTGATCTGGTGATCGCCTATCAGGGCACCGTCGTTACGGAAGCGATCGCCGCCGCTGGTCTGCTGGCTACAGACCGGCGCGACATCGGTGTTCTGGCCGTCACATCAGCGGATCGATTGAATGCTGGCTGGCAAGCGGCGCAACGCGTGCGCGCGCGCGGAAATGCAGCGGCAAGAGCCCACATCGAGACGCTTTTATCGACCATCCCGCAACATGCTACAATCGTAACTGTGATTGACGGCCATCCAGGGACGCTAAGCTGGCTTGGTGGAGTCGCAGGCCATGTAACAGCTGGCCTTGGTGTCGAACACTTTGGTCAGACAGGCCGCGTTGGCGATCTTTACCGTCACTTTGGTATCGACGCACATTCAATAGCCGTTACTGCAGCGGGATTGTCGGCTGGTCGATCCGTTCGTTTCGCCGCGATTTGACCGCAGACATAGCTTAGGATTGAAGGGCGGGCTTAGACAGACGAATTTGGCTGGCGCGAAGGTGTAAAAACCCGCACATGTTTGAACACTCGTTGATTGGATGAAAGTGGGCTTGTTTTTGACTGCACTTACGTGGGACATCAAGCGCCTCTTTGTTCTCTACAGCAAAGTTCTCTCCGGCAAAGGCCTCGACGAGTAGCGCCGGTCTTGCAGACACCGCAATACGCAAAATACGCGTACTCGTCGCCAAATCAAAGGAATTTGCCGAGCAGCGGCCTGCCAAACATGGCGCTAAATAACCTGCATATCCTCGAACAATTTCTTGGCGAAGGGATACGGTTTCGTGCTGCCACCGACGTTGACCAATAACAGATCGTCTGCCTGATCGCGTCGCAGCGCCAAGGCCTGACTGATTGCAGAAGGTATTGTGTTCAGTCGATCGACCGCTTGAGCAAAGCGATCTCCCGCCATAGGCGCATGGAAAGCAAAGAAAAATGAGACAGGGACGGTGAACCTGAGTCGCCTGACGTCAGAGCACATGGGTTCAACTAGAGCGAATAATTAAAACAAGTTTTCTGGGCCATCATAGTCACACAGGAGTGGACGATGAGAAAGACAACGAGCGCCCAGCCTGCAGATCCTCGACAAAATAAATTCATCAAAGCATTGCGCGAACATGCGAGCCGAAGAAATGACCAATACAATCGACTTCACATCAAAGACATCCGGTTGTGATTAGGAGCATGGCGTCTGCAAGCGAAGCCTTTGGCGGTTAAGCGTAATCGCCGACAGACAAGCGCATGTAGCTCTTACGTGGTGCGTCGCGTCGTCCTCAGATACAAGGTGTTCCCACTCAAAGATGTTGCATATCGACTTAAAGACCATACCACCGCCGCTCTCGGAACATTTTTCGCAATTCTCTACCGGGAAAAGGACAAGCTCAACCAATGCACGCTCGAAACGCAGCGCTTGTATGATCGTAAGCACGCTGCATAGTCAATCGAACAAAATGAGGCAAATTCTCAGATGTATCGGAACCACTCTGGTTTCAGAGGTCCTGACGACAAACATGATCGTGGTCGCTCTTATTTTCTGTTCAGCGCATGTTTAGATAGTTTAGTTCTCCGAAGTGACCTACCCTAAACGACTACATCGAGTTTACTGGAAGGATGAGCATTCAAAAACAGGCATGGGTTTCTATGCAATTGCCTAGGGATGGCGACGGGTAAAAAAGACGCAAAGTGGTTTGGCAAAAAGAAGGGACGGAAAGTGATGGGACGACAAAGAACCCCTCATGACTTAACATGCGCCTTGCCTTGGGCGCTGCGCCCTTTTTTGACATATCAAGCCTGACATCGACAGATGTTCGACATGAAGACTGCAATGAAAGAACATGGTTTGAGTCACCGAGACACCCTTGAAACGGCAGCCATGCTGGAAACAACTTTATTTAATCGCTGCCGTCTTGGTTCTGCACAATCGACAACACGCGTCTAAAAGAGTTCCAGATCGTTGCCGGTTTCCGGTGCTGGTGCTGGTACTTCTTCCACTATTTCATCAGTTCGGATTTTCTGGAGCGCGCGACCAGTTGCCGGCCAAAACATGATATGCCGTGCTGTTTCACCGCCCAAAGAATGCTTCTCGCACTCAATTCCTTCTTTCGCCAAGAAATCGAGCGTGAATTCGCTGTTGACGCGTCCAATATCGCTTAAACCTGCAACCATACGAGCGCCACCAAAAGCTTTTGCCCTCAATCGATCCCTACTCCCACCGAGTTTGAGAATGTCATTGATCAAAAGCTCCATTGCATTGATACCAGCGAGATTGCATACACCAGCGCTGCGTGTGCTCACAGTAAGAAGCATGTGATTCATGCCACCAACTTTTGCAACCGGATCCCAAAGACAACATGATACACAGGATCCAAGGATAGTTGAAATTACCTCTTCAGGTTGGGTTCCAACGGCTCTTTCGCCCTGAGTGATGTGTTTTTTTTCTTGGCTCATTGCACCCGCACTCCTGAAGTATCTGTGGCGTTGGCTCGTGGCTGACCGATGCTTTCTCTTATGGCCTCGCCGATATGTTCGATTGGAAGTTGGCGCTGCACCGCGCCAATCGTATGTGCCGCGCGCGGCATACCGTAGACGACCGATGTCTGTTCGTCTTGGCCAATGGTCGTGGCGCCATTTTCTGCCAGCTTGAGCAGTCCATCTGCTCCGTCGCGCCCCAGACCCGTCAGAATGGCGGCTGTTATATTCTTTGCTTCGCGTTCTGCCGATTTGAAAAGGTAGTCAACAGAAGGGCAATGCAAGCTCTCGTCGCTGTCATCAACAAATCGACATTGCCACCCGTCTGGACGGCGAACGACTTCAGTATGGCGGCCAATTCCCGGGGCCAAAACGACGTCACCGCGTTTCAAAGTGGCCCCTTCCTGTGCGAGTGTCACGTTCTGGGGCAGTTGGCGTTGTAGCCGCTCCGAAAAACTTGTGAGAAAGTTGCCTGGCATATGCTGAACAATGACAACCGGTGCTCCAAGAGGATCCAAGTAAGGCAAGACGGCCTCCAATGCAGTCACCCCACCGGTCGACGCACCAATCAAAACCAAAGCTCCCCGCCGGCACGCGGCCCGAGAAGGGCTCCCATGAGGAGTAATCGGCGCAGCCGTGTTGTTCGGAACCAAGGTCGGTTGCCGCGAAGCGACCGTTTTAGTGCAGGCTGCATGGTACACGCGATCGCAGATATCGCGTGTCAGGCTTTCGTCAAAGCCGTTGGTCGGCTTCAAAATACAATCGATCGCACCCGTGGAAAGTGCCTGGATGGCCGCGTCACTGCCACTGCTGGTCAAACTTGACAACATCACGACGGGCATGGGTCGCGCGCGCATCAGACGCGTCAGAAATTCCAATCCGCTCATACCCGGCATTTCGATATCGAGGGTTACGACATCCGCTGAATGCGCACGCAAGAAATCGCGAGCTTCAACTGCATTACTGGCTTCCCCAACAATCTCTAATCGCGGGTCCAAAGAAAGAACCGTTCGAAGCCACGCACGTATCGCGCCAGAATCGTCCACGATAAGCACTTTTTTAGGCGGCATTGACCGCTCTCGATTTGATCTGATGTCTAGAGAATCCAACGATCTGCCCCGATTGTACGTGATGCCGGTCTCAAGTCCCGCGCCACTTCGATATGACTCAAAGTTATGAATCGAGACTTAATCTGTATTTCCAGATTGATAAGATTTGATGCAATCTACGCATTACATCAGCGCTCGCTTAGAAGAGCGCGCGACACGATTACTCGCATAATTTCATTTGTACCTTCAAGAATTTGATGCACCCTGAGATCGCGTACTATTTTTTCGATCCCGTAGGCGGTCAAATATCCGTAGCCGCCGTGTAGTTGTAGCGCGTCGTTTGCCACATCGAATGCCACATCAGTGACATAAAGCTTTGCCATTGCACAAAATTTTGTGGCTTCAGGCCGCTTGTTGTCCAGTTTCCATGCCGCCTGCCGCAAGAAAACGCGCGCCGTTTGCAGTTTGACTTCCATTTCAGCCAATTTGAACTGCAGCGCCTGAAATTGGTCGATGTTTTGGCCAAATGCCTTGCGCTCGCCCATATAGCTCAACGCGGCTTGCAGCGCTGCCTGAGCGCCCCCCAAAGCAGAAGCCGCGATGTTCAATCGGCCCCCGTCAAGACCCGCCATGGCGTAGGAGAACCCCCGCCCTTCTTCCCCAATCAAATTGTCAAAGGGGACAGCACAGTCATCAAATTGCACCAGCGCTGTGGGCTGAGCACGCCACCCCATCTTTTCCTCCAGCGCACCAAAAGAGAGCCCCTCACGGCCTTCTTCGACAAGAATTGCTGAAATTCCTTTGGGACCGTCCTGTCCGGTGCGCACCATGCATAAATAAGCATCCGAATAACCGCCCCCAGAGATAAAGGCCTTGGTGCCATTCAGAACATAACCTTCGTTTGTTCGATCCGCGCGCGTCCGCAGAGCTGACGCGTCCGAGCCCGAACCCGGCTCTGTCAAGCAATAGGAAAACACTTTGTCCATGCGGCACAAATCAGGCAACCAGGCGGCTTTGACGGCCTCTGATCCAAAAGCATCGATCATCCCGCCGCACATGTTGTGAATGGATAGAAACGAACCTACCGATGGACAAGCCATCGCCAGAGCCTCAAATACCAACGTTGCATCCAATCGCGACAGGCCGGACCCACCATAGCCTTCGGAGACATAAATGCCTCCGAGCCCAAGTGCTGCAACCTCTGGCCACAGGACTTTGGGAATAGTCCCGGCCTTTTCCCATTCCACAGCAAATGGCGCGATGTGGGTTTGGCCAAAGCCATAGGCCATGTCAAAAATAGCCTGTTGCTCCTCGCTCAAAGCAAAATCCATGAAAACCTCCCATCGCGCGCCCTTTTCCCTGTCACGCTTATCATGTGCGACCTGGCTCGCAAGCTATTCTCAATATCCGGTCATTTCCAGATACCCACGCCCCGCGTGACTTCCAGAAATACGCACGGGGCCTTCCCAGTATGGGATAGATGTGGTCATCCAGGCATTCGGATTGATCGCTTCGACGGCGACGCTGACCTGTTTTTGCGGCAGTTCGACCTGCCAGCGTGTTGGAACGTCGCGTCCCGCGACCTGTGTACGCGCGAGCGGTACTGCTTGAAAACTACCATTGGGAAACGCCGTTATCGCCCCATCCGGTTCGATCCAGGTGGCTTGGGTATAATCGCCGCCGTCGCTGTCATGCAGTGTGAATCCCATCAGCCGCGCCCCCGTGTCAAAAACCATCGAAAACCAGTCCCAACTGACCTGCGATCCCGATAGCGGTTGAGACGCCCATTCCCGATCAAGCCAGGCAGTACCGGTCACAGCTACGGAGCCTTCGGGCAGGACGATTTCCCCCGTTACAGCATAAAACGGCTGCGAGTAGTAATAACTGGCGCGCCCACTGGCAGATTTTTGCGAAAAGCCTGCGTCGCCGTGAAAAACCAAAGGACCTTGCGCGTTCAACGTTACCTCATAGGTGAAATCGTCGCCTGAGGCGCGTAAACTAAGTTTTTCAAATCCGTCTCCGCGCATATGCCAGTCGTCGATCCACGCTTCAAACGGTACCTCTGTGACACCCGCCTGCCCGATCCCACCGCGCGCCAGACGTTCGGACACATAATGATGATCGGGCGTTGTGACAGCAGCATGACCCATCCAGAACTGCGGGCTCTGCCATCCTTGTGTGTCTTCCGGACGCGCGGCAGACCGAAAGAGGGTCCATTGCAACCCAAGATCCCGCCCCGTTGCATCGGTGAGGTTCGCTGTGAGATACCACCATTCGATTTGAAAATCCGGATGGGCACCGTGATCCCGAGGAAATTCAAATGCATATCCCCGTTCTGGTTGGCTAAAATCAGCAGCTTCGCGCCCCAGTCCGGCAAAACCCTGCGCCGACAGAGCTGTCGAGAACAAGAAGCTGAAAGAGACAATATACGACAATATTCTAGCGTTCATTGCTAAACACCTTCAGAAGGCTCTGTGCGTCCGTACGTGCCAACCTTACAGACGGCCATAGTGCGGCAAGAAACGCCGCAAAAAGTGTCAGCACGGTGAGACGCAGATAATCCAACGGGAAGAAATACATAGGCAAGCGCCATCCAAAGGCTTCTACGTTCACAACCGCAAGTAAAATCCAGGCGAGAATGAGACCAACCGGCACTGCAAGCACACTGGTAAGCGCCGCAAGACACACAGCACGCAACAGCTCAAGGCGGGACAGCGTCGCACGGGTCAAACCCAAAGCCCAGACAGGCGCCAATTGTGGCAGGCGCATTGTCGCCAGCGTCAACAGACTGATCAATATAGCGAGCCCCGCAACGGACAAGGTCAGGATGTTCAATGCGCCCGTGACCGAAAACGTGCGCTCAAACACGCGCATCGATAATTTCTTTAGATCAGAGTTATTTATCACGGACTCCTCATGCAGTGCGAAGACTTGCCGCAATTCCTCTGCCAATATCTCGGGCTGTGCTGTCCGCACGCCAAAACGTAGACGTGGCACATCCGGGTGCCGCGCGGCAAAGAGCGCCTCACCCAAAACAACCTGGCCTTCTGAATTACCGTAATCGCTGTAGATTCCGATCAAACGGTCGTTGGTCGGCAATACATCGTTGAGCTGCCAACCCTGTCTGCGCGCAAGTTGTTCGTTGACCAAAGCGCCATCGCCAGCCGCCAAAACATCCCATACATTCGGAATAGCGTCCAGCAACGGCCAGTGTGTGCGGTACGTTTCATGATCGCGCAGACCAAAGACTTCTGCGGGCAAACCACCGAGGCGTGTCTCGATCGACACAATCGGTAGGATGGCATCTGCACGCGAGGCCAGAAAAGCCTCAATTGCTATTGCCTGCGTGACGTCTTGTGCGTTGACGTAGAGCTCTGCGGCGAGGCGCTGATCGAGGTAATCGACAAATGCGAGGCGAAAACTCGACACCATCGTCGAAACGCCGATATTGGCAGCCATCGCCAGCAACAACGCCATCAAAGCCATGGAAAGACCGGGTAATTGCTGGCGCGTATCTGCCCAGAACCATTGCGCCCGCGCGCCATGACTGTTGCGTTCGGCGACATGCAGTACCTGCGCCAGAACCCAGGGCAGCAAAAATGCTGCGCCGACCAAGAGACTGGCAAGCATTGCAAACCCAGCGACAAGACCCTGCCCGAGCAGCGTTATCATGCCTCCCCCAGCAAAGAGCACCAGCGCCGTGCAGGCCAGCCAACGTCCCGCATTCAGCGCCCCAAGGCTCATGGCGCGGGGATGATTGAATGAGAGCATCGGCATGCGCATCAGTTTAAAAAAAGCAGCGGCGGCCGCGATACCTGTTCCCGCAAGCGCCATTCCCAAGCCAGAAACCCACCAGACGGCCCGCAATTGGAGCTGACCTGCGACTTCTGCCCCATAAAGTCCACGCAAGGTTGCCGCAACATCCGGCAACAAGGCCGCTGCGATGACATAGCCAAGCGCCACACCTGCAGCGCCCGCCAGAAGCGCGAAAGTGCCAAGCTCAATTGCCAACAGCAGGACTAAACTGCGCAACGGTACGCCCAGTGCGCGCAGGGTGCGAAACATGCCGCGACGTTGTTCAAAGGCCAACCCCACCGCGCCGTAGACAATAAAAATTCCCACCGCAAAGGACAGTAATCCAAATGCAGTCAGATTCAGGTGAAAGCTCTGCGTCAGGCGCGCGACATCTGTCTGTACAACGGGTGGATCAACCCGGAAACGCGACGGCAGCGCATCAATGCCAAGGGGATGGTTGGGGGAAAGTAACACGCGTTCAATCCGCCCATTCTCGCCAAGAAGTCGGGCGGCTTGAGCAATATCCAGCAACAGGGTGCCCCGAGGGCGGGTATCATCAACGCGCAAGGGCACACCAAGCTCTGAAAGCGCGTCAACATCCGCCGGATGTACCACTCCTGCAGCGTCTTCTCCAATCAGGCCGGCGCCGATGGCTTGAGGTGGGCCAGATGGGCGCAGAGCTCCTGGAAAAGTTAATGGCTCAATCCCAACGATCTGAAAAACGGCCTCGCCAATTTCCAATTCGCCTTCCATCACGGGGCTGACCGGCCAGCCGAGACGGCGCAAAGCCACGTAGTCGGAAACCTCAAAATCCGTCCCATCCCGCAGTCGAATTCGCGCGGTATCTCCGGCCTCAAGGACCCCCGCAGCAGCTGCATAGCTCGCGCGCGCCTCAGCATTAATGGCCTGAACGCCGGACCAAAGCGCTGTCGACAGGGCAATCCCAGCCAGCAAGGTCAGCATCTGCCATGGATTGCGCCACCAATGTGACCAGAGTGCCTGCACCCCTGCCCCGATCATTGTGCGACACGCGCCTGCGGTGATTGTGCGTGCAACATGCCGTGCGACAGAACAAGCCGCCGCGCCATCCGCGCCGCCAGCCGCTGCGAATGCGTTACCATCAACACGGCGGCACCAGCCTCTGCTGCGCTTTGCAGCATCAGGGAGATCACTTTGTCGGCGGTGTCTTCGTCAAGATTGCCGGTGGGTTCATCAGCGAGGATCAGTTTTGGCCGTGCAGCCAAAGTGCGCGCGATGGCGACACGCTGCTGTTGTCCACCAGAGAGCGCTTCTGGATACTTTTCCAGATGTTCCGAAAGACCGATCTCATCCGCGACATGCGCGGCCCAAGAGGCATCCAGCGCACCGCCCAGTCTTGCATGAAACGCAATATTGGCACGCACGTTGAGGCTCGGCACCAGATTGAACTGTTGAAAAACAACACCCACGTCCTTGCGCCGCAAAGCGGCACTTTTTGCATCTGAAAGGCCCACCATTTCTGTCCCATCCACCACGATACTGCCACCGGTGGGTTGATCGAGCCCAGCGATGAGGTGAAGCACGGTACTTTTCCCACTACCGGATTCACCTTCCAACGCGAGGGTTTCTGCTTTCGCAAGGGACAGGTTCACATCACGCAGAACCGGTGTTGCCACGCCCGTAGCGGTGTAGGATTTTTCAAGGTGCGTTATCTCTAAGAGCATCGTGCATCACTCAAAAAGAAGGTGCAGCACCGGTTTCGCCGACACGTCATAAGGTCTCCAGAAGAGCGTGCGCCAGTGCTTCTGCGCTGTCAAAGGCCGCTTCCACCTTACCCGCGCCGCACCAGTCTCCCGCTGCGGCCAACCCGTTGTCCTGGTCAAGCAGGTAGGGTGCGTGCGCAGGGACTGCAACACTGGCAAAGCGCCAACGGTGCAGGCTGCGGTAGGGCATGGTCTGCACATCCAGTCCCATATGCACCGAGGCTTCCTGGCACAGCAACGCTTCAACGTCTTGTTGCGGATCTTCCAAATGCGCATTGGCCCAGGTGTTAGAGGACTGGACGAGCAAGCTGGGTGCCGCAGATCGTCCCGGTTTGGAATGGTTCATTGCCATCCAGGCCACTGCGCCGCCTTTGACAACCGCGGCATCCCAGCCTACGTCCACTGCGCGGTCCAATCCGATCATCAGACTGTAACACCCCAACATCTGCGCGGTGCACAGCGTCTCAGCGTGTTGAAAACTCTCTGGCATAAACAAGGCCGATTGTTCAGCTGGCGCCGTGAACAGAACCCAATCAAACAGTCCGCAATCCGCGCGCGTTTCACTGACTAAACGCCAGCTTGTCCCCACCTTTTGGACGGATGCAATCCGCGTGGCGCGGTGCACATCCTGCCCGTTAGCCATCTCTTTTGCCAATGCGTTCATCCCGGGCTGTGCCACATAACGCGGCGCGGTCCAGACCGGCGTTGGACCGTCCTCAGCACCCAAAAGCGCTAGACGGGGTTGCCATCGTGCGACTGTACCAGCATCCTGGAACGGTTTAAGGAACGTCTGAAACACTTGCCCGCGTGCGGTAAAATACTGTGCGCCGTGATCGAATTGAAATGCTTCCGCACGGCGGGTCGACATCCGGCCCCCAAAACCGCGCGATTTTTCAAAAACCTTAACGTGCGCAGTAGCGCTCAACCTGCGGGACAGATGCAACCCCGTGAGGCCCGCGCCGATTATTGCTATTCTTGGTGCCGAAGGCATGTAGTGTCCTTTTTTCGCAGTGCTCTGCGAGACATAGCTTGGCCTTGGCCTCGGGCCAGCGCAACGGGTTGATTTTGGGCACCCGCCCTTTTCGCACGCAGCGCGTGAGCTCCACTAGAAGAGAAGATTGTGCACCTTTAGTGCTCACCCAACTAAAAACCGTTGATCGTGTCCGTGGGGACGCGAAAAACGTCTCTCTGTATTCTCGGAAGATAAAGTCATTGAAGTCAGCGTGGCGGCGGTTTCTTATTGCCGCACATGACCCAGCCAACGGTGACCATAGAAACCTCCGGAAAGGAGCTTCATCTGCGCTTTGCCGGCGATATGCGTATGCATGCGCTTGACGCAATTGAGACGCCCATGGGCGCTATCCCAGTTTCGCGAGGCCCCGCCCGCCTCGATCTCTCCGCGATTGAGGCGCTTGATACGGGTGGGGCTTGGATGCTCTGTGATCTGCAACGTCGATTAGAGGACCAAGGCGCAAAGGTTACCCTGATCGGTGCCACCAAGGAACGCTTCGATATGTTAAAGAGCGTGGCTGCCCATCGAAGCCCTGAACCAATCGCAGAAGACCCCGCGCACGGTGTTTTGCCGGGGCTTGAGGCGCTCGGCGCAGCAACGGTACGTGCCGCGCGAAACACTGCACAAATCCTTTCTTTTTTCGGTCTTACCCTGCACCGGTTGACCCGAGCGCTGCTGATGCCCTGGCGCCTCCGCTGGGCGTCTCTTTTTACACAGATGGACGAAGCCGGTCTCAAAGCGGTTCCAATCGTTGCTCTCATGGGGTTTCTCATCGGTGTTGTTCTGGCATTTCAGGGCGCCGCGCAACTCCAGCAATTCGGCGCAGAAGTGTTTGTCGTCGAACTGATTTCCATTTCCATCCTGCGCGAATTGGGCGTGCTTTTGACCGCGATTATCATCGCAGGCCGCTCGGGCTCGGCCTTTACGGCTTCCATCGGTTCCATGAAGGTTCAAGAAGAAATTGACGCCATGCGCACCCTTGGCCTTGACCCCATGGATGTGCTGGTCGTGCCGCGCACTCTGGCCCTATTGATCATGTTGCCCATCCTGACCATGACCGCGAACCTCTCGGGTTTGATCGGTGGCGCCTTGATGAGTTGGATTGACCTCGGCGTCAGTCCGAGCATGTTCATCACGCGGCTACAAGAGAACACAGGCGTGTGGAACCTGGCGATTGGCCTTATAAAAGCACCTTTTTTCGCGGTCATCATCGCCGTTGTTGCGTGCTATCAAGCGATGCAGGTCAAAGGATCCGCCCAAAGCGTCGGTGCGCGGACGACTGCGGCGGTCGTGCAATCCATCTTCGCGGTGATTGTGATGGACGCGCTTTTTTCCATCTATTTCTCGGAGATGGCCGTATGAACCGCGAGGCCGTGATCAAGGTGCGAGGATTGCGCACGCAGTTCGGATCACAAGTTATCCACGATGACCTTAATCTTGATGTCTACCGCGGCGAAGTGCTGGGCATTGTGGGCGGATCCGGCACGGGTAAATCTGTTCTGCTGCGCACAATCGTCGGGTTGAACACGCCGGCTGCTGGTGCAATCGATGTGTTGGGTGTGGATGTTATTAATGATAGCGACGCTGCGCGCTTGCGGATCGAACGCCGCTGGGGCGTGGCATTTCAAGATGGTGCTCTCTTTTCTTCGTTGACCGTCTTGCAGAATGTTTTGGCGCCCATGCGCGAACACCTCAAACTTTCTGACAACCTGATGCGCTCTTTAGGCCAGTTGAAAATTAGCCTGGTCGGATTGCCGCAAACCAGTTGTGGTAAGTTCCCGGCCGAACTTTCAGGGGGGATGCGCAAGCGTGCATCTCTTGCGCGCGCACTGGCGCTGGACCCTGAGATTGTCTTTTTGGATGAGCCCACAGCCGGGCTCGACCCAATCGGCGCGGCAGCCTATGACGCGTTGATCGCTGAATTGCAGGGGGCTTTGGGCTTGACCGTCTTCATGGTGACCCACGACCTTGACAGTCTTTATGCGATTTGTGATCGGATCGCGGTCCTTGCAGAAAAGCGCGTGCTCGTAGAAGGTCCGATAGAAACCATGACATCCGTGGATCATCCTTGGGTGCAAGAGTACTTCACCGGCCCGCGTGCGCGTGCGGCTCAGGAAAAAGGCAGCAAGATTTAAGGCATTATGGAAACCAAAGCAAATTACCTGCTTATTGGCATTTTTACGCTGGCCGGCATCGTTACGGTGTTTGGCTTCCTATTGTGGATCGCCAATGTGCAAGTAAACCGTCAATTTGCCTATTATGACGTGTTGTTTGACAGTGTCTCGGGGCTGGCAACCGCAAGCGACGTGCGATTTAATGGGGTTCCGATTGGACAGGTCGTTGCGCTGGATCTTGATCCCCAAGACCCATCCAAAGTGCGTGTGCGCCTCGAAGTTCAGGCGGATATTCCGATTAAGACCGATACGATTGCACGGTTGGAATCGTTGGGTGTGACGGGCGTTGGCATCGTCGCCCTGTCCGGCGGCAGCAATGCAGCCGAAGATTTGCCGCAGCTTGGCGTTATTCAAAGCGAACGCAGCGCGTTGCAATCCATCTTTGAAGGGGCACCCACCTTGCTGACGACCGCGGTGGATGTGCTGGAAGACATTCAAGAGGTGGTGAATGCGGATAACCGATCTGCTGTCACCGATCTTCTCAACAATCTGGCCAGTGCTTCGGGCCGCCTTGATCGCTCTCTTGAAGACTTTGAACAGCTTTCCAGCGCCTTGGGCGGGGCATCTCGGGAAATCGCCGTTTTCACACAGAGGCTAGCGGCGTTGTCTGACACTGCCGAAGGAACACTGAACACCGCGACAGACACATTGAATGCCGCCCAATCTACTGCTGAACGGGCCGCTGGAACACTGGACACAGCGCGTGGCACCTTTGCCACCGCGGATGGCCTGATGAAAAACGAGCTTAGTGCGTTTTTGGAAACGGGTCGTGCGGCTGCACAGCAAATTGATCAAACCATTGGCGCGCTGGAACCTGCGTTGAACGAGAGCCTGCTGGCCGCGCAGGATCTACTTGCAACGCGACTGCCAAGCTTGACGTCACAAGTAGAAGACACCGCCGCTGCGTTGGAAACCCAGGTGAATGCCGTCGGCGCAGGTGCCACCGATCTCTTTGAGGACTACGCTCGGGTCGCGTCTGTTGCCCGCGCCCGGTTGGAGGAAAGCGCCACGGCGCTTGCGGCTTTCGAAGCTGCCAGTCTCGAAGCGGAGACGGCTCTTTCCACAATCAACCAGACGATCGGACAGGATCTGCCACACCTCTTTGCGGATCTGCGCAGCGCTGCGCAATCGGCCAACCGTGTCATTGATGAGGTCGGGACAGGTGTATCTGAAGTGTCCAGCAAACTTTTGTCCCTTTCAGACGAAGGAACTGCGGCCCTAAATGCGGCAACAGAGACGTTTTCCATCGCGAATACCACATTGAACACCATCACTCTGACCATGGGCACAGCGGAACAAACTTTAGGATCTGCGAGCAGTGCGTTCGCGTCGATGAACCGTGTTATCGATGAAGACTTGGACGCAATTGTTGCAGATGTCAGAGGGGCCGTGGACGCGTTCACCCTGTCTTTAGAAAATGTGTCCGACGACATTGGCGACATCTCGGACGAAGTACTGAGTGCCTCCCGGTCTGCCTCTGATATCCTTGGTACCGTCGACGGAATTGTGCAGGAAAATCGTAGACAGGTATCGGATTTCTTGCGCGTCGGCTTGCCTCAATTCCAGCGCTTTGTTGAAGAAAGTCGCCGCTTGGTTGTGAACCTTGAACGCCTGGCGGATCGTCTGGAACGCGATCCTGCGCGCTTTATTCTCGGGACACAGGCTTCGGAGTTTAACAGATGATACGTGTAGTGTTGCTATGTATGGCGGGCCTGCTGGCAGGCTGCACCGGATTGCAGACCCTAAACAGGGCTTCAACACCAAATAGCCTTTATGCCCTCACACCCAAAAGCACGTTTTCGGCTTCTCTACCGCGTATTTCCCAACAGATTGTTGTGGAAGAACCGACCGCAAGCGCAGCGGTGAACACAGATCAGATCGCGGTTCAACCAACGCCCTTGCAGGTTCAGTATCTGCCGGGCGCACGCTGGGTCGATCGCGCGCCTTTGATTGTACAGACGTTGCTGATCGAGAGCTACGAGAACAGCAATCGTGTGGGCGCAGTAGGCAGATCTTCGGTTGGCCTGCGGGCTGATTATGTGATCGTGACCGATTTGCGCGAATTTCATGCCTATGTGCCCGAAGGACCGGACGCAAACGCGGCACTTCAGGTCATCGTCCGCCTGAACGTTAAGATCGTCGAGGCGCTGGATGACAAGATCATTGCGTCGCAAGGCTTTCGGGAAATTTCACCTTCCGAAAGCGACGCGCCTTTCGATCTGGTAACAGCCTATGATGAGGCCTTAGGAGATGCGATGCGCGACGCTGTGGAATGGAGCATCAGGCGCATTTCAACACATGCCGCGACAAAACCTCCGCGCGAAGAGTTTTCAATGGATGCTGCGCCACCGGCCGCGCCGACTAGCGGCCAGATTATTCCCGTAGCGGCACAGACCCCTACCCTTTGATCGCGTTGTCATTTTCTGAACAAGATGCCGTTGAGGAAATATACGCGACACTTGCTCTCTTCTACCACATCCCACAAAACTGCACTTAGACCGAACGGGGTGCATGTTGCTTTTTTTTAACCTGAGGGGGGATCCAGCTATCAAGGTACTCACTTTTAATCCATCCAACACGGCCGCTCATCTGGCGCGCGTTGTGTGAAAGGGTAAATCTGTACAGGCAGCGGCCGCGTGCTGCCTTGCGACGTCCAAACCAGTAACGATTCCGCAATGGCTTTACCCCGTTCTGGCGGCGAAAATGCGTTGAATCTTTGAACGTGTTGCGCACCATCCGGTGGTCGCACACAATCAAAGCTCGCTACAACGCCCTTCATGTCCGGCAAGACGATAATTCGGTTCGCGGGTTGATGATTGACGGAAACGAACGTGCCTCGCCAGAGACGTTCTCCGTGCAAGACAATTTTACCTGGTCGACCGGCTTCCAGCGACACCGCGTCACCACGCAGAGCATTTTGTATAAAATCACGATAGAAATACGGTGCTTTTATGAAATCAAAGTTGAAACGATCAGTGATTTCGGCCACGCGACGCGGGACCTGAATTTCAAAGGTGCGGCTGAACGCAACGGTTTCTGAAACTCCGTTTGAACAAAGCTCTTCGTACCAGGTACGTGACACCGGATGATTGTCACTTTTCTGCTGTTCGCGTGTTCTGAATTGACCCGGCATGACCCAACAGGCCTCTACCTCGAACTCTATCCTTTTCCACCAACTGGGCACACTGATCACCGCAGACAAGCGGTGTCGGCTTGCCAAGTATCCGTCTTCGCCGGACATGCGTTCTGGACGAATAGCCCACCCGAACGTTGCCTCATCGATGAAGCCATGAGGCGTTTCCGCGTGATCTTGCATGCCTGGCGGCACTCCAAAGCCGATCACAGAGGGGTTCGCCTTTATCTGCGCTCTGTGGAGGTTTCTGGTTGTAGCAAGGCGCGCAGATCCACGGTTTGCAGCGGATGCATCGGCTGCAAGGTGCTGGCTGAACTCTTCGATACTCCCGACGAGATCATCCCCCGATCCGGCGCGTGGGCTCACACCATAGACAGTTAAATCACTCCTCTTGGCATTTACCCATTGACGCAAACGGCATGCAAAATAGGCTTCTGTTCGGGCCGTTATCACCATAGAAAATTCTTTTGCGATATTGAGACATCTATCGATGTCGTTCTGTTTGCCAGCAGCGCCGTCCAAACCGTCTTCCTCTGTTTGAAACGCAGTGTCAGACATGCCCTGTTTTTTGGATTTTGCGAGTTCGCGGGCAAACTCAACACCTTCGTCATTCAAAACAACCTTTATGAGATGGCCATATCTCGTCATTCGGCCAGCCTGAACTAGATTCAAGTCCTTGTCGCTTCCAACCACAGCCAGTTCCTGAACTAGATTAAGAGGAGAAAGAACACCGCTGAATTCATTTAACTTTCGCAAGAAATCAGAATCCTGTTTCGAGGTGTCACGTTTCTGTCCTGCAACAAATTCGTTGATTGAAACATCCTTGTGCTGTTTCACTTGAATTTGGCACCCCGTGGTTCCACACCCCGCCAGCGAAATGTCAACGAAATTACCCAAGGATAAGTGATTTTTCCAATCATAGATCGGTAGCTCGTTTTTCAGCCGTGCCAGAATAAACTTGGCGATAAGGTTGTTGGCCGTACGTCCCGCGCTCGCGTGGATCATGGCACAGCGATAGAATTGGTATTTGCCCTCTCCTGTGCTTTGAAACGCGTCAAAGCAATATTCCATGCCTGTTGTTAGACGCAGACTGTTTTTGGCTTCTTCGAACAGCTGCGGACGTGACGCTTCGATGAAAGCGTCATCGGGGTCGTAAGGCCGGAACTTGTCCAATGCATTTAAGAGTAAATTTGCGGCTTCGGTCTCAGTTGAAACGACCGGCGGATCCTGTGGCTTTTCCGGTTGGCGCATGCCCCACTCATGCATGGCTTGCCAAACGGTTATCATGCGCACCAATGCCTTCTTGAGTTCCCGATCTTCGTAAGAGAGTTGAGCCGCGTTGTTTTGTTGCGGTTCAGGTTTCCCTTGCCCAGTGTGCTGATGCTTTTTGAAGCCACAAGTGATGAGAGAGACGCCCTCATGTGCGACAGAAATCAAAGAGTTTGATCGCTCACATTTAGCCAAAGCTTGGTCAGCGGTTTCTAGATCACCCGCTGAACCTTGCCTATCCGTTTGCTCAGTGACATTTTGACCATGGGCTTGCTGCCCGACTACATCCCGGATTGCGTTGATGTGATCGGCCAGTCTTATTCCGCGCCGAAAAGCTGCTTCAATGCGCGATGCAATCGGATTGGAGAAGTCAAAATCCGGAGAACGTGTGTCGGGTCCATGACGCCACTTCAAACCCAAGGTTTTTGCAATCCAGTTCTGGCATTCGGCGATCGAATCTATGCGGCCATCCTGCAAGTAGACACGTGGCTTCGTCGGTTCGATGACTTCTGAACGGCAGAGCGCTTCAATCTCCGGGTCAAGAATGATCGCATCTAGAAAACTTTCGACCAAAGTCAGTCTCAGATACCAATCAAGTGCAATATCTTCCTTGGGATCTACCGGATTGTTGAGACGCCTGTCCTCACGAAAAGTCTGCACGCGTTGCTCGACCACGCGGGTCAAAAAGCGCTGGATCTCGGTTTGCCAATCGCGCAACAGCTCAACGTCGTCCATTGCCTGCTTTCTTTCAAGTTTTTTGAAGTACGCTTTACGATCTTGGAAGCCGACTGATAGCTTTGCTGAACACTTAGATTCTAAGTTAGTAGAAGGCGTTACAGCGTTTTGATCGGCAGGGGGCGTCATTTCTCCATCTCGTGCGTCAATGCAAGCCTTGTCGGAAAGCAGCCCGAATGGATTGCGCGCGCGGATGACATAGACGGCAGTACCTGGATAGCGCGGTTCACCGATGATCGGCATCACCACAGCGTCAAAGTTCAACCGGTAAAGCGTATTGCCCTCCAAATCATGTCCGTCGTCCAACAGAGTATCCATCAGATCCGTTCGCAATCGATTACGTAGTTTGTCTGTCTCAACCAGCCGCTGGCCAAGGCTACCTATCATGCTTGACGTCGCTGTTGGGGTGGCTTTCGGCTCACCGTTCGGCTTGGCGGGATCCTGAACAGGTGGCTCGACTGTGCTGATCGTGACATCGATTCCCGTTTGCTGCCGGATCGTCGACAACACGCGTCCGATGTCCTTGATAGTCTCAGGTTCATTTGTGCTGTCCAGTTGGTTTTCCAACCAGTTCGCCTGACGAAAACGATCATTCACCAAACGTTCCCGGGTGTAGACTTGGGGCGGTTCAAGAGAAAGAATACCTCGCGCCAACGGCCCTTGCACAAACTGCCGCAGATAGACGACGGTATCTTTCACGTTTCCCTGGGTCACCAGTAGAACGCAGCCGATCACGGCGACGCCTGGCAACAAAACGGTCAGGACATACCATAGGTTGCCGGGAATATTACTGAGCTTTGCAATTGCATTTTGAAAGATTTTGCCTTCGGAATTGGTCATTGCACTTTCCTCCACAACTCTGATTGATCCACAGTCTGAGCCTCTACTTCGTCCAGCACCGCGTTTACGGCCGCCTGAACGTTAAGTTGGCAATAGAGTGTCTCGGTACCCGCTAGATCATTGAGTTCAAAAAACTTGTTGGAAGGCGCGCCACCTCCACAAATCTCAAAGTATGCGCACTGGTTTGCACAGGCAGACACACCTTTATCAATCGCAGCCTTTGCAGCCTGAAAGGCCGGGTTCGAGGTCATCTGCTCCACTCCGCCCGTCGTTACATTGCCAAAGATGAAATTGTCGAATTGAGGCGCTTCTACCCCCGCCAACTCCGGCGAAAATGTAGACAAACCGCCGTCCACACAGACTGTCACAACGTCGAATGGAACGACTTGTCCGTTCTGGCTGCGTTGCCCGTGCGGGCGTGCAAAAAGTTCTCGCAGGAACTCGACTTCGCGGCAGCCAAATGCGCTGTCTGCGTGCAGGGAACGCTGCATAACGCGTCGCAAAAACACGTAGTACGCATCTTTTACGTCTGTCAGGCCCAACAGACTGCTCTCTGTGTCCTGCCCTTCTATTTCTTCCACGTTGAAGCCGACGTTTTGCAGATCTTCCGCCAGAAAGAAATCCACCAGTTCATCCGGTGAAGCCAAACCCTGTGCTCCCAACACGGAAATGACACTGACGTTCAGCCCCTCGCACTGAATTTTCCGGATACCATTCAACGTTAGGCGATGGGTGCCACGTCCCGCGCGTGTTTTGCGGTTCCTGTCGTGTAAATCAGCAGGGCCGTCTATACTCACGCCAATTTCAACGCGCCATGTCTTCCACAGCGACGTCCAGGCCTCCGTAACGCCAACTGCATTCGTCTGAAAGACATGTTTCAAACCCGTGTGACCGCTCTCTTCCTCAAGAAGTTTGAAAGCGTTATCGTACCAGCTTGGTGGCAACGTCATGGGTTCACCCGCGTGCCACAGAATGGCCGGCAAATGATCGACAGAGCATGGCGCCAAAATCCGGTGTGCAACGTTACGCAGAACTTCATCGCTCATACGACGGCGGTCATCGCGATGCGCGAGGTAACAGTAGCTGCAGTCAAGGTTGCAATAGGGAGTCGGCTGCAAAATAAGCAGGGAGGGACTCATCTATGTTACCAGTTGGAAAAGCTCCGGTTGGAAAAGCGGCTGTTGTACCACTGCGAAATACGGCTATCTTCTCGCGGTAACGTCATTTTTTTCGCGACAGCATCCAGGCGGTCTTTTAATTTTTCGCGCACGATCAATAGATCATCCGATGCCGTTATGCCCGTTTTCTGATGTGTCGCAGACGCTTGTTGAGCCAATAAGGCTGCAAAGAGCAGCGCAAGCGGTATCGAAAATTGAGTACCTTTCATTTCGTAAACCTCTTCAATGCAAAACGATAAAAAAATAATTTTAATACTGCACGATACCATAAAACCGCGCATTTTACACCACTAAAAATTGAAACGGCGACTTGGCTACCTTTTGCGGTTGCAAGTATTGGTGCTGCCCTTCGCCGTGCGAACGGAATTAGCCTTACGCCTGTTATGCCATATGTATGCAGCAGCAAAACCACTCTTGTTTTGCAATCACCACCTCCTTCTTCCAATAGATGCTGATGACTGCAGTGTGCCCCACGGCTCCGCAAAACAAAGAGCTTCGGATCGCGTTAGTCAAGTTTTTTGCCCACTCCCGAACCGGTTCCAAGAGCACCCTCGACCCTAACAAAAACAAAAAATGGCGTGACCAAAGGGCGCTGGAGCGGCACGATCTTGCTGATCAACGGCCATCTGTACGAAGCAGCAGGTACATTCCGCAGCTAATCATTCTATAAGTCCTGAGTGCGGGGGTACAAGCGGTCTAGGTTGTACCCCTCTCTTTTGCGAAAAACGATAAACCCTTGGAACCAAACGTGACAACCACACATCAGACGCGGAAGCCGCGCAAAGAAATTCAGGCAGCTCGCAATCAGGGGTTGCACCTCATCTCCATCGCTTTCCTTTTCAGTATTTTTGTAAACGTGCTGATGCTCACTGGGCCATTGTTCATGTTGCAGGTCTATGATCGCGTCCTCGGATCACGCTCAGAAGAAACGCTGGTCGCTTTGTTCGTTCTGGTAGGCTTTCTCTACGGAATGATGGCGTTGCTTGAGTATGCCAGAGGTCGCGTCATGGCGCGATATGGTGCGCGTTTTCAAAATGCATTGGATGCGCGTACCTTTGAAGGCACCATGCGTCATGCGCTTGACCCAAAAATGCGTGCGCGCCCCTCGACAGCGCTGCGCGATCTGGAAAGCTTGCAGAGTTTTTTCAAATCCCCCGTCATGCTGGCGCTGATGGACCTGCCGTGGACGCCGCTATTTCTGGTGGCCATTTACATCTTTCACCCTGGGCTTGGGATGCTGGCTACAGGCGGTGGTTTGATTTTGGTGGTCATCGCAATTCTCAATCAAGGCATGACAAATAGCAAAGTGCTCAGCGCGCAGCTCGCGTCCTCTCAGGCGAGCGCCATCGCGGAGCAAGGGCGCCAATCCGCAGAAGTGATCTGGGCGCAAGGAATGGTCCCTGCCCTGGCTGAACGTTGGAATGCAAAGCGCACACAAGCGCTGGATCGTTCGATCTTTGCATCCGACTGGACGGGCAGTTTTTCGGCCGTTACCAAGACATTTCGACTGTTCATGCAATCTGCCATGCTTGCCGCTGGTGCTTACTTTGTTCTGCAGAACGAACTGACCGCTGGGGCAATGATCGCAAGCTCTATTCTGCTGGGTCGTGCGCTTGCGCCGATTGAACAGTCAATTGGACGCTGGCCAAACATCCAGAAAACCCGTGCAGCTTGGGTCTCACTTGGCAAATTCCTCGACCAAACGCCACCAAGCGCACAAAAAACAACCCTGCCCCGTCCGTCAGGCGCATTTGATGTGCGGGATTTGACGATCGTGCCATTGGCTGGAAAGCCGCCTACCCTGCACGGGGTGAGCTTTCAGTTGGAACCGGGTCAAGCCGTTGGCGTCATCGGGCGCAGTGGTTCGGGGAAAACGACGCTGGCCAAAGCCTTGCTGGGGCTTTGGACCCCGGCGGCTGGCGAGATACGGCTGTCTGGCGCCACACTCGATCAATACGACCCAGAACATTTGGGAAGTTATATCGGGTATCTTCCACAGCAAGTAACGCTGTTCAACGGAACCGTGGCCGAGAATATCGCGCGCCTTTCGACGGATCCGGACGCGGACGCAGTTATTTCGGCGGCGAAAACGGCCTGTGCACACGATCTGATCCTGTCATTGCCACAAGGTTACGACACCTATCTTGAGGGAAATGACTGCCTGCTATCGGGTGGTCAAAAGCAACGGATCGCCTTGGCACGCGCACTCTACGGATCGCCCGAAGTTTTGATTTTAGACGAGCCGAATTCCGCATTAGATAGTGAGGGGACAGAGGCGCTGAACCGCGCGATACGTGATTTCAAAGAACGCGGAAAGTCGGTCATCGTCATGACGCATCGTCCCATGGCGCTTTCCGAGTGCGATACGCTTTTGGTGATGAAGGACGGGCTGGTTGTTAAATCAGGCTCTCGTGAAGAGGTGATGAAATCCATGGTGCGCAACGCTGAGCAAATCACGCGCAAGATCGAACGCGTGGGAGCTTGAACATGGCGCATGGAATTAAACGTCGCAGATGGGCCGTCACTTTGCCTGCAACCGTCGGTTTTTTAGCGCTGGCTTTGCTTGTTGGAGGACTGGGTCTCTGGAGCACACAGACGCGTCTTTCAGGCGCGGTTGTTGCCACCGGTGTGATCGAGGTCGAGACCAACAAACAGGTGGTACAGCACCCAGAAGGGGGTGTTGTCGGCACCATACATGTGCGCAATGGCGATGCAGTTGATGCTGGTCAATTGCTTTTAAAATTTGACGATACCTTCCTGACAACAGAACTTACGATTGTAGAAAATCAACTTTTTGAACTTTATGTGCGCAAAGTGCGCCTTATCGCAGAAAGCACAAATGTCAGTGATCTTGTGATCCCCGAAAAGCTGCGTGATCTGACGCGCGCGCATGAAGCGGTTGAGCGGCAACTCAAAGGGCAGGTTCTCCTTTTTGAGGCACGCAAAGAAACCCAATCCAACGAAATTGATCAACTTGCAGAACAGGTCTCTCAAATTGAAAGCGAAACCCTTGGCACACAGGCCCAGCTCACATCTCTGCGCCGACAACTCGATCTGATCGCAGATGAATTGGCGGATCAACAAAGCTTGTTTCGACAGGGATTGACGCCCATCTCACGGATCAAAGCATTGCAGCGAGAAGAGGCGCGGCTTGGTGGCGACATCGGGCGTTTGGAAGCTGAGAGTGCTCGATTGCGCGGCCAGAGGGCGGGCATTGAAATTGAAAAACTGCGCCTGGCATCGCGGCGTCAGGAAGACGCAATTACCCAATTGCGAGACCTCCAGCTACAGGAAACCGAGATAGAGGAACGCAGGCTGGCTCTTAAAGAACGTTTGTCCCGCCTTGAAATCCGCGCGCCCGTTGCAGGTGTTATCTACGACAGCCAAGTTTTCGCTGTTCATTCGGTGGTTCAGCCAGGTGCTCCCATGATGTTTGTCGTGCCGCAGGATACACCACTGCTGATCGCCGCGCGTGTGGAGTCGATCCATGTCGATCAGATATACCGCGGTCAAGACGTGACACTGCGCTTTCCTGCTTTTAACCAGCGTCAAACGCCAGAGCTCTTCGGCCAAGTCGTCAATCTTAGCGCTGACGCGATGACAGATGAAGCAACGGGAATGCGATACTATCGCGCGGAAATCTTGCCTAATCTCGGAGAAATCGCGCGCCTTGAAAACCAAGCGCTCTTGCCTGGCATGCCCGTTGAAACCTATATTCGGACCGACGACCGAACGCCGCTTTCCTATTTCACAAAACCGCTGACGGACTACTTTGTGAAATCTTTCCGTGAGAGTTGAGTTACGGACACTAGCCCTTAGTCCATGTAGCCCGACACGACCTGTAGCAACTTGAAAGCCGTCGACGCGTCGTTTTCAACCACAGCGAGGAACTCTTCGGCGCCAAGTCGCAGGGCCTCTACATCGCTTGCCGCCCGCATGGTCAGGGCGCGAGGGACATTCCGAATAAGAGCCAACTCACCCACAAGCGTACCGGGACCGACAGTAATGACGATCTCTTCTGGCTCGACACTGGTGTTGCACAGATCCGCCGTGCCCGACAACAGCATGTAAGCCCCGTCGGTGGGCTCCTCATCCATGCGGAATATCGTCTCGCCAGCCTCTGCATGGAACCATTTTGCACCAAATGCCAGCAGCCGAAGTTGTTTGCGATCCAAAGTTGAAAACATATCTGTCGCTTCCAACGCCCTCACTTTACGCTGAAGGTCTGCGGTCGCCAGAGAGTCCTCCAACGTCTGAGACGCCAGATCGTCGGCCAACATCCGGCCTTGTGAAATTTCAACAAAAACGTCAAAGGGCTCACTGTTTTCAAAACGATCGGAAATATAGATCAAGGTCGTATCTGGTAGCAGTTTACGTAAGTTTTTGTGAACCATGACCCGAATTGACTGATCATAGCTCAACAATATCTGATCCATCACCAGAACATCTGGCCGCTTTATCGCAGCGCGCATCAAAGCCAGCGGTTCTGCAAAAATGGCCGGCAGGTTTGCGCCGTTCAATCCAAGCGGCAAATCGTATATCAGGCCAATGACGGCAGACTTCAGGCCTTCTTTTTCAAGTACATCGGTGACGATATTGCGCAATTCATCGCCACGTCCACCTGCATGATCAGACACTTTGCCATAGAGCACGTTTTCAAGCACGGAAAGACCTTCTGCAAGGTTACCTTCATCCAGCGGCGCATAGGTGCCTGAAAGTGCTGCCTTCAAACGATCACGGTGTTCGGCACGCTTTTCGACAATGCTCGCTTTCATTTCATCTGTAAAAGCGGGTCCGATTTGTTCGGCTGAAATTTGCGCAGGCAGTGTCATCAAAATCGCTTTGTCGGCATCACTTAAAGTGTCGAGTGTCTTACCTTCAGAGCTTCGCAATATGTGCATCGATTTTTCAAACAGAACAGGATCAAGGCCTAATTTTCGAAACAATGGGTGCTCTGTACCATCTGTTCCAAAGATTTTACCAAGCAGTTCAACAATATCCTGCGATACGGCCAGCAAACCCTCTTCTAAACCCAAGGCTTTGAGAAGGGCAAAAAGATCATCCTGTAACGCTAATTCCTGATGGCTCATCGGGCGGCGCAATGTCGCGAAGAACAAGTTACTGGTAACGGGCAATGCCGGGTTGTATTGATCGGGTGCAAAATGAAATACGCACTTTCCCAGATCTGCGCGCGCCACGGCCTCTTGCACCAATGGGCGAATTTCTACCAACCGCTGCTTCAAATGCGCACTGGTGTTGCCGTCAACAATCTGATCCAGCGCCTTGCGAAACATTGGTCCGTCAGAACCAATGGCTTCAATCAGCGTCATCCACCACGCCTTGAGAGCGGCTTCGTCTTGGGCACCTGCGCGATTGGGATCTAGCCATTGTGCTGCAAACGGGTCTGGGCTGTTTCCTGCTGCCAACGCTTCAAAGCGGTCTTCTTCGCTTTGCTTAACAGTAATGTCGGTTGGTGCGCTGCGCACCGACATCATAACATTTTCGCCAAAGCTGCCGCGAAAAAGTACAGGCTTGGAATTTGCGTGCCCCACCCGGGTTGAAATTACTGCTTGATGCAGGCTTCGGATATCTTCTCCGGCAATCTTGATCGTGCCCGAAACGGGCATAACCTCACGCATCAGAACATCTGCAAGCGCGTTGCGATCTTCTTCACTCGGCGCCGCAATACCGATCAGTGCACCCTGCGGCATTTCTATTGAGATGTTGTCCAAAACGAGATTTCCGTCATCGTCCGAAACGCTGACATCCTTCAACTCAATTGACCCTTTCAGAGCGGGTGTTTCCGTGGGAACGCCTTCGATCAACGATGCATCAATAACGCCAGATGGCGAAAATTTTTCTATTACGGTTTCCCAGCGCAAACTCATGTCTTGAGCTTGATTGTAGTATGCCAGAAGCTCTTTCCAGGGCGAGCTTAGGTCTTTGTAGGCCGCGAGCGCCGCGACCAATGCGCCGAGGGATACTTCGCCGCGGATTACAAGATAACCGCCAACTGCGAAAAAGAAAAACGGTGTCAGTTGCGTGATGAAGTTGTTGATAAACTTCATAAAGAATTTTTTCTGGTAAATTTGAAAACGGATCGAAAAGACCACGCCCAAACGATCAGTTATCATGGCCAACCGGTACCGCCACCCGCCGTGTATCCTTAAGTCTGCCGCTCCTGCAGCACTTTCACCGATGACCGCAGCAAGCTGGCGCACTTGTTTGATACGTTCCTTGTTCATCTGGTTGATTTGACGCTGCAATTTGGGAATAAGCCACGCTTGCAATGGGATGAGCGCAACTGCAGCCAATCCAAACCAAAAGCTTTGCAGGAATAGGAAAAACAAGATCGTCAACATCTGACCGGCCTGCAAGATGGGCTGTGCAAGCGCATCGCCCATCATGCCGCCCATGGGTTCTGTTTCTCCGGTTATCATCGCCACCAATTCGCCCTGTGACGTCCGTTGAAAGTAGGGTTTCGGAAAGCGTAACATTCTTGAAATCAACGAGTAACGTAAACGCCGCAACATGCGCTCAGAAAGCACACCTTTCATGGTGTTGATTCGCATCTTGACCAGACCGTGCACCAGAACGGACGTCAGAAAACCCAAACAGAGCAGCCAAAGGAATGTCACCTGTTCCAGTTGCTGACCAAGGACATTTATTTGGGAAGACTGTGCGCCAATAGCATCATTTATGATGCGCTTGGGTAGCTCAAGCGTCAGAAAAAGGAATGGAAACAATGACGTGGTGACCGCGAGCAAGATGAACTGATCTCGCTTGGAATACTTCCAAATAAACTTAAACAACGTTTTTTCGATGACCCGCACCCCCAAGCGGCGCATCCGTAGTCGGACAGCGCTGATACCTTAAAACCGATTGGAGGATTCCAGCAAATGTTTTCAGGTACTTGTGAGATTAACCCAAAGGTAACCACGTCATGTGATACTTTTGCAGCGCCTTGAAAGGCTTTGGAAAAAGCCTCTCCATGCGCAACTGCTTTTGCGTCTGGTAGCGCCATCTTCAGTGCGTAACCAGGCGAGCAACCCCGGATTCCCGGCAAAAAACGGACCGCGGATAATTGTGAGGATTCTTATGCGCCCAGAGTTGAAAAAGCCTCAGATACGGCGTTTACATTTGTTTAAGCTTCTCGATCAGAACGCCAAAGCTCTCTCCATTGAAGGAAAAGTGCGCCGCAGAATACAAAATGCTGAACGCCAATGTGATCTGGAACATTTAAAATCGGCGGCACTGCAATCTTTGCAGCCCCGCCGTTAAATCGTCGTTCGTAAGGAAGTTTTTAGAAGAACGCCTCAGCGTTCAACCCGACGGTCATCGCGCCCACGACTTCACCGCTTGCTGGATCTGTCAGGGAGAAAGAAATCTGACCCTGATAGCTTTGGGTGCTTTCGTCGAACTCAACAACATCAACAAAGACGGCATCGGGGCCGACACTGAACGTTTCGGAGTACTTGCTTTCATCACCCTGCCAATAGTCCGATGTGACGTCGCTGGCGGAAACGTTGAGGCCCACCGCATCCATAACGAAAATTTCCGTGATGCGGCCGCCTGAGGCTTCGACTTGCTCGCTCAGGAATACGGACAGATCATTTCCTATAACAGCAGCAATCAGCGGCTGATCGGATTGCCCAACCTGGTTACGCCAATCGGTATCGAGTTCGAGAATCTCGGCTTCAGACATTCCTGAAGTTTTGGCGTTCTTCGCCGTTACCGCATCGATAACCTGAGCTGAGCTGGCCCAAGACATAATGTTGGATTCAACGAAAGCCCGCATCGCTGGCGGGGCGTCCACGGCTTGTGCGAAGCTGGCAGCAACGACCAAAGGCGCGGACAGAATGAGTGAACGTAACATGGTTCTGATCCTTTTAACACTGTGGCACGCCAAATTGGCGCGTCCGGTGCCGGAGGCTACTCAATCAACCTTTAACAGACGGTAAAAGCGGTCAGTCGCTTGCACGAAACCCTGTTGCAACAACGAATTTTTCCGAACTGTCAGCGCGTGACGCAGGCGGTTTTATGTTAGCCACACGAGAGAATCGCTGTTTCAGCAGCTTCTGAAGCTCGCCTTCCGCACCACCGGCCAGAACCTTAGCAACGAAAGTGCCACCTTCGTCTAATACATCAAATGCAAAGTAAGCGGCCGCTTCGCAGAGCGAGATAATCCGCAGGTGATCCGTTTGTTTGTGTCCCGAACTGGACGCGGCCATGTCGGACATGACCACATCCGCCTTGCCCCCAAGCCATTCTTTGACCTTTAAATCTGCGTCATCTTCCATGAAATCCAGCTGATAGAGCACGCAGCCTGCAATCGGCTCCATTTCCTGCAAATCAATTCCCAGAATAGTACCAACCGACTTGCTCGATCTCTCTGCCAGTGCATTCACACGTTTGACAGCCACCTGACACCAACCGCCGGGAGCCGCGCCAAGGTCCACCACGCGAGCACCCGGAACCAAAAAACGGTATTTGTCGTCTAGCTCCATTATCTTGAACGCTGCGCGCCCCCGATATCCTTCGGATTTGGCGCGCTTGACGTAAGGGTCATTCAACTGCCTTTGCAACCAGCGAGTAGAACTCAGCTTGCGCCCACGTGCTGTTTTAACTTTCACCTTCAGATCGCGCTGTCCGCGGCCGGACGTGTTCTTGCCGGTGGGTGTTTTTCCACCTGTTGGTTTGTTCATCAGAAAACCCCGTCTTCCAGCACGCCATGTGCACTCATTTGCGCGTAAAGCAGACCCTCACGCAGGCCCCGGTCCGCCACGGACAGCCGATCGGTTGGCCAGCAACGCATGAGAGCTTGTAAGATCGCAGCACCAGACATGATCAACGCCTGACGATCTTGCCCAATGCGTGGGTCAGCCCGCCGTCCTTCTGGACCCAATGCCAAATAGGATCTAATGACCCGGTCGATCTGCTCACTGGTCATGTGCAATCCGTCAACCTTCGTACGGTCATAGCGCCTGAGCCCGAGATGGCTCGCAGCGACAGTGGTCACCGTGCCCGAAGTACCAATGATTTGAAACTTCTCTTGGGGTTGGGTGTTATGGTATGGTGCAAAGTCGGACAGGTTTTCTTCAAAAAACCAACTCATAAGCGCAAATTGAGCCGCATCATCTTCTACATCACCGAATTGATCTCGCAGAGTCGCCACTCCCAGAGGAACGGAGATCCAATCGACAACACGGGCGGCAGGGATATCCGAAAGGCCCTGGGCAAATCCGCTATGGAGCCGCATAATGGCCCGAGACCGTTCGCGCCGAGGAACCTCAGTTAAATCGATCCAGACGAGTTCGGTTGATCCGCCACCAATATCAACGACCAGCAGATTTTCAGTGCTGCGGCTCACCAACGGCGCACAAGAGATCACAGCGAGCCGTGCCTCTTCTTGTGGTTTTATAATATCAAGGCGCAGTCCGGTTTCCTGATGTACACGCCGGATGAAGTCATTTGCATTGAGCGCGCGACGGCAAGCTTCGGTAGCCACAAGCCGCATGTGACGTACCTGGTTGCGTTTCAACTTTTGCTGGCAAATGCGCAATGCGTGAATCGTCCGGGTCATGGACCCACGGGAAAGCCGGCCCGTTTTCTCAAGCCCCGCGCCAAGCTGCACGGATTTCGAGAAGCTGTCCACGACAGTAAAACCGCTGCCTTGCGGCTGAGCGATCAACATTCTGCAACTGTTCGTACCCAAGTCCAGCGCAGCATAAAGCTCACCTGACCTGAGCGGAGCTGGCGCGGGGCTCAGAACCTCAGTCTTATCGAGCGCGCCCGCACCTTTTGGACGCTGTGGCGCCATTGTCCGCGCCTTTCAATTCGAGTTACCTTTACGCTAACGGTTAGACTACGGTCGTGCAAGCATCTGCACCAGACATGCTGAATGGTTTCGCAAAGTCAGGTTGCTAGATCTGTCGGCACGTTTTTTCGATTTAAACAACGCGCCCCCTGCCCTTTGCGTTGTCTTTTGCTAAGAAGGCGCAGGTCGCGGACAGGTTCTATTCTGTCGAAAACCGTCAGCGATATAACAGCTATGGAAGGTAGACAGGTGAGACGTCTTCAGGGAATCAAACTATGCCGCAGGTAACCATCGTTTATTGGCGTGACATCCCCGCACAGGTGATTGTCGGCAAAGGCCGTCGTGGCTCAAAACGTCCTCTGCCAGAACGTTTTGAACAGGCCATTGACAGAGTCGCGATGAAGGTTGGCGCGGAGGACACCGATGCTTATCTCGCAGAGTGGCGTAAGGCGACACCTGTCGAGATGGGAGGCGCACCCGATGATATCGCCGATGCGGAGGCGACCCGGTTGGATACAGAATATGATCGCGACCGGATCAAGGCGCTGATTGATAACGATGGCTGGGCCTGACACTGGCGGCCTTTATTGAAACCATTCTTTCCGGAAGGGAACGTGTGATGGCTCTTTTGAATTTCAAGCGCAAGGATGCGCCATCTATCCCGCCAACGACCCCAGAGGTCGTTACATTTTTGCAGGATTATTCGATCGAAGTCATGCCGCGTACTGCCGAGAAGGTCGAGAACTTCCGTGACTTGCTGCCTCAAGGAACACGGGTGTACATCGCCCACATCGAAGGCACGCCGATCGAGGAAATGGTTGCAACGGCTAAGCGACTGAATGAAGACGGTTTCAAGGTAATGCCGCACTTTCCCGCCCGGATCATCAAGAACCGTGCTGTTTTGGGGGATTGGATCGCGCGCTATCAAGGCGAAGCTGACGTCAAACAAGCGCTAATGCTTGCCGGTGGTGTGACCCAACCTACGGGAGACTTTGACAGTTCAATGCAACTTATTGAAACTGGCTTGTTCGATGCAGCCGGTTTTGAGCGTTTGCATGTGGCTGGGCACCCTGAAGGCAATCGAGACATCGATCCGGACGGGTCTTTCACCAATGTTAGTGCAGCCCTGCGCTGGAAGAATGACTTTCAATCTCGCACCGATGCTAAAATGGCGTTGGTGACGCAGTTCGCCTTTGAAGCTAAACCGATCATCAAATGGGTCGACTCTCTGGCCACTGAAGGGATCACCCTGCCCGTTCATATCGGCATAGCCGGACCAGCGAAGTTGCAAACGCTCATTAAATTTGCGATCGCCTGTGGTGTTGGCCCGTCGCTTAAGGTACTGCAGAAGCGCGCCATGGATGTGACCAAGTTGCTGTTGCCTTATGAACCAAATGAGGTCCTGACGGAATTGGCACTGCACAAGGCCAAACACCCGGAGTTCAATATCTCCAACGTGCATTTTTTCCCTCTGGGTGGGATCAAGACAAATGCCACCTGGGCGATTGACAATGGCGGTTCTGCCGCAAAACCGGCCAACGGCTGACCTAAGGACTCTTTGATGACCAAGACTGTAGTTGAATCAAAATCCAAGACCGCAATCATCGGATTTGACGAACCCTTTTGTGTCATTGGAGAGCGGATCAATCCAACCGGACGCAAGAAACTGGCGCTGGAATTGGAGGTTGGCGATTTTTCCACCGTTGAGGCGGACGCAATTGCACAAGTCGCCGCTGGCGCCAATGTTCTTGACGTCAATTCAGGTGCCGTCTTTTCCAACAAGATGGCCGAAGACGCCCGCTATGCAGACAATAATTTTGTCGAACCACCTTTGATGAAAGAGCTTGTTAAACATATTCAAGCGGTCGTTGATGCACCACTATGTATCGACAGCTCAGTTCCGGGCGCGCTTGAGGCGGGACTGGAAGCCGCAGAAGGTCGCCCTCTTCTGAATTCGGTGACAGGCGAAGAAGAACGTCTGGAAATCGTCCTGCCGCTGGTCAAAAAATACAACGTGCCTGTTGTCGCGATTTCCAACGATGATACCGGGATTTCAGAAGATCCGGACGTGCGTTTTTCCGTTGCAAAGAAAATCGTCGAACGGGCGGCTGATTTTGGCATTCCGGCACATGATATTGTGGTCGACCCGCTGGTTATGCCGATCGGTGCAATGGCAACGGCCGGTCATCAGGTATTTACACTAGTGAGACGCCTAAGGGACGAGCTTGGAGTCAATACGACCTGCGGCGCATCCAACATATCTTTTGGTCTGCCGAACCGTCATGGAATAAACAATGCTTTTCTGCCTATGGCGATGGAAGCCGGTATGACGTCGGCAATTATGAACCCGATTACGTTGCCAGTGTCCGCTGCAAAAATGGAAGCGAAGAAGCTAGAACTATTGGAAGCCGGTGTCGTTATCCCAGACGGGATGGATGCTGAACTGTTTTGCCAGCTGACCGGTTTAGGTTCAACAAAGCCTCGTCCGGGAAAAGAAATGGAAGCGATTCGAGCCGCAAACTTCCTGACCAACAACGATCCGCACGGCAGTGCATGGATTGAATTTAATAAGGAAGCGCCAAAACCTGGGCAAGAAGGGCGTGGTCGCGCAGGCAGATCCGGTGGGCGCCGTCGGCGTGCCTAAGGTGGCAGAAACCTTTGGATGCTAGAGAATGAATACCCCGCACACTTGCCTGCGGGTTTATTTTTTTGCCCTGTTGTCGCTTCGTATTCCACCGAATAAACGCACACCATTCTAATCCTATACAAAAATACAGATCAGGTAACGCAGTTTTAACGGACTGCCCCCTAGAACCGTCTCATCTCAGCATATTGCCGATTTGGAGACCGCAATGAATATTATCGACAGCGATCATACAGGGGGGGGTCATATGACAACTCCGGTAGTTCTTGCGCCGAAACTTGACCTGGCCGCAGCATCGTCATTGATGACCACGCTACGCGCCTCTGAAGACGACGAAATTATTATTGACATGTCAGAAGTTAAACACCTCGGCGCCCTTTGTATGCAGGTGCTGTTGTCAATTGCTAATGACCTAAATTCTAACGGCCGCAAAATGACAATTACAGACGTATCAGACCGTGTGATCGATCAGTTACGCGTCATGGGCATGACACCTGAATCCATCGCGAAGGGGACACAATGACACTCGAAATTCTGGCTGTTGATGACAGTCGAACAATGAGAGACATGATCCGGCTTGCGCTTTTACCAGCCGGATTCAACGTTCACACCGCCGATGACGGCGTGCACGGCATTGAAGTGCTCGATGGTATTGAGCCAGACGCCATCATCACCGACATCAATATGCCACGAATGGATGGTTTCGGTTTCATCGATGCAGTTCGCGGCCAAGACAAACACCGCGCGACCCCAATTCTAGTGCTGACCACAGAAGCAGCTCCAGAACTAAAAGCGCGCGCGCGCAACGCAGGTGCAACGGGCTGGATCGTCAAACCTTTCGACCCAAACAAGTTGATCAAAGCACTGCAAATGGTCACGGGTTGAGGAGACGATCATGACAGATACGAATGATCCTATGGCGGAAATCCGCGCGTCGTTTTTCATCGAATGCGAAGAACTGCTGGAAGCTCTGCAAGACGGCCTGCAGTCCATGGACGATGGTGAGGACGACTCCGAGACCATTAACGTGGTGTTTCGCGCCGTTCACTCAATCAAAGGCGGTGCAGGCGCATTCGGTCTTGAGGGATTGGTTCGATTTGCTCATCGGTTTGAAACCGTTATGGACGAAATCCGTTCTGGAAGGATGGAGTCAACACCGGAGTCTCTGAAGCTATTCTTCCAATGTGCGGATCACTTGTCAGACCTTGTTAGAATAAGCCGTGACGATGGCGATTTGCCAGAAGCAGAGACGGCCAAACTTCTTGCTGAACTCGATGCGATGCTTGGCGAAGACGGGGCTTCCGCTGCAGATGAGCAGCCCGAAGAAGAAATTGACTTTCAACCTGCGGTTTTATCCTTCGACCTAGATTTGCCCGGAGACAGTGATGGATCTGATTCAGATCTGCCAAGCTTGGATACTCTAACGCTCCCCGATGTCGGTCAAGCCGGATATCTCATCAAATTCAAACCAGAGAATGAACTGTTCGAAACAGGCAACGAACCGTTTCACATGTTGCGTGCACTGGATGAAATGGGCACATGCACAATCACGTGCGACGTTAGCAAGCTTCCCGCTCTTTCAGAATTAATGCCCGAAACATGTCACCTAAGCTGGGTTATTGACATGGCTTCCGATGTTGAAGAGGCCGAAATAGTATCAGCATTTGAATTTGTCGAAGGCCTATGTGTTCTGGAGATTACAAAAAAAAACCCAGAACAAAAGAAAGAAATTGATTTAACGACTGAGGCTGAACCTGAATCAAATAAGTCTGAACCAGAAGACGTTCCGGTCACCTCAAACGAAGATCGAACGACCCAGCCTAAAGCAACAGAATCCCCGTCTGAAGCAAAGGCAAGTTCTCCAGAATCCATTGAACCACCAAAAAAAAATAATGCAAAGCCATCATCATCACCAACCGCCAAGACCGCTGCTCCCTCACCAGCCAAGCAAGTAGTACGAGTAGATCTTGATCGAATAGAACGTTTGGTAAACTTGGTGGGTGAACTCGTCATCAATCAAGCAATGCTATCACAGAGTTTAGAAAGCTCCGGTCTTTCTCCCCATTCAGATGCGATGAATGGCTTGGAAGAATTCCAGCGTCTAACTCGGGATATTCAAGACAGTGTCATGATGATACGGGCACAACCGGTGAAATCCCTTTTTCAGCGTATGTCAAGAATTGTACGTGAAGCATCTGCAGCAGTAGACAAAGATGTGAGGTTAGTGACGGATGGTGAAGGAACTGAAGTAGATAAAACGGTCATAGAACGCCTTGCTGATCCGTTAACGCATATGATCCGGAACGCCGTAGATCACGGATTAGAATCTACAGATGAGCGTTTAGCCGCCGGCAAAACAGCGCAAGGAATCGTGAATTTAACGGCGGCGCATAGATCAGGCCGTGTTATTATCGAAGTTTCTGATGACGGAGGAGGAATCAACCGCCCCAAAGTCCAGCAGATCGCGATTGACAAAGGCCTAATCGCCCCAGATGCAACACTATCCGAAACTGAAATCGACAACCTTCTATTCTTGCCAGGATTTTCAACAGCCACAGTAGTTTCTGACTTGTCTGGCAGAGGTGTTGGGATGGACGTGGTCAGAACATCAATACAAGCTTTAGGAGGTCGAATCTCAATCTCCTCGACTCCTGGGGTAGGCACGACCTTCTCAATATCGCTACCACTAACACTGGCGGTGCTTGACGGAATGGTTGTTCAAGTGGCGGAAGAGACGATCGTACTCCCACTAAACGTGGTAATTGAAACTTTAACACTTACAAACGACGATGTAGAAATGATCCGTCCAGGCGTCAACGTAGTACGCGTTCGAAGCGGGTTCGTTCCTCTTTTCGATCTTGGAAAGGAGCTCGGTTATCGCGATCCGGTTGAAGACTATGAAGGTTCAGTTGTTTTATTGATTGCCCACGAAGATGACGGCCGCGCGGCTCTAATCATTGACAGCATACAGGATCAGCGACAAGTCGTAATCAAGGGTCTAGACGATAGCTTCTACAGAGCGCCAGGAATTGCAGCGGCAACGATACTCGGCGACGGTCAAATTGCGTTGATCTTGGACACCTCGGACATAATTACAAACGCCATTGAAACGAATAGTGCCGCTACTAACTCAACAACTTTAGGAATCTCAGCATGAACGATAAAGATACAAACACCACGCTTGAGTTACTAACATTTAGATTAGCAAATCAAGAGTATTCCCTTGATATAATGTCAGTTCGTGAAATCAGGGGCTGGACGCGAACAACACCGCTCCCACACGCTCCAAGTTATATGAAAGGTGTTATAAACCTAAGAGGGACTGTACTCCCGGTCATGGACTTAGCACAGCGCTTAGGGTTAAAACCACGCGAGCATACTGACCGAAACGTTATAATCGTCGTAAACCATGAAGACGTGATGACAGGTCTACTGGTTGACGCAGTTTCCGATATAATCGCATTGACGACTGACGACTTGCAACCACCACCAGACATGCAAACCAACTCAGGATCCAACGTCGTGAGCTCTATAACGTTAATTGAGGAGCGCATGATAAGAGTTTTAGATCTCAGTTCAATTGTTTCGAAAGAACAAAGCTCAGCCGCATAGGAAGCCGTTTCGTGAATAATTTATCAATGGACACAAAGAGCTTTGAGGCACTTGCAGAGCTGGCATATAACGAGAGCGGGCTTCAGCTAGTTGCAGAAAAGACTTCGATGATCCAGTCACGACTTCGCCACCGACTTAGAGAGGTTGGACTGGATAACTTTTCTTCATACGCTGAATTTGTATGTTCTGATCGTGGATTAGACGAACGGCGGGAAATGATTTCCGCACTTACCACAAATGTGTCACACTTTTTCAGGGAAATGCATCACTTTGAAATATTTTCAAGTAAGATCTTGCCGCAAGCTATGGAAAGAGCGCGGAATGGAGACCGCATAAGGGTGTGGTCAGCAGGGTGTTCAAATGGTCAAGAAGCTTATTCTGTAGCTTTAGAGGTACTTGAGAAGTTCCCTGATTTGTCAGGACTGGACTTTAAAATTCTTGCAACAGACATTGATCCTAAAGTTGTCGCATTTGGTAGAGCTGGAATATACCCAGAGAGGTTTGTTTCCGGCATTCCACCAAACCTACTGAGTCGATACTTTAGTAAATTTAGTGACGGAGACGAGACTTGTTACGAAGTATGCAGCGACGCAAAACAACTAGTGGTATTCAAGGAGCTTAACTTACTATCAGAATGGCCAATAAAAAACACCTTCGATGTAATTTTCTGCCGAAATGTTGTCATTTATTTTGACCTATATACTCAAAATAAATTATGGCCTCGATTTCACAATCACTTGAATCAGGATGGGTTTCTTTTTTTGGGGCATTCCGAACGTATTTCAGATCCAGAAGCTTCGGGTTTTCATAATGATGGCCCAACTGCCTATCGCCCTATAAAAATCAACAATAGCTGAACTCGGAAGGAACAACTATGTCATTGAGAGATCAAATTCGAGTACTAGTAGTAGATGATATGTCCACGAGCCGAGGCCTTATCACTCAAGCACTCGACGCTTTTGGAATTCGAAACGTTACTACTGCGGAAAACGGTATGGACGCACTCAAAGCTATTTCAAATCATCCAGTTCATCTTGTTATTTCAGATTATAACATGCCAGAAATGGATGGCTTACAGTTACTGCATCAGTTGCGGGCAGCGCCAAAAACAAAGGGCGTTGGCTTTATCCTAATAACTGGGAGAGCAGAACAACAAATCGTGGATCATGGTAAAAAATTGGGAATGAACAACTACTTAAAGAAACCATTCGAACAAGCGGGGCTGAAAAGCTGTATTGAAGCAGTGGTAGGAAGATTATAAGTGACAACACAAGAAATTATTGCTTCAGATGTATTAAAGAGGCTTTCTGTTCATTTAGATCACTTATCAAGTAAGATCTTCGAAGTGGAAGAAGCTCTTGGCGAACTTTTGAATCATGAATCAAAGCATGAGGGACTACCAATAACAAAGTTTCAATCACTAGATTTTACACGCCAATCTCTTGAAGATTGTTCATTGCTACTTTGCTTTTTTAGCCAAATTGAATCCTTTCAAGAATCCTCTATCGACGATAGGAATTTAATTATTGAAGGCTTGAAACTCGACATAACACGTAGTCTCGTTCAACCTAATAGTAGCATTGCTTCGCTGGATAATACTGGAGAAGTCGATTTATTTTGAAAAAGACCCTTGTGTCGAGTTGTCCTTACGCAACGATGCTCTTGTTAACTTCTTCAAATCACCCAAGGTAGAAAATTGAAATCTTTAAGTTCATCGATACTTTAAAATTGACAATTTAAAGCTACCAAATCAAGCGTTTTCACCGCTAGCGCTGTTTAAAATAGATTTCGTAGTTCAAAATGTAAGTTATATACTTACCGAATAATGCGCACTGTTAAGCGATATTTTTGTATAATACAGTTTCCGATTGAAAGGTTCAGTTAAAATATTCTTTGCGCTGATATTGAATTGCAAACATATCTTAAACTACTGTCTATCAGGTTGAGCAAAAGGTAATGGCAGCACATCCAACAGATTTGGCCAAACTTTATGTTGAGGCGATTGCCTTATTTTTCCAGCTAGGAGAAGGTTTTTTCCAATGCAGCTTAGTCGTTTAGTTAGGATCGCATGTAGCAAATTATGAATATATCCGTCGCTTAGTGAGGCATCTGATTTGACACTTGAAATCTCTTGAGCATATGGCGTATCTATCACCTGACTTCTCGCCTCTTGTGTCCCTTGCATTTAGAATCAGGATTAAAGATAAACATCGGCGGTGTGAAAATGTATAGGGACGCGTAGAACCTATTTCCTATACAGCCAGCCCTCCATGTAACGATTTTTCCCCTTGTTTGTTCCGGCAATACTAACTGTATTTCGTTCAAAAGTTGTCTCCGAAAACGCGGTTTAGTAGCAAGCGAAAACTGGTTTCTAGATTTTTTTTGATGCACTATCATGCCATCAATTTCAAGTCCTTAGGATCAAAGTAGTGTATCTAATCTAGTCAACTCGGCTCTGTTGCCACTTGCAATCGATCCGGTTTTTTTACGTTGACCTAGTTTCGCCTTGGGTTCCAAAGTGAAACGTTATTAAGAAATAGATCCTATTGTAACTTACACAGAGAGAAACAAATGCTGAAAAATTTCTCAATGGCAAATACTAAAACTCGTGGACAGTAAGTAAACATTTCTGAAACAGTAACCGCGCCCCTGCGTTAACTGATTTACTCACACCTTTGTGTTGATCGGCGTGTCCCGAGAGCGCGCCTTCGTCGGTTTCGCTTTCTCGCCTCCCACTTCCGCTCATGATGATGATGATGATGATGATAAAGCCCAAGTGTTTCAGCAGGCAGCTTTATAGTTGTTTAGCCATCTGGCTAGGTAGATAATCTAATCTACGATGATCAGTTGCGATTACCTCAATCACTTTTTGAAATCTCAGGTTGTCCAGGTTCAATATTAAGAAAATCACACTAAAAAATGCAAAATCATGGAAGGGAGTGAGCCGCCACGTCGCTCCAGGCGACACCATTTTTGCAAAGCGATATTCTTTTGCATGCCTTGGTTCAGTACTTTTTTTGCGAGCAACTTCATCAGCTTCCCAGTTTTGTCCCTAAGTTTAGTCAAATGGCCAGAATTCAAAAAACCAAAGGTTCCAACTTCTCTTTCCATTGGATCCAAGTTTATCATCTGATCCAATGTTATCGGAACACTTCTCGTCATCACTCGCTTTCATGCTGCTTGCCACTTTGTGGGTGTTTCTAGATACAGATACTTACCAACGTTACTGCGAGCGGCAGCAAGTCAACATTTAGCGTGCTAGTGAAAAACTTCGACGGCCGCTTGCGTGAAAAGAAATCCAAACGCGTCCGTTCTTTTCAATTTTTCCGGAGCTTGACAGATCGTTAAGAACTTCGAGACTGGCCACAATACAGAAAGCTACTCTTTGCTGCCTACGCAGCTCCAAACAGATTTACGATATGCTCTAGAGACTTGGGCATTACCCTCTTAAAATTTTAAATGTCACGCGCTCAATAGGGACTTGCAGCCACTGACTAGTTTAGCTAGACCGTTCGCAGCGGGTCGTTAGCTCAGTTGGTAGAGCGCTTCGTTTACACCGAAGATGTCGGGAGTTCGAGCCTCTCACGACCCACCATTTAGTACTTAAAAGTCAGTGATTTACGATAGAATTTTGTTGTCGATTCGTAATGGTGTTTTGTATCGTTTACGGAGCAGCACGTCTTAGGTGATGGAAGCGGCTAACGGAATTTTCGGGCCTGTAGCGCGAGTTTAAATGTTAGAGTAGGCTATATGGCTGACCTGTTCCCCTGAAATGTCCGGTGTTTTGAGGTAGCCTGTTCTTCAAGAAGGAGACAGACGATGAAGGGAAACCGTTTCTGCGATGATTAGATTATTGGGGTATTGAAGGAACATCAGGCCGGAGCGACGGCCGCTGATCTATGCCGCAAGCATCGTGTCAGCGATGCGACCATTTTACAAATGGCGGTCCAAGTTCGGCGGCATGGAAGTGTCGGACGCCAAGAAACTGAAGGCGCTTGAGGTTGAGAATGCCAAGATTAAGAAGCTGCTGGCAGGACAGATGATGGACGTGTCGACGCTGAAAGAGATGCTGGGAAAGAACTTTTGAGGCCT
>JBGCDG010000044.1:0-50772 GCA_045105195.1 Roseobacter sp. | reverse complement strand
AGAGATGCAGGAAAGCCATGGCACTGGCGTTGTGTTTATTACGCATGATTTCGGCGTTGTCGCCGATATTGCTGACCGCGTGGCCGTTATGCAAAACGGTCTGGTGGTTGAAACAGGCACCACCGATGAAGTTCTGCGGCGCCCCACACATCCTTACACACAGGCCCTGATGGCCGCTGTGCCGAGCCTGATTCCCCGCGCCGCCCGGCCCCGCTCGGAGGAGACGGTACTGAAGGTCAACGGGCTGACCAAAACCTATCGCGGTGGTGGCGGGCTTTTTGGCGGCAAGACGCGTGTCGTGCATGCGGCAAAGGACGTGACACTTGATCTGACGCGGGGGGAAACGCTTGGGATCGTCGGCGAATCCGGTTCGGGGAAATCCACCGTGGCGCGCTGCGTAGTTCGGTTGAATGATGCGGAAGCGGGTGAAATCCTACTGGGTGATACTGATCTGCGCCCCTTGGGGCGTGCGGCCATGCGGCCTCATCGCGCGCAGATCCAGATGGTATTTCAAGACCCGTTTGCCTCACTGAACCCGCGTTCCAAAGTTGGCAAAATCATTGCGCAGGGTCCGGAAATGTATGGCGCAAGCAGCGCAGAGGCACGTAACAAGGCGTTGGAATTATTGCGGATCGTTGGATTGGATGACCGCGCCTATGATCGCTTTCCGCATGAGTTCTCGGGCGGGCAGCGCCAACGGATTGGGATTGCGCGTGCCTTGGCATTGGAGCCAAAGATACTGGTGGCGGATGAACCTGTTTCCGCGCTGGATGTGTCTATTCAGGCTCAGATCCTTGAACTGCTGGATGAGATACGAGACCGTATGAACCTGTCGATGATCTTTATCACGCATGATTTGCGGGTTGCCGCTCAGGTTTGTGACAGGATCGCGGTGATGCAACGCGGCGAGGTCGTGGAAATCGGCCCGACAGCAGAGATTTTCGCCAATCCGCAACATAAATACACGAATGAACTGCTCGCGGCAGTCCCTGGAAAAGGGTGGTTCGCCTCGGAGGGAAAGAGCCTTACAGAGGCCTCCTGATCTTCCTCCCGCGCTCTGAAACGCACAGAGTTCAAGTGGTTTTGATGATTCTCGGGGGCGAGTAAATTTGTGATGTGGGGATCCCGTCAGGGGCGGCTTCGACCTCGACGAGACAGGAATGGGCAATAGGTCCCTGGGCAAGACGCGATGTGCCCTTGTCTGGGGTCAACACGTTAGGATTGCCGTTCAGGCAAGACGTATCGCTGGGATCGTACCACGCACCCGTGGCAATCTGGATAACGCCTGGCATGATGTCATCGCACAGGCTTAGCGCTGCAAAACAGCTCCCCCGCGCATTGAATAGGCGCACCAGCTGGCCATCGACAAGACCACGTACGGTCGCGTCAGCCCGGTTCATCACGCAGGGTTCCCGTCCGTTTTGACGTCCGTCTTGGCTGACTGACCCATGGTCCAATTGGGAATGAAGCTTTTTTCGCGGCTGGTTCGAAATCATGTGCAACGGATACTTATCCGCGCGGCCCAACCATTCGAGCGGCTCCAACCACGCCGGATGGCCGGGGCAATCGTCATATCCAAACCCGGCAATGGTCTGCGAAAAAATCTCGATCTTGCCGCTGGGGGTTTTCAAGGGATGGGCGACGGGGTCGCGGCGAAACGCTTCCAGCATGATCGTGTCACGTTCCGGCGGCGGCACGCGGAACGCTCCATCGCGCTGGAAATTCTCCCAATCCGGCAGGCTTACACCTTCACGCGCTGCAGACTGGCGTGAAATATCATAGAGCCAGCGCAACCAGTCTTCAGGAGTACGCCCCTCTGTGAAAGAGGTTTCGACCCCCATCTCGGCCGCAATACCACGAAAGATGTCATGATCGTTTTTCGCCTGTCCCACCGGTCCAATCGCCTGATCCATCACGACCTGAAAGGGGTCCTTTGGGGTCAAGGCTATGTCACTGCGTTCCAGCGGCGTAGTGCAGGGTAATACGATATCCGCATGCCGTGCGAGGCTGTTCCAACACCATTCGTTGGCGATCACCGTTTCCGGACGCGCCCAGGCTTTGCGCATCCGATTGAGGTCCTGATGATGATGGAACGGATTTCCTCCCGCCCACCAGACCAGACGAATGTCGGGATATGTCCGGCGCTCACCGTCATAGTCAAAAGCGCCACCAGGGTTTTCCAGCATTTCTGTGACCCGTGCCACAGGAATAAAATCAGGCACGGGGTTTGTCCCTTGGGGGAGCGACGCATAATCGATCTGGCGCCGCTGCAGCCCCACATTGTTCATGGCCGAATATCCAAAGCCCAAGCCCGTGCCCGGCGCGCCGATTTGGCCCAGCATCGAAGCCAAGGCGATGGCCGCCCAATAGGGTTGTTCTCCGTGATCCTGGCGTGTGAGTGACCAGCTGACAGAAATCATCGTGCGGTTTGCAGCCATACGCCGGGCCAATGTACGGATTGTTTCGGCGGACAGTGCGCAGATATCAGCAGCCCAATCAGCGGTTTTTGCAATGCCGTCCGTCTCACCCCGCAGATATTCTGCAAAAGCGGCAAATCCGACGGTGTACTGCGCAAGGAATGCCGGATCATGCAGGTGTTCGTCCAAAAGCACATGCGCCAGTCCCAACATCAGGGCCGCATCGGTCGAAGGCCGCAGCGCGATCCATTCAGCCTGTGCCGTAGCCGCAATGTCTTCTCTGAGAGGGGAGATGTTGATGAAGGACACACCGGCCTTAACCGCCGCATTTACACCCGCAGATTGAACATGCGCGCCCAACCCCCCTTGAGAAATCTGACCGTTCTTCAGAGGCACCCCGCCGAAGGCCACGAAAAGCTCACAATTCTCGGCAATCGACTCCCAGCTTGTGGTGGTATCAAGGGGCCCGCGGAAATCGCCCAGTACATGCGGAACGACGACTTCGGCAGCTGCAAAGCTGTAGGTGTTCTTGGAGCGGGTATACCCCCCGATACAATTGAGAAAGCGCTTGAGTTGTCCCTGCGCATGATGGAACCGACCCGCACTGGCCCAACCATAAGAGCCCGCGTAGATCGCACTGTTACCATGATGCGTGATCACCCGCTGCAACTCGGCCGCAACCAGCCGGTCGGCTTCTGGCCAACTCACTTCGACAAAATCATCCATGCCACGCAAGTCCCCAGCGCTCCCGGGGCCACCTTCAAGCCAGCTTTTGCGCACCATGGGGGCTGTAATCCGCGTCGGGCCCTCCAGAACATCAACAATACCGTGACCGATGGGGGATGGGTCACTGTCTTGTGCAAACGCGCGCAGGCCGATCACACGGTCCGCTTCCACATCGACGTGATAGGTGCCCCAATGGGTGCTGGTCAGTAAATGGCGCTCAGTCTGATCCATGGATATTCTCCTGCATGCACGCATGTTCGCCATTGCGCACCCGCCGTCAAGCCGATGCGCTGTATCCCCTTGCGACACGTTGCACCCGCGACAGAAATGAGCAAACGTGCTGCCAACAGTAGCGACGAATGAGCACCATGAACAATACCGCCACCGCACCGCGCCTTTTGGGCTATGTCGATCATCTGTCCGCGCGTCCAGGGGACACGCTGTCTTTTCAGGTCTCAAGCGATAACACAGAGCCGTTTGAGGCGCGTCTTATGCGGTCGATCAGCGCAGATCCAAATCCGGATGGTCCGGGCATTGTGGAAGAGGACGCTTCCCAGTTTTTCACGCCTCAACAATTTGCTTCCGTACAACGCCCCTTTGCAGCAGGGTCATACGGCGTTGCAACATCTGACGTTCAGGCAACTCCCGCATCTGATCTTGTACTTAGCGCGGTCATCTTTCCAACGCTGCGGTGCACGATCGCGCAAACAATCCTTGCTGTCGGTCGCCTTGATCTCAGGCTAGAGACCGATGGCTCTGTCGGCCTCGCCATTGATGATAGGAACGTCACAATCAGCACTCCCCTGCCCCTGCGCCACTGGTACAGGATCCAGGCGCGCATTGCACAAGACGGGATTATATTATCCTGTCAGCCCATCGGGCATGGCCCAGTTCCTGCGGCTCAAGAAGTTATCCAAGGGAATTTTGACCGCGCTCTCGCAGGCGTCCCGAGCATTGGTGCACGGCTGTCGGACGGCATTGCAGAACAGCACTTCAACGGTAAAATCGAAGCACCAGAGATCTGTGTTGACGGCGACACGCTCTGTTTCTGGAACTTCTGCGAGAACATCTCAAGCCACCGCGTTCCTGCGCGACAAGGTCCGGATCTGGCGCTGGTCAATGCTCCGGCGCGCGCAATGACCGGATCAGCCTGGGACGGGACAGAAATGAACTGGATCCACAAGCCAGCACATTACAATGCGATCCATTTTCACCAAGATGACATTTACGATTTCAACTGGGACACAGATTTCACCTACACACTACCGGACGATATCCCATCTGGCGTCTATGTCATGCGCTTGCGTTGCAGCGATCAAGAAGACGCAATTCCGTTTTTTGTCTGCCCACCCAAAGGGCAACGCAGTGCAAAACTTTGCGTCCTTATTTCGACCTTTACCTATGCAATTTACGGCAACCACGCGCGGCCAGATTACAAACCCGCCTGGCAGGACCAGATCAAGGCATGGGGCGCATACCCCCATAATCCGGCGGAGCACCCACAATATGGACTGTCGACTTACAACTATCACCCAGACGGTTCGGGCATCAGCCATGCCTCCCACAAACGCCCGTTGTTCAATCTAAAACCGGGTTATTTGACCTTTGGGGATACAGGGTGCTCGGGACTGCGCCACTTTCCTGCAGATATGCATTTGATCGCCTGGCTTCACGCCAAAGGCATCGACTACGATATCGTCACAGATCGCGAACTGCAAAATGAAGGTCTTGCGGCGATCAAGGGCTACGCCGCCGTAACGACCGGGTCTCATCCGGAATACCATACCAACGAAACCTTGAATGCGCTGCGCGATTATCGCGATCAGGGTGGCAACCTGCTTTATCTGGGGGGCAACGGATTTTATTGGCGTATCGCATTGCATCCCGAAACCGATGATCTGCTTGAAATCCGCCGGGCGGAGGATGGCATCCGCGCCTGGGCGGCTGAACCGGGCGAGTACTACAATGCTTTTGACGGTACCTATGGCGGCTTATGGCGCCGCAACGGGCGCGCGCCGCAAGATCTCGTCGGGATTGGCTTTACCGCTCAGGGTGAATTTTTCAGCGACCCTTATCGTCGCGTGTGCACAGATGCGGCCTATGATTGGGTTTTTGAAGGCGTGACCGAAGAGTTGATCGGAAGCTACGGATTTTCCGGCAACGGCGCGGCGGGCTTTGAACTGGACCATATGGATCACCGCCTAGGCACGCCTCTCAACGCGGTCCTGCTTGCGCAATCGGTCACGCGGGAAAATGGTTTTATGCTTGTCCCTGAAGAACAATTGACCCACCTGACGAACCTCACGGGAGGCACTGCTTCAGAAGCGATGCATGCAGATATGGTGTTGATCGATTACCCGGGCGGCGGGGCGGTGTTCGCGGTCGGCTCAATCACATTTTGTGGCAGCCTGCCCTGGAACAAATTCGAAAACGGCGTGTCCCGTTTGCTGCAAAACGTCGTGTCCCGCATGTCGGCATAGGTCACCGAAGTTCATCGAGGTAAAAACCGATGGCACGCGTGCGGGATCGGCCGCCTTGAGCCACGACCGATCCTTGGTCAAGGCAGGGTTACCCTGCGACGTAGGTGCCGCGCACCGGGCGGTTGTTCTCGATGTTGAACTTCATCCCGTCGAGCAACTCTTCAAGGTCAGGGCGTGCTGCAGGACCGTTGGAAATATCAACCAGCATCAACGTGCCATCAGGCTGCAGACCGAATGCGCCCGGTTCAGCAAAAAGATCCGTCGTCTCCGCCTCAGAAAGCGGCTCAGAGATGTAGAGCCCCAGTGCTTCCATTTGTGCAACACTCAAACCGTAGCAAAGATCGAAGTTCCAACCGAATTCCTGCTGGTCCGCAAGAGCCTTCTCCTGCGTGTCAGAGGACACCACGATGACGTCTAACACAGCAGACCAATCATCCAATACAGCATTGAGTTTATTCAGGAACCGCTTGCAGCGTGGACAATGCTTGCCGCGGTAGACAAACAGCATCGTCCAGCGTTCTTTAGGTTTTCCGATCATGACTGGTTCGGTCCCGTCGACGCGCGCGAGCGCAAACTCGTCGATCGATGCACCAACGCAAGGTTTCATGGATGTCATTGTTTTTCCTTCATTTGATCGCAACATGGGCTGCGATACGCTTTCAAAGAGGCTTTGCTTGTTTTTCAATACGTCGCCTGCCGCAAGCTGAAAAGGGCGCCCCACACGAAAAAATGAACCCCCATCCAGCGCGACGTCTCTCCACTTTATCAAAACGGTACAAACTTAGGCAAATGTCCGGCGGCGCAGAAGACTACTGCGCCAATCGATGTCCTCCGCGCCGGCGTGTTGGCCGGCTGGACGTTTATTTGGAAACTTCGCGAGACACCCACATGCGACGATACAGTACCGCTCCACGGCCATTGTCGGTTTTCACTGGTTTCGTGAGGCTATTTCTGAGAGATCAGGACCAACCTTACCTGCCCGCGCATGGGCTCGACGCGATATTGGGACCGAGCAGATGACATTTACAGTTCAAGGCGCTTCGGTCTACCTGCCGGATCAGATCGTCGAGACCAACGTATCCGTATCGAGCGGCGCAATCTCCGAAATCGGCGGACCTGTTCGGGGTGACGTGATCGACGGCCGTGGTCTGATCCTCGCCCCCGCGCTAATCGACGTGCACGGCGATGCCTTTGAGCGGCAATTGATGCCGCGCCCGAATGTCTTTTTTCCGATAGATGCAGCGGTCATTGATACCGATCGTCAACTGGCCGCCAATGGCATTGCGACCGCGTATCACGCAGTAACCCTAGGCTGGGAGCCGGGTCTGCGCGACGTGACACGCGGCCGTGCCTTCATGGAAGCGATCCTGAAACTGGCGCCGCGTTTGACGGTCGAGAACCGGGTGCAACTGCGCTGGGAGACTTTTGCGTATGACGAGGCATTCGACACCATCACATGGGCGCTCAACACGCCATTAAAACCATCGATTGCCTTTAATGACCATACATCAATGTCGATGCGGTCATTTGAGACGGCCATTCAAGACCGTGCATTTGAACACAGTCCCGACTTCAAAGTCGCATCGCTGGACGACAATCGCATGCTGCAGCGTGTTGCGGGGAAGGCGAAGCGGTCAGGCCTTGAGGATGACGCCTATTTTGAGCTAATGCGACGGGTCTGGGATCGCCGCGGTGCCGTGCCGGAGGCCATCGCAAAAGTCGCGCATGCAGGCAGAAGCGCCGCAGCGCCCATGCTGAGCCATGATGATACCCGCGTGGAAACCCGGTCTTACTTCCGAGACTTGGGAGCGCGTACGTCAGAATTTCCGATGGTGCTAGAGCCTGCACATGCTGCGCGCGCGGTCGGCGATACGATCATTTTCGGTGCGCCAAATGCCGCGCGCGGCGGCAGTCATATCGGATCACTCAGCGCCGGAGATATGGTCGAAGCGGGCCTTTGTGATGCGCTCGCCTCAGACTATTTCTACCCCGCCATGCTGTCGGCCATTGCAAAGCTCGAAGCCGAAAACCGCGCGGACCGGTTGACCCTCTGGTCGCTGGTTTCTGACGGCCCTGCCCGATCCATGAATCTGTCTGATCGCGGCCGTATTGAGGTTGGAAAACGGGCAGACCTCGTCCTGGTGGACTGGCCCGCCGGGCAGGCACCTGCCATTCAGGGGACATGGGTCGCGGGGCGTTGCGCCTATCGCGGTGTGCCTGCCGGCTAAATCCCGCCAGATGCCGCAGCACTGCCGCGCACCAGCACCAAAGACGCCGGAAACGTAAGGATGCCTGAGCTTTTGCAGCGTCTTGATTAGCTAAACCCGAACCCACGGTGAGCCAGAGAATGGTGTTTCACAGCCTGCAAAAGTGAAAACCTACCCACATCAAACACGCGCACCGATCCAATACATGGCACGTGTGTTTCGGAGATCGATTTTCTCAGGGACGTGCGATGTCGATAGAAAAGACAGATACACTGGTTGTAGGCGCTGGACAGGCCGGTATCGCGCTCAGCGAGCATCTCAGCACGCATGGCATCGCGCACATCGTGCTCGAGAAAAACCGCATCGCAGAAGCCTGGCACAGCGGGCGGTGGGATTCGCTCGTCGCCAATGGCCCCGCCTGGCATGACCGTTTTCCCAATCTGGAATTTGAAGGTACAGATCCCGATGGTTTTCCCGACAAACAAACCGTAGCCGCCTACCTGGAAGCCTATGCGCACCAGATAAAAGCCCCAATCCGCACTGGCGTCGAAGTCCAGCAGGTCACGCGAAATACAAACCGCCCAGGTTTCACCGCCAAGACGTCTCACGGCGTGATCGAAGCACAAAACGTCGTTGCGGCCACAGGCGCGTTTCAACACCCGGTGATCCCGACAATTGTGCCGGACAACACCAGTTTAATGCAGCTGCATTCGTTTCACTACAAAAGCCCGGAAAAACTGCCTGATGGCGCGATTCTGGTTGTCGGCGCAGGATCATCTGGCGCACAGATTGCTGATGAGCTGAACCGAGCAGGACGCAAGGTCTATTTGTCCGTCGGTCCGCATGAACGCCCCCCGCGATGCTATCGCAACCGCGATTTCTGCTGGTGGCTTGGTGTGCTGGGTTTGTGGGACATCGCTGCGATAGAACCCGGGCGCGAACACGTCACAATCGCCGTCAGCGGCGCCTATGGCGGGCAGACCATGGACTTCCGCCGCCTCGCCACTGAGGGCGTTACGTTAACGGGAATGACAGAGCAGTTTGCCGATGGCATCCTGAGATTTCGCGACGACCTCGGTGCCAATATCGCAGCGGGTGATGCAAGTTACCTAGGGATGCTGGATCTGGCGGACGCCTACGTGGCCCGTAACGGGCTCGACCTACCCAGCGAGGCAAACGCGAGAAAGATGCTGCCAGACCCCGACTGTGTCCTTGATCCGGTGCACCGGTTAAATCTCAAGGACGCGGGAATTTCGACCATCCTCTGGGCCACCGGGTATCGGCAGGATTTCAGCTGGCTGCAGGTGGACGCCTTTGACGCCGAGGGCAAACCGAACCATCAGCGCGGTGTTGCGTTTGAACCAGGCATCTATTTTCTTGGCCTGCCCTGGCAGTCACGTCGGGGGTCGACCTTCATATGGGGGGTCTGGCATGATGCAAAACACGTGGCGGACCAAATCGCCACACAAAGAAAGTACAGAGCCTATCGCGGGCCGGTCAAGACGGCCCACACGTCTGATGTAAAGGAGCATTGATCTTGGCCAAAGATCACATCGACGCCGTTGCAGAACTGCGCGAAAACACAGCACAGCCCTTTGAGACCGCCCGCGCAATGCCGCCTTCGGTCTATACCTCGGATACGTTCCTGCAAGAAGAGCTGACCCATATCTTTGCCAAGGACTGGTTTTGCGTCGGACGCGCGGATGCCCTGGCCATGCCCGGTGATTACACCACCTGCGAACTTGCAGGTCAGCCCATTCTGGTGATCCGGGACCGAAACGAGACCTTGCGTGCCATGTCCAACGTCTGCCTGCATCGGATGTCCACCTTGCTGCACGGGCGCGGCACCACCCGTGCCATCGTCTGCCCTTATCATGCCTGGACATATAACTTTGATGGCGCATTGCGCGGCGCGCCCGCCATGTCGCTGAATACGGAATTTTGTAAGGATCAGTATAGCCTGCCGCAAATCCGCTGCGAAGAATGGCTGGGCTGGGTTTTTGTCACTCTGGATGAAAACGCGCCCGCTGTCGCCAGCCAACTGGCCGACGTCGAAAATATGATCGCCGGTTACGACATGACAAATTACGCGGAAACCTTTTACGAGGAACATATCTGGGACACCAACTGGAAGGTGCTCGCCGAGAACTTTATGGAGAGCTATCATTTACCGGTCTGTCACGCAGGCACCATCGGCGGTCTGTCCAAACTGGAAGACATGGTGTGTCCCCCCGGCCTGCCCGCGTTCAACTACCACACCATCCTCAAGGACGATCAGTTGAGCATCGCCATGGCGCATCCCAGCAATGATCGACTCAAAGGCGACGAACGGCGCACGACCTTCCTACTGGCCATCTACCCCAGTCTGATGATCACCCTGACGCCCGGCTATTTCTGGTACCTCAGCCTGCATCCTCAAAGCCCGGGGCACGTGTCCATACGCTTTGGCGGCGGCATGTCGGATGATTATGCAGAAGACGCTGACGCCCATGAGAATTTCAATGAACTCAAAGAGCTGTTGGACAGGGTAAACGTTGAGGACCGAGGCTGTACGGAAAAGGTCTATAAAGGGTTGTGCTCGGACCGGGCCACGCCTGGGCATCTAAGCCATCTCGAACGCCCGAACTACGACTTCGCGCAATACCTTATGGCGCGTATCAACGCAGGCCGAAACGGCTGACCCAGACAGGCAGGAGCCACATGGCACATACTCGACTTCGCAAATTCAACACCAGTGACACATACCCGGAACAGAACCTCGACAACGACCTGTGTCAGGCCGTGGTCACGCAAGGGGGGAAAACCGTCTGGCTGCGCGGTCAATGCCCGCAAAACCTGGGTGATGCCAAGAGCATCGACAGCCATGATCCCGTCGTGCAAACTCACAAAGTCATGCAGAACATCCGTCAGTTGATCGAAGAAGCAGGTGGCAGCATGGAACATCTGGTCAAAGTCGTCGTCTACATCACGGATGTGCGCCATCGGGAAGCCGTTTATAGGACCATGGGCGAATACATCAAGGGTGTGCATCCCGTGTCGACGGGGCTGGTAGTGCAAGCACTTGCCCGGCCGGAATGGCTGGTTGAAATAGATGGCACCGCCGTTATCCCTGAGGATGGCGCGTGACCTTTTCCCTTGTGGCGCGCTGCGCACACAGCGGCATGTTCGGTATGGCGGTGTCTTCGTCGTCGCCCGCGGTCGCGGCGCGCTGCGCCTTTGCACGCGCAGGAGTTGGCGCTGTAGCCACACAGAATGTCACCGATCCGACACTGGGGCCCCTCACGCTTGATTTGATGGAGAGCGGCTTGAGCGCACCCGACGCCATCACCGAGGTCACATCACGCGCGGCCTTTGTCGAATACCGCCAAGTGCTTGCGGTCGACAAGGAAGGTTTGAGCGCCATTCATTCCGGTTCGCACGCATTGGGGATCTGGACAGAAGCCAAACGCACGAATGTCGCATCGGGGGGAAACTTGCTGGCCAATGCGGATGTGCCCGACGCCATTGCCGATGGCTTTACAGCCGCAACCGGCCACATCGGAGACCGCCTGATCGCCGCCTTGCGTGCTGGTCTTACAGCCGGTGGCGAAGCCGGGCCTGTGCATTCGGCGGGGATGATGATCGTGGATCGCGTGAGTTGGCCCGTGGCAGAGTTGCGATGCGACTGGACCAAGGAGTGCCCGATCGAGGCCATCGCCACTGCCTGGGATATCTACAAACCGCAGCTCGACGCCTATGTGCAGCGCGCGTTGGATCCACGCGCGGCCCCCTCTTATGGCGTTCCCGGGGATGATTGACGCAATACGTGCCTAGATGTCGGGCGTTTCGACAGCTTTCGACTGCACCTACAGCGCTCTGATCGCGTTGACAGAAAACCACAGGTGCATCTCACCCGCTTTCGGCACTTTTCATCCGCGACAGGCTTGATGTTTTGCCGACCCTACGCACAGAATAGATCATGCCCTTACGTTTTACCCTGCGCCAGTTGGAATACTTTGTCGCCGTCGGCGAGATGGGGTCCATTGCCTTGGCCTCCGAAAAGGTCAACGTTTCTTCCCCGTCGATTTCAGCGGCGATCTCTCAGTTGGAAAAAGAATTTGGCATACCGCTTTTCGTGCGCCAACACGCTCAGGGCCTGTCGCTTACGCAGGCAGGGCGGCAGATGTTGGATCAGGTGCGATTGGTTTTGCGCGAGGCAAATGTGATCACTGATCTGGCCGGCGATCTCTCAGGCGAGGTGCGTGGCGCGCTGAACATCGGCTGCATGGTGACATTCGCGCAACTTTCCCTCGCACCCCTGAGACGCCAGTTTCAAAATGAATTCAACGATGTACGCGTGCAGCAATATGAATTGAACCAGGCCGAAATTTTCAGCGCTTTGCGACGGGCTGAGATTGATGTGGCACTCACCTATGATCTGCAATTGCCCGCCGATCTCGTTTTTGAATCGCTTGTGGAATTGCCGCCCTATGTTCTGGTAGGTAACGCCCACCCGCTGGCCAGCGCCAAAGGCGTCACCGTCGCCCAATTGGAAGAATACCCAATGGTGTTACTGGATTTGCCCTATTCATCAGAATACTTCCTGTCGTTCTTCACCACTGCAGGCATCACGCCAAAGGTTGCTGAACGCACCAAGGACATGGCCGTAATGCGCAGCCTCGTGGCTAACGGATTCGGGTTCTCGATTGCCAATGCGCCGCTCACGTCTGAGCAGTCTCCCGACGGGAAACCACTGTGTTTCATCCCGATGCGGGGCGCAGTACGTCCTATGCGCATGGGACTTTTGATGCCAACGGATGCAGAACAGTCCAGCGTCATCCGCGCTTTTGTCAATCACTGCAAACGCCATTACAGCACCCCTTCCGAAACGGCCGATACACAGAGGACAGCGCTGCACAGCGCACAAGCTTAGGCTCTCCCTAATCTGCGATTTCGCAAGCATGACTTCCGCTTGTTCTGCGTGCCGCTATCCTGCGAGAGACCTGACGCGGGAGGAACCATGCGCGATCCACGCTACGACATTTTGTTTGAACCGATGCAAATTGGGCCTGTAACGGCAAAGAACCGGTTTTATCAGGTGCCCCATTGCAATGGGGGCGGCTACCGGGATCCTTCTGCTGCCGCAGAAATGCGCGGGATCAAAGCTGAGGGGGGCTGGGGCGTGGTCTTTACCGAACAATGCGAGATGCACCACAGCTCGGAAATCACGCCCTACATCGAATTGCGCCTTTGGGAAGACAAAGACATTCCGCAACTGCGCAAAATGGCGCAGAAAATGAAATCACATGGTGGGCTTGCAGGCATCCAACTGGCCTACTCCGGAGTAAATGGCCCCAACCTATACACTAAAGAAGTGCCCTTGGCGGTCTCGGCCATGCCAATCCGAACCTTTACCAACGACCCCGTGCACGCCCGCGCGCTGGACAAATCCGACATCCGCGACTTGCGCAGGTGGTTTGTGAACGCCGCTAAACGGTCCAAAGCGGCAGGGTTTGACCTGATCTGCCTCTACGGAGCCCATAGCTTTGGAATCTTTCAACATTTTCTGAGCCGTGCCACTAATCATCGCAGCGACGAATACGGCGGATCCCTTGAAAACCGGGCCCGCTTTGTGCGTGAGGTCGTCGCTGACATGCGGGATGCAGTCGGTGATACCATGGGACTTACATTGCGGGTCAGTCTCAACGAAAGCATCGGCGCGTTGGGCTTTTCGAATGCTGAGGTGCGTGACTTCATCGAAATGCACCGCGACCTGCCCGATCTTTGGGATTTGGCGCAGGGCACGTGGGAAGACTGCTCTGGCCCGTCACGTTTCAAGGAAGAAGCCGCACAAGAACAGCTCGTCCGCGGTATCCACGATTTGACCGACAAGCCCATCGTGGGTGTCGGGCGGTTTACGTCACCCGATGTGATGGCCCGCATGATCCGCAGCGGCACGCTCGATTTCATCGGATGCGCGCGCCCGTCGATTGCTGACCCCTTCCTGCCAAAAAAGATCGAAGAAGGACGCATCGAGGATATTCGCGAATGCATTGGCTGCAATATTTGCATTACCGGCGACATGACCATGTCGATCAGTCGCTGCACGCAAAATCCAACCTTCATGGAGGAATGGCGCAAGGGATGGCATCCCGAACGGATGAACGTCAAAGGCGGCAGCTCCAATGTGCTTGTGGTGGGTGCGGGTCCCGCAGGCCTCGAAGCGACGCGTGCATTGGCGGAGCGCGGCTATGATGTGGCTCTGGCGGAGGCGGGCACCATTTTGGGCGGCAGGGTGGCGCATGAACGCCAACTGCCCGGCCTTTCCGCCTGGGGTCGTGTTGCAGACTACCGCACCTACCAGATTGGACAAAAGCCCAACGTGGAGACCTATTTCGACAGTGCCATTGACCCAGATGCCATTCTGGAATTCGGTTTTGAGCATGTCTGCATCGCAACGGGTGCGACGTGGCGGCGCGACGGCGTGAGCCGCCAGCATGTGGTGCCTTTCGCCATCGATCCTGCGATGCCGCTTTTTACCCCAGATGACATTATGGCCGGGCAAAAACCATCTGGCTCGATCGTGCTCTATGATGATGACCACTACTACATGGGCGGTGTATTGGCGGAGCTGCTGGCACAGGAAGGCTGCGCAGTCACCCTTATCACACCCGCTGCTTATCTTTCCGAATGGACCGTGAACACACTCGAACAACATGCCATTCACCAAAAACTGGCGCGAATGGGCGTGAATATCGTGCTCAACCGAGGCATCATCGAGATTGGCACGGATCATGTGGTGTCGGATTGCACCTACACCGGATTGGTACAGACCTATGCCTGCGATGCGGTGGTTATGGTGGCCTCGCGAATTGAAAACAGGGCTCTGTTTGACGGGCTAAAAGCGCGGGAAAACGTCTGGCGCGATGCGGGGATTTCCTCTGTCCAGATCATCGGTGATGCCAATGCCCCCGGCCCCATAGCCTGGGCCACCTATGCCGGACACCGCTATGCGCGGGATCTGGACGCAGGCGAGATCGGTGATGCCCTTCCTTTCCGGCGTGAGATCACGGAACTGGCGATAGAATGACCCTGTTCTGCGCCCCACCCACGATTTGCACGAGTACAGAAACCTGATGGCCCAGATGCTGGAAATCCTTGACCGCTTGATTGCTTTTGACACTGTCAGCGCGCGACCCAACCGTGAAATGATGGCCTACATCACGGATTTTCTGGCCAATGGCGGCGCACAGATTACGCCGATTGCAGGGGCCGAGGTCGGTAAAAGTGGCATTGTGGCTGTGATCGGGCCACATACTGAAGGCGGGATCGCGCTCTCAGCACATACGGATGTGGTGCCGGTTGAAGGTCAATCCTGGAACCACCCGGCCTTTTCAATGACACGCGAAAATGGGCGGCTTTATGGACGTGGCACGACCGACATGAAGGGGTTTCTCGCGTGCATGCTGGAGGCCGCTGCCAAAGCCGCACGCCGCCCATTGAGCGCACCGCTGAAGTTGGTGCTATCTTATGATGAGGAAATCGGCTGCGTTGGAATCCAGCACATGGCGCCCGCTTTGCCAAAGCTGCTAGGCACCCCAAATCTGTGCATCGTAGGCGAGCCTACGAGCATGACGGTAGCGACGGGGCATAAAGGAAAAGTTGCGCTGAAAGCCACCTGTTTTGGCGAGGCCGGTCACTCTGCGCTGGCTCCCAACTTTGTGAACGCGCTGGATATGGCGGCCGATCTGGTAATCGGGCTACGCGCACTGCAACGAAAATTAGCACAAGAAGGTCCACGCGACGACGCCTACGCGATCCCCTACAGCACCGTGCATGTCGGGCTTTTATCGGGAGGGCGTGCGTTGAACATTGTCCCCGAACAAGCGGCGTTGGAATTTGAATTACGTCATTTGCCAGCAGATGACCCAAAGGTGTTACTGGAGCAGATTGCAGCGTCGATCACAGCGATTTCAAACGATTACGGACCCAATGGCGACATCCAACTGGCAACCCGCACCGCTTACCCCGGCCTTCAGAACGATGAAAGTTCAGCCGCCGTCACCCACGGCAAGCGATTGGCCGCGACGCCGCATTGCACCAAGGTCGCCTTTGGAACAGAGGCTGGTGTTTTTCAACAGCTTGGCCTGCCAACCATCGTTTGCGGTCCTGGGTCAATGGCGGATCAAGGACACAAAGCCGATGAATTCATCGAAATGGCGCAATTGTCGGCCTGTCAACAAATGTTGATCCGCGTGGTGGACGATTTGATCGAAAGCCCTTGATGGATTAGCGGTATTTAATTTTTGCGCGGAGGCTGAACTCTGATGCGTGCCTTTCAACTTAAAAACGTTCAATTTAGGCCAACGATTAACAACCGCGTATCGAAGGGGGAAAATCAAAGCGGCATAACGCCTGTTGCTGAAAAATCCGGCAAGAAGCGAAAAGAACTTAGGTGTTGCCTAAGAAGGGCTGAGGAAGACTAGTCTTCACGCACAGGGTGGCGCTTTCTATGGTTTGCAAACGAGTATGACGCCCCAATAAGGAAATACCGGTGTCCGAAGGTTCAGTGAACGCAATTGATGTGCGCAATGCCGTGAAACGATACGGTGATTTTGTTGCGCTGAAAACGATCACACTCTCGATCAAGGATAACGAGTTTTTCACGCTGCTGGGCCCTTCCGGATGCGGGAAAACAACACTTTTGCGCATGATCGCCGGTTTCGAAGAGGTCACGGAAGGCGAGATCTTTCTTTATGGCGAAGAGATCGAAACGCTCCCCCCCAACAAACGCCCCATCAATACAGTTTTCCAAAACTATGCATTGTTCCCCCATATGAACGTGCTCGAAAACGTGAGCTTTGGGTTGGAAATGCTGGGTAAGTCCACGACTGAGTCACAAAAGCGGGCCGGTGAAATCTTGGAGATGGTGCAGCTTTCGTCCTTTGCGCAACGCAAGCCCTCGCAGCTTTCGGGCGGGCAACAGCAACGCGTGGCGCTGGCACGCGCTTTGGCACCACAACCGAAAGTGCTGCTGTTGGACGAGCCGCTTTCGGCCCTGGATCTAAAGCTGCGCAAAGCCATGCAGCTAGAGCTAAAGCACCTGCAGCGCGAGACAGGTATCACGTTTATTTTCGTCACGCATGATCAACAAGAAGCTCTCACCATGTCCGACCGGATCGCGGTGATGTCAGCCGGCGAAGTGCAACAATTGGGCGCGGCACGCGATATTTACGAACGCCCTGAAAACCGGTTTGTCGCGGATTTTATTGGTGAAACCAACCTCTTCGAGGTGACCATCACGTCAAAGGATGCGAACTGTTTCCTGTGTGAAACCGCTGACGGTCTCAAGCTGGACTGCGCAACGGTGCCTGGGATCAAGACCGGTACCACAGCGCATGTGTCGATCCGCCCTGAACGCATAAAACTTCTTTCTAGTCACACAGGCAGTGATTGTATCGCAGGCAAGGTATCGGAAAACGTCTACGTCGGCACGGACGTGCAAAGCATTGTAACATTGGAAGGCGGCATGACCGTCACCGTGCGTACGCAGAATTCGGAGCGGGAAAAAGAGCAGATCTACGAACCTGGCACACCTGTGTGTCTCGATATTGAACCGGGTGCAGCGCGCCTGCTGGCAAACTGATGGCAGGTGGCACGGTATCCAGCGGTGACACGCAGGGCGACACTTATAGACAGGCCCGCACCTGGCTCTTGCTGCCCGCATGGGTGACGCTGACGCTACTGGTGTTTTTGCCGGTTCTGTTGATGCTGATTTATTCCTTTCTGACCAAGGAATTTCGTGGCGGTGTCACTTGGGAATTCACCTTGGCCGCATATGATCAGTTCTTTTGTGACAGAGGGTTGTTCGGGGATGAACCCTGCAGCATCGAATGGACCTACATCACCATTTTCTGGCGTTCGATCTGGCAGGCGGGGCTGGCGACTGTGCTGAGCCTGCTCATCGGGTTTCCCACCGCTTATTTCATCGCGACGCGTAATGCGCGGGTGCGGCCGCTTTGGGTGTTTTTGATTACCATCCCCTATTGGGTCAACCTATTGATCCGCACCGTTTCCATGCGCTTCATGCTGCGCGAGGAAGGTCCCTTGAATAACTTTTTCGTCTGGAGCGGACTTGTTGATAGCCCCGTTCAGATGATCAATACGAACTTCGCCGTGCAGATCGGGCTGTTCTATTCCTACTTGCCGTTCATGGTCCTGCCAATCTATGCCGCCGTTGAACGCTATAATTTCACGCTGAGTGAAGCGGCGGCGGATCTTTATGCCTCAAAATGGACGACGCTGCGACGGATCGTGTTACCGACCGTAAAACCCGGCGTGATCGCAGGCTGCATCCTGGTCTTTGTCCCCTCGCTGGGCGCATTCCTTGCCCCCGATCTTTTGGGTGGCGCCAAAAATTTCATGATCGGGTCGCTCATCGAAGAACAGTTCAAGGGCAATGCAGGCAATTGGCCTTTTGGCGCCGCCGCATCAATGGTTCTTCTGTCTATGGTTTTGATCTTACTCATGGTTTACGCGCGCGGGCAATCACGTGCCCAGCGGGGTGCCTCGCAATGAAATCGCGTAGCACATTTGATGTCAAATCCTACCCTGGCTTCGTCCAATTGACGGTGCTTTGTCTGCTGGTTCTTTACGTCCCCTTGATGGTTGTGGCAGTCTACAGCTTCAATGCATCCGCATCAATTGTGACTTGGGAAGGGTTCTCCTTCGCTTGGTACATTGATGTTTTTACCGGCCCGGAAAGCGCTAAGTTCAAAAGTGCTGCCCGCAACAGCTTTATCATCGCTATCATCGCTGCCACAGTTTCCACGTGTATCGCAACACTCGCGGCAACGGCGATGATCCGCAGTGGCACGTTCCGCTTGCGCATACTGTCCTTTGGCCTGATTTCCCTGCCTCTGATGGTGCCTGAAATCGTGACGGCCGTTGCCACGCTGATTTTCTTCAATTCGATCGGATTTGACCGCGGCCTCTTGACCATCTTGCTCGCGCATATCGCCTTTTGCATTCCCTTTGCCTACCTGCCAATCTCTGCCCGTATGCAGGGGATCGAAGACACATATGAGCAAGCTGCAATGGACCTTTACGCGACCCGGCGACAGGCCTTTACCAAGATTCTGCTGCCCCTCATGATGCCCGGAATTATCTCGGGCTTTCTGCTCGCCTTCATCATCTCACTCGACGACTTTATCATCACGAACTTCGTCAAGGGTGCCGGCATCGAAACGCTTCCGACCGCAATTTTTGGTGCGGTGAAACAGGGCATAAAACCGAATATCATGGCCATTTCAACAATGCTGGTCGGGTTCTCGATCCTCATGGTCACCATCTCGTATATCGTCGGAAAAAAAGGCGAATGAACGCAAAACCAACAACGGAGATCACAATGAAAGCAATACTAAAGTCAACACTCGCAGCCTCGGCGCTGCTGGCCATGACCAGTGCGGCGCAGGCGGAGGGAAAGCTCGCAATTTATCACTGGTTTGAATACATCCCACAAGAGTTACTCGACAAATTTGCAGCAGAGCATGATGTCGAAGTCGTTATGGATACCTATGACTCCAACGAGGCCCTGCTGGCCACGCTCAAAGCCGGAGCGATGGGGACCTACGACGTGGCGGTTCCGGGCGATTACATGGTCGAGATCATGGCGGCTGAAGACCTGCTGGATACAATTGCTGACGGTGAACTAGCCAACAAAAGCAATATGGCAGCCGCCTGGGCAGATCCAAGTTTTGATCCCGGTCGCACGCATTCGATCCCGTATCAATGGGGGTCAACCAGCTTCATGGTCAGTCGTGACGTCTACGCAGGCGACATCAACAGCACCGACATTCTATTCAACCCACCCGCAGAGCTTTCAGGCAAGATCAATATGCTCGACAGCCAAGGCGAAGTTCTGGCAATGGCGGCACTGCATATGGGTATTCCGCAATGTTCAACAGACCGCGACCAGCTCAAGGCGCTCAATGATATGCTGCAGGGTGCAAAGCAACATTGGACGTCGTTCAACTCCGACACAGCTAAGGAGGTTCTTGTTTCTGGTGACGTGGCTGTCGGACAAATCTACGATGGTTTCGGCGCAAGGGCACGCGCCGAGGGTGCAAATGTGGAATACGCTTTCCCGACACAGGGCTATGTGGTCTGGATGGACAATGTGGTTCTGCTTGAAGATGCACCAAACCGTGAGAATGCTCTGAAGTTCATGGATTTCTTGCTGGAGCCGGAGAACATCGCAGCGGTTTCAAACTACGCCCGCTACGGCGCTGGTGTTACGGGTGCGGACGCCTTCATGGATCCCGCACTTGCAACCCAGCCCGAATCCAACCCGCCTGAAACCGCCGGAGATGGCGTTTTCATTCAGGTCTGTGATCAGGAAACACAAGAGGTCTATGACCGGATCTGGACCGCGCTGAAAAAGTAACGCGCCCCTGCATCGGAGGTCTTTGCGTGACGTCCGATGCACTTTCCCCCCGAAAGGGACCCTTGATGGAAACGATCTTTACTGAAAAACACCGGCTGCGCGATGCACAGACTGAGCTCCATGGAGGGAAGCTAGTTTTTCCGTTCGAACGTCCTTCGCGCGCCGAGTACATCATCCAACGGGTGCGCGACCAGAGCTTGGGTGCAGTCACCACTCCAGAAGATTTTGGCATGGGGCCCATTCTGTCTATCCACGCGGATCACTATGTCGATTTCCTGCAAACTGCTTGGGCTCAGTGGAAGGCAGAAGGCTTTGAGGGCGAGGCGATTGCATCGAGCTGGCCGGCCCGGCGCATGTCGAACAAACGGCCACGCAACATTGATGGTTTAATGGGATACTATGCGCTGGCCGCGGAAACCAGTTTGACGGAAGGCACCTGGGACGCGGTCTATGCCAGTGCACAGGTTGCGCTCACCGGAGCTTTGCGGCTGGATCAGGGGGCAAAATCTGCCTTTGCGCTGTGCCGTCCGCCCGGTCATCACGCAACTGCCGACATGTACGGTGGCTATTGTTTTTTGAACAACGCCGCGATCGCAGCCCAGTACCTGCGCGACAAAGGGGCGGGCCGCGTCGCCATTCTCGACATCGATTTCCACCACGGTAATGGCACGCAGGATATCTTCTATGACCGCGACGACGTCCTGTTTATTTCTCTTCATGGCGACCCTATGGACGCCTTCCCCTATTTTCTAGGTCACGCCGATGAGATCGGCACAGAAGCAGGGTGTGGATACACTCTGAATTTACCTATGGCACCGGGCACCGCATTCCCGCTTTGGCGCGACGCTCTGTCCACAGCCACCGCCAGGATAGTGAACTTCAAACCAGACGCACTGGTCGTTTCACTTGGCGTTGACACATTCGAAAGCGATCCCATTAGTTTCTTCAAACTTCGAAGCGATGATTTCCGCACCGTTGGTCGCGACTTAACGGCGTTGAACACGCCAACGCTTTTTGTCATGGAAGGCGGGTATGACATCGCGGAAATCGGCATCAATGCCGTGAACGTGCTTCAGGGTTTCAAAGACGCATGACATCCCGGAGCCGCATGCGTTCTGCCATGGGTTAAGCCGCGGCTTGCCCCATGCGCCGGGCTATCAGTTGGCTCAGAACCGCGGGTGACGCGATCAGTGCGGCGACCAGGTCCGCTTGAAGCGACGGTGCGATAAAGACAAGCCCCGCGATGGCCATCAGAACGCGGAACACAGCACCCATCGGGGTCAGCCAGTATCCAACCACCGCCGTCGAAAGCGCAATGACACCTGCGATGCAACTGGTCGCCGTGTAGGTGAATTCCCACAAATCGAACCCAGTAGATGAGACAAAGAGCAAAACTGGCGCATAGACAAAAGCCATTGGGGCCACCACCTTTCCCAGACCCAACGAGAAGGCCGAAATGCCCGTGCGGAACGGATTAGAGTTTGCGATGGCCGCTGCCGCATAGGCGGAGGTACAAACCGGCGGCGTAATCTCGGCCACGACCCCATAGTATAGCACAAACATGTGGCTCGCGATGGGCGGCACACCAAGCTGCGCCAGCGCGGGTTGGGCCACAGAAACCAGCATGATGTAGAGCGCCGTGGTCGGTACGCCCGCCCCCATCAAAATGCACGCCAGCGCGATGAAAACAAGGCTGATGAACAGTGTCAGATCCTCGACCGTGAAGAGTTGGTAGGTGCCGTATTGGAAAAGCCACACAAAATCACTGCCCAGATTTGACGCGGCTTGCGTCACCATGAAACCGATGCGGAACCCCACACCTGTTGTGTTGATAACACCGATCACAATTCCGACGGCCGCAGACGCAGCCCCCACGGCCAGCGCATACTTCACGCCCGTTTCAAACGTGTCTGACATTTCGCGTAAAGAGACCCGCCGCTGCGGGTTGAGGGTCGCGACCAGTGCTCCGATGATGAGCACAGTAGACATCGTGAAATCGAAACTGCCCCCCATGTTTTTCCAGACTACGAAAGCGATAAAGGCAAACGCATAGACGAGGGTCAGAGGTTCTTTGAGGCGGCTCATGCCCGCGATGAGGGCCAGCGAGATTCCGCAAAAAGCGGACATGTAGGGCGTGTACCCTGAAAACAGGACAATGAGCAGCCCGACGAGCGGCACGATGTTCGCCCAGCCATCCCGCCAGACGACCCCCAGCTTGGGCAGAGCATCCCGCGCGAGCCCTTTAAGCCCCAGCTTGCGCGCCATCAGATGCACAACGGCAAAGACGCCAACGTAGTGCAACAACGCGGGAAATATCGCCGCAATCACAATGGTGGTGTAGGGCAGTTCCAGAAACTCGGCCATGATAAAGGCCGCAGCCCCCATGATAGGCGGTGTGATCTGCCCGCCTGCGGATGCCGCAGCCTCAACCCCACCGGCGAAATGGCCCGGATAGCCGAGCCGTTTCATGTTCGGGATCGTTAGCGCACCCGTTGACACCGTATTGGCCACAGAAGAACCAGAAATCGTGCCAAAGAACGCCGAGGAGACCACGGAAACCTTTGCCGGACCCCCAGTATAGCGGCCTGCAAGGATAGTCGCGTTGTCAATAAAGAGCTGTCCCAGACCAGTACGCTGAGCGATCACACCAAAGAGCACAAAGTGGAAGACGATCGTCGAAACCACCCAAAGCGTGACACCGAAGATGCCCTCTTGGGGAAAGTACATGGACGAGACAAAGGTGTTGAACTTGACGCCCGGATGTTTCAGCAGTCCGGGGAAAATCGGACCAAAGAGCGCATAGCAGATGAAAACACTGATGATCAGCGGCAGGATCCAACCCAGAGTGCGGCGCGCGATATCCAGCACCAACACGATCAGGATGCAGCCAAAGAGCATATCCCAACGGTTGGGGTTGCCCATGCGGAACGTCATTTCTTCCACGCCAAGCCATTCGATCCCTCGCCACGCCAACCCGAGATAGAGCGCCGATGCCACGCCAAGGATCATCAGAGCGATATCAAAAAGCGGCACGCCCCCCAGACGCCAAGCGCTGGTGTTTAGAGCAAAGGCGGATTTAGTTTTGAAAAGCGGATAGAAAGCATAGGTCAGAATGAACAGTCCAGACAGGTGCCACCCCATATGCCAATAGTCCGGCGGCAGAGCAAATCCTGCCGTCAGATAGTGATAGACCGCAAACGTAAGCGCCACGTAGCGCAGGAAATGTCCAAATGCTGGCGTGACAGCGCGCGTTTGTGCGCCTTCGTCATACTTCTCTTCGATGGCGGCGAGTTCTTCCTGGGAAAGCTCACGCACTTCTTCCGACTGCGGATCTTTCATATCACGCCTCCAACGATTTGAAATATATGATAATAAAAAATGGACGGGCGACACATGTCGCCCGTCCGATATTGCAGGCTACTGCAGAAGCCCGACTTCTTTATAGAACTTCTCTGCGCCCGGATGCAGTGGAACGCCCAGTGCCTCCACGCCATCAAGTGCGGTGGCCGGGGTGATTTGCTTACCCTTGGCATGCCCGTTGTCGAGCAGATTGCGCGTGTTGTCGTTCCAAAGTGCTGCAGTGATACCATAGACAAGTTCGTCGGAGAGATCAGATGACACCACAAACATCGCAGACACGGCAGGTGTCTTCACCTCGTAGTCGATGCCTTCATAGACGCCAGCAGGAATTTGCGAGGGGATGAAGGACGGGATCAAACCGTTGATCGTTTGCAGGTCCTCTTCGGAAAAGCTGTGCAATTCCATACCCTTGGTGTTGGATAGCTGCACCATCGCAGACACCGGCCAGCCCGCGGCATAGAAATACGCGTCGATCTGACCATCCGCGAGGCGCTCTGCCGACTGCGAATTGTTCAGCTCAGCTTCGTCCATATTGTCCCGCGTGACGCCCCATTCGGCCAGCATGATCTCAACCGCGACCTGAGTTCCTGACCCAGCCTGAGCGATCCCAACGCGCTTACCTTCGAGATCAGCAAGGCTTTCGATGCTTTCGCCCTTGGGCAACACCAAATGCAAATCTTCTGGATAGAGGTTCGCCACGACCCGCAGTTTTTCATGTGGCTTGCCATCGAACTTGCCCTCCCCAAGGAACATGGAACGGGTCACATCCGCACCGGCAAGACCGGCTTCGAGCTCTCCGTTCTGGACGGCGGTATTGTTGAAGACGGACGCGGTGGTCGATTGTGCGATGGCAATCAAGCCAGGCACGCCGCATTGACCGCCTTCGTCGCAAGGACGTGCGCCCGGAGGGGCCGAAATCCCGTTGGCGATGGTCCCGCCGATAGGGAAATACGTCCCCCCAGCGCTGCCGGTCCCGATGCGGAAAAAGGTCGGATCCTGTGCGAATGCCGTTCCCGCGCTCAACGCGGCGGCGACCGTAAGGCCCAGAATTTTCGAAGTTTGTTTCATTTTTTTCTCCCTGTGAGCAGACATTGTGAAACTTTTTGTAAGGTTGAGCCTAGCGTCTTCAAGTGCGAATACAATTCGGAAAATGAAACAGTCGGTGATTGTGTGCACCCGCGCCCAATAATTTGCCAATAGATCACCGCGACCTCGCTCTGATCCGCAGAAAATGCTGTGGCCTCAGTCAGGCTTTTGACACACCGTGCTCGAGGTTCGGGGTGTCGTCATAGGCAAAAAGTGCTGCAAGCCCACCGGTGTGCACGAAACACACGCGACTGCCCTGCGCGATCTGACCGGTCTCAACCAAGGCCAGAACAGCAGCAAAACTTTTCGCCGTATAGACCGGGTCCAGTGCCAACCCTTCAAATTGTGACAAGGTTTTCATGGCCTGCAGCGCGGTGTCACCGAGCTGCCCATATCCTGGTGCGAGGGCCCCTTCCCACAAAGCTATATCGTCTTGCACTACCCGCGTCGCATCCGGGTAAAGCGCTGTAAGTCTCTTGATTATTCTTGAGATCCGCGGCCCTTGCGCTGCTGCATCGCGTCGCACGCAGCTTCCAATAACGTTGGCATTGCACCCCGCACCACGCAGCCCTGCCAAGAGACCCGCATGCGTCGACCCGCTGCCTGAGGCGAGCACAAAAACATCAAAATCAGGCTTTTGCACCAAGATTTCTGCGGCCGCGTCCACATATCCCAACGCCCCAAGCGGAGGATGCCCTTCAGAGAGATGGATGACGTAGGGCCTGCGACCTTGTGCCCTCAGCGCATCTGCACGGGCGTGCAACGCGGCATCTGCGCCTGCCTCGTCTTCGCCCTTGGGATAGGTCATGATGTGCGCGCCCATAAGTCGAGACAACAAGACATTGCCAGTTGTTTTGTACCTTTGCGATTTGCCAGGAACGCGTTCTTCGTGCTGCACGATAATGTCGAGACCTTCGGCGCGCGCAACTGCCGCTGCCAGCCGCGCAAAGTTGGATTGCACCGCTCCAGTGATCAAAATGGTATCGGCGCGCTCTGCCAAGGCAGCACCAAAATAGTACTCCAACTGCCGTGACTTGTTGCCACCAAACGTGGGTCCAGCCAGATCATCCCGTTTGATGTAAAGTGAAATGCCTAGATGTTCAGAGAGCCGCCGCGCATATGAAAGCGGCGTCGGTTGCGGCACAATTTTCAATCTTGGATGCATCAGCTATCACCCAACCTTCTCTCGGTATTCGCGTAGCCTAACCGATGCGGACTTCCGATTTGGGGTCAAACAAGACCGCCTTATCCATGTTTACGGCAAAATTCATCATCGAACCCGTCGTCACATCCGCGTCAGCCCGCATGCGCGAAATGCAATCCTTGCCCGAGATATGGGAGGTGACAAAGGTGTCTGATCCCGCAGGTTCTGTCACCCCGACTCGGTTTTCAATCATTTGGATATTGGAGGACTTGCGGTCCGCGCCATCAGGATCCGTGATCGCCTCCGGCCGGATACCCAGAACGACCTCACGCCCGGCCTGCCCGGCAAGAACGCCCTGCGAAAGCCGCAAAAGCACAGGGTTACCTTCGCCATCCTTGATTTCCGCATGAAGTGCCCCGTCTGCGTCGACGACCTGCGCTGGAAAGAGATTCATCGACGGGGACCCCATGAAGGAGGCCACGAAAATATTCACCGGGTTGTCATAGATTTCCTTAGGTGTACCGAGCTGCTGTACATAGCCGCCGTTCATCACTGCAATCCGCGTGGACAAGGTCATCGCTTCGATCTGATCATGGGTCACATAAACGATCGTCGTACCAAGTTTTTGGTGGAGTTTCTTGATCTCAGTCCGCATATCGACACGCAGTTTAGCATCCAGGTTCGACAAAGGCTCGTCAAAGAGAAACACATCCGGGTCGCGCACCAGCGCACGCCCCATGGCCACACGTTGCCGCTGCCCGCCTGACAGTTGCCCCGGTTTACGATCCAGTAATTGTTCGATCTGCAGCAACTTGGCCACATCCGCCATGGCTTGCTGGCGTTCGGGCTTGGGCGTCCCGTGCATTTCCAGACCAAAGGTAATGTTCTGACCCACCGTCATATTCGGGTAAAGCGCATAAGACTGGAAAACCATCGCTATATTGCGCTTTGAGGGATGCACACCGTTCATCACCTGATCCTTGATAGAGATCTCACCTGTGGTGATGTCTTCCAGTCCTGCGATCATGTTCAGCAGTGTGGACTTACCGCAGCCTGAGGGCCCCACAAGCACCAGGAACTCCCCTTCCTGCACCGAGATATCCACCTGATGCAGCACTTCAACCGCACCATAGGATTTTGTGACGTTATCGATATCCAGAAAGCCCATTGGTTTATCCCTTTACGGAGCCCGCCATCAGGCCACGGACAAAGTACCGTCCGGCCACGATGTAAACGAGCAATGTTGGTAGTGCGGCGAGGATCGCACCGGCAAAGTGAACGTTGTATTCTTTCACACCGGTGGAGCTTTGCACGAGGTTGTTCAGAGCAACGGTCATCGGAGCGCCCTGCCCGCTTGCGAACGAGGCCCCAAAGAGGAAATCGTTCCAGATGTTTGTAAATTGCCAGATGATGCACACCACAGCGATCGGCCCGGATGAAGGCACCAGGATGCGCCAGAAAATCTGGAAAAAGCCAGCACCATCAATCTGCGCGGCACGCACAAGTTCTGTTGGGAAAATCGCGTAGTAGTTGCGAAAATACAGCGTGGAAAACCCGATGCCGTAGACCAGGTGCACCAGCACCAACCCTGCCGTGGTCCCCGCAATACCCAGAAAACCCAGCACGGCAGCCATCGGGATCAATACAATCTGGAAGGGAATGAAACAGGCAAAAAGCATCAGACCAAACAGGATCGTATCCCCCCGAAAGCGCCATTTGGTCAGTACATAGCCATTCAAAGCACCGAGCACGGTCGAGATCGCGACAGCCGGAACGACCATTGAAATGGAGTTCCAGAAGTAAGGTTTGAGGCCGGTAGGTTCGACGCCGATCTGTGCGGTGGACCAGGCCTTTTGCCAGGGCTCAATGGTCCAGACCTTGGGCAAGGACATCATGCCACCACCGGTGATCTCAGACAGCGGTTTGAGCGAGTTCACCACCATGATGTAAAGTGGCAAAAGATAGAAAAGCGCCGAGAGCACCAGAACGAGGTAGATCAGTGTCCGGGTGACGCGGCCAGTGCGAATGGCGTTATCTTGTGTCGCGACAGCCATTACTTCTTTTCCTTCAATTCGGCGTAAAGGTAAGGCACCATGATGGCCGCAATTGTCATCAGCATGATCACCGCCGATGCCGCCCCGATCCCCATTTGATTTCGACTAAACGTGTAGGAGTACATGAATGTCGCAGGCAGCTCTGTCGCGCGCCCCGGTCCACCACCCGTCATGGCAATCACCAGGTCAAAAGTCTTGATGGCAAGATGCGCCAGGATCACGAAGGCGGACAAAAATGCAGGTCGGAGTTGTGGTATGATAATCCGTCGGTAGAGGTTCCAGTTCGAGGCACCGTCCATCTGGGCAGCTTTCAGGATCTCATTATCGATGCCCCGCAGACCAGCCAGAAACATCGCCATGACGAACCCGCTGGTCTGCCAGACCGCGGCAATGATGATCGTATAAATCGCGTAATCGCGGTTCTTGATCCAATCAAAGCTAAAGGTTTCCCAACCCCATGAAATCATGATGCTTTCAAGGCCAATACCGGGATCCAAAAACCATTTCCAGGCTGTGCCCGTAACAATAAAACTGAGCGCCATCGGGTAAAGATACAGCGGGCGCAACGCGCCTTCGCCGCGAATTTTTTGATCGAGCAGGATCGCCAACGTCAGTCCGATTGCCGTGCAGATGGTGATGTAGAGGCCAGCGAACACGGCCATATTCTTGATCGAGATTTCCCAGTGGGACAGGCTGAACAGCTTGCGGTAGTTCTCAAACCCAATCAGATCGTAGGCCGGCTGGCCACCGTTGCCGACGAACGGCAGGATGCGGCTGTCTGTGAAGGAAATGTAGACCGTAAAGAGGATGAACCCATAGACAAAGAGCAGGATCATAGCGAGCGAGGGCGACAGGACTAGTTTTGGTAACCAATTCTGAAGGCGCGTTCTGAAGTCAACCTCTGCGCGTGACGCCATGGCGCAATCCCCCGTCCTTGAAAATGTGATGCGATTAAGATTGCAAGGCGCAGCTCTTAGCCTGCGCCCTGCAAAAAGCTTACTTGGCGATCGCAACCGCGTCGACAAGCTCTTGGGCTGCTGTTGCGCTGTCGTATTCACCGTTGAAATGCGCGGTGATCACATCATACATCGCGTTTTTCACACCAGCTGGATTGGCATGTCCGTGTGCCATGGACCCCAAAAGGTTGCCCGAAGCTGCTGCTGCTGCCAAATCTTTCATGCCCTGTTGGCCACACGCGTCAAGATCGCTTCCGTCTACATCCGTGCGTGCCGGTACAGACCCTTTGACCTTGTTGAACGCCACCTGAAAGCCAGGGGACAGAATGGCTGACGCTAATGCGGCTTGCTCAGCAGAGACAGAACCGCCTTGGTCAAACATCATGAACTGGTCTGCGTTGAACGTGACTTGTTCTTGTGTTCCGGGGAAACGGAAGCACAGGAAATCTTCGCCAGGAACTTTTCCCGCGTTCAGGAATTCGCCCTTTGCCCAGTCGCCCATCATTTGGAAACCAGCTTCGCCATTGATGACCATCGCCGTCGCGAGGTTCCAATCACGGCCAGAGAAGTTCTCGTCTACGTGGCTGCGAATGAAGGCCATACGGTCGAACGCCTCGATCATTGTATCCGAACTGAGTGCTGCTTCATCCAGGTCAACAAATGCAGACTTATAGAACTCTGCGCCACCTGCAGAAATAGCCACCGCATCAAAGATTGTTGCGTCCTGCCATGCCTGACCACCGTGTGCGATCGGCGTTACACCTGCCGCGGAAAGGGTCTCGACCGCAGCAGTGAAGTCTTCCCAGGTTTCGGGAACAGTAATGCCGTTGGCGTCCAGGACGGATTTATTCGCCCAAACCCAATTGGTAGAGTGAACATTCACAGGGGCTGCGATCCACTTGCCGTCAAATTTGGCAAAAGACTGCAGCGCTTCGGGAACGACTTCGTCCCAATTTTCTTGCGCCGCCACATCATTGAGGTTTGCCAGAGCGCCCTGAGCACCCCAGTCCAGAATATCAAAGCCAAGCCCCTGCACAGCTGTAGGCGCATCGCCCGCCGTTACACGTGCGCGCAGGACGGTCATCGCCTGCTCACCACCGCCACCAGCGACCGGCATGTCCTGCCATCCAATGCCTTGTGCGCCAAGATCATCTTTCAATACGTTCAACGCTGCGGCTTCACCACCTGATGTCCACCAGTGCAGAACCTCAACGTCTTCGGCCTGAGCCATGCTTGCGGACAGTGCAAGCGCTGCTACGGTAAATTTCAACGACATTTTCGTCATGATACTTCTCCCTGTTTCATCCAAGTCTCACGGATAGCCGAATTGCAACGTTATAAATTGATTAACGTCAAGCAAAAAAACAATCTTATTTTCCAAAAGTCTGATTTTATTAATTTCTTTTTGTAACCAAATAGTTATTTATATGAATATTCAGAAAAACTTGTAACGATTTAAATTTTTATCATAAGGTGGATGCATACCTGATTCTGTAAAAGAAACATGCCCACACAAGACGAAGACATCGCACGCCCTAAAAAGCCGACGCTGCGCACCGTCGCAAGCGCCAGTGGCTTTGCCGTCACCACGGTTTCTCGGGCGTTGGCAGGTGATACGCGCATTGCCGCAAAGACACGGGCAACGATTGAATGCGCTGCCAAAGACCTGGGGTACGTGCCAGACAGAGCAGCGCAACGCTTGCGCACGGGCCAGACCAAAGTGATCAGTCTCCTGCTCAACCCTGACCATGAATATCTGGGCTTCACGAACGAGCTGATGAATGGATTAAGCGAAACCTTGATCGGCTCAGACTATGCTGTGTCCATCACACCTGACTTCATCCGGCAGGATCGGATGTCAGTGCTGGAGCGTATCCTGACAAACCGGCTGGCCGATGGAGTGGTTTTCACCCGGACGGAACCCTTTGACCCGCGCGTGCGCTTGTTGACGGAACAGGGCTTCCCCTTCGTTTGCCACGGCCGGACCGAATTCACTACACCACACCCTTGGGTCGACTTTGACAATGAGGCCTTCGCCCGCGCCGCCGTGCGCAGGCTGGTGGCACAAGGGCGTTCACATCTGTCAATGATCCTTCCCCCTGCACGGTACACCTTTATGGAACACCTGCGGTACGGGTTTATCAGCGAGGCCCGCAGCGCAGGGGTGCGCTTTGAGATGCCAGAAGACATAACGCTGGAATCTGACCCGGACGAGATTGCCGCAAGCATTAAGAAGCGGCGCACGGCAGCAGATGCCCCGGACGGGTATGTCTGCGTGGGCGAAGTCATAGCGCTCGCAACTTTGGCAACACTGCAAGACACTGGTCTCGCACCCGGTCGTGACGTCGGCGTGGTCGCAAAGCGCGCTTCTCCCATCTTCAAACACCTCAGGCCGCGGATCGACACTGTCTTTGAAGATATCCGGCAAACCGGGCGCGACATTGGGCGCATTCTATTGCACCGTATCAGAAACGAGCCGATCGAAGACATGCACAGCCTGCAAGCGCCCATCATGGAATTCGGTGGGCCAGACGCCACTTAGGTGCGCGTCGCTATCCCGCGTCGACCAGACGCATGATCGTTTCCATGTTGAACGCCAAGCGATCTTCCAATGCGGTGTCTTCCATAAAATCCCGCTCGTAAAGATATGCACCCGTGAAGCGGTTTGTCAGATAGTAGTAGCCGATGGCGGCAATCGTGATGTTCAACTGAACCGGATCGATCCCTGGCCGGAAAACACCCTGCTTTTCGCCCCTCTCCAGAATGTTCGCCACCATGTTGGTAAATTTTCGGCTGATGTCCTTAAGCCGATCTGACCCTTTGATATGCCGCGCCTTGTGCAAGTTTTCGCTATTGACCAGACGGATAAACTCAGGATTATCGAGGTAGTATTGCCAGGTGAACGACACAAGTTTCTCCAGCGCCTTACGAGGTGGGAGCTGGTCAAGCTCCAGCTGCTGTTCAGCGGTTCGTATACCCACATACGCATCCTCAAGAACCGCCCGAAAAAGCGCCTCCTTGCTGCCAAAGTAATGATAAATCATACGCTTGTTCGCTTGAGCACGTTCCGCAATCTCGTCTACGCGCGCACCTCCAAGGCCAAGTTTTGCGAATTCCTGCTTGGCGGCCTCAAGAATACGCGCCTTGGTGGCGTCAGCATCGCGGGTACGGATCTTGGTCTCAGCCATTTGGTTGGCCCTTTCTTTTGTTGCGCGCGTCATTTGAAAATGACGACTGCGTCGCGCAAATATGCTACATCCATACAGGGTATATGCGCCAATTGGAAACCTGCCAGCAAACAAGCAGCATGCGCTCTTTTTACGTCGCAATGGGTTGGCTTCATATGATCTATCGCAATGAAAGAGGTTCAAAACGGTGCAACAGACGACGCGGAGTTGCTCACGGAGCCAAAACCCCCTTCGGCACGGGTCGCCACCTGAAACAACAACCTCTTGACCAGAGCCAGTTTAGGCAATTGCATAACCAACAAGCATGTGTAACCATACAGTTACTTGCATGCCAAGATCATTAGGCGATCTGACCTTCCGCAGAAACGAGCACTTATGAACAGACGCTTTTTGAAATCGTGGTCATCAGACATTCGAACCTTGTTTCAAAGGATTGTGGCACTGACAGAATGCACGATAAATATTCGAGGCGGAACAGGTCTGGCACTTTGTGAAAACACCCCGAATGCCGCACGACCAAGACACATTGCAACCGTTCGTGTAACGGGCAGATTAGATCAGTGGAACATGCAATGACGCGCAAAGGATATGACTATGTGATCATCGGGGGGGGCAGTGCGGGGTGTGTGCTGGCCAATCGCCTGAGTGATAACAGCGACGCAACTGTCTTATTGATTGAAGCAGGTGGCAAGGACTGGCATCCGCTGATCCATATGCCCGTGGGTTTTGCAAGGATGACCACCGGGCCTCATACGTGGGGGTTTAAGACTGTCCCGCAACAGCACGCAAATAATCGTGAAATCCCTTACGCGCAAGCCCGTATTATTGGTGGTGGCTCCTCGATTAACGCGGAAGTCTTCACACGTGGTCATCCCAGCGATTACGACAGATGGGCCAAAGAGGAAGGCTGCGAAGGCTGGGGTTTTGAAGACATTCACAAGTACTTTGTGCGATCCGAGGGCAATACGACACTGGCGGGCGACTGGCACGGCACTGACGGACCATTGGGCGTCTCGAATCTGAAAGACCCACAGCCCATGACGCGTGCCTTCGTTCAATCGTGCCAGGAACGCGGCATCCCCTTTAATCCTGATTTCAACGGCGAATTACAAGCTGGGAGCGGTTTCTATCAGACCACCACGTTGGATGCAAAACGGTGCTCTGCGGCGAAAGGATATCTAAAACCCGCCCTGCATCGCAGCAATCTGACTGTCGAAATGAACTGCGAGGTCAACCGCATCCTTTTTGCCGGAGCCCGCGCCACGGGCGTGGAATACAAAACCAAAAATGGCATGAAAATTGCCCAAGCGGACACCGAGATTCTCGTGACGTCCGGCGCGATCGGAACACCAAAACTAATGCTGCTGTCAGGCATTGGGCCCGCCGCGCAGTTGAGGGAACACGGCATCGACATTGTCGCCGACCTGCCCGGCGTTGGCGAAAACCTGCACGATCACTTTGGCATCGACATCGTTGCTGAATTGAAGGGGCACACCAGCCTCGACAAGTACAACAAATGGCACTGGGCAGCCTGGGCGGGCGCGCAGTACGTCCTCTTTGGATCCGGGCCTATCGCGTCAAATGTCGTGGAAGGAGGTGCCTTCTGGTACACAGATCCATCGCAAGAATATCCCGACCTGCAGTTTCATTTCCTTGCCGGTGCGGGCGCAGAAGCCGGTGTCCCAAGTGTTCCGCAGGGCACCTCGGGGATTACGCTCAACTCCTACAACCTGCGGCCAAAATCAAGCGGCACCGTGCGCCTGCGATCTTCCAATCCAGCGGACATGCCATTGGTTGATCCGAATTTCCTCGGCCATCCTGATGATTTGAAAATCTCGATCGAGGGGGTAAAAATCAGCCGGGACATCTTCTCTCAGCACAGCCTGCAAAAGCACATCAAACGGATACGGTTCCCCGGTGAAGACGTTCAGACCCAGGCAGAGTACGAAGCCTACGCACGTCAATTCGGCCGCACGTCCTATCACCCGACCTGCACGTGCAAAATGGGACCTGCGTCAGATCCGATGGCCGTGGTGGATCCACAGCTACGTGTGCGCGGACTCGACGGCATCCGGATTTGTGACAGTTCCACGATGCCAAGCCTCGTAGGATCAAACACCAATGCACCGACGATCATGATCGCTGAAAAAGCCAGCGACCTTATTCGCGGCAATCACTGAGCACCACGCCTGACAGATCCAAGAGCACGCCCGTTGCGGATCTGCGACAAACGCGCCTTTTTTACCTGAGCTCCGCCCCTGCCGCCGATCTAGTCCCAGTCGGGCGCCCAAGGCACCAGGTCCCTATTGACGATCCGGAACCCGGTCTGTGTCAGCTTTTCTATCCGCGCCATATCCAGATGGCTCAGCGTAAAATCCATAATCTCAAAATTCGCACGAATGTTCTCTGGTTTGGTGGACATGGTATTGATGCTCACCCCCTTCTGAACGATCCAGCGCAACACGACCTGCGCAGCCGACTTGCCGTAGACTTCACCAATCTCTGCAAATTCAGGATGTTTGAACACTTCACCACGAGCCACGGAACAATAGGAAGATAGCGGGATGCCCACCGCATTGGCACCTGCCAGCAAACGGTCTTGATTGAGCAATGGGTGGAATTCGACCTGGTTTGTGACGATGGGCGCGTCCACAATGCGCACCGCCTCTTGCATCATCGCAATCGTATAATTCGAAATCCCAATATTGTGCGTCAAACCACGTTTCAAACAGTCTTCGAGTAGCCGCAAGGACGGCGCAACATCGCCACCCGCCGGCGGCCAGTGGAGAAGAAGGACATCGACACAGTCAACCTGAAGGTCCTTTAGGCTTTGCTCAACCGAGGCGATGAACGTATCCGCTCCAAAGTTCTCAGGGCGCACTTTGGTTGTGATGCACAGATCCTCCCGCGAAAGACCCGTTGCTGCCAGTGCTGCCCCAGTCTCTGCTTCATTTCCATACATTTGCGCTGTATCGAAGGCACGATAGCCCACGTCAATCGCCGCTTGGATAGCTGCAGCTGCAACATCGCCTTTCAACGGAAAAGTGCCGAAAGACCGCTGATGTGATTTCTGAAAATAGATACTCATTTTTGATCTCCTGTAACGCCGCCACACTTGTAACCTTTTGGTTACTTATTGAAAAGAGGCAAGTGCCGATCTGGCACCCATAAAGACAGATTTACCCTTGAAACATATATACTTTCTTGACATATATAACCAACTGGTTACCTTACGAGATATATCTGCGAGGGACATGTGAGCAAAGAGATTTCAGCTTCGCAAGCGGCTGCATTGATTGCAGATGACAGCATAGTCGCTGTAAATTCATCCAGTGGGTTGTGCTGTCCCGACGCGATACTGTCCGCAATCGGCGACAGGTTTGACCAAACTAATGCACCCCGCAATCTGACAACAATCCATCCGATTGCAGCCGGAGATTTCTTTGGCACCAAGGGCATAGATCACATCGCAAAACCGGGCTGTCTGAGCCGGATCATCGGAGGTTCCTATCCATCTGGCCCGACCAAGGCGGATCCACCGCTCATTTGGCAGATGATCACCAGCAATGCGGTTGAAGCCTATAATGTGCCGTCCGGCATCGTCTTTGATATGCTGCGCGAAGGTGCTGGTCACCGCCCGGGCGTGCTGACGAAGGTTGGAATGGAGACCTTTGTCGATCCAGACCTCGAAGGCTGTGCGATGAATGACGCGGCGCGTGCCAAACCAATTGTCCGCCGAGAAACGTTTGCCGGTGAGGACTGGCTTTACTTTGAAGCCCTGAAGCCTGATGTCGCTATCATTCGCGCCACCACATCAGATCAACGCGGGAACCTCAGCTTTGAATCTGAAGGCGCTTATCTTGGCGCGATGGAAATGGCGCTGGCGGCCCATAATACAGGTGGCATCGTGATCGCGCAGGTGCGACGGATTGCGGCCAATGGCTCCATCCGCCCCCATGACGTGCGTGTTCCCGGCATCCTGATCGACCATGTAGTGAAAGCCCCTGAGATGCTACAGACCACTGCAACACCCTATGATCCGGCGATTTCAGGCGAATTGATCTGCCCCCTGGACAGCTTTGATATGATGGATTTTGGCGTATCCAAGGTCATCGCGCGCCGTGTTGCGCAGGAATTACAAGCCGGCTGGGCTGTAAATGTCGGCTTTGGCGTATCCGCAAATGTACCACGGATCTTCATCGAAGAAGAACAGCATGGTGCCGTGACCTGGGTGATCGAACAGGGTGCAGTTGGCGGCGTCCCGCTTTTGGATTTCAAGTTCGGCTGTGCGGCCAACGCAGAGGCTTTCGTCGCCTCCCCACACCAGTTTTCCTATTTTCAAGCGGGCGGCTTTGACTGCTCCCTACTGTCCTTTCTGGAGATCGGCGCAGACGGCTCCGTCAATGTTTCGCGTCTGGCCGCGACGCCGCACCGGACTGCAGGCGCTGGCGGCTTCGTCGACATCACAGCGCGCGCCAAAAAGATCATTTTCTCAGGCACCTTCAATGCAGGCGCTAAAATGCACATCGAGAACGGCGCTGTTACCATTGATCAGGAAGGGAAAATTACTAAGATTGTACCGCAGGTCGACCAGGTTTCCTTCGCTGGAAAACGTGCTGTTCGGCAGGGACAAGAGGCGATCTACGTGACCGAACGCTGTGTGATGCGGCTAACGGAACATGGCCTTGAAGTCATTGAAATCGCACCAGGCATCAATTTGGAACGCGATGTTTTGGCTCAAGCCGGTACTCCCCTGAAAGTTGCGGAAAATCTGCGCGAGATGGACGCCCATCTGTTCCTTCCAGAAAAGATCGGGCTGACGTTTTGACACGGGACACAAGAATTGAACTGACAGTTTCACAGGGGATCGCACGGCTTATTTTGAACCGGCCCGACAAGCTGAATGCGCTAGATGCTGATATGGTTGACGCTTTGGCACTGGCATGTCGCGACATCGAACGATCCACGGCCCGAGTTGTAATCGTTTCTGGCGCGGGCAATGCCTTTTGCGCAGGTGGTGATATCACGGCGTGGTCTGGTCAAACGCCAGAAGCTTTTGGGCGCCATTGGGTGCGGGACGGGCACAGTGCTTTCGACGCGCTGGCACGCCTCGCCCAACCCGTGATCGCCGTGCTTGATGGGCATGCACTCGGGGGCGGCCTGGAACTCGCTGCCTGTGCAGATCTGCGGATTGCAGAACGGCAGATCAGGATCGGACAACCCGAAACCGGTCTTGGCATAATCCCCGGTTGGTCCGGCACACAACGTGCGGTGCGCCGCTTTGGCGCGCAGACCGTCCGACGCATGGCGCTCTTTGGGGCAGTCTTCAGCGCCGATGAAGCACTCCAACTCGGCATTGTCGACACAGTGGTCGACACCGGTACCGGCCTTGCGGAAGCTGAAGCCACTGCCGAACGTGTTTTGACCCGCGCCCCGCGCGCCACCGAACTCACCAAAATGCTGATCAATGCCGCCGAAGGGGAAGAACGCGAGCGCCCGCTTGAGGCGCTGGCGGGGGCACTTGCTGCCGCGCATCCAGAACTTGAGGAAGGCCTTACAGCCTTCAAAGAAAAACGCCGACCAGATTTCAAAAAGGACTTTCCATGATCCGTCACCTCGTTGCTCTACGTTTCAAACCCGGTACCAGTACTGACACAAAGCAAGCCCTTTATAACGACCTCAAAAGACTGGACACCCGGATCGATGGCATCCTGGATTTTCAGTCCCGCACCAACGTCAGTGTCGAGGATGCGCTGGTACGTGGTTTCCGAGATCTCTTCTGGTTCGACTTTCGCGATGTAGCGGTGCGGGACACGTACCTTGAGGATGCGGCGCACAAAGCGATCGGCGCGCGCTTGGTGGCCCAACTCGAAGGGGGACCAGACGGCGTCTTCGTTTGTGATTTCGAGGCGTAGCTGACCAGGCGTTGGCCTTTGCACGTCAGACAAAACCCACACGGCACAATGGATTTCAGGGAGGCATTCTGTTCAGACCATGTTTCTTTCGCAAACGCATCTTCAGGTTCGGGATACCACGCGTCAATTCGCCGATGATGTGATCCGGCCATGCGCAGAGGCTTTAGATCGTGACGAGCGTTTCCCAACAGAAATTTTCTCCCAGATGGGCGCGTTAGGCCTTTTTGGGATCTGCGTTCCGGAGGAAATGGGCGGCCCAGGACTTGATACGCTGAGCTATGCTGTTGTGATGGAGGAGTTGTCGCGCGGCTATGCCTCTGTGGCCGATCAATGCGGGCTCGTAGAGTTGATCACGACGCTGCTGGTACGCCACGGGACAACCGTCCAACGCGCCGCATACTTGCCCGACGTGATGTCTGCCAAAACAAAGGTCGCATATTGCATTACTGAACCCGAAGCCGGCACCGACGTCTCGAACATTCGAACAACAGCCACGAAAACGGGCAGCGACTGGGTGCTGAACGGAAACAAGATATGGATTCACAATGCACCAGTTGCCGATTTGGGGTTTGTGCTGGCACGGACCGACAAGGCGGCTGGAAACCGGGGCATGTCGATCTTTGTCGTTGATCTTCACAGCGAGGGTGTGGAACGCGGCTCCAATGAACACAAGATGGGACAGCGGGCAAGTCAGGTCGGCGCGCTAACGTTCAACAATGTGAGATTGCCCGCCCATGCACTTTTGGGCACCGAAAATCGCGGATTTCACATCATGATGAGCGTCCTGGATAAGGGGCGCGTTGGAATTGCTGCTCTCTGTGTCGGGCTGGCACAAGCGGGATTGGACGCCGCCTTGAGCTATGCGCAAGATCGCAAGCAGTTCAATCAACCCATTGCTGATTTTCAAGGCGTGCAATGGTTGTTGGCCGACATGGCAAAGGACATCGAAGCCGCACGCCTGCTCACCTTTTCGGCCGCAACCAAAATCGACACGGACGTTTCCGCAACAAAGGCGGCTTCCATGGCCAAGTGTTTTGCGAGTGACATGGCCGTGGCGCGCACAGCCGATGCTGTGCAAGTCTTTGGGGGTGCAGGATATATACGCGGATTTGAAGTCGAACGCCTCTACCGCGATGCCAAGATCACGCAGATCTACGAGGGGACAAATCAGGTGCAACGCATGATCATCGCACGGGAACTCATTAAACACGGGAGCCGCGCATGACGGGCCAGATTGCTTTGGTCACGGGTTCAAGTCGGGGCATTGGGCTGGGGGCGGCCCGCGCGCTGGCGGCAGAGGGTTTTGCCGTCGCGCTCAATGGCCCGGTCGCAGATGCAGAACTCCGAACCGCTGTTGAAACGCTGAAATCCGAAGGCGTGCAAGCCATGGCCGTGCCCTTTGATGTGACTGAGTTACGCGCACATGACAGCGCTCTAGACGCAGTGGAGGCCGCGCTTGGGCCCCTGACCACATTGGTCAATAACGCAGGTGTGGGTGTGCTGCATCGCGGCGACCCACTTGAGGTCACAGAAGCCAGTTGGGACCGCTGCTTTGAGGTGAACACAAAAGCAATGTTCTTTCTGACGCAGGCCTTTGCCAAACGTCTACTTGCCCGAACACGCAATACGGGACTCTTTCATTCGGTGGTGAACGTGACTTCTTCAAATGCGATCGCCGTCGCCGTCGCACGCTCTGAATATTGCGCGTCCAAAGCCGCTGCTGCAATGGTGTCCAAAGCCTGGGCCACGCGGCTAGGTGCCGAAGACATCGCCGTTTATGACGTGCAGCCCGGTCTGATCGCAACGGAAATGACCAAGCCTGTGATCGAAGCCTACGCGGCGCGCGCGCGCGACGGTCTGACCCTTTTGCCCCGGATTGGCACTTCCGAAGAGATGGGTACGATCATCGCAACGTTGGCTGCGGGGAAACTGCCCTACACCACGGGCCAGACAATTTCAGCAGACGCCGGGATGCTCGTCCCGCGTTTCTAGGAAGGACAATGATGAAAATTGCGTTGCCCGACGTTACTGGCGCCCTGATTGGCTATCGCTTGCAAGGCACGCCGATCCCGCCTGAAGCGCTTGGCCCGGGTGCAGTGCGTACTGTGTTTTCCGCAGCCCACGTGGTCGCTGATCCATTCACAGCGCAAGATCCCTCTGGTCCAGCTGCCGTGGATTGGGAGGCAACGATGGCCTTTCGTCATCACCTTGCGGACTTGGGGATCGGCATTGCCGAAGCGATGGATACCGCGCAGCGGGGCATGGGTCTGGATTGGCCAGGGGCGCTGGAACTGATCAGGCAAACCCGTGCAGCCGTCCCGAACGCGCTTGTCTTCAACGGATGCGGTACCGATCAATTGCCTGCACAAGATGCCAGGACGTTGGACGACGTCAAAGCCGCCTACCTCGAGCAGGTCGAAGCCATTCAGAAAGTTGGCGGCAGGATCATTCTGATGGCATCTCGCGCGCTTGCCCGGGTGGCCAAAAACCCGGATGACTATATCAAGGTGTATGGGGAGGTGCTGGACGCCTGCGATCAGCCCGTCATCCTGCACTGGCTAGGCCAAATGTTTGACCCCGCACTGGAAGGTTACTGGGGCACGCCGCATTTCGCGACCGCTCTGGACACAGCACTGGCCGTCATCGATGCGCATACTGCCAAGGTCGATGGCATCAAGATTTCCCTGCTGGATAAAAACAAGGAAATCGAAATGCGCAATCGCTTGCCGGACGGGGTGAAAATGTACACCGGCGACGATTTTAACTACCCCGAACTCATTGCCGGGAATGAACAGGCCTATTCACACGCTCTGCTTGGCATTTTTGACCCACTTGCGGTGGCTGTAGGACAGGCTGTCGGGCAACTGAACAAAGGTAACACAGAAGGGTTTAGGGCAACATTGGACCCAACGGTGCCCTTGGCACGGCTGATTTTTCGCGCACCCACGCAGTATTACAAGACAGGCGTTGTATTCCTGGCCTGGCTGAACGGATTTCAGGATCATTTCGTGATGCTGAACGGCGCGCAGGCGATGCGTCCCCTGCCCTATTTCACCGAATGTTTTAAGTTGGCCGATCAGTGCGGGCTTCTGCGCGACCCAGATCTTGCGACGCACCGGATGAAATCCATGCTACGCATGTACGGCACCTGATGCGAGACTTTTCCAAAGATCACAGTGCCTTGGCGCTCAACACTGCAACTCTTGGTCATAACCTTGATGGCTATGGCGCAGGATGGCCGGTAGAGCGCGTGATCGATGCCTGCGCCGAACGGGGCATGGGAGGCATTGCCTTTTGGCGACGCGAAGTCGGAGCACGCGCCACAGAAATCGGGGACCGCGTCCGGGCTGCAGGCATGGAGGTCGCTGGCCTGTGCAGGACCCCATATCTGACCGGGTCCGAGTGCCCTGAAGACTGGCAAGATGACGCAAAAGCGAGCATCGACATGGCCGCAGGTTTAGGCACGAACGTGCTCACCGTCGTCACCGGCGGCACGCAACCTGACACCAAAGGCATCTGGGAAAGCCAGAAGATCCTCGCCGAGCGGGTTGCAGTATTGGCACCCTATGCGGCCAAGCGCGGCGTCAACCTGGCGCTGGAACCGCTCAACCCGATGTTCGGCGGCAATCGAACCTGCATTTTCACGGTCCAGGACGCGCTCAACATCTGCGAGTTGGTTTCAGCGCCGAATGTGGGCATCGCAGTAGATGTCTATCACGTCTGGTGGGACAGTGCGCTCGCTGAAAGCTGCGCCAAGGCGGGCACGCGCATTCTGAGCTTTCATCTATGCGACTGGTTGGAAAACACCCAAGATATGCTGTTGGGTCGCGGTATGATGGGCGATGGCATTGCCGATTTGAAATCCATCCGTTGCGCGGTTGAAAACGCGGGGTACAACGGCTTGTGCGAAGTTGAAATTTTCTCTGCCGATATCTGGTGGAGAAAAGACCCCGAAGCGGTTTTGGATTGCATGGTCAAGCGGTTCCGCACTACCTGCTAGTCGAACATCCAAAGCAATAAGGACCGGTCCATGTCGGATTACATAAATATGCAGGCAACGTTGAACTACAGCGCTGCCACGTGTCTCGTCGCCGCGGCAATCGAACATGCGCAGGCCAATGGCTTATCCATCGCCGTGGCCGTGCTCGACACGGGCGGGCATGTTGTTGCTTCTGGTCGGATGGATGGCGTTCCCGCGCCGATCCTCGAGTTTGCAACGGACAAGGCCTTTACATCTACTTTGGGCCGAACCAGCCTGGCTTATGGTATGCGCATGGCAGAAGAAAAATCGTTGGAACTTGGTTTTACGACCCGCAACCGCCTGTTGACCTGGGAGGGCGGTTTACCGATCCGGCATGCGGGCAAGATGACAGGAGCCATTGGTGTATCCGGCGCGGCACCCCATGAAGATGCCGCCTGCGCGCAAGCCGGCATCGATGCGCTGGGGCTCACACCCTAAGATTCTACCCGCGCACAGGCTGGAATTTGCGTTGTCGGCAATGGGTTCAATCCTCGGATCAAATCTGCTGCTTTTTCCGCGATCATGATCGTGGGGGCATTCGTGTTGCACGAGGTAATCTGTGGCATCACAGAAGCATCGCAAACCCTGAGGCGCGCAACGCCGCGCATTTTCAAATCCGGGGCGACGACGCTGCTTTGATCACCTCCCATCCGACACGTGCCGACTGGATGGTGATCAGTCTTGGCGCTGGTGATGGCATGGTCCAGAACCTCCTGCGCATTCGCCTTTGCGCCGGGCAAGACTTCCTTGCGAATGTACGGCGCCAACGCGGGTTGCCGCATGATTTCGCGCGCCGCCTGAAGCCCAAGTAAAGACATATCCCGGTCGTGTGGCTCGCTCCAGTAGCGCGGATCGATTAGCGGCGCGACAGAGGGATCACTGGACTGCAACCGCACCGTACCGCGTGACTGCGGTCGCAGGAAAGCGCTGTTGAGGGTCATACCCCAGCCATCGACCTTTGCGATCCCTTTCTCAATGCCCGAACCTTGCCCCAGATGGAATTGGATGTCCGGCCAATCAGGGTCGCTTTCTGCCGCCCAGAACCCACCGGTTTCAAAAAGAGACGCGCTCGCAGGACCTTTGCGCGTCAACAGATATTGCAAGCCCGCGCGCAATGTCCTGTCCAGGCGGTCTGTTCCATCGTAAGAATGCGGACCGGTACACTCCGAGATCGTGGAAAGATCGAGATGATCTTGCAAGTTTTCCCCGACACCGGGCGCATCCTGTTTCACATCAATGCCGAAAGAACGCAGGTGGTCAGCCGGCCCAATACCAGAGCGCAGCAACAGATGCGGAGAGCCAATGGCACCTGCGCTCAACACAACTTCGACAGAAGCATCAACGCGCGACACATCTGATCCACGCACCAGCTCGATGCCTGCCGCTGCGCCACTTTCGACAAGGATCCTTAACACGTGGGTTCCCGTCACAACCGTCAGATTCGGCCGCGCCTCGCTCGGTTTCAAGAAAGCACGCGCCGTTGAAGATCGTCGTGCATCCTTCTGTGTGAGTTGATAAAAACCGCAGCCAGCCTGCGAAATTCCATTGAAATCGAGCGTATGTGGCAAGCCCCATTCCTGAGCGGCCTGCAGGAAGGCGTCGCATATTGGCAAAGTGCCGCACGGGTCCGAAATACCCAGCGGACCATCCTGCCCGTGAAAGTTATCACAAAGCCGCGCGTTGCCTTCAGCACGTTTGAAGTACGGCAACACATCTGCATATCCCCAGCCTGCACAGCCGTGATCCTGCGCCCAGCAATCGTAGTCCCGTCGGTTTCCGCGGGTGTAGATCTGCGCATTGATTGAAGAACCACCGCCAATGACCCGCGCCTGCGTATACCAGAGCGACCGCCCCTTCAGGGCACGTTGCGGCACTGTCGACCACCCCCAGGACGCCATGCCCTTGGTCATCTTCGCAAATCCCGCAGGGATATGAAACAGAGGGTGCCGGTCCCGTCCTCCCGCTTCAACCAATAGCACAGAGACATCGGGGCTTTCACTCAAGCGTGTTGCCAAGACGCAGCCTGCAGATCCTCCCCCGATCACCAGATAGTCATAGGTTTTGCGCAACATGTCTGGCTTCTTCACCCCCGCGGTAACCATACAGTTACTGGCACTTCTCACTGCCGCCGGATCTGAGTCAAGACAAAGCCGCTAAATAGGCCAACACGTTTCCACTTTCGCGCAACCCGTTGCATTCCCGTGCGCGGGCAGTAGCATCGCCTCAGCAGGAGAATGCCAATGCGCAGTGAAGTCGTCATCATCGGGGGAGGACCATCGGGTTTACTGCTTTCGCAACTCCTCTACACCCGTGGCATTGACAGTGTCGTGCTGGAACGCCGCAGCAAAGCACACGTCCTGAGCCGCATTCGCGCGGGCGTCTTGGAACATGGTTTGATCGACCTCTTGCAACAAGCTGGTGTGGACGCGCGCGCAAAGCGAGAAGGCATCCCGCACCACGGCACGCTTTTATCCTACGATGACGAGATGTTCAGGATCGACTTTGCAGAGCGCACGGGTCAATCGGTCATGGTCTATGGGCAAACGGAAGTAACCCGCGATCTTTATGCGGCACGGGAAGCAACACGCGCAAAACTCATCTTTGACGTCGAGGGTGTCGAGATCAGGGATGCCGACACGAACAGCCCGTTTGTGCTTTGTCATATTGGTGGTGTCGAAAAACGCATCGATTGCGATTTCGTGGCAGGTTGTGATGGGTTTCACGGGGTCAGTCGCACCACGATCCCCCAGACCGCGCGGCGTGAATTTGAAAAGGTTTATCCCTTTGGCTGGCTGGGCGTTTTGAGCGAAACCCCTCCTGTGACGTCCGAAATCCTCTACGCCAGTTCGGAGCGTGGCTTTGCACTCTGCTCCATGCGCAATGAAAGGCTGTCACGCTATTACATTCAATGCGACGCGTCCGACAACCCTGATGCATGGACAGAAGCGATGTTCTGGAACGCATTAAAACAGCGTTTGCCCGCCACACAGGCGGATACGTTAATCACCGGACCTGTGCTTGAAAAATCCATCGCCCCGCTGCGTTCGTTCGTGACCGAACCGATGCGTTGGGGACGACTTTTTCTATGCGGCGATGCTGCGCATATTGTGCCGCCAACCGGTGCGAAAGGGCTCAACACCGCTGCGTCTGACGTCCATTATCTGTTTCAGGGTCTCTGCCAGTGGTACGAAGAAAAATCATCTGAGGGCATTGACCGGTATTCTCAACGCGCGCTGTCCCGGGTGTGGAAGGCGGAACGCTTCAGTTGGTGGTTCACTTCCTTGATGCACAGGTTTCCCGATCAGAGTGCCTTTGACATGCGCATGCAGCGTGCCGAGATTGAATTTTTGCGCAGCAACGCTGCTGCCCAACAGGCACTTGCAGAAAACTATGTTGGATTGCCCTATTGAGCATGTACCTTGTGGCGAAACGCGGTTTTTTGTCGTCCGTTCACGGCGCTGCAATTTGAAAGGCGTCCCACTAACGAAAAACCCCGAGGCAGCGATACATGCCACCACGAGGTCAGAGTTTTGGGCACGGTAATGTGTACCCCGTAGTTGCAGTGCGTCAGGCCGCGCGATTGCGCTTGCGGCCCATCAGGCCCAACCCACCAACGGCCAAGCCCAACATCCAGACGGAGGCCGGTAGGGGCACGGGTGTCGCACTAAGTGTTTCAAAGCGCAGACCATCTGCAGCGCCTGCATCAAAGCCGGCCCAGTTCCCGCCGCTACCATTTACCGCGAGGTCGAGATACTTCTGGGCGGTAGGATCACCCTTCAGGTACAGATCGAACCAGGCAGCCGTGAAGTGTTGCCCGACGTTGTTCATGAAGACCGTATCCCAGACTGGATCAGTGTAGTGTTCAGAGACATTGAACCCCAGAGTTTCGCTGTCATAGAAGCTTTCTTCCGGCGCAGGAATGGGCGCAATAGCATTGTGGCCAGCGCCCTCCACGGTGAGCAGCGCTCGGTCCACATTGATGGCCCCTTCCCAGATCGCACGCGGGCCAATTTCATAACCTGCGACGGTATCATCAGAACCAGCCATAAACAGCATCGGGATGTCGATGCCTGCAAGACCTTCTTCGTCCCAGAAGCCCGCATTCATGCCCCAGGCGCCGATAGCAATCGCAGTTTTAATGCGCTCATCCGACAGAGCTTCATGGGTGTCGCTGCCCGCTTGGTGAATACCCAGCGTCCCTGCGGGCCCACCCCAGGGATAGCCAACCGAGGTCTCCGTCACACCGCCACCTGCGGTGATCACGGCCCCATACCCCCCCATAGAATAGCCGACAAGGCCTGTGTTGTCCGTGTCAATCTTGCCCGCGAAAACAGAGCTCTTGTCTGCATTCAACTTGGCCATTTCGTTTAGGACGAACAACTGATCAAGCGGCCTATTCACCAACGTTGATCCAAATGCATCCTGAGTACGGTAGGTGGAATCCGTATGGTCAATAGAGGCAACCACATAGCCTTTGGATGCCAGGTTTTCAGCCAGATGGGACATCAGGAAACGGTTGCCAGGGTAGCCATGGCTTAACATGACGAGTGGAAACGGATCTTCGCTGGCTGCGGGCGCTGCATCGCGGATCGCCTTACCTTCCAGCGTCACTTCGGTGATGCCATCGCGAATGTAAGCTTGGAGCGATGTATCGCCCGTCGACCCTTTGAGCGCCGGGTACCACATCTCGACTGTCAAAGGACGGTCATAGCGTTCAAAGTCATCGGGATCCTGCCCCGCCTCAACCGACAGAATGTCGATTTGATCTTCGTTCAACAGCTCGATTTGCCGCACGCCCACGGTCAGGTCACCATAGGCGGAGAGTTCAGGCGCATTTGGTGCCTGCCCATCAATTCTGTTCTCTGCCGCCACAGGGGCAGTTGTCACGGTCGCCAAAAGGGCGGTCGTCAACGCGATACGTTGCATGTAAGTCTTCTCCCACTTTGCACCGGTTACGAAAACCCGTCCCCCCAGTGCAATTCCACGTTATTTGTTCAAACGAAACAGAAGTTTATGACAGTCAGGTGAAAACTTAGCAGGTGCAAGACCGTTATAGGCGAACGCACACAACTCAGGCGGTTCCTCGCCGATCAAACGCACATCACCCCGCCAGCGTCGGCAGAAAGAGCACAATCCCCGGAAAGGCAACCAGGAGTGCGATGGTCACAGCATCCGCCACAAAAAACGGTGTCACCCCTTTGAACACATCCTGTACCGTAAGATCGTCCCGCACGCCCGCCACCACAAAGCAATTCAGACCAATGGGCGGTGTGATTAGACAAAACTCCGCCATTTTGACCACCAGTATCCCGAACCAAATTGCACACATCGGACCCGACATGCCAAAGGCACTTTCTGCAGCCGAAACGGTTTCGCCCCCGTTCAGCGCCATGACCGCCGGATAGACCACGGGCAACGTCAACAGCAGCATGCCAATGGCATCCATGAACATGCCCAACACAGCATAGGCCAGCAGAATGCAAATCAGGATCAACATCGGCGACGCCTCAAGCCCGGTGATCCAGTCTGCAAAGGCAGCAGGTAGTTCCGCAAACCCCAGGAACCGCACGTAGATCAGTACACCCCAGATGATCGTAAAGATCATGACTGTCAGTTTCGCCGTATCGAGCAATGCAGTCTTAAGCTGTTTCCAGCGCATGCCCCGGTAGAGCGCCATAAGGAAGATGATAAACGCGCCAATCGCCCCCCCTTCGGTTGGGGTGCCCCAAGCGTCTCCAAACGGGTTGTAGACAAAAAAGATGATGATCACGACCACGGCGACGATGGGCAGTGCGGGCGGAAGAGCTTCGAACCTTTCGCGCCAGGTAAAGCCGCTCACCGGTGGACCCACCGTCTTGAAAATCATGGCGATGCCAATGATCAGGGCAGCATAGACAATCGCGGAAAACATGCCCGGCAGAAAGCCCGCTAACAACAGCTTGCCCACGTCCTGCTCCACAATGATCGCGTAGATCACAAGAATGGCAGAAGGCGGAATTAGCGACGCCAAAGTGCCACCAGCCGCGACAACACCGGCTGCAAATTGTTTGTTATACCCGATCTTGAGCATCTCGGGGATCGCGATCCGGGCGAAAACGGCAGCGGTGGCTACCGATGCCCCAGACACCGCGGCGAAACCTGCGGTCGCGAACACGGTCGACACCGCCAACCCGCCGGGCACCCAGGCGATCCAGCGTTTGGCCGCTGTGAACAGCGCCGTCGTCAGCTTTGCGTGATAGGCAAGATATCCGATCATAATGAAAACAGGGATGAGGCTCAGCACCTGTGCCGAGACCTTGGAATGGGGCGTCAGACCGGCGATCTTGACGCTGATTTCCACTGCTTTCCAAAACCGCTCCGGATCATAGTCAAACCCGTTCCAACGCAGCCAAACCAAACCGACAAAACCCGCAAGTCCCGCCGCAAAAGCCACGCGCATGCCAAGCACCACGCAGACCAGCAATCCGCTGCTGACCCAGAGGCCGATTTCAATAGGTTCCATCAGTCCGATCCTTCTAGGGCTTCGGCCTCAAGGCGCGCTTGTTCAGCAACCGTCAGGTTCAGGGGCACAGCGACCGGGTTTTCGAGGCCTAGGATCAAAGCCCGCCCGTATCCCCAAGACTGTAGCAAAAGCCGCAAGACCAACACAGCAAACGCGACTGGCACCACCAGCTTAGAGGGCCAAATCGGGATACCCACGTCAATGGAGCTATCTCGGCTGCAGAGCGGGCGCGCACAATCAAATGAGCGGTCAAAATGTTCCCACGCCCCCCACATCAACGCCGTAATCAGTACCAGGATCAGCAAAACCGATAGCAATTCAAAAAGCCACAGCAAACGCCCGCGCAGGACGCTCACCAGCATATCCATCCGCACATGTGTGCCATCGCGCTGCACATAGGACACGCCCATGATCGCAATAATCGGCATCATCGCTTCGATGTAATCGACGTATCCCGCCATAGGAGACGCGAAAAATTTGCGCCCCGTCACCGACCATGCGGCGAGAAACATCAACGAAAAAATCGCAAGACCACTCAGCAATGCGCAGACCCGTTCGACGGGGAGCAACATGCGATCCAACCGGCTAAGCAGGCTGGAGTCTTCAAGAACCGCTGCGGAACCTGCCATCTACCCTGCCCTCAAGTTATTTTTGAAAAACATGGGCCGCCCCGTATCAGGGACAGCCCGATAGTATCAGCTTCCGCTCTTGGCGTCCGCGAGTGTTTTGACCACGAGATCATAGAGTTCCTGGCCCGGAAGACCTTGCGCTTCCATGTCAGCAATCCACGAGTCGCGTGCAGGGTCTGCTGCAACAGTGCGGAATTCATCGATCACGGCTGGATCGATTTCAACCTTCTGCACACCCTTTTCTGCGAGCAATGAGTCCCATTCTTCCAACAGTTTTGCATAGTTGGTAAGATAGTGTTCGATGGATTCATCAACCGAGCTGTCCAATGCTTCGCGATGCGCATCAGACAGCGACTCGTAGGCATCGATGTTTACAACCACCGGGCAGTTCACCGTGCCGGGGTTGAGGTTCGCTGTCCACCAGTCTGCCTGGTTGATCGTCCCAAAGCTTAGATGCGCATGCTGCGCGAAGGCAACCGTGTCGACCACGCCACCTTCCATCGCCTGATAAGCCTCTGTCGCAGTCACGGACGTCGGAACGGCGCCAACAGCCTTGAACGCTTCGCCAAGACCACCGGTTGCACGTACGCGCATGCCTTCGAATTCTGACAGTTCATCGCGTGGCTCGCCCGTACCGACGATATTGTACTGCGGCATCGGTGACGTCATCAACAACTGTGCATTCCATTGCGCCATTTCTTCGGTCGCAGCAGGATGCGCATAGACCGCCTTGGAAACTGCGACTTCCTGTTCGAGGTTCTCCACCCCGAGAAATGGCAGCTCAAGCACAGTGATCACACGGTTTTTGTCGCGGTGATACCCTGCACAGAACTGTGCCATTTCGAAAGCACCGATGGAGATACCATCAAGGTTTTCACGGTTCTTGGACAGACCGCCGTAGCTGACGTTCATTGTGAATTCGCCACCAGTCTTCTCTGAAACCAGTTCCGCAAGCTTCTCAACATGCTCTGTGAAGGCACGACGTTTGCCCCAGACAGATACGTTCCATTCTGTAGCAGCGGCTTCGGTCACAAACGCAAAGCTGATTGCGCCGACAGCCGCGGCGCTAAGAAATTTGTTCATCATGTTTCTCCCTGTTTGCCCACGTAGTGAGAGAGCGGGCTTGCGGTGAAACTACCCAAGCACAGGGATGGTGCCAAGCCCCCAAAATCACACCCCCTTTTAAGCTTTCATTTCGATGGACAGAGACGCCAAAACCAGCTGAAAACCCACAGCTGCTGTTTCTGGCATTCACGCGGGTGCATTATCCTGCGGATTTGGTCAGAATTATGAGGTTGCGATCTTGTTTTCGCCGTAAGGTATGCGGCAGAATGCAGGCGCGCGCGGTACATTCGCAGGATGATCTGCTGATCGCGCTGACCTTTGCCGCGAGGCGACGCCAAGACCAAAGAGGGAGGAGCCTCCATGCCGGATACCGCTCAAGGGACCGCAATCTATCCACCATCCACCGAGATGGCCCAAAATGCCCATATAGATGCTCCGCGCTATGACGCGCTTTACGCTGAGTCGATCTCTGATCCGGAAGGGTTTTGGCGGCGCGAGGCCGGGCGCATCGACTGGATCAAGCCCTTCACAAAGGTGAAAGACGTCGACTACAGCTTTGGCAACGTGTCCATCAAGTGGTTTGAGGACGGCACGCTGA
>JBGCDG010000043.1:0-65776 GCA_045105195.1 Roseobacter sp. | reverse complement strand
ATGGTGGGACAGGCGTTAAAAGCCGGGCGTAACCCGGAAGTGCACTTCGCTATGATGTTGGAAATGCATAACAAAAGCGAGGATGTGCCGGAAGCTTTGGATGCGCTCTGTGCGGCGCTTATTCCCGCAGGTATCAGGCTGGGTAGCCACGATGATGCGCATAAGACGCAGCGGGATAGATGGCATGCGCGCGGCGTCAAGATCGCCGAATTCCCTGAAACGCTCGAAGCTGCGGAAGCGGCGAAGCAATCGGGCGATCACGTGGTACTTGGCGCGCCAAATGTCGTGCGGGGTGGGTCGCACAAAGGCAATGTCAGTGCAATCGACCTGATTACCTTGGGGCTCGCGGATGCGATTGCGTCTGACTACCATTATCCCAGTCCGCGCCGCGCCGCCTTGATGTTGGAAAAAACCGGTATCCTGCCGTTGGCGCGGGCCTGGCACTTGGTTTCTGCAGGCCCCGCAGCGGTGCTTGGATTGGAAGACAGAGGTGTGCTGGCCCCCGGTAAACGTGCTGATATTGTGATCCTGGATCCAAGGACGGAACGCGTGGCTGCAACGCTCGTTGAGGGTCGTTTCAGCTACATGTCAGGTGACATTGCGGATAGGTTCTTTCCAGCGTGAACGTCAGCTTTGTACGCGGTTGACATGACCCATCTTGCGACCCGTTTTAACCTCTGCCTTGCCATATAGATGGAGGGCGGCATTGGCCTCTTGGGCGATCTCGGGCACGCGGTCCATATCCGTGCCGATCAGGTTTTCCATGATAACGTCGGTATGTCGGGAACCGTCTCCCAAAGGCCATCCTACAACAGCGCGGATATGTTGTTCGAACTGATCAATCGTGCATCCGTTTTGCGTCCAATGGCCGGAGTTGTGCACGCGCGGGGCAATCTCATTGACGATCAAGCCCTTTGGCGTGACAAAAAGCTCTACGCCCATAACCCCTACGTAGTCGAGCGCATTGAGAATTTTGCCCGCAATCAGGACGGCATCCGTGCGCTGCATTGTCGTCAGGCGGGCGGGAACTGTGGTGGTGCGCAGAATGCCATCGCTGTGCACGTTCTCACCGGGATCAAAGCAGGATACTTCACCGGAAGTACCACGCGCCGCAATGACCGAAACCTCATGGCTGAAATTCACAAAGCCTTCAAGCAACGCGGATTGTCCGTTCATCTGAGCCAGGGCGGCATCCGCATCGCCAGGAGCAGACAAGCGCACCTGCCCTTTACCGTCGTAGCCAAAACGTCGTGTTTTCAGGATCGAGGGTGTTCCCACGTTTGTAAGCGCAAGCGCCATCGATGGGGTGTCGCTGACATCAGCAAAAGGCGCAACCTCAAGCCCGAGATCGCGCAGAAATGTCTTCTCGGTCAGGCGATCCTGACTGATCCGCAGGGCTTCACGACCCGGGCGGATCGGAACGACAGCTTCGATTGTATCGAGTGCTTCCGTCGGAATATTCTCAAATTCATAGGTTACCAAATCGACGCTTTTAGCAAATGCAATCAGCGCGTCGCGATCATCATAGGACGCAGTCGTGACCCGCGCAGACGTGTGACCTGCAGGGGGCTCTGCACCCGGCTCGAAAACATGGCACTTGAAACCCAGACGCGCAGCGGCGACCGCCAGCATACGCCCGAGTTGCCCGCCACCAAGAATACCAACGGTGGCACCTGTGGAGAGCGGCTTACTCATCGCTTGGTTCTTGCGGAATGGATGCCGACAACGCAGCGCGCCAGGCATCGAGGCGTGCGGCAAGTCCAGGGTCTTGCAGAGCGAGAATGCCCGCTGCCATCAGCCCCGCGTTTGCGGCGCCCGCTGACCCGATTGCCATGGTCGCAACAGGAAAACCCTTGGGCATCTGCACGATGGAGTAAAGTGAATCGACACCAGAAAGCGCGCGGGTCTGTACGGGGACCCCGATCACCGGCACGCGCGTTTTCGATGCCATCATACCGGGTAAATGCGCGGCCCCTCCGGCACCTGCGATGATCACCTGGAGGCCGCGATCTACGGCGTCTTTTCCATAAGACCACAAACGGTCCGGGGTTCTGTGCGCGGACACAATGCGTTTCTCAAATGCGACGTCCAACTCATCCAGAATAGTCGCCGCTTCGCGCAGGGTCGGCCAATCAGATTGGCTGCCCATGATGATACCAACAACAGGTGTGGTCATAGGTGTTACGGCCCCTTCAGCCCGGTCTCAAGAAAGCGGCACTATACGCAAACCGACCGTCTGCGCAATGCGTCATGGCTTTGTCAGGCGATGATATCCGGGGTCAGGCGGTCTTCGATATTCGCAATAATATCTTTCAGGCGCAGTTTGCGTTTTTTGAGCCTTTGCAGCGTTAACTGATCTGAGGTGCCTTTTTCGGACAAGGCGTGGATTGCATCGTCGAGATCGCGATGTTCCCGCTGGAATACGGCCAATTCCACGCGCAGCACCTCATCCGTTTTCATCGACAGATCTGTGGGTGCATTCATGGTCAGGTGATTCCGCTGCTTTTCCGTTCATTTAGTATACAGAAGAAGGCTTTAGACGCATAGCCCTTGCTTTGGCCAAAGGACCTACCCATATTTGTATCAGGGCTGCCGGGATCGGGGCCCACCTGACTGTCGCTTTCTAGATAAGGACGTGTCTCATGACAAAGATGACCCTTGCTTCGTACCCGCATATGCTCGGGTTTGAGCAGCTCGAACGCTTGCTGGAGCGGACCGCAAAATCCGGCAACGAAGGATACCCGCCGTTCAATATTGAGCAGACATCTGATTTTTCCTACCGCATCACGCTGGCCGTCGCGGGCTTTGCCGAGGATGATTTATCGATTACTGTAGAAGACCGGCAACTTGTCATCCGTGGACGGCAGCACGATGACAGCGAAGGCCGCGTTTTTTTGCATCGCGGGATCGCAGCACGCCAATTCCAACGCAGTTTTGTGTTGGCCGATGGAGTCGACGTGGGCGAAGCCGTGATGGAGAACGGATTGCTCCACGTGGATCTGAGCCGCGAAAAGCCACAATCCGTCGTTCAGACGATCAACATTAAGAAAGGGTAGCAAGATGCATGAGCCATTTGATAACGCACCTAAAGAAGAGCGCATTGTCTATGTCAAAAAGGTCGATGTGAACGATCTGCCCACTGAAGTTCAGGGGCAGATTGAAGGGTTGGAACAACTTTATGCGGTGCATGACAGCGAAGGCCAGCAACTGGCTTTGGTCGCGGATCGCCAGCTTGCCTTTAAACTGGCGCGCCAGAACGACTATGCGCCCGTCGCGGTGCACTGATCGGATATTCCCACTCAAAGGCCGCATGAGACACTGCGGCCTTGTCGCTTAAATGCGCGGCAAGACAACAGGCAGCCCCCCTTTTGGCTTGGGGATCGGCATTCTCTGCCATTCGGGCGTACCCTTTGGTAGTTCAATTCGGCGTTGACGCAGTAGCGTCGCCATAAAGAGCTTCACCTGCATCGTGGCAAAATGCATGCCCAGACACTTATGCGCGCCGCCGCCAAACGGGCTCCAGGCAAAACGATGAACCCGGTCCTCGGCACGCTCGGGTGAAAAGCGGTCAGGGTCGAATTCGGTGGGGTTGGTAAACAGTTCAGGCGAGAGCATCGTAACGCCGGGGTTTAATGATAGCGTCGTGCCCGCGGGGATGTCGTACCCCTTCCAATGAAAATCGCGCATCGCTTTGCGCGGAATGAACGGTACAGGTGGCACGAGCCTGAGTGCTTCGCGAAAGACCTTGTCGGTTTCCGTCATCTGACCCAGCGCGTCTTCGTCCAGCGGAGCATCCCCAAGGCTCGCCACCTCGTCCGCCAGCCGTTGCTGCCAGGTGGGGTGACTGCCCAGTGCAGCCAGCATGACGGTCAGTGATGTTGCCGTGGTGTCATGTGCCGCCATAATCAACAGGTTGAATTGGTTTAGGATCTCGTCTTCGCTCCAGGCTTGACCTTCTTCATCCTTGGCCAGGCACATCTGGGTGAAAAAATCTTCGCCGCCACTCTCACGACGTTCTGCGATCATTGAACGGAACGTTTCGCGCAAGAAGTCCTTGCCCCGGATGCCCCGCCACATCGGCGTAAAGGGAATGGCCTGCCGGATCGGTGTGACGGATGCACGGATCTCATCTGTAATGGCGCGGTTGATCTTTTTTGCCAAATTCCCATCCAAGGGTAGTCCCATGAACACCGCGCCGCCCATCCGCAAGGTCAGGTTCTTGATCGCACTGTAGAAATCGAAAGGCGTATCGTCTGGCCATGCTTGCAGCAAGTCCTGCATGATTCCTCCCATCCGCTGGCGATAATCCCGAATGGCCGTGGCGCGAAAGGCGGCCATCATGATCCGGCGATTTTGCCGATGCGCGTCGAAGTCCTGCAGGATTAGGCCGCCGGGGTAGATCCGCTGCAAGGCGTCCCATCCACCTGTCGAGGAAAAGATCTTTTCCTTGTCCAGCAACACATGCTCAAGTGCGTCGGGACCACAGAGATTAACGCGCCAGATGCCCAGCATATGCGTCTTATACACCGACCCGTAACGCTGCATGTAGTCTTGCTGCGTGCCATAACTGTCGCGCGCAATCGCCAGCGTATGGCCAATGACAGGCGGTTTTGGCGGGCCGGGGATGTGGGAAAGAGCGGCACGGGTGGGCATGTTGGACCTCGCTTGAAAACTTTGCCCGGCGCGGCGCCAGACAGGTATTTCAAGTCTTATCCATCAGCATCGTGAGGGGCTTGTTAACCCACCGTACGGGCGCAACACCCCCCCAAACCGTACCGACCGTTATTCAGCCGCGGCAACCCTTTCTGCGACTTCCGCAGGTGTTTCGTTCTCTGCAAGAAAACGCTCGGCCTCAAGAGCAGCCATGCACCCCATCCCGGCGGAAGTGACTGCTTGCCGGTACTTGTGGTCCGTCAGGTCTCCGGCTGCAAAAACACCGGGGATCGACGTCTCGGTGCTGTCGGGTTTCGTCACCACATAGCCACCCATATGCGTCTCAAGCACGTCTTTCACCAATTCGTTCGCAGGCGCATGGCCGATGGCTACAAATACGCCTTTGGCCGGAATCTCGGTGATGGCGCCTGTTTTGATATGCTTGACGCGTACCGCTTCAACCCCAAGCGGGTTTTCGGTTCCCACAACCTCATTAAGCTCATGAAACCAGAGCGGCACGATCTTGGGATTTTTCATCAGCCGGTCGATCAAAATCTTTTCGGCGCGTAGTTCATCGCGGCGGTGGATCAACGTGACCTTTGAGGCAAAATTCGTCAGGAACAGCGCTTCTTCGACCGCCGTATTGCCGCCGCCAATCACTACGATTTCTTGCCCGCGATAGAAAAAACCGTCGCAGGTGGCACAGGCGGAAACACCAAAGCCCTTGAATTTTTCCTCTGATGGCAATCCCAGCCATTTCGCCCGCGCACCTGTCGCAAGGATCACAGCGTCGGCCACATAGGTGGTACCGCTGTCGCCTGTCGCGACGAAAGGACGTGCCTCGAGGTTCAGATCAGTGATAATATCGCCGATAATCTCTGTACCCATCGCCTTGGCATGCTCCTGCATGCGGATCATCAGATCCGGGCCCTGAACTTCGCTGTCGCCGGGCCAGTTCTCCACTTCGGTCGTCGTGGTCAACTGTCCGCCCGGTTCAATGCCCTGGACCAGGATCGGGTTTAGCATGGCACGGCTGGCATAAACGCCTGCGGTATAGCCTGCAGGGCCCGACCCGATTATGAGAACGCGTGTCTGCCGTGTGTCGCTCATGAGAATCCCCAGTCTCGATAAAATGTGCAGCCTTGGATATACATATCTCCAAGGCCTGCTTAAACCCCTGATTGGCAGTGTGCATTGCATATCAAATGTGCCGCCACGTTGTTCAAGTGAAAGAATATTGCGCAATTGGGAAATAATATTGCGTGTGCCAGGCTTGCTGCTATAACAAACGCAAATAATATAGGGGGGTGGCCGGACATGCGCTTGGATTCAATCGATCGTAAAATTTTGTCTGAATTGCAAGCCGATGGTCGTATGACCAATGTCGAGCTTGCCAAACGGGTCGGGATTTCAGCACCGCCCTGTCTACGCCGCGTGCGTACGTTGGAGGAGTTGGGCTACATCAAAGGGTACCATGCGGAGGTCAATGCACGCGAGCTTGGCTTTGAAGTGCAGGTCTTTGCCATGGTTGGCTTGGCAAGTCAGGCCGAAGCGGATCTGACCGCGTTTGAGGATCGGTGCCGCGCATGGCCGCTGGTACGAGAATGCCACATGCTGAATGGCGAAGTTGATTTCATGCTGAAATGCACAGCACCAGACCTATCCAGCTTCCAGAGATTCCTGACTGGCGAATTGCTGACCACACCGAATGTGGCCAGCGTCAAGACGTCGCTGGTCATCCGTGGTGCAAAGGATGAACCCGGCGTGCCCTTCGATGTGTTGGAAGAGCGCCTCGCAGCTTCTGCTTAAGCATTTCCGTCAGCGCCTTGGTTATCTTTCTGGCGCGTAGGTGAAATTTACCGGTCCAAAGTCGGACAAATTTTCGATGTGCGGAAACAGTCCGAGGAACGCTGTCTTCAGTGTTGGTGACAGATGCGTAACTGGGTTTTCACCGGGGTGATAGCTCTCGACTGGCAAACCATTGGCTATAAGCGCCGTGTGGCGTCGCATGCTAACGTGAAAAAGACGCAGAGGCGTAGCAGGCATGACTTCGATGACATTCATGCCATCCTGAAACTGGCTCGCAGACGTCATCATCCGATCACAGAGTGAACTGCCGCGCAGGTCCGCAGGTGTCTGCAGCAAACGCGCGGCGGGTCCAAGACCCAGAAAGTTGTCAGGTCTGCTCATCCCAAAACTGTCGGCCATGATGCGTGTAAGCGTCAGGGGATTTTCCTGCTCTGCTGGTGCAATCGGGCAGGACCCGATCCAGGTTACCTGCTCTTTGTCCCCGTCAGCGGTCTCCAGCCAATCACCGGGCTGCAAATCTTCGACGGCCACGTGACCGGTGTCCGATTTGAAGACCGTACCCTGCGCAAACGCGGTAAAAGCGCGCTCGAAAATCGGCAGGCTTGGAATTTTTCGCTGCCCCAAAACGGTACTGCCATCCGGTCTGAGCGCCGCAATATCGGTGATACGCACCGTAAAACCAGGCTTTGCGGGTGTGACAGGTGTTCCATATGGGGCGCGAACGGGTAGGGTCATAGGGTACTCTTTAAATTGGTCCCGGTCGTGTCGGCCCCCACCGACGAGCACGAGACGGGAGGTTAAATTCCACAGTCTTGTACAGATGGGGATCAATTGCTTCAAATTATCCCCATTTGTCAAAACCTAGGGTCAATTGTTCAAAGCAGCGCTTCCAATCACAAAAATGTCCCAGGTATTGTTTCGTGTTCATCTGGGGTTTTGCCACATTCGGCCGAAATATGGCTCGATCCATCGAATCGTGCGTTGGGTGTGCTCGACGCGTATACTCCCGTTTTGGTTAAAGCCTTATGGCTGCAATTAGCCTGCCATAATCCGCTTCGTTCGCATGGGTCGCTCTGCGGTAGGAGTAAAACCGATCGGGATCGGCGTAGGTACAATGCCGTGTCCACTCTGCCGTTCCGACACCCGCTTTGCGCAATCTGTGCAGGCCAAACCCGGGTAGATCAAAGTGAAACCGATCTTCGGCGCCGTTGACGAAGAACCGCCCAAAATCGGAATCTTCGCTTATGAATGCGTCAAAAAATTCTGGACCCACTTCATAGGCGGTTTGCGAAATGCAGGGACCGATCACGGCTACAGTCGTTTCGCGTGTTGCGCCAAGGCTTTCCATCGCATCCAGCGTCGCGTCAAGGATACCATCCAAAGCGCCGCGCCATCCCGCATGCGCCGCGCCGATGACGCCTGCTGTCGCGTCAGCAAAGAGCACCGGCTGGCAGTCCGCTGTCAGAACTGAAATCGCGAGCCCTGGGGTATCCGTGACAATGCCGTCCGCTTTCACAGGTTCGACAGGCTGTGCATCAACGATGATGGCTTTTGCAGAGTGCGTTTGATGCACGCCGGCCAGCTGTCCAGGTTCAAGTTTCAATGCCTGCGCTGCCCGGGTGCGATTGATGTGCACGATTTCGCGCTGATCGCTGCTGCCGTTCCCGCAGTTGAGCCCGGCGAAAACGCCGGAGGATGCGCCGCCCTTGCGCGTGAAAAAACCATGCTTCAATGGTGCTAGGCTGTCGGCGGTCAAAATTTCCAATGTCATATGTCGAGTCCGGCAGGGGGGGGTGTCCCGCGTGGGTAGAGACCAAGGATCTTGAACAGATTTCCCATTTCGTCGGGATGCGTCAAGCGTCGATGTGCGAAAATATGCGCGGCACGTGCGTCTCCCTCCAGTTTGCTTGCTAGGGATTGCGCGCGTTGCGTGATCCCCAGGCGTTCCAGAAAGAGACCCTGCGGCGTCAACTGGGTGTGTGCACAGGCAGCCGCTGTGGCCAGCGCTTCAAAATCCACCTGGGCTGTCAGATCATTTTTTCCCGGGTTCTCCAAAACAGGGGCGTAATCATGCGCGCGCACGGCTTGCAATGTGTCCCCTTTGCTGCGCCAATCGCCGTAATCAATGATTAGTGCGGCACCACCGTGTGTCGTAATCCGCGTGCCGATGGCGGCGCAGATTGGGAATGCGGCAGGAGCCCATTCTACCACGTCGCCCTCTTCTGTGTCCTCCAGCCGATGGTCGAGGACCACTTGGGGCAGGACAGGTCCATGGCCGAAGGCCAATGTGCCATTCTCGTGGCCTACGCGTTTTTCGCGCCAGCCCGCTGGGGCCCGTTGAAACTGTCGGATCGGCAGAGCGTCGAAAAATTCATTCGCGACACACCAAAGCGGTTGTTTTGGGACTTGCGCGATATCGTCGATGAAATGAAGCGTAGCACCCGGCAAGGTTTCTTGTTGACGTGTCCGCATCCTTGGAGATGCCTCCAGCAGGTGGATCTGTGCTGACGCGTGAAACCCGGGGACAGCTCGGGTCGCGCGCAGAATATCAGACATGAGTGTGCCACGACCGGGGCCCAGTTCCAAAAGCGTGAAAGTTTTAGGCGCGCCTTGATCCAGCCAGGCCTGCGCTAGACACAGGCCGACAATCTCGCCAAACATCTGACTGATTTCAGGTGCGGTGATGAAATCTCCCGATGCACCGATTGGGTTTTGCATCGTGTAGTAGCCAAGGGTTGGATGGAGAAGACACTCTGCCATGTAGTCCGCGACGGTGATGGGGCCGTCGACTTTGATGCGCGCAACTATTCGATCAGCAAGCGTCATCGGGCATGGCGCGCGCGGGCAATCAGCCAAAGCCCAAGGGCGATCATAGGGAGCGACAAGAGCTGGCCCATGGTCAGGCCCCAGCCTCCTGTGTGCCAGGCCAGTCCCAGAGGGTTGCCGGGTGAGACAAATTGCGTGTCAGGTTGCCTGAAGAACTCGACGAGAAAACGTGAAGCGCCATATCCGGCGAAAAAGGTGCCTGCGACACGGCCGGGGGTTTTTAACGCGTCTCGCGCCCAGACGAGCCAAATCAGAAAAACGCCCAGAAGGAGCCCTTCGAGACCAGCCTCATAGAGCTGCGAGGGATGTCGGGCACACATCCCTTCGATGCCGGGACAGTCCTGGGCAGCAGCGCCTGGAAAGGCAACACCCCAGGGCAAACCGGTTGGTCGGCCCCAAAGTTCGGCATTGATGAAATTGGCGACTCGCCCCAGTAGCAGGCCGGGGGGAATGCCGAGCGCGATAACGTCGGCCGCACTGAGCTGCGCGATCTTGTGACGTCGCGTGTAGATGAAGCTCGCGATAATCACGCCAAGCAAACCGCCATGAAAAGCCATGCCACCTTGCCAGACCGCGAGGATCTCTGACGGGTGGGTCAAATAGTAGGCGGGTTGATAGAAGAAGACATACCCCAGTCGCCCGCCAAGGATCACGCCGAGGATGATCCATGTCAGAAGGTCTTCGATCTGTTGCGGCGTCATAACTGGGGTCTGATCGTGCCAAAACGCCGTGTTTCTTACTGCTAAAACAGCGAGTCGCCACCCGAATAAAATCCCGGCAATATACGCCATCGCGTACCAGCGCAGGGCCAGATCAAACCCAAAAACCGAAATCGAAAAGATCTCGGGCGCGATATCTGGGAAGGGGATCAGCGCGGTCATGCCGCATGCTTGACCATGGGTGATGTGCGAAGTCAACCTTGCAGAAAGCTATGCAAAGCTCCATATAAAGCTCAAGCAATGTGGAGAAAACTGATGCAATCGCGGAATAAGATTTTCGACGACGTTTCCCAACTGATGACCAATGCCATGGGGGTCGCCCAAGGCGCGCGTGACGAAGCGGAAACGGCCATGAAGGGTATGATGGACCGCTGGTTGGCAGATCGCGATTTCGTCACCCGCGAAGAATTCGATGCAGTGCGAGCGATGGCGCAAAAAGCGCGCGAAGAGAACGAAGTATTGAAGGCTCGGTTAGACGCACTGGATGGCAAAAAGTAATCAAGCGGCGGCGCTGACGCGCCACGACATTCTTAGATTTGCCAAAATCAATCGGCGCGCCCCAGTGGCGCGCTTTTGCATTTGTAAATAGGACGTCAATGATTTCCCGGATTTGGCAGTTGTTGTTAACCTATTGATTAACAGACGTTCAACATTTGGGGTGATACTTAAATTATCCACAACTTATTGTGTGTGACCGCAAGAATAGGGGTTGCCAGATGGTCCACGACACCCCACCATATCTAGTAGAGGCACGGGGGCTCGCCCCGTACTCTAGAGTAGATACCTAGCATTGGGGGCTGGGAACGGCCTCCATCGCTAAGGCAAAAAAAGAGGTGGCACCATGGCCTTGTCTGAGCAGTATCTGGAAGACGACATTCACCCGATCGACATCGTTGAGCATCTTGCCGCCCACCATGAGTGGGATTTTGACCGCATATCTGACGAGCAGATTGCGATGGCTGTGGAGGGGCAGTGGCGCACATATTCGCTCACTCTGGCCTGGTCAGGTTATGACGAGACCTTGCGGATGGTCTGTACTTTTGACATGGAACCTCCGGAAGAAAAGCAGCCGGAGCTTTTTGAGTTGCTGAACCACATAAACGATCAATGCTGGGCAGGTGCCTTCACCTATTGGGACGAGCAAAAGCTCATGGTGTATCGTTATGGGCTTGTGCTCTCTGGCGGAAATATCGCCAGCGCGGAGCAGATCGACACGATGATCAGAGCGGCCGTTATGAGTGCGGAGCGTTACTATCCCGCGATGCAATTGATGGTCTATGGCAATCAGAGTCCAAAGCAGGCGCTACAGGTCGCCATTGCAGAGGCTTACGGACGCGCGTAACACTTCACCCTGGCAGGGTTTGTCGGGGTGGATATGAAAGACAGCAGAATAGCACGGCACGGATTGGTGCTTTTGGGCTGCGGCAAGATGGGTTCAGCGATGCTTTCGGGCTGGCTGGAAAGCGGATTGCCTGTATCAAGCGTATCGGTCATAGACCCTGCGCCATCAGATTGGCTCAAAAGCACCGGTGTTGGACTGAACACACAGCTACCGGAAAATCCGGCCGTGGTTCTCGTCGCCGTCAAGCCGCAGATGATGTCTGATGCTTTGCCTGTTTTAAAAGCCATGGGAAACGGGACGACGCTCTTTGTCAGTGTCGCCGCAGGAATTACCCTGCACAATTTTGAATCTGTCCTGGGCGAAATGACACCGATGGTGCGTGCAATGCCTAATACGCCGGCGGCGATTGGTCGTGGGATTACGGCGATTGTTGGCAATGCTGCGGCAGGGCCCGAGTATTTGCAGGAAGCCAAAAGCCTTTTGGAAGCTGTGGGTGAGGTCATCACGGTGACCGATGAAACGCAAATTGATGCGGTCACCGGTGTAAGTGGATCCGGACCAGCCTATGTATTTCACCTGATTGAAACAATGGCTGCAGCGGGTGAGGCAGAAGGGCTAGATCCGGCGGTTGCCCTGCAATTAGCGAAGGTGACAGTTGCCGGCGCGGGCGCGTTGGCGATGGCAGCCGAAGAAAACCCTGCACAATTGCGGGTCAATGTAACCTCGCCAAATGGAACAACACAGGCCGCACTTGAGGTTTTGATGGATGCAGAAACTGGGTTTCCTGCGCTTTTAGGACGTGCAGTAAAAGCCGCAACAGATCGTGCTCGGGAGTTGGCAGATGGATGAAATATCATTTGATGAGTTCATGAAGGTGGATGTCCGGTGCGGCACAGTTCTGCGCGCAGAACCCTTTCCCGAGGCGCGCAAACCGGCGTTGAAGCTCTGGATCGATTTTGGGCCCGACATTGGAGAACGGAAAACCTCTGCGCAGGTTACAGCGCATTACAGCGCAGAAACATTGGTCGGGAAACAGGTCGTGGCCGTTGTGAACTTTCCGCCTCGGCAAATCGGCCCCTTCATGTCGGAAGTCCTTCTGCTGGGTTTGCCGGATGAAACGGGCGAGGTGGTATTACTTGCGCCAGATCAATTGGTTCCAACCGGAGGGCGTATGCATTGACCAAAGTACTCATGAGCCGGCCTCTGCCGATGCGTGTGCAGGACGCCGCGGATGGCCTTTTTGAGCTGACAGTTCGGGACATGACGACACCGATGACTGAAGGCGAAATGCACGCAGCACTGCGTGATTACGACGGTGTTGTACCGACGCTCGGCGATATGTTCTCAGCGCAGGTTTTCGCTGCTGTGCCTGAGGCGCGCTGCAAGGTGTTGGCCAACTTTGGGGTCGGCTACAATCATATCGATGTGGCGGCCGCGCAAAAGGCAGGTATCGCGGTTAGCAACACGCCTGGCGCGGTGACAGATGCGACAGCGGATACGGCGATGTGCCTGATGCTGATGTCGGCACGTCGTGCGGGCGAGGGCGAACGTCTGCTGCGGGCGGGTCAATGGGAAGGGTGGCATCCGACGCAATTGCTGGGCATGCACTTGGGTGGCAAAACCGTCGGAATTGTTGGCATGGGCCGGATTGGCCAGGCGATTGCGCGGCGCTGTCATTTTGGCTTTGGCATGCAAGTTGCCTATCACAGCCGATCACCTAAATCGCTGGATTTTCCTGCCGCGCGTAAAGAGAGCCTTCTCGCGCTGGCAAGCGTGGTTGATGTGTTGGTCATCGCCGTTCCCGGTGGCGCGGAAACCCATCACCTGATCAACGCAGACGTATTGTCTGTAATGCAATCTCATGCGCATTTGATCAATATCGCACGCGGGAATGTCGTCGAGGAAACCGCGTTGATTGACTGCCTTCAAAACGGAGGTATTGCGGGCGCGGGTCTTGACGTCTACGAATTTGAACCGCAGGTGCCAAAGGCGCTGATGGCCATGGAAAATGTCGCTCTGCTGCCGCATTTGGGTACGGCAGCTCTTGAGGTGCGAGAGGACATGGGGATGATGACTGTAGACAACCTCAAGGCATTTTTTGCGGATCAAGAGATGCCGAACGCGGTGTGATGTTAGACGTTTCCGCGACAGCGGCGCGCCAATGGCGACGACAAAGCGAAACATAGGTTTCGTTGCCGCCGATCTGAACCTGAGCGCCGTCCATCAGCGTGTTCCCTTCCGCATCTTGGCGAATGACCATCGTTGCTTTCTTGCCGCAATGGCAAATGGTCCGCACTTCACGCATTTCGTCCGCCAGCGCCAGCAGCGTGGCAGAGCCGGGAAAGAGTTTGCCGCGAAAATCCACCCTGAGACCAAAACACATGACCGGGACCCCCAGATCATCCACAGCACGCGCCAGTTGCCAGACCTGGGTCTCGGTCAGGAACTGCGCCTCATCCACAAAGGCGCAAGCGACCGGACCTCTGTCCAATCGGTTGCGAAGCATGGAGAACAGATCGTCTGAGGGGCTGAACGTATCCGCGGGCTCCCCGATGCCGATGCGCGAGGCGATTCGTCCAGCGCCCGCCCGATCGTCAAAGCGCGCCGTCAACAGATAGGAATCCATGCCGCGTTCTTTGTAATTGTGTGCGGCTTGTAGCAGAACGGTGGATTTCCCTGCATTCATAGTCGAGTAATGGAAGTAGAGTTTGGCCATGTTGCTTGATAGGGCGGGTGCTTTGCGCCTGCAAGCTTTGGAATGGTTACTGGGCCGCCGCGTTGCTGCCAGTTCGCACTGACCCTCTGCCCCCCGGCAGTGGAACGCGGTCTGACCCTAACCAAAACTGGCGCCGGGATCGCCAGTTACTCGTGATCTCCCAACTCTCGCTGGGAGACTTTTTATAAATGACATTTCCCAAATATCTGATTAATGGGTAAAAACGTTTTGATTTTTGTTCCGGAGAGGCAGCAGAATTGAATAGGGAGCCCCGAATGTCGGCAATCGGCAGATATCTGAAAAAGCATACCGAGACACTGGTAAAAGATGTGGGCGTCGAGGCGGCCTGCGAGATCACTGGCAAGTCCAAGGCGACGTTAGGCCGATATTATTCGGATTATGAGGAACACGCAGACCGCTTCATGCCAATCGAAGCAGTGGCTTTGCTGGAAAAAGCGGCCAGCTATCCACATGTGACAGGCGCTTTGGCCGAACTGTCTGGAACGTCTTTGCAATTTGACGAAAGGCGGCCCAATCAGGAACGCCGGGGTGGTGTCAATTCAGATGTCATCGCACTCAGCCAGCGTTTCGCGATGCTCATGGGCGAATACCAGCAGTCCATGGAAGACGGGCTGATCACAGTCAACGAAGCCAAACGCCTCCTGAAGGAAACGACTTTGCTGCAGCAGGTGCTGATCGACATGAAGCTTCATCTGGAAGAGGATCACGGCGGCGCGTAGTCATGCGTGTTTTTGTACCACCACTGAACCCACGGAGTATCCCGCACCAAAGGAACAGATCAATCCGTGGTCACCCTCTGCAAGGTCATCGGAGAATTTGGAAAAGGCGATGATTGAACCCGCGGAGGATGTGTTCGCATAGTCCTGCAAGATATTGGGTTGTTCAGTGGGTTCAGGTGTGCGGCCTAAGACCTTACGCCCGATAAAATCATTCATTGTTTTGTTCGCTTGGTGCAGCCAGAGCCGTTTCAGATCTTGTGCGATAATCCCCTCACTTTCCATGTGGTCTGCGATGTGAGCGGAGACCAGCGGAAGCACTTCTTTAAAGACCTTCCGGCCATTTTGCATGAATTGCATGTCGCGTCGATCCATCATGCCTGCGGGGCGTGAGCGACGCAGGTAGCCATTGTTGTTGCGGATGTTATTGGAAAACGCGGTCGCACAGCGTGTTGATTGAATTTCAAAGTAGGACCCGCTGGCCATGTCGGCGCGTTCAATGAGAGTCGCAGTGGCGACATCGCCAAAAATAAAGTGGCAATCCCTGTCACGCCACTCCAGATGCGCCGAGCAAATCTCGGGGTTAACAACGAGTGCGCTCGCGATGCTGCCAGATCGCACCATATCTGCGGCGGCCTGTATGCCAAACGTCGCCGAGGAGCAGGCCACGTTCATGTCAAAAGCAAAGCCCTGGATGCCAAGAAGCTGCTGAATTTCAATCGCAACCGCCGGATAGGCGCGTTCCATGTTTGACGCCGCACAGATCACTAGATCGACATCGGCTGCAGTTTTATCTGCCTGTTCGAGCGCTTTTTGCGCAGCATCAACACCCATTTCCGCCATCAGCGACGGGGCATCATCCGAGCGTTGTGGCAACAGCGGGTGCATCACCATAGGATCCAGAACACCTATTTTATCAACGACATAACGTTGCTGGATTCCTGACGCTTTGAGAATGAAATCTTCGGAGGAGTATTCCTTTTCCGTGACACTGCCATCGGCAATTTCTGCTTCATGTTCGGTGTTGAAGAGATCAACGTACGCGTTGAAAGCCTCTACCAGTTGGGCATTGGTAATGACGTGTTCGGGAGTGTAAACGCCCGTTCCGGTGATTGTTGGTCTGTGCATGATGCTCTCCCCTTGGTCTTGTTCTGAATGCATTTTTGCCTTTGGGTCAAGCGAACGAGCCCCTCGTGACGTGGCGTTCAAGCCGTATGGCGCTTACTTCAGGTTCCGTTAGGCACCGACAGCACCACGAAGCCCTCTAGCCGCGTGATTTCCAATGCTCTGGTTTTGACAGTGAAATCGTTTAAGCCTTGCCACGTCTCCGGGCATGCAATCAGATCAGCAGTGTGATCGAGATAGTTGACCGTTTCCGCACTTTCACCCAGTCGACGGCATGGATCACCGGGCGCGGGGTATCCATCGCCGAAAAAGGGCAGTGTTGTCAGAGGTGTTTTTGGGTCCTCAGACAGGAAGACAGATGTGCACGCGGTCACGGAAAAAGCGGTCAAAACAACTGCAAAACGGTAGGGCATAGGTCTTCTTTCCTTGGTTCGAGGACTGGATAACAACCAGTCGAAAGCGCTGGGCGCTGGTGTCCGATCGAGCCTTCGTCTACCTAGCGGATATCATATTGTGAGGAGAGCTGTCATGAAAACCACTCTACTTGGGGGCGTTTTGTTCCTGGCCCCATTAGCTGTCGTCGCGCTGCTTTTGGGCAAAGCGTACAGCCTTGGGCTCGCAGTTGCCAAACCGTTGGATCAGATGATCCCGATACAGACCCTTGCCGGTGTCGCACTTTTGAACATTCTCGCGGTCTGTATCATTCTGGCAGTATGTTTTCTTGCTGGTTTCGCAGCGCGCCGTGCGTTTTTTGCCAATCGCATGCAGCGGATAGACGGCTTGCTGATCGACGTTTTCCCAGGATATGCGATTTTCAAAGGCGTTGTCGGCGGTGTCGCATCTGATGAAGATCTGCAAACAATCCTACCACCGGTTCTCGTGCGTTTCGATGACTATGAGCAAATCGCTTTTGAGGTTGAAAAAGGCGCGGAAAAATCCGTCGTATTTCTACCGGGTTCGCCTTCTGCGTGGTCGGGTACAAGCGTGATCGTAGAGAATGCCAGAGTGCAACCGCTTAATATTCAGACCCATCAGGCGGTCAAATTGATGCGCGTTCTGGGACGGGGAGCGCTTGCGCAGAAAACGCAGGCACTCCCAGCAGCGGATGTTTGACGGTGCGCGACCCTAGCCCTGCAGCGCCTTCACGCCCACGTCACCATCCGCCTGTGCTTGGATCGCGAGGGCTGCGGCATAGCTGCCGGCTGCTGTGGTGAAATAAGGGATTTTATCATAGAGCGCGATGGAGCGGATAGACTTACTATCCTCTACCGCTTGTGATCCTTCGGTGGTGTTCATCACCAGATGGATCGCTTCATCCTTCATCATATCGGTGACGTCGGGGCGCCCTTCGTAGACTTTATTCACGACGCCGCAAGCCATTTCGTGGCCGTTCAGCCAGGCCGCCGTACCGCGGGTCGCCACGATTGTGAACCCTTGCTCGAGCAGGATGCGCGCCGTGCTCACCATGTCTTCGGTTTTGTCCGCATCCTTGATCGAGATAAAGGCGCAGCCTTTTGCAGGCAGCACCATACCCGCGCCCATCTGAGCCTTCAGGAAGGCACGGGGGAAATCACGGTCCCAGCCCATCACCTCGCCGGTCGAACGCATTTCCGGGCCGAGGATGGTATCGACGCCCGGAAAACGTGCAAAAGGCAGGACAGCCTCTTTGACCGAGAACCAGGGCATCATCGGATCCGCCAGTGTCATCGGGTCACCCAAAGGCAAAACATCCGCATAGGCTGCATCCTTGTCGTAAGGTGCACGGAGGGGGAAGTTGGACAGAGGCTCGCCCGCCATGATCCGTGCTGCAATCGATGCAATCGCGGAATCCGTTGCCTTGGCGACGAAAGGCACCGTGCGGGACGCACGCGGGTTCACTTCGATCAGGAAGATCTCATCCTTGCCTTCATCATTGGCCTTGATAGCGAACTGGATGTTCATCAGTCCGACCACGTTTAGTGCCAATGCCAGCGCGCGGGTCTGGGTCTCGACCTCAGCGATAAGCGCGCGCGAAAGCGAGTAGGGGGGGAGCGAGCAGGCGCTGTCACCGGAATGAACGCCAGCTTCTTCGATGTGCTGCATGACGCCGGCTACATGGACATCCGTCCCATCGCAAAGTGCGTCGACGTCCAGTTCGACGGCACCTGCAAGATAACTATCAAGCAAAACCGGGCTGTCGCCAGAAACGACTACGGCCTCAGAAATGTAGCGTTCCAGCGACGTCTGATCGCGCACGATCTCCATGGCACGACCGCCCAGCACGTAGGACGGGCGGATCACCAGTGGAAAGCCAATCTCAGACGCGATCTCCAACGCTTCTGCATCTGAATGGGCGATTCCGTTGTTGGGCTGTTTTAACCCAAGATCCTGCACCAGTTTCTGGAAGCGCTCGCGGTCTTCGGCCAGATCAATCGCGTCCGGGGTTGTGCCCAGAATGGGGATGCCCGCGTCACTCAGCGCATTGGCGAGCTTCAGCGGTGTTTGCCCGCCGAACTGCACGATCACGCCGTGCAACGTGCCGTTGTCCTGCTCGACGCGCAAGATCTCCATCACGTGTTCAAAGGTCAGCGGCTCAAAATAGAGCCTGTCCGACGTGTCGTAATCCGTCGAAACCGTCTCTGGGTTGCAGTTGACCATGATTGTCTCATACCCCGCGCCCGTGAGCGCATAGCAGGCGTGACAGCAGCAATAATCAAATTCGATCCCTTGTCCGATCCGGTTCGGTCCACCGCCCAGAATAACGACCTTCTTACGATCTGTAGGACGTGCCTCGCATTCCGCCTCGTCAAAGACGGGGCTTTCATAGGTAGAATACATGTAAGGCGTCTGCGCTTCGAATTCCGCGGCACAAGTATCTATCCGTTTGAAGACCGCCGTGACGCCGAGGTCGATGCGTGCATCCCGCACGGAGCTTTCGCTTTGTCCCGTCAATTGGCCGAGACGCGCATCGGTAAAGCCCATCATCTTGAGAGCGCGCAAACCTGCTTCGGTCGTGGGCAGGCCCTGTTCGCGCAAACCTTGCTCGGTTTCGATGATCTCGCGAATCCGGGCCAGAAACCACGGGTCGAACATGGTGACGCCGTGAATTTCTTCATCGTTTAGACCGTGCCGCATGGCCTGGGCAATTGTGCGCAAGCGGTCGGGTGTTTGCTGACTGATGGCTTTTACGATGGCGGCGCGATCCGCACCTTCCGCTTGCCAAAAGCCTACACCGACGCCGGGAATCTCGATCTCATTGAAACCGGTCAGATCCTCTTCCATAGAGGCCAGCGCCTTTTGCATGGATTCATGGATCGTGCGACCAATGGACATGGCTTCACCCACAGATTTCATGGCTGTGGTCAGGTTGGGTGTAGAGCCTGGGAATTTCTCGAAGGCAAATTTCGGGATCTTGGTGACCACGTAGTCAATCGTCGGTTCAAAACTGGCAGGCGTGACCTTGGTGATGTCGTTGTCCAATTCGTCAAGTGTATATCCCACGGCGAGCTTGGCCGCGATCTTGGCAATTGGAAAGCCCGTGGCCTTGGACGCCAATGCAGAGGAGCGCGACACCCGCGGGTTCATCTCGATCACGACCATGCGGCCGTCGACGGGGTTCACAGCCCATTGCACATTCGAGCCACCCGTTTCCACTCCGATCTCGCGCAGGACGGCGATCGAGTGGTTACGCATGATCTGGTATTCTTTGTCGGTCAAGGTCAGCGCCGGGGCTACGGTGATTGAATCGCCGGTGTGCACGCCCATCGGGTCCACGTTTTCAATGGAACAGACGATGATGGCGTTGTCAGCCGTGTCGCGCACGACCTCCATCTCGAATTCTTTCCAGCCCAACAGGCTTTCATCGACCAGGATCTGACCCACCGGCGAGGCATCCATGCCAGAGCGGCAGATCGCCATGTAATCATCGCGATTGTAGGCCACGCCGCCACCTGTGCCGCCCATGGTAAAGGCAGGGCGAATGATGGCAGGCAGTCCGACTTCTTCCAGAATGGCCAGTGCTTCCCGGACCCCTTCATCAAGATCTTTTTTGCCATTTGCGCCTTTTGGGGCGGCGACAATAGCTGCCTTGGGGTTCTCGATCCCCAGCCTGTCCATTGCTTCGCGGAACAGCTTGCGATCTTCGGCCATTTCAATCGCGTCGCGTTTGGCACCAATCATCTCGACATTGAATTCATCGAGCACACCCATCTCTTCCAGCGCCAGCGAAGTGTTCAGCCCGGTCTGTCCGCCCATTGTGGGCAAAAGCGCATCGGGGCGTTCCTTTTCGATGATCTTGGCGACCATTTCAGGAGTGATGGGTTCAATGTAGGTTGCGTCGGCCAGTTCCGGGTCGGTCATGATCGTCGCAGGGTTGGAGTTTACCAGAATGACCCGGTAACCCTCTTCTTTCAGTGCCTTACAGGCCTGTGCGCCAGAGTAGTCGAACTCGCATGCCTGCCCAATGACAATGGGCCCCGCACCGATGATCATGATCGAGTTGATATCGGTTCTTTTCGGCATGCGCAGACCCCTCGCTTCAAGAACGCACGGTTGCGTTCAAATTGTCCTGCGTTATAGGCAAGGACGCCTTGGGTGCAAGGGCGAAAGGTGCTCAATGCCAATTTCCGGCCTTTAAAGGACGGTCTTGAGGCCACCCGGCTCTACCTACAATAAGGCCGTGTTTTTCGCCCGCTGCGTTACGCGTTTACGGCGCGACCAAGCACCTGCAGCACCAAGTGTCGTGCCCAGTAAAACAGCCGAAGCGGGAAGGGGGACCTGACCGGGAACGTCAAGGACGATGTCGTCGATGGCATATTCTGCGCCATAATAGGTGGCGCATAAAAGATACCCATCCAGTGGACCCCAATCTATACCCGAATGCACGACGTCCTGACCCCACGCGCTGAAAGAAAAGGATAAACTGCGTAGGTCTACGTCGCTCACGCCAAGATCTTTTGCGCGTATTGATTCACTGGATCTACCACTGCAAAAATAATGCGCGTTGGTGACGTAGGGCAACGACAAAGCATGGGAATAGGACGTGCCGTCCAACCCTGTTGCTTCCACCGATACATAGCCGGCGCCAACCAAGGAAACGGATTGGAACCGGAAAGGTACGTCCGATTGCGGCTTGATTGAGAAGAACGCATCAATTTCCTTGCCGTGCGGATGCCAAGCAAACGGAAAAATAGAGAGCGACACGTATGTATTCCGAGGTTTCCAACCGTCGAATTCAGCATTTTTACCTTCAAGTACAAAACCGTCTTCGAACTTGGAGGCTGCATTCTCGGATCGTTTAAAATCGTTGAAATCAAGATGCACGGTGCGCGCTTTTGCCGAGGCGCTGAAGAGCGCAGGAAGTATCAGCATGCAAATAGCAATGACTTGATTTGGCGTGACAGTCCACATCGCTAAAAACCTTTGCAAAGTAATCAAATTTTAGTGAAAGCAACATGCCGATGATCTGTTTTGAAGGCAATTGGAAAAGCGACGGGATCTGGTAAGGTCCCAGAACTGCCCGCAGGTTTTGCACATTCAAGCGCTGATAAAACCACGTACGGCGGCCTCAAAGGCACGCGGCTGGTCTGCATGAAGCCAATGTCCCGCGTCTTTCAGTTTGGCAAAACGGGCCTTGGGAAACAACGACTTGATCCTGTCCCGATCCTTGGGTTGTACGTAGTCAGAATTGGCCCCAGTCAAAAAGAGCGTGGGGCCGTCAAAAGTACCGCCGAGGTCAGGAAAGCCCATAATCTTGTCCATCTCCGCCTCCAACGTGTCGAGGTTCAGGCGCCAGCGCTTTTCACCGATGTCGAGCGATTGGGTGAAAAAACTGCACAAGGCCTTTTCCACTCCTTGCGCGGCCAGTTGTGTTTCCGCGTCTGAGCGCCGTGTGACGGTTTCAAGTTCAACCGCTTGCATCGCGTGAATGTAACGCATCTGACTGTGCGCATAGGCGACAGGCGCGATGTCCGCGACGATCAGACGGTCAACACGTTCAGCTTGCGACAGTGCAAGGGTCATTACCGCTTTGCCACCCATCGAATGGCCAATAAGGTGTATGGGGCTACCAAGACGGTCAATCAGTTCTGCAAGATCTGCGGCCATTTCAGGGTAGCTGTGTGTCGCCGTGCGCGGGCTGAGCCCGTGGTTGCGTAAATCGACGGTGAAGACCCGGAACGCGTCGGACAGGCGCTTAGCAATGGCGCTCCAGTTGCGACCTGACCCGTAAAGACCATGGATGATCATCAGGGCGGGCGCGCCGGGATCACCAAATTCGGAATAGTTCAGCATGTCTAAGTGCTAGCGGAATGCGCTGTCTTCTGCCAGAAGGAATGCGCGCGCAACAAAAGCCAGTGACAGACAGTGATGTTCGACGATTCCATACAGGTCTCCCAAAAGACCGAAGACTTGCGATTAAAGCTGGAAAAGCACCTTGGTGTCAAAGCTGCGAGCTTTTCCAAAGCGGTACGGCGTGCAGGCCGTGCGTTGCCGGGTCGGTTGCGCAAACAGGCGCATGTTCTGATCAAAGCAGAGGAAATGGCCGCGCACCCAAAGCTTGCGCGCCGCATTGATAACGGGGCGGTCCAAACCGCGTTCCGGGACATCAATCTTTATCTCGACGCGCAAGACCTGTCGGAGCAACGCAAAACACGTCTGTTGAATCTCGCGGCGGGGATTGCACTGAACTTACTGATCGTCGGGGCTCTCGCCGTGATTGTGCTGCGCTGGCGCGGTGTGATTTAACCCCGAGGGAGTGTGGGGCGGGCAGCAACGCCCACCCCTTTTCTAGGGTACGTGTCTGGCACGGCCTATGCGAACCAGAAACCATCTTCGGCCGTTAGAAAGCCTACTGTTTCAGTCGTATGGGCAACTTCGCTATCGCGTGACCGTTCTTCTTGCACAGCAATGACAGCGCGGTCATCATCAAAGGAACGCAGTCGTAAATTCGCCGTGTCTCCACCGTCTTGCGATTGCATTGCTGCAAGAAAAACGCCGGTGTCAGACGAGACTGCGTCAAAAGAAACAGTGTAGTCGTTTTGCGTCACCGCATCCGGGGTCAACGTGGCATCAAAGGCGTCCCCGTTACCTTGCTCAAATGCAATCCAATGAACGTCTTCAGCAACATGCAGGCCATTTTTGGCTTCTTCTTCCTGAAGTTTGAAGTCAAAGCCATCGGCGTCCGCGTTTTGAATGCGTGTCACCAATGCGTCCATTTCGGATTCGCCCAAGGCTTGGGCCAGGACAACAGGAGCATCCGAGAAATCTGTTGCAAAGCTTTCGCTCGTCCAGTTCTCGTTCGCAGCACTGGTTGTGATGCCTGCTTCGAACCGCAACCCACCGACCTCATGCACACCAGCAGACGCGGCCACCCATGACAGCGTTTCCGTTACGTGAGTTCCGTCGAGATAAGAATATTCTTGCAGGTTAACCTCAAAACCATCGTCCGTAACGTTGCGGATACGAGGTGCTACAGCTTGTGAGCCATTGTAGGACGCCGGGCCGAGCGTGACGACGGCGTCCTGAATCGTTTCTGAGAAACTGACGTAAGTCCATGCATTTGGATCTGATTGTGTCACGGCGACATTGCCGAATTCCAAAACCGCAGTAGGTGCGACAGGATCGGCGTCAGGAACTGGGATCACGTCGTCAAAAGCCAGCGTGACATCAGCAAAACTGAGCCACTCAACTGTGTCTTCTACAAAATCAATGGCCGCCCCAAATGCATCCTCTACGATTTGCAGATAACTGCCCACTTTTTCAAAGCTATAGCTGACAAAGTCTGAGAAAAATTCGACAGTATCAGTGCCGAGGCCGCCGAGGTACGTGTCGCTGCCGGCGCTGTCGAAGAACACATCGTCGCCACCGTTGCCGTCAAAAACATTGTCCGCGGCATTGCCGGTAAAACTGTCATCGCCAGAACCGCCGATGGCGTTTTCAATAACTGTTCCAACGGCCAGCGTCAGGTTACCAGAACTGTTGCCGATATCCATGGTGGCGGGGGTGAAATCGGAGGCGGTTGTAACGGTCAGGTCGATGCGTTGGTCGCCGGTGTACCCGCTCACATCCAGTGTATCTACGCCGCCGGAATCGATGATGGTCGAGGCTGTTGTATTCGCAAAGCTCGCAAAATTCGCCCAGATATCACTCACAGCAGAGGATATATTGGTATTGAATCCATAGACCGTGTCGCCTTGGAATGCATTCTGCGTGCCAAAGGTGTCATCACCATAGATGTCCTGCAAGGCCAGCCAGTCAACGGACATGGGTGTTTGTAAAAACTCGTAATTTCCATCGACAAAAGTGTTTTCGCTCTGGCTGAAGTAGGACATCATCGATCCCTGCCAGCTGTCATTGGCGAAATCCGCATCGCCTGAATACGAGCCGCTGCCGTTGTAAAGACCCTGATGTCCGAGGCCGAGCGCATGGCCGATTTCGTGCATGATTGTTTGCAACGTATAATCGTCGTAGGTCGCCGTGCCGCCGGACCAAGAGGCGGCCACGTTGATCAGCGACTGGTCCAGGCCTTCGCCAAAGCCGGTTGAGCTTGCATAGGCACCACTTTGGTTGTCACTGAAGAATATTTCAGCGTCCTGGGAGGTGGTTTCCACAAAATCGATACCAAGCACTTCTTCAAACAGTTTGAAGGACTCGCGTACCAATTCGGCACGATCTTCCGAAATACCATTGGTATCGGTGACACCCATTTTGTCGCTGAACCCAGAGATGTTATACTCCAGTACACCGTTTTTAGGGTTCAGACCTGTTGATCCAAGATTGTATTTGCGCGGTATTGTCCCTGCATCGCTCCAGTAGCCGGCGCTGAGGTAATCGGCCAGTTCCTGTAGTGTTCCAGCTTCGGTACCGTTGCCAGTTCCCGTGCCCATCGACTCCTGTAATTCAGGGTCGACTGAATCGTCTTGAGAGGCGCAAAATGTGCACCCGCAGCTGCTTTCATGAATAAAATCTCCGAGCAATGCTGTTGCATCATCCGCCATGGAAGCGGCGTCTGTAACATCTGCAGAAAATTGCCAATTGCTCGTACTATTACTGTCTGAATTCATTTCTCCACTCTCCTCAGATTACAACCTGAAGCACAGCTCCAAGGCGTATAAGAAAACAGATAATGGGGACACTTCGGAGCTTGGGTGTGGCGAAAGACTGCCGGTCAGCGTTCATTTTCGAGCAAGATTGCGGCGCACGTGAATGATTTTAAAAATTAAAATTTAAGTCAGCAAGTAATGGCTCACAGGCTTGCAGGCACGAGGGTTATCGATTGACGCAGGGGCAACTTGCCGACCGTGCAGGTGCTTTCCAGGTCGGTGTCCTGCCTGGTTCCACACACAGTGCACCGTGCGTTGATCGCATTGATGGTCTTAGATTCGACCTGGTTCGTAACAAGAGGCGATGCCAACGAAACAGAAACAGCCCCGAACCGGGATACGGGGCTGCATCAATAACGAGTAGGGCTGGCGCTAGAGGTTGGGGTACATCGGGAAGCGCGCGCAAAGTTCGGCGACCTCCGCTTTGACCTTTGCTTCCACCGCGCTGTTATCTTCTTCACCGTTAGCGGCCAGACCGTCTACGACCTCGATAATCCAATCTGCGATCTGGCGGAACTCGGGTTCTCCAAACCCACGTGTGGTCCCGGCAGGGCTTCCAAGGCGGATGCCCGACGTGACCATGGGCTTTTCGGGATCGAAAGGCACGCCATTCTTGTTGCAGGTGATATGCGCACGCCCAAGCGCTTTCTCTGTCGCGTTGCCTTTTACGCCTTTGGGGCGGAGGTCAACAAGAACTACATGCGTGTCGGTACCATGTGTGATGGTGTCCAAACCGCCTTTGATCAACTGATCGGACAGGGCCTGCGCGTTTGTCACGACTTGCTGGATGTAGCCTTTGAAATCAGGTCGGAGTGCTTCGCCGAAAGCAACCGCTTTAGCCGCGATCACATGCATCAAAGGACCGCCCTGAATGCCAGGAAAAATGGCCGAGTTGAATTTTTTGGCGAGCGCTGCGTCATTGGTGAGGATCATACCGCCTCTCGGGCCGCGTAGAGTTTTGTGGGTCGTTGTCGTCGCCACATGTGCGTGCGGAAAGGGCGAGGGGTGTTCGTCTGCGGCGACGAGACCGGCAAAATGCGCCATGTCTACATGTAAATAGGCACCGACCATATCGGCAATTTCACGCATCTTTGCAAAGTTGATCTGACGCGGGATCGCGGAGCCGCCTGCAATGATCAGCTTTGGCTGATGTTCTTTCGCCAACGCTTCGACCTGATCGTAATCAAGCAAATTGTCTTCGCGGCGCACACCATACTGGACCGCATTGAACCATTTGCCAGACTGGTTGGGCTTGGCACCGTGAGTGAGATGTCCGCCTGCATCAAGACTCATGCCCAAGATGGTGTCGCCCGGCTGCAAAAGCGCTTGAAAGACTCCCTGGTTTGCCTGGCTGCCAGAGTTTGGCTGCACATTCGCAAATTCGCATCCAAAGAGTTTGCACGCCCGCTCAATGGCTAGGTCTTCGGCCACGTCGACAAATTGGCAACCGCCGTAGTAGCGCCGCCCTGAGTAGCCTTCAGCATATTTGTTTGTCATGATCGAACCTTGCGCCTCGAGCACGGCAGCCGAGACGATATTCTCAGATGCAATCAGTTCGATCTCGTCTCGCTGGCGCCCCAATTCGTCGGTGATTGAGCCGAAAAGCTCTGGATCGCTCTCAGCGAGGGATTGGGTGAAAAAGCCAGGGGCACGGTGTGGGGCGTTCATGGAAGTTCTCCCTTGAGGTGTCGAAATATCGCTGTCTGGTACATGAAACTAACGCAGCACGAAAGAACGTAAAGCGACGCTTGCGCTGTTTTGTCCGTCGCAGGGCGATGTCCGAGGCTTGTGATACTTCCGTTTGGAAGGCCAATTCATTATTGGAAAGCTGGTATATCATTGAGAACTGTGATTTTCTCACATCGGAAATACCCCGATCGGAACGTTGCATGCCCAGCAAGATCGCATTTACGGCAAGTCGCGCGGATGTGGCACAAACGGCCCGTGCGGCGCTTGTGACCCGCTATGGCAATGTCAGCCTTGAAGACGCCGAGGTGATCGTCGCGCTTGGCGGTGACGGTTTTATGTTGCAGACGCTGCACGCCACGCAAGCACTGCCGGCGCCGGTCTATGGTATGAACCGCGGCACAATCGGATTCCTGATGAACACCTATGTGGAAAGCGATTTGCCCGCACGTCTGGCCGCAGCCGAAGAAGCTGTGATTAACCCTTTGAGCATGAAAGCAACCTGTACAGATGGAAACGTCACGCAGGGGCTCGCGATAAATGAAGTGTCTTTGCTGCGCGCAGGCCCACAGGCTGCAAAGCTGAAAATCACCATCGATGAGCGGTTGCGCATGGAAGAACTGGTCTGTGACGGGGCGTTGATCAGTACACCTGCGGGATCTACGGCATACAACTATTCTGCCCATGGCCCGATCTTGCCGATCGGGTCGGATGTGCTGGCCCTGACTGCAATGAGTGCCTTTCGGCCACGGCGCTGGCGTGGCGCTTTGTTGCAAAAAGATGCGACGGTACGCTTTGATGTGTTGGAGCCGGAAAAGCGCCCTGTCATGGCGGAGGCGGATGCGCAATCTGTAGCGGATGTGGTCTCCGTTGAAATCCGGTCAGAGCCTCTCGTCAAACATCATATTCTTTTTGATCCCGGGCACGGGCTTGAGGAGCGGCTGATCAACGAGCAATTCTCGTGATTATCGCAAAAGACCTGCGCGCGCCGGCGCCGCGCGGCCTCTGTACTGATTGTGGTGTATCCCGCATGAAAGATGCGCGCGCCTGTGGAAAGGCCTGTCAATTCATCGCGCCGGACTATCCGGCCCTGGAACGCGCGGTACACGGCCGCTTGCGTGCCACAGGAGACGAAGCGTTTTTTGGTCCATTTCAGGCCATGTACCGGGCGCGGATGGCGGATCCCAAAGAGGGCGCGCAATGGACGGGGATCACGACCTCTGTTGGTGCTGACTTGTTGGCGCGCGGTAAGGTGCAGGGGGTGCTGACCATGATCCCGGACACGGAGGATAAGTGGCGCCCCGTGCCTGCGCTGATCACCGATCCTCGGGATATGGAGCGTGCGCGCGGGATGCGCATGGGCTACGCGCCGTTGTTGGCCTTGCTGGAAGAGGCGCAGGCACAGGGCATGACGCGCCTCGCAGTGATCGGAATCCCTTGCCAGATTTACGCGCTGCGCGCATTGGAAGCGGACCTGGGATTTGAGCGGCTCTATGTGATCGGTACGCCCTGTTCTGACAACACGACGACAGAGAATTTCCACGATTTCCTAAAGCTTTTGGAGGCGGATCCTGACACAATCACCTATCTGGAATTTCGCGCGGATTTTAAAGTGGAGCTTCGGTTCGTGGATGGGCGGCAAAAGCTGATCCCGTTCCTGTCGTTGCCGATCTCTGATTTGCCTTCTGATTTCTTTCCACTGACCTGTCGCAGCTGCGTTGATTACACCAACAGTCTGGCAGATATTACGGTTGGCTATATGGGCGGGGAAGGTGAACAATGGCTACTTGTGCGCAACGAGCGTGGTGCCGAAATGCTCGCAGGGCTGGAGGACCGGGTCGTTCTCAGTGCGCCGGGCAGTGCGGGTAAGCGGGTCTCTGCGGTGAAAGGGTTCATCGCCAATACTGCGCGCGCGGCGGGGGGACTGCCCTTGCGCCGAATGCCTGATTGGATCCGTCCATTTGTCAGCTGGCTGCAGCCGCGCATTGGTCCGCGTGGTCTTGAGTTCGCGCGGGCCCGCGTTGAAATGAAAGCCGCAGAGACAATCCTGCACTTGCGACGCGAAGCCCCCGCCAAGATGAAGAACATGATCCCCGGGCACGTGTGGGACGTGGCCGCGCCTTATGACCTAGTGCCAAAAGAGGGCGAGGCGCCCAGCGGATCTGCTTCGGATCAGCCGTTGCCCGGCAGCAAGTAAGACCTCACAATGCGCGCGCTTTCATCCGGACCTAGAACCGGCGGAAAGAGTGTTAGCGTCTCTCCCTGCCCATCCAGCAAATGCACGAAACTGCCATGTGAATAGATCCACCCATATTCAGGATCCTGAAAGAGCGGTTCGACCTCAACCGAAAACGCCTTGTAGGCGGCCTCGAGCGCGGGCGCTTCCCCGGTCAACCCGACAAAATCAGGGTGGATATGCGCCAAGGGCTCTGCCATTGTCTCGATCCGGTCTTGGTCCGGAGCAACCGTGATCATCACAGGCGTCACGGTGATGCCTTCCTCGGCCATCCTGTCTACGACATCTGCTATATCGGGCAGAGCGGCAGAGCAAATGTTCTGACAATTGGCATAACCAAAGAACAATAGCTGCGCGTGGCCTTCAGGATCCACTTGGCTGCGGGTCTGGCCGTATTGATCGGTCAGCTTAAAAGGCCCACCAATGTCAAAGGGCATCGGCGGCCCTGCCTGTGCGGTCCCGGCCAGCAACAGCGCAAGCCCGAGCGCAAAGCTGCGCATCAAAAGTTCTCTTCCGCGTATTTGGTATCTTCGTCCAGTCCAAGCCCCAGGTAGCCTTCTTCGGCGATGATGGCATTGATCCTCGGATCGCGCCGAAACCACGGACCTTTGCCTTGAGCGTCTGGATATTTTTCGGCCCACTTCTTGGTAAATTGGTTTGCCTTGACCGTTTCACCACCCGCAGGCGTGATGGTCTGAACAAGGTAGACATTTTTGACTGGAAAATCCTCGTCTTCGATCATCAGCCCATCGACAGTAATGGTCTGGTTGCAATAGGGTGCCAGATCGGTTGCTGCGCCCGTGAATGCCGGTTGGCTGTTTTTCATGGGCAGCACGATCACATCATCCGCTGTGCGTTTCAGACCCAACTGACGCGCGCCCGCGCCGCAATCTGTCGCGCAGTCCCCAGTCAGCTCGCACAACAGATCAACCACCGTTGCGTCAAATTTTGCAGGTACCTCCGCATAAAGGTTCCATGTCTTTGCTTCGGAGCCAGCCGAAAAATCCTGTGCAGCAAGTGGCGTGGTCAGAAGCAATGCGATTGCGGTAAAAGCAGTTTTTCTCATTCGTTCGGATCCGGAAAGGAAAAGGGAGGGACGGTGCCATAGTCTTCGTGGGTCAGTTGCTGAATATCGAGATCCGCAACCACTTCGTTGACCACCAGATAGTTCTGGCCGTCGCGTTCATAAAGCATGCCATCGGCTGTGACTGTGTGAGCTGCAAGGCTTAGCTGCGTGTCACCGCCGGCAGAGTTCGCATCCTGGGCGATCTGCAGGATCATATAGACGGTTCCGTCTTGCGCCAGCATACCGACAGGAATGCCACCCGCTGAACACCACAGCGCGCAGGTATGATGCGCAGAGCCAACAACAGCATCTGGTCCACCCATTACGCCTGAGTAGTAACACCATGTATCTATGATCTCACCGGTGACCTGAATGCGGGATCCCTCATCGGCACTGGCCGGAAAGGCGAGGCAGGCCGCGAGCAGGGAAAGCTGTTTTCGCATTGTAGTATCCTCCATATGACAGGGTGAGCCTATGGGGCGATCATCGACCGATCAACCTGGAACTGTTTGCGGGTTGATCACTTTTTTTCGGAACCTTTCGCGCTGAGCCTGCGTTGACCCCATAAGAACACGTGATGCACATGTGTTTGGTTCAACGAGATCGACGAAAAGGAGAGACCAATGAACTGGGATATTATTGACGGCAACTGGACTGAATTCACCGGCGCCATGAAAAGCAAATGGGGCGAGTTGACGGATGACGACATTGCCGAAGCCAAGGGCGACCGCGATCGGTTTATCGGTAAGCTGCAACAACGTTACGGCATCTTGAAAGACGACGCTGAGCGCCAACTGGATGCGTTCATCGCTGAGCAAAAGAACGCGGCTTAACAATTTGCGTACGGTAGTTATGGCGGCCCCGGTGATGGGGCCGCCTTTTTTATGGGTCTAATCTAGCGCCCCGCTGGTATCAGGCGGTTTTCTCGCTTGCATAGCCAATGGTTTGGAGCGCTGCGCGGATTTCGTCCAAGATCGCTGGATCATCAATCGTGGCAGGCATTTTGAAGTCTTCGCCATCCGCAATTTTCACGACCGTTGCCCGCAGGATCTTTCCTGAGCGCGTCTTGGGTAGACGATCCACGACCAGCGCTGTTTTGAAAGCAGCGACGGGACCGATTTTTTCACGCACCAGCTTTACACATTCCGAAGAGATATCAGCATGTGGCCGGTTGACGCCCGTGGTCAGGCACAGAAGGCCCAGCGGGGATTGCCCCTTGAGCTGGTCCGTGACGCCCACAACTGCGCATTCAGCCACATCCGGATGAGCGGCGAGGACTTCTTCCATCGCACCTGTTGAAAGCCGGTGCCCCGCTACATTGATAACGTCATCAGTGCGCGCCATGATGTAAAGATATCCATCTTCATCCACCATGCCCGCGTCGCCCGTTTCGTAGAATCCGGGGAAGGCAGAAAGATAGCTTTGCTTGAAACGCGCGACGGCATTCCAAAGGGTCGGTAGTGTCCCAGGCGGCAGCGGCAGTTTGATTGCAATCGCGCCGAGTTCCCCTGGTGCCACAGGATGACCAGCTTCATCCAGGATGCGCACATCATATCCAGGCATGGCAACCGTGGGTGATCCAATCTTGACGGGCAGCGCCTCTAACCCCGCCGGGTTGCCCGCAATGGTCCAACCTGTTTCGGTTTGCCACCAGTGGTCATAGACCGGAACGCCAAGAATATCGCCGGCCCATTCGATTGTGTCAGGATCTGCACGTTCGCCTGCTAGATACAGCGCGCGCAAGCCCGAAAGGTCGTACTTCTGTCTTGCTTCCCCTTTTGGGTCCTCACGTTTGACTGCGCGGATCGCTGTAGGCGCGGTAAAGAAACTGCGTACGTTGTGTTCGGCGATGACGCGCCAGAAGGTGCCTGCGTCAGGCGTGCCCACCGGTTTGCCTTCAAAGACGATCGTGGTGTTGCCATGCACCAGTGGCCCATAGCAAATATAGCTGTGGCCAACGACCCACCCCACATCTGACGCTGCCCAGAACACGTCGCCAGGATCCACGTTGTAGATGTTCTTCATCGTCCAGTTAAGCGCTACAAGGTGCCCGGCGGTTGGGCGTACAACGCCTTTTGGTGCGCCGGTCGTGCCCGAGGTATACAGGATGTACGCAGGATGCGTGCCCTCAACAGGGACACAGTCTGCCGGTGGCACGCCCTCTTGTGACGCATACCAGTCCAAATCACGTCCCGGCGTCAATTCCGCAGTCTCTTCCTTGCGCTGCAGAATGAAACAAACGTCAGGTTTATGCGCCGCCAGATCAACCGCCCCGTCAAGCAAAGGCTTATAGTGGACGACCCGCCCAGGCTCCAAGCCGCAGGAGGCGGCAAGGATTGCCTTGGGTGTGCAATCGTCGATTCGAACCGCCAGTTCAGCTGCGGCAAACCCACCAAAGACGACGGAGTGGATGGCTCCGATCCGCGCGCAGGCCAGCATCGCTTCGAGCGCTTCGGGGATCATTGGCATGTAAATGATGACCCGATCACCTTTGCTGATCCCTTGCGCGACAAGCGCTCCGGCGAGGGAGGAGACCCTGTTTTGAAGTTGCGCGTAGGTCAGGGTGCTTTTGGTATTTGTAATGGGGCTATCATAAATGATTGCGGCCTGATCGCCCCGGCCAGCAGCCACGTGACGATCAACAGCGTTATAGCAGCCGTTTACAAGCCCATCCGCGAACCATTCATAAAGGTCATCACCCCGATCAAAGAGCGCTTTTGACGGGCGCCGGTCCCAGTCAATCGCATCTGCCGCACTCATCCAGAAGCCTTCCGGGTTTTTGAGTGAAGCATCGTATAGCTCAGCGTATCCCATGGCCTGTCTCCTCCAAAATCTGTAAATGTGTTACGCAGAGACTGAAGGTGGGGCAAGTCGTCGCGCGTTCGTAATGCCCTTGAATCGCAATTACTTTGCCGAACGAACGTTGTTTTTAGAGAATGGGTTTGCAAAGTCACACGGTCTTTGCAGGTTTCTGCAAATCAACGCGAGTTTTGCAGAACATGCGCGAAACGCCTTGTTGGGCGACAAGACAGAGCACGTGTAAACGGCGACACCTCGTGATATGCGCCACGAAATTTCAACGCATACCAATTCGTCGCGCAAGGCACGTCGTGACCGGCGCTGGTGCAACACTCAATTCCAAGCGCCCCGATTAAGGGGTTATACCGGTTTAGCACCCAAAACAGGCCAAACAAGCGGTACAGCGATCAAACGGTCTTGATCAGAAACTGATTGATCCTCCGTTGAAATAATCGTCGATCAGGAACTCGGCGGTCTTTTCACAATCACCCGGGCTGTCTTTGATGCAGACACGTGACACGCTGCGATAAATGACGCTGGTTTGTTCATACGTGCCATTTGCACCTTCGAGCGTGCGCGTCCTGATCTGGTACCTTTCTCCGGTATTGAAACCTTTTTCGATGACTGCATTTGTACGCGTTTCATCAACGACCGTTGCGCATGCACCGAGAAGAATACCGATGGGCATTGCGAGCAAGAACTTTTTCATGGCGCGTTCCTTTGGTTGTTCCGTGGTTTTAAGAATAAACCTTCATTGCGGATTTAACAGATCATTTCATCGCGAATACGTTTATGTGACCGCCCGGGCTTTCATTAGCCATAATGGTCCACCGGCGTTCCGGCGATTGCAGCCATGTTCAGTAAACCGCGGGCGGTGATCGACGTTGATACGATATGCGCTTTGTTGCCCATACCCATCAGGATGGGGCCAACTTCCAACCCGCCCCCCTTCGTCTTGAGGATATTACGGACCCCGGACGCAGCATCCGCATGCGCAAAAATGAGCACGTTCGCCGCCCCTTCCAGACGATTTGTTGGCAAAATCCGATTGCGTAATTCTGCATCAAGCGCTGTGTCGACATTCATTTCGCCTTCGTAGCAAAAGTCATTATCCTCCGCATCGAGCAATTGGAGTGCTGCGCGCAGTCTTCCGCCGGTACCTTCGCCTTTGTTGCCGAACTGAGAATTGGAGCAAAAGGCGATCTTGGGTTCGACACCAAAGCGACGCACGTGGCGTGCGCACCCATGTGCAATTTCTGCGATCTCCTTGGGATCCGGGTGCAAATGCACTTGGGTATCCGCGATAAAAAGGGGCCCGTCTTCCAATATCATCATCGAAAGTGCGCCCACCGGGTGCAGTGTATTTTGGCCTAGGATTTGCTGGATGTAGTTCAGATGCCAGCTGAATTCCCCGAAGGTCCCGCAGATCAGGCTATCGGCTTCTTCGCGGTGCACCATGACTGCGCCAATGGCGGTTGTATTTGTTCTCATGATTGCCCGCGCAAGATCAGGTGACACGCCATGACGTGCCCGCAGGGTATGATAGCTTTCCCAATAGTCGCGGTACCGTGGGTCATTCTCGGGGTTTACGTATTCAACGTCTTCGCCCAGTCTGATCGTCAAACCGGCCTTGGCGATACGCATTTCCATCACTTCTGGTCGGCCGATCAAAATCGGGCGCTCCGTGGTTTCTTCGAGCATGGCCTGGCTTGCGCGTAGGACCCTTTCATCCTCGCCTTCAGCAAAGACGATGCGGCGCGGCGACAATCGCGCAGCATCAAAGACCGGGCGCATCAACAGCGCGGACTTAAAGACTGAACTGTCCAGCTTTTCACGATACGCCTTGAGGTCTTCAATCGGGCGGGTGGCCACGCCGGTTTTCATCGCTGCGCTGGCCACGGCAGAAGATACCACACCCACAAGGCGCGGATCAAAAGGCTTTGGGATCAGGTATTCTGGGCCAAAGGTTAGCTGCTCGCCTTTGTAGACTGCCGCTGCTTCAGCTGAGGTGGTGGCGCGTGCAAGCTCTGCGATGCCTTCGATACAGGCCAGCTCCATTTCATCATTGATTGTCGTCGCCCCTACATCCAGCGCACCTCGAAAGATGAAGGGAAAACAAAGTACGTTGTTGACCTGGTTGGGAAAATCCGAGCGACCGGTCGCGATAATGGCGTCTGGTGCGATCTCGCGCGCCAGTTCAGGGAGGATTTCTGGTGTTGGGTTGGCCAGCGCAAAGATCACCGGTTGTTTGGTCATGCGGGCTACCATCTCTGGCTTGAGTACGCCCGGGCCAGACAGGCCCAAGAACATATCCGCGCCGTCGATCACGTCATCCAGCGTGCGCAAGTCAGATGCCTGTGCGAAGGCAGCTTTGCTGGGGTTCATGTCTACCTCACGGCCCTCGTAGACTAGGCCATGGATATCGCACAGCCAGACGTTTTGCCGTTTGACGCCAAGTTTTAGCAGCATGTTTAAACAGGCAATTCCGGCCGCGCCCCCGCCTGTCGAGACGATCTTGATATCCTCAAAGGATTTTCCAACCACATGTAGCGCGTTCTTGGCAGCGGCACCGACCACGATTGCCGTGCCATGCTGGTCATCATGAAAAACGGGAATATTCATCCGTTCGCGGCACAAACGCTCGACGGTGAAACAATCGGGTGCCTTGATGTCTTCAAGGTTGATTGCTCCGAAAGTGGGTTCCAGTGCGCAGACGATGTCAGCAAGCTTTTCGGGGTCGGATTCATCAACTTCGATGTCAAAACAATCGATGCTGGCGAATTTCTTGAATAAGACCGCCTTGCCTTCCATGACAGGCTTGGAAGCCAGCGCACCAATGTTCCCAAGTCCGAGTACAGCAGAGCCATTGCTGACCACCGCGACGAGGTTGCCTCGCGAGGTATAATTTGCGGCTGTTGACGCATCCGCCTTGATCTCCAGGCAGGCTTCGGCGACGCCAGGCGAATAGGCACGCGCCAGATCGCGTCCATTGGCCAGTGGCTTGGTCGCGCGGATTTCCAACTTTCCGGGTTTCGGGAACTGATGATAGTCAAGCGCGGCCTGCCGCAGGTTCGGTGTATCTGACATGTGAGGTCCCCTCCCGGATATTTCTATGACGTGACCCTGCTGATGCTTTTGGCAAGCCTGTGATCGGGACGCGCGCTGCCTGTAAACGCCTTACACGGGCGCGCGATGTAATTGAAATCAATTTGTGACTGTAAAATCATAACACGCCCGTGCTATCCCCTGCGCACACTGGCAAGGCGGGAACGGAAATGGATCAGAGGCGTCAGTCATCGGTTGCGGCCAATGGGCAAAGCCAGACCGGATTGCCATTGCGGCACATTTTTCTCCTTCTGTGTGCGGTCATTGGTGTTTTCATCTTTGTGGATGCGCTGTTTTTTGCTCAGGGCGCATCGCTCAAACGCGAGGGCGGCGGCTTGGAGACAGTCTCCGCAGTCCTTTACGTTTGTGCCGTCGCTGTTTTTTTCAAAAGTGTGCCGCGCAGTTTTCAGGCACCGCTGTGGCAGGTGCCGGCCTTAATGACCTTCTTTGCCCTCAGAGAATTGGATTTCGACAAACGTTTCACACCCTCTGGTGTGCTATCTAGCAATCTTTATCTGGATGCCAATGCGCTGGGCACCAAACTTATTGCAGGGTGTGTGATACTTCTGTTTTTTCTGGTGATTTACCGTATGTTGCGTCATGGCGCGCCGTCCCTTCTGCGCGGGTTGCGGGCGCGCGAGTCTTGGGCATTCTTTGTTCTTGCTGCGTTTTTGCTGACCTTTGTTGCGAAATCTGTTGATGGACTGGGTCGCAAACTGGGGGGCATCGGAATTAACGTTCCCGAACGGGTTGATGCCATTGCGAGTGTGTTCGAAGAAGTCGGCGAGGCGTTTATCCCGGTTCTTGCGATCCTTGCGTTGGTCGCGTATTGGAAAAGCTACGCTTATCACGGAGAGACAGGCTGAAACTCGTCTGCCAACGCAAGCGTTGCGCCCCGATATTCTTTTTTTTACTGATGTTCTAAAGATGCGGATGGATACGATGTATCCCGCTGATGATCAGCGGGTTGCGGTTTTTTTCAGGCTACGGTTTGCGACTGCGGATCGATCATGATGCGCCAGAACATCCTGGCACCATCCGGATTTTGGTAGAAGATCCTGCGACCTTTGCCGAAAGCTAGTTGGCGCTGACTGCCCCTAATGGTACCCGCTTGAAGGTTGTCGCTCTCCAAGCGCCGCTGCTTATGCCTGAAACGGTCCATTGTTTTGTGGTGCGCAAGTTGGCAGATCAAGCCCCTTGGATCGTTGAGCGTGCGGGCATGCAGTACGCGATCTGATCCCGGATCGTCTTGGCGGATCCAACATCGCCAGGCATATCCGCATTCCCGATAGTGGACCCGTGCCCGATATGGTGCATTTCCGCTCAGTCGGCTTTCAATTGATCTTTTGTCATCGCGGGTGGGTCGATCTGGTTTACGAAGATCAAGGCCCGCCATTTGGCATGTACGCGGGCGATTGTGTAATCCAGCCGCCGGAAATTCGCCACCGTGTCCTCTTCGCTGCTGACAATATTGAGGTGATCGAAATTGGCATGCCAACCGAACATGTCACAACAATTGACCAAACCATCGCGCTGCCCAATGGGCCGGACCGGCTCGGCCAGATCGGATCTTTCAGAGTCAGCGCTTTGTTCATCACCAGGCCAAGACAGCAGAGCGGGGGCCATTCCGCCTGCCCGGATTTAAAATTCGCGATACGAGCATGGCGGCCAAAACCGGCGGTGCGGCGGGCGTTTATGTGATCCGCCCCGTGTCAGGCAGATGTCCCTGGAACCACCACGATTGCGACATCCATTTTACGTTCGTCATGGCTCGAAGCATGGCGTTTGAGGGCGAGGGGCGCCATGTGTTCATGCTGTCAGCAAGAGACGCTTTTGTGATCCGGCCGTTGTGCGCACGCGTTATAGCGAGATCCCCGCCGACCTTGAATTATTGGAAGCTTCTTTGCCGGGTAAGTTCCAGACAATGCATGACGCGCACTGAACCTTACTGCTATCCGCTTGCAAATCGCGCTGCGGAGCGACACGCTAGGCGGGATAAACATTCAGGGCACAAAAAGTATGTCGTTAAGAGAAGCCGCCTGCGCCGTTAGGGAAAACGCCTATGTTCCCTATTCGAACTTTAAGGTTGGGGCGGCATTGCGCACAGCTTCGGGAGCGGTTTTTGTCGGATGCAATGTTGAGAACGTCGCCTATCCCGAAGGCACCTGCGCCGAAGCCGGTGCCATCGCAGCAATGGTGGCGGCGGGCGAAACGGAATTCGTGAAAGCCTATGTGGTCGCGGGATCGCCCACACCTGTGACGCCTTGCGGGGGGTGTCGACAAAAACTGGCAGAATTCGCCAAAGCGGATGTGCCGGTCACGATGGCAACTCTGGAAGGGGTCGAACAGCACACGACTGTAGGCGCGCTGCTGCCGGGTGTCTTTAACAGCGCACACATGCGTGACGCAGATGCCTGACGCGCGATCGCTGCTCGCCAGCCTCCGGCACGGCATCGCTTTGAGTGCTGAAGATTTGCAGTGGGCGGCACAGGCACTTTCGGTTGGTGAGATGAGCGATGCACAAGCGGGTGCTTTTGCCATGGGGATCTGCGCGCGTGGTCTCGAGCCACAAGCGCGGGTAGCACTGACCCTTGCGATGCGGGACAGCGGTAAAGTCCTGCAGTGGGATTTGAAGGGCCCGGTGCTCGACAAACACTCCACAGGCGGGGTCGGGGATTGTATTTCGCTGGTTCTCGCGCCCGCGCTTGCAGCTTGTGGGGCTTTTGTGCCGATGATTTCCGGTCGCGGGTTGGGTCATACGGGTGGCACGCTTGATAAGCTCGATGCGATCCCCGGTCTGGTGACGCAACTGGGAGAAGACCGTTTTCGCAGCGTCGTTGCGGAAGCCGGGTGTGCCATTGTCGGCGCCAGCGCGGACATCGCGCCCGCGGACAAACGCCTTTACGCGATCCGTGATGTTACCGCGACTGTCGACAGTCTCGATCTGATCACGGCGTCGATCTTGTCAAAGAAACTGGCAGCGGGGTTGGACGGGCTGGTTCTCGATGTCAAAGTTGGCAGTGGTGCTTTTATGAAAGATCTCGATGCCGCTCGGGATCTGGCCGAGGCATTGGTGCACACAGCCAATGCGGCGGGCTGTAAGACGACTGCCGTGATTAGTGACATGAACCAACCCCTCGCGCCAGCATTGGGCAACGCGCTGGAAATAGCAGAAGTCATGCAGGTTCTGACAGGTCAGAAAACTGGCCCGCTTGTAGATTTGACAGCTGGGCTTGGCGGGGTTTTGCTCGCCAACAATGGTCTTGCAAAGGATGTCCAGGAAGGGGCGGACGCCATCGTTGCAGCACTGCGTGATGGGCACGCGGCAGAGCGGTTCGGGCGTATGGTCGCGGCGATGGGCGGACCTGTGCGTTTTGTCGAGAACTGGCAAAGGTTTCTGCCCGAAGCCAATGTGATCCGCGAAGTGGCATCGCCTGCATCTGGGATTGTCAGCCGAATCGATGGCGAAGCCTTGGGCCTTGCAGTGGTAGAGCTTGGCGGTGGACGGCGCGTTGAAAGTGATGAAATTGACCCTTCGGTTGGGCTGGCAGACGTCGTTCGGATGGGTCAGCAGGTGCGCAAGGGACAAGCCTTGGCCTGTGTGCATGCGGTGCGGCCGGATGCAGCGGACCGGGCCGCGCGTGCGGTGCGCCGCGCGATCGAAATCAGCGGTGCGGGAGATCACAACTCCCCGGATTTGATCCTGGACAGGGTCGGCTGATGGCGCGCGCATTTCTTGTTGTGATGGATTCGGTGGGAATTGGCGGTGCGCCTGATGCGCATGCGTTTTTTAACGGAGACGTGCCTGATACCGGCGCCAACACGCTCGCGCATATTGCGCAGTTCTGCGCGCATGATCAGGCGTCGCAAAACCGTGCGGGCCCTTTGCTGTTGCCGCATCTTGACGCGTTGGGTCTGGGGCGCGCGGTTCAACGCGCCAGCGGCGCAGTCGCGCCGGGTCTTGGTGCTGAACCCAAAGGCACATGGGGTGTGGCGACCGAAATATCGCCGGGAAAAGACACGCCGTCGGGTCACTGGGAACTGGCTGGGCTGCCGGTGCCCTGGCAATGGCACTATTTCATAGACAAGCAGGACTCTTTCCCAAAGGAAGTGGTTGAACGGGTCCAGGAAATTGCCGGAACAGAGGGAATTCTTGGCAATTGTCATGCCTCCGGCACAGATATCATCCGCACGCTCGGGGGTGCGCATATCAAATCCGGGTGGCCGATTTGCTATACTTCTGCTGACTCTGTTTTCCAGATAGCGGCGCATGAAACACACTTTGGGCTGGATCGGTTGCTTGATCTTTGCGCAGACCTCGCCCCCATGCTGCACCAAATGAAGGTGGGGCGGGTGATCGCGCGGCCGTTTCTTGGTAGCGTTGATGCTGGGTTTCGCCGGACAGGTCACCGCAAGGATTTTGCCATCAAACCGCCGGCGCCGATCCTGACGAATTGGGTTCAGGATGCGGGACGTCGTGTCTATGCCCTAGGAAAAATTGGTGACATCTTTTCAATGCAAGGTATCCATGAGGTAGCCAAAGGGCCGGATGACGCCTTGATGTCCGATCTTAAACGCCTCGTAGAAGAAGCGGACGACGGCAGCCTGACGTTTGCAAATTTTGTTGAGTTTGACAGCGAGTATGGGCACCGGCGCGATGTCGAAGGATATGCGCGGGCTTTGGAGTGGTTTGACGCTGAAATTGGCACCGTTCTGGACGGCCTGCGCGACGGGGATATTCTTGTTCTGACCGCAGATCACGGGAATGATCCAACTTGGCCGGGGACCGACCACACGCGAGAACGCGTGCCGGTTCTGGTGGCAGGGATCGGGGCAGGCCGCCTGGGTGAAATCGGTTTCAAGGATGTGGCTGGCCTTGTCGCAGCGCACCTTGGTGTGGAAGTGCCAACGACGTAAGTCAGCGCTTGCCGGTCCAGATCGAGCCGACTAAGTAGACGGCGCACAGCAAAGGAATGCCCCATGTCAGATCATGTCACAGTCGTCGATCACCCGCTGGTACAGCACAAGCTGACACTGATGCGTGACAAAGATACGCCGACTGCTGTATTTCGCCAATTACTGCGTGAAATCAGTCAGTTGCTTGCCTATGAGGTGACGCGAGGTCTGCCCATGACGACCAAGCAGATTGATACTCCGATGCAAACGATGGATGCACCGACACTGGCGGGTAAAAAACTGGCTTTGATCTCTATTTTGCGCGCGGGCAATGGACTGTTGGACGGTGTTCTGGAACTCATTCCCTCCGCGCGTGTGGGGTTCATCGGACTTTACCGTGATGAAGAAACCCTCAAGCCAGTCCAATATTATTTCAAAGTGCCCGAGGCGCTCGAGGATCGATTGGTGATTGCCGTTGACCCGATGTTGGCGACGGGGAATTCCTCTGCGGCGGCGATCGATCTTTTGAAGCAATCAGGTGCAACGAATATCCGTTTCCTGTGTTTGCTTGCGGCACCTGAAGGCATTGCGCGCATGCAGGAAGCGCATCCAGATGTGCCGATTGTCACCGCGGCCATCGATTCAAAACTGAACGATGTTGGCTACATCGTTCCCGGTCTGGGCGATGCCGGTGACCGGATGTTCGGCACCAAATGACGTCTGTGTGCTGCGTGTGCCCGCGCGCTTTGATGCTGGCGTCAACCGCCGCAAATGCCCTGTAGCCGTAGCCAGTCCGCATCGCTCAGAAGCGCAACCGGTGCCGCACCTGTCATTGGGTCTGCTTCAATGAGCGGCAGCACACTTTCGCCAGTGACATCTCGCGCGTAAGCATAGGGCGTGCTGCGAAGGCTGCGTTCGGCAAAGGCTGCCAGCAGGGCTGTGTCGCCTGGTGGTGCGCGGTCATCGGTCAACAGGGTTTCGGCGAATTGGTCCAGAACCGTGCTTTTGAGGGTCCCGGTGGTCAAAAGTTGGAAGCTTGCCGCTGTGCCCGCTGTTTCAAGCAAAGTGCGCAGCGGATCGGTGCCCGCAGCCTTGGTTTTCTCTGCCAAGACAAAGCCTGCAACCACATCAGGCTCTTCGAAGTCTTCAATCAGAGCACGGTCCAGCAAGATGTTCCCACCAGGCAGATGCAGGCTGGTCGAAATCGTTGAAGGCATAACATGCAGTGGCCCACTGCCCAGTTGCGCCCTCAGTGTTTGCAGCGCGCGCAGTCCGGCATCTTCCTTGCAGGCTGGTCCAGTCATACGCTCGATGCGGGACAGGAGTGCGGTGCCGATCTCGGCTCGCTTGACGAAAGGTACGACAGAAACCGTATGTGAGACCAGAGCGCCGGGAACCCAAAAGATCGCCAAGGCTGCTACAATGGCGACAGAGGCAGCCATCCCCAGCCATCTGAGCCTGCCCGGTTTGGGACGTGATCTTTCGACAGCACGGCGCAGTTTCTCGATGGAATCTATCATCTGCGCTTCGGTCTCGGGAAACTCCAGCGTCTCGCCGGGATCGCCGTCAGGGTAAAAGATCGCTGGCCGCGCGCCAGGATTGGCCCGTTGCACTGCCGCCAAAGACCAATGCGTGATCGCTTGGTCACGCATGTCTGAAACCGTCAACGTCGCATCACCCACAGATACAATAACCTCACGCCGCTGTTCCTCGGGGGAAGAGCGCCAGAGCGCGCTGGCCTCTAGCCGCGCATATTTCGTCAGGGCGGTCACTGTTATCTGTGTTGCTCGAGTTTGCCTGCACCTATCTTAACAGCGCAAGTCACGCGAGCAATGGCGCTTGATCAAAGGCGAGACGCATTACATTTTTGCTGCCAGCTTGCGCAGTTCAAATTTCTGAATTTTCCCAGTGGATGTTTTTGGGAGCTCTTGGAAAACTACATGTTTGGGTGTTTTGAAACCTGCAAGGCTTTGGCGAGAAAAGGCAATAATCTCTTCAGGCGTGGCAGTTGCGTCGGGCTTGAGTTCTACAAAGGCGCAGGGCACCTCGCCCCATTTGTCATCTGACTTCGCGACCACTGCGGCCAAGAGCACAGCGTCATGCGCCATTAGAACACCTTCGACCTCAACAGAAGAAATGTTCTCGCCACCGGAAATAATTATATCCTTCGCCCGATCTGCGATCTGCATGTACCCGTCGCCGTGCTGGATGGCGATGTCGCCGGAATGGAAATAACCGCCCGCAAAGGCTTCGGCGGTGGCTTGCGGGTTTTTGTAGTAGCCTTTCATCACAGAATTGCCGCGGATCATGATTTCGCCTTGGGTGCGTGCATCGTAAGGGATCTGTTGCATGTCAGCGTCCATGACGGTGATGTGCTCCATCATCGGAAATGCGACACCTTGGCGTGCTTTGATCGCGGCACGGGCTGCCCCATCTAACGCGTCCCAGTCTGCCGCCCGCCATAGACATTCTGTGACATGGCCATAGGTTTCGGTGAGCCCATAGACCTGTGTGACGTTGAACCCAAGTGCTTCGATTTTGGCTAGGGTCGCGGGCGCAGGAGGCGCGCCTGCGGTAAAGACTTCGACCAGATGATCGAACGCGCGTCGTTCTTCTTGTGGCGCATTGACCAGCATGTTCAGCACAATAGGTGCGCCACCAAAATGCGTGACCTTTTCATCAGCGATCGCGTTGTAGATGGCCGGCGCGGTAATATCGCGACAACATACGAGTGTGCCGCCAATCAGCGGCATCATCCAGGCGTGGTTCCAACCGTTGCAGTGGAACTGGGGCACGATCTGCATGAAAGTTGGATGCAACGTCATGCGCCAACTGATCACGGTGCCCATGGTCATCATGTAGGCACCCCGGTGGTGGTAGACGACGCCTTTGGGCCGACCGGTGGTGCCGGACGTGTAATTCAGTGCCAGGCTTTCCCATTCATCCCGCGGCATGATCCAGTCAAATCCAGCGTCCCCTGCGGCGAGGAAATCTTCATAGGTCAGGTGCTGCCCGGTCGCGTCGAAGCCCGCCTGCACGTCCGGTGCTTCAATAATGGTGGGGGGCGTTTTCAGACCCTCGCATGCGGCTTCGACCAACGGAAGGAATTGCGTATCAACGATGACGGTTTTGGCTTCACCGTGTTCAAAGATATAGTGGACAGTGTCCACGTCCAGACGCGTATTGATCGTATTCAGAACAGCTCCGCAGGCCGGCACGCCAAAATGCGCTTCGACCTGTGGTGGCACATTGGGTAAAAGGGTTGCGACCACATCTCCGGGTTTAATTCCGGCGCGCGCGAGTGCACTGGCGAGCTGTGAGCATCGGGTGTATTGGGTCGCGTAGTCATATCGATGCGTGCCGTAGACAACGGCTTCATGCGTGGAAAATACGTCTGCAGCGCGCTGCAGATGCGACAGGGGTGTTAGCGGGACGTGGTTCGCGGCGTTTTTATCGAGCCCTGTTTCATCATTCATCCAACCCATTGTTGTCGTCCCCTCCCGATGACTGCGTAACGTCGCCGCTGCGAAGTGCAGAATATTGTTTTTGCCAGATTTGAAAAGCGAATTGTAAGACAATTCAATGCATCTCTGGAAAGCAATTGTTGCAGGCTGACGATTACGTCGAAAAACAGATCTGACCAGCCCGGCGCTTGGGAGCGTCCATCCATGAAAAAAGGGGACCAGAGCCCCCTTTTTTAAGATCCTTGTTGGCAGTTCAAGCGGCTTGGGGCTGTGCGCCAAAACGACCGTAGAAGCTTTGGTTCTTGTTTGCCATCTCGCGTAGCAGGGCAGGGCAGGCAAAGCGGGATCCAAAGGCGGCTTCCAGCGCGTCGCAACGATCGGCCACATAGGCGGAGCCGAGCATGTCGAGCCAGCTGAGTGGGCCACCGGACCAAGGCGCAAACCCCCATCCGAGGATCGCACCGACATCCCCTTCGCGAATGTCCATCAGCACGTTTTCTTCCAGCGCGCGGACCGCTTCGAGCGATTGTGCAAAGAGCAACCGGTGCTGTACATCAATCAGATCAGGTTGTGTTTCTGCGCTCGGGAACTTCTCGCCCAATCCATCCCAAAGACCCTGACGCTTGCCTTTTTCATCGTAGGCGTAAAATCCAGCAGCGGCCTTGCGACCCAGACGCCCTTCGCCTTCCATCCAGAAGATGACTTCATCCACAGCGGCGTCGGGATACGCGTCCCCCATTGCTGCCTTGGTCGCACGGGCAATCTTTGCGCCGAGATCGATGGAGGTTTCATCCACCAATTGCAACGGTCCCAATGGCATGCCCACCAGTTTCGCGGCGTTCTCGATCAACGCAGGTTCAACACCCTCAGCGACCATGCGGATGCCTTCATTGATGTAGGGGATAATGCAGCGGTTGGCATAAAAGAAGCGCGCATCGTTGACCACGATGGGTGTCTTGCGGATCTGACGCACATAATCCAGTGCTTTGGCCACGGCCCGGTCGCCTGTTTCGCGACCCTTGATGATTTCTACCAGTAACATCTTTTCAACGGGTGAGAAGAAGTGGATGCCGATGAATTGTTCGGGCCGCGTGCTTGCTTTGGCCAGCTCGCTGATCGGCAGGGTGGACGTGTTGGAAGCAAAGATACAGTCTTCCGGGATCATGGCTTCGACCTTTTGGGTCATCTCGGCTTTGACCTTCGGGTCCTCGAAAACGGCTTCTATGATCAGATCGCAGTCCTTTAGCGCGTCAAGATCGGTTGTAGCATGGATCAGGTCGAGTAGGGCTTCCTTCTTTTCGGGCGTCGTCTTTTTGCGGGCGATACCTTTATCGGCAAATTTTGCGGTGTAGTCCTTGCCGCGATCTGCTGCTTCTTGTGTCTGATCGATCAGGACAACCTCGATACCCGCTTGCGCGGAGACAAGCGAAATGCCTGCCCCCATCATGCCCGCCCCCAGAACGCCCAGCTTTTTGACCCGTTGATCCGGCACATCTTTCGGACGGACAGCCCCTTTTTCAAGCGCTTCCTTGTCGACGAAAAGTGAGCGGATCATGGCCGAAGAGGACGGGTTCATCAGCACATTGGTAAACCAGCGTGCTTCAATCTTGAGGGCCGTTTCAAAGGGCACGAGCGCGCCTTCATAGACAGCTGAGAGCAACGCTTTGGCTGCCGGGTAGACCCCTTGGGTCTTGCCGTTTACCATGGCCGAAGCGCCGACAAAGGTCATAAAACCCGCCGGGTGATAAGGCGCGCCACCGGGCATTTTGTACCCCTTGGCATCCCAAGGTTTTACTAGATCAGTATCCTTGGCGCTCAAGACCCAAGCGCGGGCTGCGGCCATTGGATCGTCAGATACCTCATCAATCAATCCGGCTGCTTTGGCCGCTGCGGGTGCCACCAGCCGTCCCTCCAACAGGAAGGGAGATGCCGCCATTGCGCCCATTTTGCGCGTCAGCCGCGTGGTCCCGCCCGCGCCGGGGAAAATCCCAACCATGATTTCAGGCAAGCCAATCTTGGCCTTGGGGCTCGTCGCGGCAAAGATGCGGTGCGTGGAAAGGGGAATTTCCAGCCCAATTCCTAGGGCCGTGCCTGGCAATACGGTGGCAATCGGTTTGCCGCCTTTTTGCGTTTTGGGATCCATGCCCGCCAGTTCGATTTTCCGCATGATGCGATGAGCATTCATGATGCCGTCAAAAAGACCTCTGGCCGGATCATCGCCTGCCAGTTCTTTCATTTTTGCGATCACATTCAGGTCCATTCCGCCTGCAAAGCTATCCTTGCCAGAAGTGATGATCACCGCTTTGATGGCGTCGTCAGCAAGGGCCTGATCGACCAATTCTTCAAGTACATCCCAGGCTTCCAGTGTCATCACGTTCATGGACTTACCTGGGACATCCCAGGTGATGGTGGCGATGCTGTCGGCGTCGGTTTTCAGCGTGAAATCAGTCATTTTTGTCTCCCTCCGGCATTGGCCGGTCGTTTTCTTTCCAAGGGCGGCCGTCCAGATGGACAAACCCGCCGGGCGTCGCTTTCAGATCAAGCCCCGGATAGGTGCAGATGTCTTCGTCGCGGCTGCGGGTGCCCACGATCAAATAGCGCACGGGTGCTTGTGTGTGATTGCGCAGGCAATGAGCGGTTTGATCCCCCGCCTTCCAAGTGCAAGCGTCGCCCGGGCCGATCTGGGTTTCCACTTCGTTTTCCACAACGGTCAATGTGCCTTCCAGCACCAAGAGAAATTCGTCCTCATGGCTGTGCCAGTGCATCTGCGAGGATTGCTTGCCGGGGTGCAGTGTTTCAAGAGCGGCTCCGAATTGCGTGAGGCCACCTGCGTCTGACAACGGCAGGTAACTCAGGAAACCCTGTCCCAGATTATAAGGGCCAGGATAGCCGCTTTTGGCCTCCACCGTGTCGACCGTCCCTTTGAGGATGATGGCCATGGAATCAGACCCGCTCGATAATGGTGGCGGCACCCATGCCCGACGCGATGCAAAGCGTGGCCAGCCCGACTTCCTTGTCGGCACGTTCCATTTCATCCAGCAGCGTTCCGATAATCATAGCACCGGTAGCGCCCAGGGGGTGGCCCATCGCAATCGAGCCACCATTGACATTGACCTTTTCGCTGTCCACATCAAACGCCTGCATGAAACGCAGCACAACAGACGCGAAGGCTTCGTTTACCTCGAACAAATCAATGTCGGCAATGGTCATACCATGGTCGGCGAGAATTTTTTCTGTCACCGGCACCGGGCCTGTCAACATTATAGTCGGATCAGTACCAATCTTGGCGGTTGCGCGGATGCGTGCACGGGGTTTGAGCCCGTATTTTTCGCCAAATTCCTTATTGCCGATCAAGACAGCCGCGGCGCCATCCACAATACCTGATGAGTTGCCTGCGTGGTGAATGTGGTTGATCCGTTCCAGGTGCGGGTATTTCATCAAGGCAACCTTGTCGAAACCCGGCATGACTTCACCCATGGCTTGAAAGGCGGGATTCAATCCGCCGAGGGATTGCATGTCGGTTTGCGGGCGCATGTATTCGTCGTGGTTCAGGATCGGCAGACCATTTTGGTCCTTGATCTCAATAACAGATTTGGAGAACCGTCCCGCATCCCACGCCGCTTTAGCGCGGCGCTGTGATTCCACAGCTAACTGGTCCGCGTCATCGCGCGTAAAACCGTATTCCGTGGCGATAATATCCGCGCTGATGCCTTGCGGGACAAAGTATTTCTCCATGGCGATCGTGGGGTCGACGGCGATGGCCGCGCCATCACTGCCCATCGCGACGCGGCCCATCATTTCTACACCACCGGCGATATAGGCGTCTCCGGCACCTCCGCGCACCTGATTGGCTGCGAGGTTCACGGCCTCCATGCCACTGGCGCAAAAGCGGTTGATGGCGAGGCCCGGAATGCGTTCATCCAGATCAGAGGCGAGCACGGCGGAGCGTGCAAGGCAGCCGCCTTGTTCCATCACCTGCGTGACATTTCCCCAGATCACATCCTCGACCGCATGACCTTCAAGGTTGTTGCGCTCTTTCACTGCATTCAGCGTTTGAGCCGAGAGGCGCAGTGCTGTTACTTCGTGCAGGCTGCCGTCCTTGCGACCCTTTCCGCGCGGCGTGCGCAGGGCATCGTAGATATAAGCTTCGGTCATCGTGGTCTCCTTTTGGTGCCGGTTCTGGCAACCTTTATGTGCGATCTGTCGGGCTGCCGGGCATCAGGTCATAGGGGGCTTTCCAGCCAGGCGTTTGTGACAAGCGCGTGAGCCAGGCGTCAATATTGGGCCAGTCGGCTCGGTCAAAACCATAATATTCGGGATAATAAAGGTACCCACAGCAGCAAAGATCCGCGTTGGTGAGCGCATCGCCTACAATCCAGTCCCGGCCTTCCAGATGATCATTCAGGACGGTATAGGCAGCCTTGAGACGGCCCTGCATAAAGCCGATCACTTCCGCCGGGCGTTTGTCTTCGGGCAGGAAGTTCATCAGAAAACGCGTCATGCCGGCCTGCGAACTTAACTTGTGATTATCCCACAACACCCACCGCAAGATTTCGCGCCGCTCGTCTGCATTCTGTCCACCGAATTTACCCGATTTCTCTGCAACATAGTCTTGAATGACGCCCGACTGGGCAAGTCTTACGTTGCCGTCGACCATGACCGGCGCTTCGCCCATTTCGTTGATGTTGGAGCGATACTCGGGCGTACGGGTCTCGCCATTGAAGAAGTCCACTTTGACCGCTTCCCAGTCAAGGCCAGAAAGCTCTAAGGCCAGAGCCGCTTTGTATGCGTTGCCGCTTTCCCCGAAACAATAAAGCTTGATGGTCATGTCGCATTGCCCTCCTCAGGCGTTCTGATGCGCGCCTATAAGCTGCGCGCAATGAGTTCTTTCATGATTTCGTTGGTGCCACCATAGATCCGCTGGACCCGCGCGTCGGTCCACATCTCAGCGACGGCATATTCCTGCATAAAGCCGTAACCGCCATGCAGTTGCAAACAATCGTCCAGCACTTCGCCTTGTGTGTCGGTGATCCAATACTTCGCCATTGCGGCCTTTTCGACAGTCAGTTCGCTGCGCAGATGTTCTGCCATGCAGGCATCCAGAAAGGCGCGCGCTACTGTTGTTTTTGTGGTGCATTCAGCCAGTTTGAACCGCGTGTTTTGAAACTGTGTCAGCGGGCCGCCGAAAGCTTCGCGTTCTTTGCAATAGGTAATAGTGCGTTCTACGGCACCCTCCATGGCACCAATAGCGCCGCATGCAATGATCAACCGCTCCTGGGGCAGTTGCTGCATCATTTGGTAAAAGCCCTGGCCTGCGTCGCCACCAAGAATATTCTCAGGCGGGACCTCTACGTCATCGAAAAACAGCTCGGACGTGTCAGAGGCATGCAGGCCGATCTTGTCCAGATTGCGCCCCCGTTGAAAACCCGCAGCACCCTCTGTTTCGACAACGACAAGCGATATGCCTTTGGACCCTTCGTCTGGATCGGTCTTGGCAGCCACAATGATCAGGTTTGCGTGCTGACCATTGGTAATAAAGGTCTTTTGTCCTGACAGCCGAAAGGCATTGCCATCGCGGATCGCGCGCGTTTTGATGCGTTGCACGTCTGAACCGGTAGACGGTTCCGTCATTGCCAATGCGCCGACAAGCTCACCAGAGACCATTTTAGGCAGCCAGCGTTTCTTTTGATCATCGGTGCCATACGCCAATATGTAATGCGCGACGATCCCGGAATGGATCCCATGACCCCAACTGGCAAGATTGGCGCGGCCTGCTTCGATGAGGATGGCGGCTTCATGACCAAAGTCACCGCCTGCGCCGCCGTATTCTTCGGGGACAGACGGGCACAGCAACCCGAGTTCACCGGCTTGGGTCCAGGTGTCACGATCCATCTTGCCTTGCTTGCGCCAGGCCTCAAATTTGGGAGCCCATTCATTGGCGAGAAACTGCGCTGTCATCTCAGAGATCATGCGGTGCTCGTCGGTCATCCAGGTTGGAACGTGCTGGTTCATGTGGTCTCCCAGGTCTTATTTTGCTGCGTCTCGGATTCGGGTACGCATTCGGCCGCTGTTATTTCGAATTTGCGCGGCCCTTTGTTGGCGCAGGCGCGCCGTATTCTGCGACAAACCTTTCAAAACCGCGCTCAAGTGCCTCGGCATCGGCGTAATCGTCCAGGTTTTCGAGCAGCACGGTCAGAAGATAATTGTTTCCCAGACCATACTGCGCGTTCAATATCCTGAGCCGTTCATATGCAGCGTCCGTCAGTGCCGCATTGAAGCGGCGTGGTAGCGGCAGACGTCGAAGGCGCGCCGCGCCGGGTGTCATCAGAAGTTCGCCACGTCGAGCGCCATAACGGTCTCCGCGCCGGTTTGGATGCGGCTCAGGTGCAAGGCTGTCGCAGGCAGTTGACGTGCCATATAGTAGCGCCCCGTTGCGAGCTTGGTTTCATAAAACGCCGTGTCGGACGTGCCACCTTCCAGCGCATCTTTCGCCGCCTTGCCCATTTTGGCCCACATCAGGCCCAGGCACACATGGCCGAACATATGCATGAAGTCATAAGACCCCGACAGCGCGTTATTGGGATTTTTCATGCCGTTTTGCATGAAGTACATGCCCGCCGCCTGCAGATCCTTCGAGGCGGTTTTCAAAGGCTCGAGGAAATCCTGGTCATAGGCCGCGTCTGTTCCTGCGTTTTCCTTGATGAAGCTTTTGACCAATTCAAAGAAAGCCATCACGTGTTTGCCACCGTCCTGAGCGAGTTTTCGCCCCACCAGATCCAGTGCCTGCACACCATTCGCTCCTTCGTAGATCATAGCGATCCGTGCATCGCGGGCAAATTGCGACATGCCCCATTCCTCGATGTAGCCGTGGCCGCCATAGACCTGCTGCGCCTTGATGGTCATGTCGTAGCCCTGATCGGTCAGGAAGCCCTTGATGACCGGTGTGAGTAGCGAAACCAACCCATCCGCGTCCTTATCATCAGAGCGGTGCGCGGCGTCAATCATGACAGCACCCCAAAGCGTGAAGGCGCGACCCGCTTCGGCAAAGCTCTTTTGATCCATCAGCGAGCGGCGAATGTCCGGGTGTACGATCAGCGGATCAGCAGGGCCTTCAGGGTTCTTGGCTCCGGTCACGTCGCGCCCCTGCAATCGGTCCTTGGCGTATTCCAGGGCGTTTTGATAGGCGACTTCTGCCTGGCTCAAACCCTGCATACCAACGCCGAGACGTGCCTCATTCATCATCGTGAACATCGCCCGCATGCCTTTGTGCTCAGTGCCCAAAAGGTAGCCCGTAGCACCGTCGAAGTTCATCACGCAGGTTGAATTGCCATGGATGCCCATTTTCTCTTCGATCTTACCGACGGAAACGCCATTGCGTTCGCCCAGCGTGCCGTCTTCGACCACCAGAAACTTCGGCACGATGAAAAGGGACACGCCTTTGATCCCCTCGGGGCCGCCCGCAATTTTGCCCAGCACGAGATGGATAATGTTGCCGGACATGTCATGCTCACCCGCCGAGATGAAAATCTTTTGACCGGTGATTTTGAAACTGCCGTCGTCTTGAGGGTCAGCCTTGGTGCGCATCAGACCCAGATCAGTGCCGCAATGCGGCTCGGTCAGGTTCATCGTGCCAGTCCATTCGCAGGAGACCATCTTTGGAAGATAGGTCTCTTTCTGTGCATCCGTACCATGTGCAAGAATGGCCGAGGCGGCACCATGCGTCAGGCCCTGATACATCGTGAAGGCCATGTTGGCGGAGGAGAAGAACTCACCCACGGCAGTGCCAATGACACAAGGCATGTTCTGGCCGCCAAATTCCTCAGGCATGTCGAGTCCCGGCCAGCCGCCGTCGCGCATCTGGTCAAACGCGGCCTTGAAACCTGTCGGTGTGCGGACGATACCGTTTTCTAGTGTGCATCCTTCGGTGTCGCCAACTGCGTTGAGCGGCGCGAGTACTTCGCCTGCGATTTTGCCGGCTTCCTCGAGGATCGCAGAGGTGAAATCAGCCTCAAGTTCGTCGTAACCCGGTATTGACTGCTCAGTTACTTTCAAAACATCGTGCAACAGGAATTGCATATCTTTCGTGGGGGGGGTGTAGCTTGGCATATCTCTCTCCCTGATGCGGCTGGGTATTGCGTATGGTGGTTCAGGACTATTCCGCTGCGCTGCGGGACGCGGTCATCGATGCGATCATCTCTTCGCCCCACTTCAGCTGTTCGGACAGTTCGTGGATCGACTGATCGAGCTCTTCGCGCTGTTCAACCAGTTCGGATAACCGTGTTTGCGCAACCTCGAATGTGCGCTGAAACTGGGTCAGTTGTTGGTCGCCCATATCGTAAAGGTCGAGCAATTGGCGAATATCTTCGAGGCTGAAACCAAAGCGCTTGCCGCGCAGGATCAACTTGAGCCGAGCGCGATCTCGGCGCGTGAAAAGGCGTTTCTGACCTTCACGTACCGGGAAGAGCAATTCCTTGGATTCGTAGAACCGCAATGTGCGCGGAGTAACATCAAAAGAGTCGCACATTTGCCGGATTGTCATGATTTCATCGGACATTTTACTGTTCTCTTATCGTCTGCGTTGCAGTTCAGATATGAATTGAGGCCAGTGCTACAATAGGTCGTGCGCTTTACGTAAGTTGGACGTTACGTCACTTTGGGAAATGGTTAAGAAAGGCGGGTTTGCCGCATCGGTATTTGCAAACGACTGGGGGTTTCGTGCAGCACGACCCGAGGCGCGAATCCTTTAAGCACCTGTGGATGCTCCGGTTTTGTAGGTCGAATCCGTTGAAATGCGCGGGTTTTCGGGCGTGATTTGACTGTTAGGGATCGAGGGCTGCTGTGGTATCATCGCGCAGTTTTTTAAGCTCTTGGATCGCATCATCAAGTTGCGCGCGCTCTTCGGCCAGTTGCGCAAGCTGTGCATCCGCGAGAACGATCCACTTCTGCATTTGTGCTTCGGTGCCTTCGTTTTCGTAGATCAGAAGCCACTGGCGGATATCCTCAAGCTGGAAACCGAACTTTCGCCCCCGCAGGATCAGTTTCATCCGTGCCGATTCCTTGGGCCCATAAAACCTAGAGCGCCCTTGCCGCTGTGGTTGGAGCAACTCGATGTATTCATAGTACCGCAACGTGCGTGGTGTGACATCAAACTGTGCGCACATTTCTTTGAACGTCAAACGATCAGATGTCATGAATTTTCTCCCCCATGTGCTAGGCTAGGGCGCAACTGCCATGAGTGCAACCGCCGCACTTGCTCCTCGTCCCAGAGGCGCAGATAAAGAGTGTGCAATCGGAACCTTCGCAGCGCAGGACCATTCATGTCAGACAAGCAGGAAATCGCACGGCAATTCATAGAAGCCTTGCCGCACAGCAAGGCGCTGGGGATGCGTCTGGTCGATATTGGCAATGGGGAGGCGACGATTGAAATGCCCTATGATGAAAGATTCGTGGGCGATCCCGAAACCGGTGTTATCCATGGCGGGGCAGTATCGGCCCTGATGGACACCTGTTGTGGTGCAGCCGTCATGTTGCATGCGGATAATCTTGGCGGCACAGCGACGATTGACTTGCGTATTGACTACATGCGTGCCGCAACCCCGGGTCAACGCATCAGAGCGCGTGCGGAATGCTATCATGTGACCCGTTCCGTGGCCTTTGTGCGGGCCACGGCAACAGATGATGACGTTGATAATCCTGTTGCCGCCGCAACCGGCGCCTTTACAGTTGAGGGCGCACGATGAGAGCGCCGCGCCGCAAACCAGAACCTGTTCAAGTCATCAAACAACGTCGCGATGCGACGTTACGCGCGCTTGTGGATGGCGTGCCATACATTCGGTTTTTAGGTATTCAGTTTGAACGCCGCGGCGATGAGTTGACGGGCATACTACCCTTTGATCAGAAATTGATCGGCAATCCGATGCTGCCGGCCATTCACGGCGGGGTTACGGCGGCTTTCCTCGAGGTGAGCGCGATTATCACACTCAGTTGGACGTACCTTTGGGAAGACGTAGAAACGGGTGCAATAGATGCAGAAGGATTGGCGGATGGTGGGATGCCGAGACTGCCAAAAACAATCGATATTTCGACAGACTACCTTAGGTCTGGCCTGCCGCGTGACGCCTATGCTCGGGCGCGGATTGTGCGTTCGGGCCGCCGATATGCCAGTGTTCATGTCGAGGCTTGGCAAGACAATCGTGACAGGCTGTTTGCGCAGGCCACTGGTCATTTCGTGATGCCCGACCGTCGTGAGTGACGCCGCATCCGACATCGGCGCAAAGATTTCCCACCGCCGTGTCCTTCAGATCGCCATGCCCATCGTTTTGTCGAATGCGACCGTGCCGATCCTTGGCGCTGTGGATGTGGGCGTCGTCGGGCAAATGGGTGCGGCGGCGCCAATCGGTGCCGTGGCACTGGGCGCTGTCATTCTATCGACGCTCTACTGGATCTTTGGATTTCTGCGCATGGGCACAGTGGGCCTGGTTGGACAGGCCGAAGGGGCAGGGGACCGCGCGGAGGGGTCCGCCTGGCTGACACGCGCCCTTGTGGTTGCGCTTGTGGCAGGTGTCTTGCTGATCATTCTGCAGCCGCTGATCATTTGGTCCGCACTGCAACTGGCGCCTGCGAGCCCCGAGGTCGAAGGGTTGGCGCGCCAGTATCTCATGATCCGAATCTGGACAGCACCCGCGGCCATTGCGCTCTTTGCGCTGACGGGGTGGTTGGTCGCGATGGAACGGACGGCGGGCGTATTCTGGGTTCAACTGGTCATGAACAGCATCAATATCGTGTTGGATCTGCTCTTTGTGCTGGTGTTTGACTGGGGTGTGCCGGGCGTCGCGGTGGCGACCGTTATTGCGGAACTGACTGGGGCCGCGCTGGCTCTGTGGTTTTGTCGCAGTGCCTTTGCGCAACCCGACTGGCGCGACTGGCCGCGTATTTTTGACCGGGCCAAGCTCATACGGATGGCCGTGTTGAACCGGGACATTTTATTGCGCTCCGCGATGCTAATGATCATCTTTTCGTCCTTTGTCTTCATTGGTGCACGCTTTGGCGATGTAACGCTGGCAGCCAATGAAGTGCTGATCCAGTTCATGTACATCACGGCATATGCTATGGATGGTTTCGCCTTCGCCGCAGAGACCCTGATCGCGCGGGCCGTCGGGCGCGGGGATCGTGCGGGTGTGCGCAGAAGTGCTCTTTTGACGTCTGTCTGGGGGCTGGTGGTCTGCGTCACGATGGCGGCAGGGTTTGCTGTTTCTGGCGGCTGGATCATCGACGTGATGGCCAAGGACCCGGATGTGCAATTTGTCGCGCGAGAGTTTCTGCCGTACATGGTTGTCGCACCGCTCATTGGCTGCGCCGCCTGGATGCTCGATGGTATCTTCATTGGCGCCACACGCAGCAAAGACATGCGCGACATGATGGCGCTCAGCTTTGTGCTTTATTGGGCAGCCATCGTCGTGCTCTTGCCGATCATGGGCAATCACGGTCTCTGGCTCGCGCTGCTGCTTTCCTTTCTGGCCCGGGGTGTGACGCTTGCGGTGCGGTACCCGGCGCTAGAAAGGCATATCCACGCTGCGTGAACCCAAGATTTCAGCTCACAGCCAGCTTTCAACGTCCGTGCCGACCGCATCGGAGACATGTGAAAAACCATCGCGCAACAACAATGCGTCAAGCTCCTGCGTGATCTGAACTGCCAATGAAAGCCCACCGAAAACAAGACCGGTGTAAAGCTGCACGGCGGTAGCACCGGCGCGTATTTTAGCATAAGCCTGCGCCCCGTTTGAGATACCACCCACGCCAATGAGTGGGATGTCCGTAAGTGTTGATAGTTGCGCGAGCACCCGCGTCGATTTTTCAAACAGGGGCTGGCCGGACAATCCGCCCATCTCGCCTTTGTGCGGGCTGTGCAACCCGGTGCGATCGAGGGTCGTGTTGGTCGCAATGATCGCGTCGATGCCCGCAGCGCTCGCGACACTTGCGATTTCGGAAAGCTCGTCAATCGTGAGGTCTGGCGCGATTTTGAGGAACACCGGCGTTGTCCCGCGCACCTGCATCACCCCACCCAGCAGTGCAGCGAGGGCCTCGGCACCCTGCAGGTCACGCAGTTTTTCGGTGTTGGGGGAGGAGACATTGACGGTGGCGAACTGCACCATATCCCGCATGCACGCCATGACTTGGGCAAAGTCAGCCGCACGGTCCGTGCTGGTTTTATTTGCACCCAGATTGATGCCCACCGGGATGTCAGCGCTGGCGGCGGCAAGACGATCCCGAATCACATCCATACCGTCATTGTTGAAACCAAAGCGATTGATGGCCGCTTTGTCTTCCGTCAGGCGAAAAAGGCGTGGTTTTGGGTTCCCTGGTTGCGGAAGTGGCGTCGCGGCCCCTACCTCAATAAATCCGAAACCCGCTTTGCACAGGGGGGTGACGGCTTCGGCATTCTTGTCAAATCCAGCGGCCAATCCGACGGGATTTCCCAGATCGAAACCGGCAATATGCGTTTTGAGCCGTTCAGATGTCACGGCACCCGGAGCGGAGGTGATCCCAAGCGAAACGCCCTTGATCGCAAGCGCATGCGCACGTTCGGGGTCCATGCCGCGTAAGGCGCGAAGCCCGATTGTTTCCAACACCTGTTTCACATCCATCGTTGCATCAAGCGCAAGCTTCGTCGAGGCCGGGCGGAAATTGGTGGACACCATCTACCAGTGGTAACGGCTGTGCCCAGGCCACATCATCCATGCGCAAAGGCCGGTAGAGATGTGGAAAGTGATCACCGCCGCGGGACACTTCCCATTTCAAATCATCGCCCAAGGGTGTGACCTCAACTCCAAGCAACATCAGGTCAGGCTCAGCCGAAAAGTGTTTGGCCGCCGTTTGAGCGGCTTGCGCAGGCGTCGAGAAGTGAACGTAGCCGTCGGTGATATCAATCGGCGCGCCAACGGTTTCGCCGTTTTTGCGCAGAGCGGCCCACTCGTCGGCCCGGAATATCTTGAGAATAAGCATGCATGAGGTCATGCCTTGCACAAAACGCCTGGTCAAGTAGCTGACACAACGAAAGCACATTCGGGGCGTCGATCAAGGCTTTGACACTGCCACCAACAAAGGTCACGATGGGGGCAAAGCCACATCATCAGGAACCATGAAAATGATCACTCGCCTTCTTTCTGCCACCGCTGTTCTGGCGCTTTCGGCTGGTATGGCCGCCGCCGAGTATACGCTTCACATTCTGCACACCAACGACATGCACAGCCGCATTGAATCCATCAACCGGTTTGATTCTACCTGTGATGCCGAAGGCGAAGCGGAAGGTGAGTGCTTTGGTGGTATCGCGCGGGTAAAGACGGCAATTGACGCCAAGAAGGCGGAACTGAGCGACGATAATGTCATCGTGCTCGATGCGGGTGATCCATTCCAGGGTTCGCTTTTCTACAGCACCTACAAGGGTGCTGCCGAAGCCGAATTTATGGAGCAGATGGGATATGATGTCATGGCCGTCGGCAATCACGAATTCGACGATGGGCCTGCCGGTTTGGCGGGTTTCATTGACGCGGTATCTTTTCCAGTCATTTCGGGCAACCTTGACCTAACCGGCGAAGCCCTTTTGGACGGCAAGGTTGGAAATCATGTGATTCTAGAGGCTGGCGGCAAGCGGATCGGAATTGTTTCCGCCTTGGCGACTGATACGGTCGAGACGTCGAGCCCTGGAGATGGTGTCGTTTTCGAGGACGAGATTTCAGCACTGCAGGCAGACGTGATCGCTCTTGAAAAAGAAGGTGTCGATATCATTATTGCGTTGAATCACGTCGGATTGCGCAAGGATCTTGAGATTGCTGAGGCGGTGCCGGGTATCGATGTCGTGATCGGCGGGCACAGCCATACGCTTATGTCCAATGATGATACCGGAACCCCGGCTTATCCCGAAATGGTTTCAAATACTCCGGTCGTGCAAGCCTATGCTTACACAAAGTATCTTGGGCATTTGACGGTCACTTTTGATGACACGGGTGCCGTTGTCTCCGCTTCGGGTGATCCGATATTGCTTGACGGGTCGGTTACACCAGATGCGGGTTTCATGTCGCGGATTGCGGAGATGGGCGCACCGATCGAAGCGCTCAAGCAGAAAGTTGTCGCCGCGACTGCGCAAGAGATCAGCGGTACACGTGAGGAATGTCGCGCTCAAGAATGCACCATGGGCAATCTGATTGCAGATGCGATGCTGGACCGCGTCAAGGATCAAGGCATAGACGTGGCTATCCAGAACGGCGGTGGTATCCGGGCGAGCATTGACGCAGGAGAGGTGACCATGGGCGAAGTTCTCACGGTGTTGCCCTTTCAGAACACTCTGAGCACCTTTTCAGTCAATGGGGCCACGATCCTGGCCGCGCTTGAAAACGGTGTTGGTCAAGTCGAAGATGGTGCCGGGCGGTTTCCACAAGTGGCCGGCATGCGCTACAACTTTGATCTGTCACAACCCGCAGGATCGCGGATTTCGGATGTGACAATCGGTGGCGCGCCACTTGATCCGGCAAAGGTCTATGGCGTGGTATCCAACAACTATGTCCGAAATGGTGGCGATGGATACGCCATGTTCGTGGAAGCTGCTGATGCCTACGACTTCGGCCCTGATCTGGCCGATGTTACTGCGGATTTCATCGCGGCCAACGCGCCATATGTACCTTACAAAGATGGCCGTATCACGGTGAAGTAACCATTTGTGCGCCACGCAAGTACCTTTTTGAACAGTGTTTGCGTGGCGTCTTTAATTGGCCGTACTGGTGGGACTTTGAGACGGCGACCCGTCCTTAAAAACGAAACGCGCGACTGTTGCGCGGGGGCATCGCCAACAATGCTTTAGGAATTTCGAATGTGTGGTCGCTTTGCTATTACTCTGCCCAGTGATGCCATGGCGCAATTGTTTGAAGCGCAGCCAGACAATGATTTGCCCGACGTGCCAAACTATAATGTCTGTCCGACAAACGCTGTTCATATGGTCGTCGCGGGGCCGACAGGCCGCCGCCTCACAATGATGCGCTGGGGTTTTGTGCCGAATTGGTACAAGAAAGCCAATGGTGGCCCATTATTGATCAATGCTCGTTGTGAGACGATCGCTGAAAAGCCAGCCTTTCGCGCAGCGGCGCGTGAACGACGTGGGCTTCTTGTGGCCAGTGGGTTTTACGAATGGACAAAGACGCCGGATTACGGCCGGGATCCTTGGTATGTCTTTGCCGCAAACAGCGCACCGCTGGCTATGGCTGCAATCTGGCAGAACTGGATTGATGCCGAAGGTCAGGCGTTGCGGACATGCGCGATTGTGACAACCGCGGCCAATGCAACGATGCGCCAAGTTCACCACCGCATGCCCGTCGTTGTGGAGCGATCAGACTGGCCGCTCTGGCTCGGTGAGGCGGGCCATGGCGCTGCAACTCTCATGCGCGCCGCACCAGAAGATTTGCTTGAAACACATCGCGTGGATCGGGCGGTGAATTCTAACAGAGCTGCTGGTGCGGAATTGATTGCTGCGATTTAACCTGTCCGGTTGGGCCTGTTATTGTGGCGGGACAGGAGGGTTGTTCTTGGTGGCTTACGCAGCCCTAAACAATACCCGATTATGCTTCAGCTTGTTGCTTTAGCCAAGTGCAGAACGCCGCCAACGCGGGGCTTTCCGATTTGTCTTTTGGCCAGACCAAAAAATAACTGCCAATGCTTTGACTGGTGTGTGGCGATGCCAGCAAAAGCTGGCCACTCCGCAAATACGGTTCGGCGAAAAAGGTCGGCAGCAGTGCCACGCCCAGACCATGGATTGCAGCCTGCGCCATAGTGGAAAACTGATCAAAAATCATGCCAGGTGGCAGCTCTTTTTCAATCCCCAGGCCGCTCAACCACCGCTGCCAGCCCCGAGGGCGCGTTTCCAGATGCAAAAGATTGTATTCCAAAATCTTCTGAGGGGTTTCCAGAGGTCCTGGCAGAAATTCTGGCGCGCTGACCGCAACCACAGTTTCCGGCAGCAAGGGTAGGTGGTGCACGCCGGGCCAATCTTCGCGACCAAAATGAATGGCCGCATCAAAGTGCGCTGTGCGGAAATCAAAAGGCGCGAGCCGTGTTGATAGGTTAACGGTCACTTCGGGGTGGGCTTGCGCAAAGCTGCGCAATCGGGGGGCGAGCCAGTTCATCCCAAATGCTGGTAGGATTGATAGATTTAAGCTGCCAGCTTCCATATTCATTCGTACTGCAGCAGAAGCTTGTTGGAGGCGCTGCAAGATTTCTCGAATCTCAACAACGTAGGACCGCCCTTTGTCTGTCAAGACCAGTCCCCGTCCGCGACGGTCGAACAGCTTTACTTGTAGTTGGTTCTCCAGCGTCTTGAGTTGGCGGCTGACAGCGCTTTGCGTCAGCGACAGTTCAGCTGCAGCCTGTGTGGCGCTTCCCAGGCGCGCAACGGCTTCAAAACAAATCAATGCAGAGAGAGATGGCAAGAAGCGTCGCACGCGGTTCATATGAGTTTTTCTCATGTTTTGCAGGAAAATCTGTCGATAGTCTTTTGTGCTCCAACTTGCAATAATGCAGATGCAACTCACAAAGGCAGCGTAGCGAAAGGATTAGGCATGAACGTCGAACCCCCCCTCTTGAAAGCAAAGGACGCACCGGATTTGGGATCCTTTGACTGGGAAGATCCCTTTCGTCTCAACACGCAGCTTTCCGAAGATGAACGCATGATTCAGCAAAGTGCTGCAGCCTATGCGCGAGAAAAGTTGCAACCTCGTGTGATCGACGCTTTCGCAAATGAAACCGTTGAACGAGGAATATTTCGCGAAATGGGCGATATGGGTCTGCTAGGCATCACACTGCCCGAGGAATATGGGGGTCTTGGTGGATCATATGTTTCTTACGGCCTGGTTGCGCGCGAGATCGAACGGGTGGACTCAGGGTACAGGTCGATGATGTCCGTGCAATCCTCGCTGGTGATCTATCCGATTTATGCCTACGGCTCGGAGGCGCAGCGTCAAAAATATTTGCCCAAGCTCTGTTCGGGGGAGTGGATCGGATGCTTTGGTCTGACGGAACCTGACGCGGGCTCTGATCCTGCAGGTATGAAAACAAGAGCTGAGAAAACCGCTACGGGGTATCGGCTTACTGGATCCAAGATGTGGATATCGAACGCCCCAATTGCCGATGTCTTTGTGGTATGGGCTAAATCCGATGCACATGGCGGCAAAATCAAGGGTTTCGTGCTTGAAAAAGGTGTGGCGGGGCTCTCCGCGCCTAAGGTCGGCAATAAACTCAGCTTGCGCGCTTCGGTCACAGGCGAAATCGTACTGGATGGTGTCGAGGTCGGTGAAGATGCGCTTTTACCCAACGTGCAGGGCTTGAAGGGGCCTTTTGGCTGTCTGAACCGTGCACGCTATGGGATCAGCTGGGGCGTTATGGGCGCTGCTGAATTCTGCTGGCACGCGGCGCGGCAGTACGGGCTGGACCGCCATCAATTCGGCAAACCAATCGCGGGCACCCAGCTTTTCCAAAAGAAACTTGCGGACATGCAAACCGAGATTGCGTTGGGTTTGCAGGGTGCTTTGCAAGTCGGGCGCTTAATGGATGAAGCACAAGCGGCACCTGAAATGATCAGTATTATGAAGCGCAACAATTGTGGCAAGGCTCTGGATATCGCACGGATGTCACGCGACATGCATGGCGGGAATGGGATCAGCGGTGAATTCCAAGTGATCCGTCACATGATGAACCTTGAAACGGTGAACACGTACGAAGGGACGCATGATATCCATGCGCTGATCCTTGGGCGCGCGCAGACCGGTGTGCAGGCTTTTTTCTGAAGTAGTTCTTAGGTCAAAATTCTAAGAGTACACTGTTGATCGCGCGCTCTCCTTCAGATTTGATTCTCGTGAACCGTGCAGATTCCAGCGCGCATACAGTGTCGTTGTGCGTGATGCGAGGCGACGTGCAGCAATCAACACGTTCATTTAAGTAGCTGATTTTTAATCTGCTCTATCATTTTTTTCCGAAATTTGAACACGTGTGCAAAAAAGCCTTGCCAAAAGTGGTTAACGGTCGTTTGCGTTTCTGCATACCCGCATGAGTGGGCTGCAGTAGCAGGGGGACGACATGGCTGAAATACAATTGCGAAACGTGAATAAACGTTGGGGCGGTTTTGTCGGTGTTGATAATTTCGACCTCATAATTGCTGATCAAGAATTCCTCGTGTTGCTCGGGCCATCGGGCTGCGGCAAGACGACGACAATGCGGATGATTGCCGGTCTGGAGGACGCAACGGCAGGCGAGATCGTCATTGATGGGCGCGTGGTGAATAACCTCGATCCCAAGGATCGAGACGTCGCGATGGTGTTCCAGTCCTACGGCATTTACCCGAACATGAACGTTTATGAGAACATCCGCTTCCCGTTGAAGGTGCGCAAAGTGCCTGAGGCAGAACACGACGAACGCGTAAGGCACGCGTCGGCAATGGTTGAATTGGATGATTTCCTACACCGTAAACCTGCGGAACTTTCAGGGGGGCAGCGCCAGCGGGTGGCTTTGGCGCGTGCAATTGTGCGCGAACCCAATGTGTTTCTAATGGATGAGCCGCTGTCTAATCTTGACGCTAAGTTACGCGTTTCGACCCGGGCACAGATCAAAAACCTGAGTCACGAACTGAAGGTCACCACTGTTTACGTGACGCATGATCAGATCGAAGCGATGACCCTCGCGGACCGCGTCGTGGTCATGAAAAGTGGTAAAGTGCAACAGGTGGGCACGCCCACTGACATCTATGACAATCCTGCAAATACGTTTGTGGTAAGTTTTATTGGCAGTCCAGCCATGAACCTGATGGATGGAGAGCTCAGCGGCCGCGTATTCACTGGCGCGCATGCCACTATTTCGGGACTGACAGGGTGCGATGGCCCTGTCACCTTGGGGTTTCGTGCTGAAGGCGCGGCTTTGTGCGACGCGGATCAGGGCGAGATTTCAGCGCCAATCTACACGATCGAGCTTTTGGGCGACGCGACAATGCTGACTGTTCGTGCGGGCGGGCAATTGGTGTCAGTCAAGGCGCACAAAGAATATAGGGCAGAAATAGGCGACTTGGTCTCGTTTTCTGTGCCGGCAACGATTTGCCATCTGTTTGATGCACAAAACGGAGTGCGTGTCGCCGCGTCCTAGACCTACACGCCCAGCTTTTCGGGCCATCAAGAGGGTGCAGCCTTGCAAGATGCACCCTGCTCAACTGCAACAGGGAGTTTGCAAATGTTTTTGAAAAGAATTGTTTTGGCAAGTGCTATGACGCTTATGGGTAGCGCTGCTTTTGCGGCCTGTTCTTATGAGAACGAGGTGCCTATCAAGTCGCTCAGTGCTGGTTTTGAAGCCTGGAAAGCAGTGACGGACGCGATGGCGGAATGCGGAAACTTTCAAGCAGAGCTGGATTAGGAATTCCGCACTAAGCAACCGGCTGCGTTCGAGGCGAACCCGTCACTTTACCAGATCGGTGGCGTGTCCAACGGGACCATCACGCCGCTATTGAACTCTGGCACGATCCGCCCTCTGGATGATCTTGTTGCAAAATACGGTCAGAATCTGAGCCCCAACCAATTGATTCGTGTCAACGGTGAGGTCATGGCGATTGCGATGATGGTGAACACCCAGCACCTGATGTACCGCTCGGATGTTTTGGCTGATCTTGGGATCGCTACTCCAACCACATGGACTGAAGTCTACGCTGCTGCGGACAAGATCAAAGCGGCCGGCGTCGTTGATTACCCTTTGGGGGCGACGATGAAATCTGGATGGAACCTCGCGCAGGAATTCGTCAACATGTATCCCGGCTTTGGAAGTGTTTTCTTCAACGATGACAATACAGCTGCTGTGAATTCTGATGCGGGCATGAAGGCGCTGGAGACGATGGCAACAGCGCTTGAATACATGGATCCCGAAGTGTTGGTGAGCGACTCCACCTATGTGCAGCAGCAATTCCAACAGGGTAAAATCGCCATGGCGAACCTCTGGTCCAGCCGTGCGGGTGCGATGAATGACGCCACAGAAAGCCAAGTGGTGGGCAAGGTCGCCATGGCCGCAGTATCTAAGGCAGTAGACGGCGGGGCGCCTGCAACGACGCTTTGGTGGGACGGCATCGTGATTGCAAAAAACATCTCTGATGCAGACGCAGACGCCGCGTTTGGTCTGGCGATGGAGGGTCTGGACCGTGACACTGTCGAAGGGGCCAATGATGCTGCAATCTGGCTAATTGAGGGCTATGCGCCAACCGACATTGCGCAAGGCGCGATCGAAACTGCAACGGCGAACCCGGCGCCGCCTGCATATCCGTCTACCACCCAGATGGGTCTGCTGCACACCGCTTTAGGCAATGAGTTGCCTGCATTCCTGACCGGTGATCGGGACGCGGCTGCAACGCTTGTGGCCATAGAGGAAGCCTACACAACTTCCGCCAAGGAAGCTGGCGTTCTGCAATAACGAAAACGCTGGCCAGGGAGTGTCCCTGGCCAGGCCCACCACCCCAAGAGCGGTTTTGCTGAACGTGCCAGTGTGCGCGATTTGCTAAACAGGTCCGGGTCTCAAACCAAGCGCTTGAGCGCAAGGAGTGTCAGATGAAATTCAAGACTTTTGCCGCATTTGTTGGCCCGTCTGTCTTCATGATGCTGCTCTTTATCGCGGCCCCTTTGGTGAGCGTTTTCATCCAGAGCTTTCAGGTCACGCAGCCGATACTTGAACAAATGGAAGTAGAAACCTGCACGCCTGGATTTTTAGAACAAACCTGCACGACCGAAGTGAAAACGGTGCCCGTGCTCGATGCGGCCGGCAAGACAATGACCGAAACCAAGTGGGTCGGCCTGCAGAGTTATCGCAATGTGCTGCAGATGGACAAATTCTGGGACGGCGTCAGCAATGGCAGCTGGAACGCGATCATGCAGATCGACTTCTGGCGCGCACTCCGTTTCACCCTATCTTCCACGCTTCTGACACTGCCGCTGGTCATCGGCGTCGGGCTGGCAATCGCGCTCGCGGTCAACAATGCGTCCCGCACCGTGCGAGGGCCAATCATTTTTGTCTCGCTTTTGCCGTTTATCATTACACCCGTGATCGGGTCTCTGTCGATCTACTGGCTCTTTGTCGGGGACGGTATTCTGACTGCTATGCTGGAGCGTTGGTCTGGACAGAACATATCGATGTTCGCGCAGGCCTGGACCATCGAGCTTTTGATGTATTTCTACCGGGTCTGGCATGTCGCGCCCTTTGCCTGCGTGATCTTCTATGCGGGGCTGCAAACGGTGAACATGGACACATTGGAGTCCGCCGTCATCGACGGGGCGAGCCGTTGGGAGCGTCTGCGCCATGTGATCGTGCCGCATCTGATGCCATTGATCGTATTCATCGCCCTTATCCACCTGATGGATTGCTATCGTGTCTTCGAGGAAATCGTTGGTTTCCGCAGCCAGGCGCATGTGATCTCGCTGCAATGGCTTACCTATGATTTCATGACGCCGGATGATGCGGG
>JBGCDG010000042.1:0-68082 GCA_045105195.1 Roseobacter sp. | reverse complement strand
GATATCGGTACGCATGCCTTTAATCTGGCGTGTTTTGTCACCGGGCTCGAGGTCGAAAGCCTTGCTGCCGATATTCAGGCCTTTGTGCCGGGGCGTCAGGTGGATGACAACGCGCATGTTATGTTGCGGTTTGCGGGCGGTGCGCGTGGTATGCTCTGGTGCAGTCAGGTTGCACCCGGCCATGAAAATGCGCTGCGCATCAGGATTTTCGGCGAAACAGGTGGTCTTGAATGGGCGCAGGAAGACCCGAATATCCTCTGGCACACGCCTTTTGGCGAACCCAAGCGGATGATCACGCGCGGCGGAGCAGGCGCGGGAGCCGCTGCAACGCGTCTCAGCCGCATCCCGCCAGGGCACCCTGAGGGTTATCTGGAAGGCTTTGCCAATATCTACAGTGAGGCGTCAGAAGCCATCATTGCTGCGCGTACCGGCGCGCGGCCCTCTAACGATATTCACTTTCCCACGGTTCAGGACGGGCTGCGCGGCGTGCAGTTCATCTCGGCCTGTGTCACATCCTCGGGCCAGAACGCGGCCTGGGTCAAACTGGAACACTGACATGACTGATTTTTTCAAAGATATCCCGCAGATCACCTACCAAGGTCCAGAGGCCAAAGGCGATTTCGCTTACCGTCATTACAACCCGGACGAAATGCTGAATGGCAAGCGTATGGAGGAGCATCTGCGGTTCGCCGTGGCCTGGTGGCACAGCTTTGCCTGGCCCGGTGGCGATCCCTTTGGCGGGCAAACCCTTGAGCGGCCCTGGTTTGGGGAAACGATGGCGTTGGCCAAGCTTAAAGCAGACGTGGCGTTCGAGCTGTTTGCGATCCTCGGGCAGCCCTATTTCTGCTTCCATGACCTTGATATCCGACCCGAAGGCGCGGATTTTGCCGAAAGCACCCGAAATCTTGAAGAGGTTGTCGATTACATCGGGCAAAAGATGGAGGGCGCGAAAACCAAGCTCCTCTGGGGGACGGCGAACCTGTTTACCCACCGGCGGTTCATGTCGGGAGCGGCAACGAACCCGGACCCGGATGTTTTTGCCTATTCGGCGGCAACGGTGAAAACCTGCATCGATGCGACCCACAAGCTGGGCGGTGAGAACTATGTGCTCTGGGGTGGGCGTGAAGGCTATGAAACGCTGTTGAACACGGATCTTGGCCGCGAACGGGCGCAGGCGGGGCGTTTCTTGCAGATGGTTGTCGACTACAAACACAAGATAGGCTTCAAAGGCACGATTCTGGTTGAGCCGAAACCGCAGGAGCCTTCAAAGCACCAATACGACTATGATGTGGCAACGGTCTACGGCTTCCTCAAGGAATTTGGGCTGGAAAACGAAGTGAAGATGAACATCGAGCAGGGCCACGCGATCCTTGCCGGGCATTCCTTTGAGCATGAGCTGGCGCTTGCAGCGTCGTTAAGTATTCTGGGATCCATCGACATGAATCGCAACGATTACCAGTCTGGCTGGGACACGGATCAATTCCCCAATTCGGTGCCCGAGGTTGCGCTGGCCTACTACGAAGTGTTGAAAGCGGGTGGTTTCTCTACCGGTGGGACAAATTTTGACGCCAAGATCAGACGGCAATCGCTAGACCCCGAAGATCTCGTGCTGGGTCATGTCGGGGCCATGGACATCTGTGCCCGCGGGTTAAAGGCGGCCCATGCGATGCTGGAGGACGGTACCCTAGAAGCGCTGCGCAGGGAACGTTATGCTGGGTGGGATAATGCTGATGCGATGCTCCAAGGCGGGCTTGAAGGGTGCTTTGAACAGGTGATGCGTCAAGGCATCTCACCGGAACCGCGTTCGGGCCGCCAAGAACGGTTGGAGAATATCGTCAACAGGTTCATGTGATAGCTCACAAGGCCTGACACAATTCGGGTCGTTCACCTGAGCGGTGATGAGGCCGCTTGGGTCAGCCCTCGAAACGATAGGCGCGCAGACTTTCCGGTTTTATTTCGATGGAAAACCCTGGTTCCTGTGGCGCAAGATAAGCACCGTTGTGAACCACGCACGGGTCGATGAAATGTTCGTGCAGGTGATCGACGTATTCGATCCGTTTGGTGTCTTTTTCACCTGTGATCGCCACGTAATCGATCATGGACATATGCTGTACGTATTCGCATAGACCCACACCACCCGCATGAGGCCAGACCGGCAGATCATATTTCGCGGCCATCAACATGACAGCCAGTACCTCGTTCAACCCGCCCATGCGGCAACTGTCGATCTGAACAATATCAATCGCGCCCTCCTTGATGAACTGTTTGAACATGATCCGGTTCTGGCACATTTCGCCCGTCGCGACCTTGATGGGCGCGATGGCCGCGCGGATTGCTTTATGACCGGAAATGTCATCGGGTGACGTGGGCTCTTCGAGGAAGAAAGGTTTTGCAAAGGCCAGCTCTTTGGTCCAATCAATCGCTGTTTCGACTTCCCACACCTGGTTGGCATCAATCATGATCTTCATGTCCCAGCCTAGTTCTTCGCGCGCGACGGTCAGGCGGCGAATGTCATCGGTCAGATCGCGACCAACTTTGAACTTGGTATGGGTGAACCCTGCCTCCTTAGCTGCGCGACACAAGCGACGTAACTTGTCATCGGGGTAACCAAGCCAGCCAGCAGAGGTGGTGTAGCAAGGGTAGCCCTCCTGCTTCAGCGTCTCAATCCGCGCAGCCTTGCCGCCCTCTGCGTTTCGCAGCATCTTGAGCGCTTCTTGCGGGGTGATTGCATCAGTGAGGTATCGAAAATCGATGAGCCGTACGATTTCTTCCGGGGTCATCTCCGCCACGAGTTGCCAAACCGGTTTGCCCGCCTCCTTTGCCCAAAGATCCCAGACCGCATTGACAATGGCGCCGGTAGCCAGATGAATGGCCCCCTTGTCCGGCCCAATCCAGCGGAGCTGACTGTCGCTGGTAATATGACGCCAGAAACGGCCCATGTCGTCCTTGATCCAATCGAGTTCAAGCCCGATCAGGCGGTCCCGCAAAGCCTCAATCGCCACCACGCAGATTTCATTTCCGCGTCCAATGGTGAATGTCAGGCCATGGCCCGCATGCGCCCCGTCCGTTTCCAACACCACATATGCTGCTGAATAGTCAGGATCAGGGTTCATCGCATCCGAGCCGTCAAGGCTGTCTGACGTGGGAAAACGCAGATCGTGCGTGGAAAGGTCAGTGATACGGGTCATGGGCTGGCGATGACCTTTTGCCGCTGAACGCCAAGGCCCTTGATGCCGAGTTCCATGTGATCCCCCGGTTTGAGGTATGTTTCAGGTGATTGTCCCATGCCGACGCCGGGGGGTGTCCCTGTTGAAATCACATCACCGGGTTGCAGGCTCATGAACTGAGACAAATGGGAAACGATCTGTGCCACGTTAAAGTGCATGGTGCGAGTGCTACCGTCCTGATAGCGGTGATTGTTGACCTCAAGATACATTTCCAGATCCTGCGGATCAGGAATTTCGTCACGGGTCACGAGCCAGGGGCCAATCGGGCCGAAAGTGTCTGCCGATTTGCCCTTCACCCACTGCCCAGAACGGTGCAATTGGAAATCCCGCTCGCTCAGATCATTAACGATACAATAGCCCGCAACATGGCCCAGGGCTTGTGTTTCGGAGACATATTTTGTGGGCTTGCCTATGACGACGCCAAGCTCGACTTCCCAATCCGGCTTGACGGAGTTCCGCGGGATTTCTACCGTATCATCAGGCCCGATGATCGACGATGTTGCCTTGAAAAAGACGACCGGTTCTTCTGGCAGCGCCATGCCGCTTTCCGCCGCATGGTCCGCATAGTTGAGACCGATACAGATGAATTTGCCAACCTGACCCACGCAGGGACCAAGACGGGTGTCTGGAGCAACCACTGGCAGGCTGGCCGGATCGATGGATGCGATCTGCGCAAGGCCGCTGTCGCTGAGTGCAGGCCCGCTCACATCCGCGATATGTCCAGAGAGGTCGCGGATAGTTCCATTGTCGTCCATCAGTCCGGGTTTCTCCACGCCGGGGTTGCCATGTCGCAGAAGTTTCATGCGTTTTCAGTCCTTTGTCTAACTTTACTGTTCATTGTTTGACCTGCCCCAGCCTATAGAGTGTTGCGGCGTTTTCGCCCAAGACAGCGGCTTTCTCTGATGCGGACAAACCGATCAAAAGGGTCTCTGTTGTCTCCACCCAGCGCTGGTAGGAGCTGGCGAGTGTACAGACCGGCCAGTCGCTGCCCCAGATCATGCGATGGGGTCCAAAATGCGCGATCAGATGATCGATGTATGGTTTCAGATCATCATCCGACCAAAAGGGGGCCGCCTCGGTCACCAGGCCCGATAGCTTGACGTAAGCGCCTGTTTGCGTGGCCAGTTTTACCATGTCCGCCGCCCAACTTTCAAACGCGCGATTGGCGATATCGGGCTTGGAGCCATGGTCAACAACGATGCGCAGGTCGGGATAGCGCGCCAGCAACTCAGAGAGATTGGGCAAGTGACGCGGCATGGTCAATGCATCAAAAACCAGCCCGGTATTGACCATCGTCTCGAAGGCGGGGGCGAGGTCTGCGCGCAGCATCCAGTCATCATCTGCGATATCCTGGATCATCGGACGCAATCCGACGAGCTTTGGGCGCGCGGCCAGTGCGTTGATCGTTTCGGCGGCATCGCTTGCCTCAAAATCACTCCAGCCGACGACACCAAGGATCATGTCATGCGCGTCAGCAAGGCCGAGCATATACTCTGTTTCAGCCAACGTCGGGGCTGCCTGTACCAGAACGGTTCCGTCAATATGGTTTGCCAACAGACATGGGCGAAGATCTTCCGGCTCAAAGTCGCGATAGAGCGGCGTGAGGTTCGGCGTCAGCCACCCATAGTCGCCGCGTTTCAGCGCCCAAAAGTGCTGATGGGCGTCAATTTTCATCGCTTGCCCTCACGTCAAAACGCCCTTTTTCAGGATCAGATTGCCATAAAGCCGGCGTTCACCGGTCTGTACGACGGCAAAGGCCGTCGCTGCACGATCATAAAAGGCAAATCGTTCCAGTGTTTGGATCTGCCGGGGCGCGTCTGAGGTTGCATCAATGATCTGCTGAAAGTCCTGCACTGTCTCTGGGATCGCTTCGGCGTCTCCTACCACTTGCATCGACAGCGCGGGGTCATCAACATAGGTATCAAGCGGCATCACAGAAAGCACCGCGCGCAGCACAGCGCTTGTATCCGCGCCATCGGCCCGGATGCACTTTGGCCCAAGCGCTTCGGCAGGGAAATTCGCATCTGCCAGCACAATTTCGTCGCCATGTCCCATTGCGCGCAACGCATGCAGGAAGTCGGGCGAGAGGATCGGATCAATATTACGCAACATCGGCACGCTCCGAAGGCAGGGGTGCATCCGCGCGGATCAGCCCTTCTGTGCGCAGGTCTGACCAGAGTGCGTCGGGTACGGATGTTTGAAACACCGCAAGGTTTGAGCGGACCTCTTCGGGACGCATGGCGCCTGCGATCACGGTTTTAACGGCTGGGTGGCCCATCACGAACTGCAACGCAGCGGCGATCAGCGGCGTTTCATGTGAGGTGCACACCGCCTCGATCTTTTTGACGCGGGCCATGATGTCAGGCGGGGCATCAGCATAGTTATATTTTGCGCCGGGAACCGGACCCGTGGCCAGAATACCCGAATTATACGGCCCGCCAAGGATGATGCCCACGTCGCGTTCAATGCAGAGCGGTAGGAAGCTATCGAGTGCTTCTTGTTCCAACAATGTGTAGCGACCGGCCAGCAGAAAGCCGTCGAAATCGCCAAGTTCCAACAGCCGCTCGCAGACCTGCCATTCGTTGACGCCCGCGCCGATGGCGGCGATGTCACCACTGCTGCGCAACTCCTCCAGCGCGCGATAACCACCGCCGTCGAAAAGCTCCCGGACCTTGGCGTCAGAAGCTTCCTGGCTGCCTTGGCTAAAGACGTCGACGTCATGCACAAGCAAAACATCTGCGTTCTCTATCCCGAGGCGCGCGCGGCTGGCGTCGTAGGATTTCATCACCCCGTCGTAGGTATAATCAAAAACAATGCGTTTTTGCGGCACATCGACAAAGGCTTCGGGGGTGACCTCACCGGGTTCACAGTCAACCAACAAACGCCCAATCTTGGTGGAAAGTTGCACACTGTCTCGTCCAAACCGCTTGAGAGCCTCGCCAAATCGGCCTTCGGAGCGACCAAGCCCATATTGCGGCGCGGTATCAAAAAAGCGAACACCGCCGTCATAGGCGGCCTGCAACGTTGCCTGCGCCTCTTCTTCGGTAATGGCACGATAGAGATTGCCCAAAGGCGCGCCGCCGAACCCCATAGCAGTGCAGGGCACGTCACGACGTGTTCGGTTGTTCAGAGGGCGTGTTGCGGCTGGGTTCATGGCAATGTCCTTTTGCGATTACGAGGAGATGAGATCCGAGCGATCCATCACCAGTGTTTTGAGGCGGTCCAGAAGCTGCCAGACATGATAACGCATGGCCTCTTCGGCCGCGTGCGCGTCTTGCTGCTCAATCGCGTGCAGGATCTGGATGTGCTCGTGCAGCGTGTCAGACAGTCGGCCTGGCTCGGGCACCATCAACAATCGGGCGCGGTTCACCTGCGTAGACACGGCGCTAACAGTCGACGATAGTCGGCTGACCCCTGTGGTCGACATGATGATTTCATGAAAAGCTGCGTCCGTGTAGATGAAATCTTCTTTGTCGACATCGGCGATCAGCAGCTTCTGCATCTCGAGGTTCCGTTTCAAACGCGCCATTGCTTCTGGTGTGCGATGGAGAGCTGCGTGTCGGCTCGCGGCTACTTCGAGGGCTTCACGCAGGAACGTGTCTTCGCGAATGGCTGCCATCGACAAGCGTGACACGCGCGTTCCGGATTGCGGGATAATGTCGACAAGTCCTTCGCCAGAGAGCTTTGTCAGCGCATCAGAAACGGGCGAACGCGATACACCCAGCTGTTCGCAGACGTCGGATTTACGGATGTTCGCGCCCGGTAGAAAGTCCAGTGAAAGGATGGCTGACTTGAGCGCCGCATAAACGCGATCCGCCAGCGACCCGGTCAGGTCGTTCAGGACCGGTAGCTTTGATGTATCAACGTCAGCCAAAAGATGTCTCTTCTTGGTCGCAAAGGGTGGGCATGTCCGCCAATTATGGCTTTGCTTGTCTTAGCATGTCTAGCTAACATGTTAGTTGACAGGTCTAGTCAGCACAAGTAGCTTTTGGATATTGTGGCGAACCGATGGAGTGGAGGGCCTGTCGACCAACAAGGGGATGGAGAACCGGCGTGATGCGGAGAAGTGAGCCGTGCGGCCGGAGAACAGACAGCCAACAGAGATCGCTCAATACAAAAAACAGTGGAGGAAATAACATGTTACGCAAGCTTTTCGCGGGGTCAGCTCTTGCCCTGACAACCGCGCTTACCCCGGCCATTGTGTCGGCGGAAGGCCAGTACGACGGCATCGAGATAAATATTCTAACCCGTCCGGGTCCTGTAATCGCCGGACGACTCGCCGAGCGTGGCGAAGAATTCCAAGCCATGACAGGCGCCGAAATTCGCGTGTCCGAAGTGCCATTTGCGGAAATCTTCCAAAAGCTGCTGACGGATTGGGCCACAGGGACAAACTCCATCGACGTTGGAGTCTTCGCGTCAGGTTGGGGTGTTGAACTGGTCTCTGGCGGATTGGTGCGGAACCTTGATCCCTATATCGAGGCCGATGAAAAAATAGACCTGCAGGATATCGCGCCCTATTTCCGTGACTTTAACCAAAAGGTCGAAGGATCTACCTATTTCATCACGATCGATGGTGATTTTCAGATGGTCTACTATCGCACTGACGTGTTGGCAGAAAACGGTCTTGAGCCACCAAAAACCTGGGAAGAGTACCTAGACGTTGCCGGGAAGATCCACGGTCAGGACATGAATGGCGATGGTGAAGCGGATTTTGGTTCCTGCATCTTCAAGAAGCGGAATGCACAGTCCTATTTCGCGGTTCAGACCATTGCAGCCGGCATGGTACAGTCGCAGGGGACGTCCGAGGGTCTCTATTTTGATCCTGAAACCATGAAGCCCAAGATCAACAACGCCGCTTGGAAGAAGGCCTTTGAAATCTACAAGGCGACTGGCGAATTCGGACCGCCGGACGAGTTGAACCATGATATTGGCGACACCCGCGCGCTCGTGATTGGTGGCCGTTGCGGCTTGATGATCGACTGGGGGGATATTGGCCCGTTGTCTATCGAGGAAGGCAGCCAGATCCGCGATAAAGTTGGCGCGATCATCACGCCGGGTTCAAAAGAAATCTTGGATACTGCGACCGGTGAACTGGTGGCGTGCGAAGCAGACAATTGCCCGCATGCGATTGATGGTATCAACTATTCACCCTTCGCGGCCTTTGGCGGCTGGACAGCGGCCATTTCGGCGACACTGGACGACAAAAAAGCGCAGGCCGCCTATGATTTTCTGAGCTATATGAATCAGGCGGAGCAGTCGAATGTCGATGTGACGCTCGGCTGGACAGGCTATAACCCCTACCGCAACTCGCAGTTGGAAGACACAGCCGCCTGGGTTGAAGCGGGTTTCAGTCAGGAAGCGGCCGAGAACTATCTGAGCGCCGTCAAGGAAAGCCTGAACCACCCAAACATGGCGTCAGATTTCCGTATTCCGGGGGCGCAGCAATACACAGGCGTGGTGCTTGATCGCGAACTCGCGCGCTTCATGGCGGATGAGATCACCGCAGAGCAGGCCCTCGAAAACATCGAGGAAGGCTGGGAAGAAATCACGGATGATTTCGGCCGGGATGAACAGGCGGCAATCTACTCGCTGTCGCTTGGTATCACCAACTAGGGTGACTTCGGCGCGGGCGTCCTGTTTCGCCCGCGCCAACGATTAGGGTTCCTGACATGAATGAATGGCTCGACCGACACATGGGGCGCCTGTTTCTGGCGCCAGCAGTGACGCTTATCCTCATTTTCTCGATCTTTCCGCTGGTAGCATCTCTGCTACTTGCCTTCTCGCGACTGCGCCTGAGCGGGGGAGGGTTTTCCATCCGATGGGTCGGTTGGCGCAACTTTGAAAAGCTCCTGTTCGGGTCCGAACAATTCCATCTGTTGGGTACCTTCACAAGCATTTCTATCCTCGGCTGGATCGTGGGGCTCTCGGGTACGGGATTGCTCATCTGGTGGATGGTGCGTTTCATCATCCGCAAGTTCAACTGGGTCTGGTTTCTGGGACGCCTTATTACTTTTTTCATGGCGCTGGGATTGTTGTGGCTTTTCTGCGCGACGCTCCTCAGCGGCAATCCGTTTGGCACCATCGGAACCACTCTTTTTTATGTGGTCATAGGCTGTGGTATCCAGTTTCTGATTGGCGCTGCACTGGCTTTCGCCTGTTCGCAAAAACTGCGTGGCAGCACGACCTTCCGCGTGATCTTCTTTGTGCCCATGATGGTTACACCTATTGGCGTCGGTTACACATTCCGCATGCTGGCCGATACAACCAAAGGCCCGTTTTCCTATGTGTGGCAATGGATGGGTTTGGGTGATTTCGCATGGGCGTCAGATCCATGGGCCGCGCGGATTTTCATCACTGTCGCAGACAGCTGGCAGTGGATTCCCTTCGTTTTCATCATGATGTTGGCGGCCTTCGAAAGCGTGCCGCGTGATCTCACTGAGGCGGGCGAACTCGACGGTGCAAGCCCATGGCAAAGCTTTCGGGAAATCACTTGGCCGCATGTTCTGCCGGTGGCCGCAACAGTCATGCTCATCCGCGTGATCGAGGCGTTTAAAATCATCGACCTGCCCAACATCATGACTGCCGGTGGCCCTGGGATTGCGACGGAATCCGTCAGCTTGCAGGCCTATTACGCATGGCGGTCGATCGATCTGGGGCAGGCTTCTGCCATCGCCTATATCCTTTTGTTCGTCACCGTTGTGACCTGCGTGAGTTTTTTCAACCTCGTGGTCTTGGGTAAAATGAGGGCCGCACGATGAGCCAGCAAAGACGCCCGGGTCTGTTCGAGCCACGACGCATCGGCGAAATGGCACCGGCCACCAAGATCCTGCTGTATGGGATTCTGCTGATCTGGGCCGCCTTTGTGCTCTTCCCGATCTACTGGTTGCTGATTACCTCTGTCAAAACCCCTGCTGCCGTCAACCAAGGCCCTTACTTTCTGCCATTTGTTGACTTTCAACCCAGTCTGCATGCGTGGAAAGAACTCTTCGTCACCGATTATGCGGATACGCTGCGCGCCTACATGAATTCGATTATCATTGCTTTGTGCGCAACAGGACTGAGTGTGATGGTTGGATCGATGGCAGCTTACGCCCTGTCGCGAGTGGCCTATGCGCCCAACCTGATCACCATCTTGTATTTCGTAGTGCTGGTTGTTGGGGTTGGGGTCGCTGTTGGGGTCTATGACGCTGATCTGAAACTGGCAACGGCGGTCGCCGTGGCATTATTTTTCCTGCTCGCTCGGGCCGTGGGGAATGTGTATCAGGCGCGCCTGTCGAACGGCGACATATTGTTTTGGATCATTTCCCAGCGGATTCTGGCACCCATCGTCGTTGTGGTGCCGATTTACATGATGTTTCAATCTGTGCGCATGCTCGACACGCATCTCGCGATCATCCTGACTTACGCTGTGATCAACCTGCCGATTGTCGTCTGGTTGATGTATGATTTCTTCAATTCGATCCCGCGTGATCTAGAAGAAAGTGCGCAGCTGGATGGCGCTACGATGATCGGCACGTTTCGTGAAATCGTGCTGCCACTCAGCCGGGCGGGCCTTGCTGCAACCACCTTGCTGGTCATGATCTTGTGCTGGAACGAATATCTGTTGGCGCTGTTCTTATCGACCAGTGATGCCCAGACCATGCCGATCCTTGTTGCTGCGATGAACGCGGGCGAACGTGGAGTGCTTTGGTGGACTATGTCTGTGACCATTATCGTGATGATCATTCCTGTCGTTTTTCTGGCGATTGTACTGCAAAAATACATAACGAAGGGGCTCCTTGTGGGAGCCGTAAAAGGTTGACGGGTATGAAGAACGAGACTGTGGCAAAGCCAATTTCGATCCGCGGGATGAACAAGTTTTATGGCGCCTTCCACGCGCTCAAAGATCTTTCGCTTGATGTAACCGCGGGCGAATTTCTGGTGTTGTTGGGGCCATCCGGCTGTGGAAAATCTACCGCGCTGCGGATGATTGCCGGGCTGGAAAGCATATCTTCGGGCGCGTTATTGTTCGGTGATCAGGACGTGACCGACGTGTTGCCGAAGTACCGCGACATCGCCATGGTGTTCCAATCCTATGCGCTCTATCCGCACAAAACCGTGGCGGAAAACATCGGCTTTCCCCTCAAAATGTCAAAGACACCCAAAGACGAGATGGATGCTGCCGTGAGAGCAGCTGCTGAGCAAGTTGAACTGGAAGACCTTCTGGAGCGCTTACCCGGACAGCTGTCAGGTGGGCAGCGTCAGCGTGTGGCATTGGCCCGTGCGATCATCCGTCGACCGTCTGTGTTTTTGATGGACGAACCCCTGTCGAACCTGGACGCCAAATTGCGCGGTCACATGCGCGCCGAGCTGAAACACATGCAAAGCGAGCTTGGCATCACGACAATTTATGTCACCCATGACCAAATCGAAGCCATGACTCTCGCGCATCGCGTTGCGATTATGAAAGATGGTGTGCTCCAGCAATTGGCGCCCCCAAAAGAAATCTATTCCGATCCGGCGAACCTCTTTGTGGCAGGCTTCATGGGATCCCCACCGATGAATTTTGTCAAAGGCGCTTTGTCTGGCGGCAGGTTCACCGGACCGGGCGTTTCGGTTCCAGCACCCGGCCTTGCGGATGGTGCAGACGTTACAATCGGTTTCCGGCCAGAAGACTGTCAGGTCGTCGCCAAGGGTCAGGGCTTGCTGGATGCAGCTGTTTACACGCTTGAAATGACCGGAGACCAGACATTGGTTACGTTCAAAGCGGATGAAAAACCGATTGTCGTTAAGATGCCGAAAGACTTTGAAATCGCTGAAAGAAGCGAAGCTGCCATCGATTTTTTGCCCCAAAAGGCTTGTTTCTTCTCGACACAAACGGGCGAAAGGCTTCGTGCTTAGGGCCAAACGCGGTCCCCAGAAGGCAGCTTTGTGTCTTGCAGCTGTATCTGCATCACATGCCAAAGCCGCTCAATAATTTAAATCGCGCAATTTTTTTCGAAGAACCTCCCAGTTCCAAATCGCAGGAATGCACTGCTTTAGGTACCAAATGCACAGTCACTTGGACGTCTTGGCCGAATTCTCCACGCGGCACGCCGGTCAAGATGTATCGTAAACGATCGCGTCGCAGATGTGAAACTATCCCAGTTTAGCCTGCATAGAATCCATAAAAATACCCGCCTCACCATGTGATCACTTTTCTTTTGATGTGTGGTGGGCAGGGTGCGACCTCATGTACCGTTCTTTTTATGGAGAACAAATACCGCTTCATCCGTTCGTTTTCGGGCAGTTCAGAAATCGAAATGATCCAACTGAATCAAGACAACCTAAAATATGCAGAAGCTATTGACGATACTATCTGAGGCGTTGTGCCAGGGTCATCAGACATAAAAACCCAACGCCATAAATGCTGCATGTCACCAGAAGGAGTGTGTTTTGATCAGACATGCCTAAAATTACCAGCATGACCGGTGTCCCGACCAGGTTTCCAATGTTCCCTGTTTGCGCCAGGAAACCGTATCCGAGTGTGCGATTGGACATTGACGGGTTCAACTCGGCGACTGCAGCAAAAGTACCCCCTTGGATCAAGCCGAGTGTGGCAAACAATAAAAGTGACAGCGTAAAAAGGCTTATAGCTGGGCCAAAGGCCGTCACCGCAGCAGCACATACAAATCCGGTCATCACCACAGTTGTTGCGCGCAACTGCATTAAAAGTAGCGGCACAATGGTCAAGCTGACCCCGATCCCGACAAGCGACATTGTTGTTGTCATCTGAGGTCTAAGCGTGTCGGGCATCTGGGAGGGCAAAATGGTCAGCAAGGCTAGAAATGTGAGGGTGTAAAAGAGCCACCCAAGACCTGGCCAAACAACAGCACGATTTTTGTAGGACTGCGCCAAGGAGATCGGTCCAGGCTGTTTCGTGGGTTGGGTTTTTACGGCGGCATCATCGCACGCTGGCAAGAGCGCGTATGTTGCGATTGCAACCGACAGGAACCCGGCACCATGTAAGAGAAACAAGCCGCGTACCCCGACGTCTTTCACGAGGGGGATGCCAAACCAGGCAAACAGCGCAAATGAAACACCGAAAAATGTGCTCCAGAGGGCCATTGTTGCCCCGCGCCATCTGTCCGTGCTCAGCTGCGCCATCAATGCGGGCGCCGTTACGACGATCCCAAGATGGGTGACACCTTCCAGAATGCGTGAACCGGCCATAAAGCCAAAACTTGGATATGTAGACTGCCATATGGAAAGCAGGCCCGCCATGCTCAACGACGCAACCAGGATCGGTTTCTGACCGAACCGGTTGGCCAATGCACCTGCAACGCCACCGAAAATTGCACCGACAATGCTCACTAACGTCAGCAACCACGCGATGTGGTCGCCGTGATCTATATAGATCTTTGAAATCTCCGGTAACAGTACTGAAACCTTGGCAAATTGTGCGCCCGCCAGAAGACCAGTAACCCATAACATGATGACAAGGAAAAAGGGTTTTGGGATCAAGCGCATGGACTCAATCTAGTCGGAGATTACTTTCCGGCCCACGCATAAATTATGCGGCACGCCGGCTGCCAGTGACAAGCCGCGCCGGTGTCCCGTCTGAAAGATAGATCCTTTCCCAAAGGATCTCTCCTGCACTAATCCGAATGTCTCTTTGATCCGCCTGCGAGGTCACAAAGAGCTTTGGGGTAGGCGATAGCACGTGCCACCAATCCGACAATTCGAGTTCGCTTTCGGCTTTTTGGATTTCTTCGGTTGCAAACTGCCAAAGCGATATCCCAACCATTTCACGCGGGCCCACGCGCCAATCTCGCGCGCGACTGGCCGAATATGCGAGGCATAGGTGATTGGCTTCGTCCACGAGATGGATGCAGCCATGCGATGTTTCAACCAGCCTTTTCAGCGCAGTATCCTCTGTGCGGTAAGGCGCTAACCTCTCGAAGACATCCAACTGTAACTTTGACTCCGGACAATGTGTGCCTGCTTCCCAGCGCGAGACGGTCGTCTGGTCCATGCCAAGCATTTCGGCCAGCCCGCTTTGCTTCAAACCGACCGCAGTGCGGACACGTTTCAGCCGAGCACCAAATGACGGGGGCGATTGGCGTTTCTCGATCATACCGGTCATCCTCTACTCCAGAGTGGGCTTATTCTGTTTGGTCAGTGCGATCTTCCTACACCCGAGCATCATTAGAAAGGCGGGCGGTCAGGTACTTGGGTTCTGTTCTGCTTGGGTTGCTCAGCATGAATGTGCATGACTGCGCGCGCCAGGCGCATCTGGAAACCAAAGAGACGATTTCAAGACGCTTTATTTCGCTCCAGCGTGCAGGAAAAGATGGTGGATTTGCAATCTTATTCGTGGAACGGTTCCATCGACCCATATGCGGTACCCGCCTGCACCCGCGCACCTAAGTTTCAAAGGCCAATATTATGTTCAGAGTGATCATTGGTTGTTTTATGCTGCTCTGTGCCAGCCCAGCAACTGCGCAAAACTGTCCGGCGTTTTTCAGATTTGTTGATTTTGGCCTTGTAGATAGAACCGGACAGTTTTCTCGGGGAGGTCCAATTTTCCGGGGGGAAAGTCTAGATGGTGCTACTTTATTGGCAAAAGGAGAAACCAAGTGCCGCGATGTGCGTGATATTGCGAAGGACGGGCACGGTAATCCAATCCCGGTCGTCACCAGTTTCGCCTATGATGAAAAAAAGACCGGCACCGATCTATCAGAACTGCGTGTATCATTTCAGGAAAACAGCGAGTTGGCAGCCGAGACGAGCGCCGCGTTGCACCGCAACCGGATCGCGGACCCGGCAGTTGCTCAGATCAAGGGCGTGTATTCACTGTGCGCTGACCTGTCGGATACTCAATTGATGAGCTGTCAATTGGTTTCGCCGTATCCGGGAAATACAGTCCTGATCGTCTATTGTGAGCAGACCTCGTGCAGAATGCCTGTTTTGGCGGTCAACGGTCATATTTCGGTTTCGGCAACCTGGACCGTTGGTGAAGACTTTTGGAAAGAAACAGAAACAGCAGGGGAGGTTCTGCGCGTTAAGGCGCAGAGCATTTACACTTTCCTAAAGCCTCTGATGTCAGGCGTTTAGCTGCGGGCTAGGCCTGATTTTTGGTTTTTCACGCGTTCTCAGAACCTAGCGTTGTCCGTCGAAAACCAACCTGGCTGCCAGGCCAGCGAAGACACCTCCGAGAAGATATCGGGACACTTTCGCGAAGGCACGGGTATTTGTCGAGAACTGGCGCGCACTGCCTGCCAACAAAACGACGATCCCGTTCACAACCAGCCCAACGATGTTGAGAACAATAGCAAGCATCATAATCTGTAGCCCAACTGCGCCTTTTTCTGGATCGACGAACTGCGGAAACAGCGCGAGGAAAAAAAGTGCAACTTTGGGATTGAACACGTTTGAAAACAGCCCCTGTCGGAAAATGACGCCCATCGAAAGACTCTTGTTGGGTGTCTGCGTTGACGCGTTGCTGTCGTTACCTGTCAGCACGTGCCATGCGAGATATGCCAGATACGCCGCGCCAACGTAGCGGATGAGATCGTATGCATATGGGACGGCCAAGAAAAGCTGGGAAAGTCCAAGCGCCAACATCAGCGCATGAAGAAAAGATCCCGCTGAAACGCCCAGATATGTTGTCAGCCCAGCCATACGGCCTTGAACAGCGCTTCGCGCGGCGATCAGAAGCATATCCGGACCAGGCGTTGCACACAGCGCGAAACTCGCTAAGGAAAATAGTAAAAGTGTTTGAAATTCAATCATTTGGAGGCACTTCTTTTGCGGTTATCCTGCTTTGGTAGCTTGTTCGCGTTTTGGTATTGAATGTTCGGGCTGGTTTTCGACCGATCTGGGAACCAGATAAGGTGTAGTCGAAAAGATCGTGGTCATCAAAACGTAAATCTCTGATCCTTGTTGTACGATGCGTTCAGATCAGGTCAGCGGTCAGAATAGCAGCGCCAGAACCACGCTACATATGTGCTCGCGGCGCCATACCGGGCGCGCTTAAACGTTACTTTGAGTCTGGACCGTATTCCTTTGGATAATGTTTGACGTTGTTATCCGGATACCCAGCAGCCGGTTTTCGGAGCAAAATGCGGTGTAAACGTTGTTTGCGCATCCGAGGCAGCCTGTGCCATCAATGTCCATCCTTGTGGATACCGACCAGTTGATCGGGCCGCTGCTCTTGCTCTTGCAACGATGATACGCCAGTGAGGGTTGCATGACCGATTTCATGTCCTGTGCCCGTGCCGCCGAAGAAGCGATGCGCGACGTATTCCCGCCTACGCCTCTTATGCGCAATGACCTGTTGAGCGCGCAATTTGACGCTGACATATGGTTGAAACGCGAAGACCTCAGTCCGGTGCGTTCCTACAAACTGCGTGGTGCGTTTAACGCGATGCGCAAAGTGATTCCGGGCAAAGATCTTTTTGTCTGCGCCAGTGCGGGAAATCACGCACAAGGTGTCGCTTTCATGTGCAAACATTTCGGAGTTCAGGGTGTGGTTTTCATGCCTGTCACGACGCCAGAGCAAAAAGTGATGAAGACAAAGCTCTTTGGCGCGGACCATGTCGATGTAAAACTGGTTGGGGATTACTTTGATCAAACACTGGCGCAGGCTCAGGCGTTTTGTGCTGAGGCGAACGGCCATTTCCTGTCGCCCTTTGACGATGATGATGTAATCGAAGGGCAGGCTTCGGTCGCGGTCGAGATCGCAGATCAATTGGGCCGTACACCTGACCGGATCATTCTGCCCGTAGGAGGCGGCGGCCTCTCTGCTGGGGTCCGCAGCTACTTTGGGGGGCACACCAGTTACACATTTGTCGAACCAACCGGCGCACAGAGCCTTGCAGCTGCTGTGTTCGAGGGAAAGCCTGTCGACGTATCGCCCATTGACAGTTTCGTAGATGGGGCTGCGGTTGCCAAGATCGGGGCGCGGACATTTGCGCGGCTCAAGGACGCGCGACCAGAAGATATTATCCATCTCTCAGAAGATCGGATTTGCGGTACGATCGTACAAATGTTGAATGTTGAAGGCATCGTACTGGAGCCTGCGGGGGCCATGGCCATTGACGCGCTGAGCGAGATAGCCGGTCTGATCCGAGGCAAGACCGTCGTTTCGGTCGCATCTGGTGGTAACTTTGATTTTGAACGGTTGCCTGAAGTGAAGGAGCGCGCGCAGCGCTATGCAGGGTTGAAGAAGTATTTCATTCTACGTCTGCCGCAGCGACCCGGTGCGTTAAAAGACTTTTTGCAGATGCTGGGCCCAAACGACAATATCACGCGATTTGAATACATGAAGAAATCTGCACGCAATTTCGGTTCTGTGTTGATTGGTATTGAAACAGACGCGTCAGAAAACTTTCCCTTGATGTTTCAGCGCATTGAGGACGGCGGATTTACCTATACGGATATCACCAACGATGAGACGCTGGCGCAATTCGTAATTTGAGAGGCCATTTGGAGTATACAGGCAAATCGGTGGTGGTGACGGGTGGTTCAAGCGGCATAGGTGCGGCCTTGATAGCCAAGCTGGTCGATGCTGGTGCACTGGTATGTAATTTTGACATCTCTGATAACGAACAGAGGGGTGCGAAGCATATTCGCTGCGACGTGACGGACGAAGCTCAACTTTCACAGGCGATCGAAGATGCGCAAACTGCGCATGGTCCAATTGATCTATATTTTTCAAACGCGGGTGTGTTGTCTCATCAGGCTGAGGGCGCCGCTTCGGCTTCAAACGCGGATTGGGAGTTGTGTTGGGCGGTCAACGTGATGGCACATGTTTATGCCAGCCGTCGTCTTGTCCCTGCTATGACAGCCCGGGGCACGGGGTATTTCGTGATAGTTGCATCTGCGGCGGGTCTGTTGAACCAGATCGGCGATGCTGCGTATTCTGCGACAAAACATGCGGCGGTTAGTTTTGCGGAAAGCTTGGCTATAACCCACGGGGATGAGGGGATTGGCGTTAGTCTGCTTTGTCCGCAGTACGTTGCGACACCGCTCATCAATGTGAGCGCGGAGGATGCAGACAGTTTTGCTTCCCTGTTAACGGCCGACGAAGTAGCTGCTGCCACCCTGAATGCGGTAGACACAGGGAAATTCTTGGTGCTTCCGCATTCGGAAGTAGAGCGCTATGCAGTTCATCGCGCTCAAGATCGCGACAAATGGATAAGCGGGATGCGAAAATTGCGATCCAAGGCGCTAAAAACTTTTGGTGATGCGCGTCCCGAGCATTTTTATCGACTGGTTTAGTTGGTAAACCGAGTGGGAAGGTCGGCAAGGAACGTACTGCGAGAGGATTGATAGCTTGTGTGTAAGCTTGCGAGATCAATGGTAGCGTCTGGGTTTTGGGTTAAAGCGCTTTCCCCAGATTGGCACAGACCTGAAAATTCTCGAAAGCCAAGGCTCAGAGCGCTGCCTTTCAGGAAATGCAACTTCGCAGATAAGCCTTCAGTAGCCGCAGCACAGGAAAGTGTTTCGATTTCCTCGTCTACTTCCTGTAAAAACAGTTCGACAACTTCGTCAAAATCTTCTGGTCCGACCTCTTCTCGAAGGTCTGCGACACGATCCCAATCAATCATTTCGAGCCTCTTAAACTAACGCTGTGTAGCTACCGCTGAGGCCCTAACAAGCGGTTTAAACGCAGCGGTTTTTGGATCAAATTTTAGCCTTCACGGGTCCTTAAGGCTCGCTTGGTAGTTCATCGCTCAATCCGCTTTATCAATTGGTTTTGAATGCCTGCTTTGCCGTCCTTTGACCGTTCTGAAGTCTCCGATCCTCGGGATGCGGAGAAGCGTTTGATCCTCGTGGTCGACGATAGCCGGCTACAGCGAAAGATCCTGTCCAGTTCTCTTGCACGTTGGGGCTACGAAGTGATCGAAGCTTCTTCTGGGGATGAAGCTATTGAGTTATGCCTCGCCCGCAGACCGGAACTCGTCATCAGTGATTGGATGATGCCCGGAATGACTGGCATAGAGTTTTGTAAGAAATTCAGAGAGCTAACGGAAGAATCCTATGGTTATTTCATTCTTCTCACCTCCAAGAGTGAAAAGAATGACGTGGCACAGGGTCTGGATGCCGGCGCAGATGATTTTCTGACAAAACCTGTGAACGGAAACGAATTACGTGCTCGTATCACGGCGGGCGAACGCATTCTCGACATGCAAAGAGAGCTGACCACCAAGAACCGGGTGATTGGTGAAACGCTGGACGAGTTACAGCGTCTGTACGATTCGCTCGATAACGATTTAATGGAAGCGAAAAAACTGCAGCAGTCTCTTGTGCCGGAGAGATTCAAGCAAATTGAGAAAAGTCATTTGTCGCTGTTACTACGCTCCAGCGGGCATGTTGGCGGGGACCTGGTTGGACACTATTCCGTCGGTGATGGGCACTTGGGCCTCTATTCGTTGGATGTTTCCGGTCATGGAATTAGCTCAGCATTGATGACCGCCCGGCTTGCAGGGTATTTGTCGGGCAGTGCGCTGGATCAAAATATTGCACTCGAAAAGCAGGAAGACGGCAGTTTCACGCCACGCCAACTGAATGAAGCGATCTCGATGCTCAACGAGCTTGTACTCGACGAGATGGAGACAGAGCACTATTTTACGCTGATGCTGGCGGACATAAATTTGAACACTGGGCATGTTAAATTTTGCCAGGCGGGTCATCCGCACCCAGTCATTCAGCGAAAATCCGGGGTGGTCGAGCAGGAGGGCACTGGTGGTTTCCCCGTCGGGCTTATGTCTGGCGTCACGTTTTGTGAATTTGAAGCCCAGCTCAATCCAGGTGACCGGGTCGTCATTCTCTCAGATGGCGTGATTGAATGCCCTAATGAGACAGGCGACATGCTGGATGAAGAGGGTCTTACCAGCTTCATGCATGATCTCAAGGATGTCCGCGGCCTCGCTTTTTTTGAAGCGATGGTCTGGAAGCTCTGCGAATTCGCAGGCAATCCAGAATTTCCAGACGATGTCTCTGGTATAATGTTTGAATTTCAGCCCGAAACGGATGTCACGTAACGCGCCATGAAGCTCCGATCTCCGTCGTTTCCCAAGGCCTTAATGGCTTGTGATCCCGAAAGCACAAGCGTTTCATGGTTTGGTTCGATCGGCTCCGACACCTGAACGACTGGGCGCGCCACATAGACATGGCATAGCTTTTCCGCCCACATGTCGTACTCAGGCATATAGGCGAAGCGCCTGAAAGCACCCATCCGTCGTGGCCGCGCTATGTGCCAACCGGTCTCCTCGAGAACTTCCCTGTGCAACGCAGGCAACGTGTTTTCGCCAGAATCAATACCACCACCGGGAAGTTGGATATCGATCCTATCTCCAATCTGAGCCGTGAGCAGGAAGCGGTTCTTCAGCGGCAAGATGGCATAGGCACCGGGTCGCAAAACATAGGACTGTCTTGCATCGGGTGCAGGGCCGACCCTTGGTATCATTCTGCTGTTTCCTCTTTTCATCTGGGTTGAGCCGCTTATATGGACGCGGTATGCCAACCGCCTGGCAATAAGGAAACCCCAATGACACTTGGATATCAGATCGCATGGGACGATACTGTTCTGCCATTTCAGCTTGATGCAAGCGACATGCGTGGCCGTGTAGCCCGTTTGGACGGTGTGCTGAATGGTATTCTGAAACAACACGAATACCCCCCGCAGGTGGAGGCTCTGGTGGCTGAAATGGCACTGCTTACTGCTTTGATCGGGCAAACCATCAAGCTGCGTTGGAAACTGCAACTTCAAGTCCAGTCCAAGGGCGCTGTTCGGATGATTGCTACGGATTACTACGGACCCGACGAAGAAGGTGCGCCTGCGCGTATTCGTGCCTACGCCAGCTATGATGCGGATCGGCTGACAGACGCGCCTGCCTTTGACCAGATCGGTGAGGGCTATTTCGCGATCATGATCGATCAGGGTCAGGGCATGACGCCGTATCAGGGGATTACACCGTTGGCAGGTGGGTCTCTCGCAGCATGCGCTGAAGCCTATTTTGCACAATCAGAACAACTCCCCACGCGGTTTTCGTTGAGTTTTGGTCGCTCCACTGAGCCAAATACTCCGGAGCATTGGCGCGGTGGTGGGATGATGCTGCAGCATATGCCAAAAGCGTCGCCTTTCGTGGCTCAGGGCGACGGTTCCGGCGATGTCATGCAAGCTGGTGATCTGATGCAGGGTGGGCAGGCCGAAAACTGGAACCGTGTGAACATCTTGCTCGATACGGTGGAAGAGATCGAACTGATTGGCCCCAGTGTTGCGCCGAACGATTTGCTGTTACGGCTTTTCCATGAAGAGGCGCCACGGATCTATGATGCGCAAACCGTTCGATTTGGCTGTTCCTGTTCTGAAGACCGAGTCCGCCAAAGCCTGTCGATCTATTCCGCTCGGGACATCGAATCGATGACGACCGACGACGGTCGGGTGACGGCGGATTGCCAGTTTTGCGGAGCGCATTACGATCTCGACCCGACCACTGTCGGTTTCGAGGCAGATCGTGATGACAGTGAGGCATGACATTGAGCGAATCCGCGAAGCTCTGACGCGATCAGGTAAGCCTTCATCGGATTTTGATCTTAACCCTGAAACTGTCTTGCCTGAAGGGCGCAAGTTGCGTCCGGCGGGCGTTCTGGCGGCGATTACTATGGCGCCAGATGGTCTGCGCGTGATCTTGACCAAACGTTCTTCTCGTTTGAAGCATCATCCAGGACAAATCGCGTTCCCAGGCGGCAAACAAGATGAGGTCGACGCTGACGTGACCGGCGCTGCGTTGCGTGAGGCACGGGAAGAGATCGGTTTGCCAGAGACACATGTAGAGGTCTTGGGGCACTTGCCGGCCCATGAAACCGTGACGGGGTTCATTGTAACCCCCGTGATTGGATATGTGCATCAGGCGTTTCAGGTCATTGCGGAACCAGGTGAAGTCGCCGAGGTATTCTCGGTACCGCTCCATCATGTTTTGGACGCCTCAAATTTCGTCATCGAAGGACGGCGCTGGCGCGGGCAGCGACGATCTTATTTTGCGGTACCTTACGGGCCCTATTACATCTGGGGTGCAACTGCGCGTATGTTGCGCGCATGGACCGACCAGATGACTTAAGGCTGCCTGCCACCACCGCTTGGCTCAACGACGCAAAGGCGCAGAACCTCTGCCGTGTTCTCATGCAAGAAGGGCACGTCTACTTTGTCGGAGGCTGCGTGCGCGATGCGCTGCTGGAGCTTGATGGTTCTGATGTCGATCTTTCAACGAATGTGTTGCCACAAGAAGTTATGCGCCTTGCCAAAGTTGTTGGCTTCAAGGCGGTTCCGACAGGGATCGACCATGGTACTGTCACCGTCGTTGTGGATGGCAAGGGCTTTGAAGTCACCACGTTTCGCCGTGATGTGGAAACGGATGGTCGCCGTGCCGTCGTGACGTTCTCCAAAAACATGCGTGAGGATGCGCGCCGCCGCGACTTCACGCTCAACGCGCTTTATGCGACGCCGGATGGTAAGGTCGTTGATCCTTTGGGAACGGGTATTCAAGACTGCTTGGCGCGACGCATTCGTTTCATCGAGGACGCCGGTACACGGATTCGGGAGGATTATCTGAGGATCTTGCGGTACTTCCGCTTTCATGCCCGTTTTGCGGACCCCAAAGATGGCTTTGACGCAGAGGCTCTGGACGCCATTGCGCAAAATGCGGAGGGTCTTGAAAGGCTCTCGGCCGAACGTGTGGGCGGAGAGATTAAAAAACTGCTCGCAGCCGTTGATCCCGCGCCTGCGGTTGCTGTCATGCGGCAAACCGGGTGCCTGGCGCGTGTTCTTCCCGGTAGTGATGACCAGTTTCTAGGCCCGATCGTGCACAGTGAATTGCAGCTTTCCGCTCAACCCGACCCGCTGTTGCGCTTGGCCGGGTTGAGCGGTGATCCGCATGTTGTGGAGCGTTTGCGATTGAGCAAGCAGGAAGCACGCGATTTGACGGCGCTTCAAGAAGCGGGTTATGGAGCCGCGCCTTTGGAAGAAGTCGCGTACCGGTTGGGTGTGCGTATTGCTGGCGGGGCGGCTATCTTGCGGGCTACACTGCAAAATACCCCGGTCAATTCTGAAGATATGTCGCGTATTAAAAGGGCCTCTGGTGCGGTTTTTCCGGTGAAGGCGCGGGATCTCATGCCGCGCTATGTAGGTAAGGCGCTGGGCGCGAAAATTACCGAACTGGAAAAGCGCTGGATCGCCTCAGATTTTACCCTGACACACGAAGACTTGCTGCGCGGCGTTTGAAAGGCTCGACTCTCGCATCTCTTTGCGTTACCCACGGTTCAGTAACTGGAGGAATACGAAATGTATCGCGGGATCTCGTTCGGCTGAAGCCGACATAACCCTGATCGATTGGCGCGCTGTTTCAGCGCTCCTGCATTTCGTAAAACCTGATGCCAAGGCCTCCGCCCATGTTCCGCTATTTCGAAAACCTCATCGAGCCTTACGCTGACTACTTAGAGACCGATACGCCGCCACGTAATCTGTGGCCGTTTCTATGGTCCTTCACCGAACAGTTTCGCACACTCTTCGTACTGGCGGCGATCATGTCGATTGTCGTCGCATCAATAGAGGTTTGGCTGATCTATTACATGGGCCGTGTGGTCGATCTGATGGAGGGCACGCCCGAAACGTTCTGGTCCGACCACGGCACTGAATTGATTCTTGTATCTCTGTTCATCCTCTTCTTGCGCCCGGCTTTACAGGCGCTGGATGTGATGTTGCTGAACAACGCGATCTTGCCAAATTTCGGGATGCTGATGCGCTACCGCAATCACCGCCATGTGTTGCGGCAATCCGTGGGCTGGTTCGAGAATGACTTCGCTGGCCGCATCGCCAACCGGATGATGCAGGCGCCCGCTTCGGCTGGTGAGGTAATCTTTCAGATTTTTGATGCCGTGTCGTTTTCACTCGCGTACTTCATTGGCGCCGCGTTTCTGCTGAGCACGTCGGATCCACGTTTGCTGATCCCCTTGCTGGGCTGGTTTTTCCTCTATGGTTGCCTCGTGCGATGGACTGTGGTCCGGGTGGGGCCAGCGTCTGAGGCAGCGTCCAATGCACGCTCGGTTCTGACAGGGCGGCTGGTCGATGCATATACAAACATCCATTCGGTCAAAATGTTTGCCCATCACGCGAGTGAAATCAACTATGCCAAGGAGGCCATTGAAGAAGCGCGGCTCACGTTTCAGAAAGAGATGCGCATCTTCACCATCATGGATGTTATTTTGGTCACGTTGAATGGTCTGTTGATCATTGGTGTTGTGGGCTGGGCCATATCCTTGTGGATTGACGGCGGGACGAGCGTCGGTGTGGTAGCGGCGGCCACTGCACTGACGCTGCGGCTCAATGCTATGACAGGCTGGATCATGTGGGCGCTGACCAGCTTTTTCCGCGAACTCGGGGTCGTGCAGGAAGGCATGGAGACGATTGCCCAACCTGTCACTTTAACTGATGCAGTGCATGCAGCACCGTTGAAACTGACGCACGGGCAGATCGAAATTGAGGATCTGAGCCATCATTACGGACGCGCGACAGGCGGACTTGACAACCTTGGCCTGATAATCCCGCCGGGCCAGAAGGTGGGGCTGGTTGGCAGGTCAGGCGCAGGTAAATCAACCCTCGTGAAATTGCTTTTGCGGTTTTATGACCCGGAAAGCGGACGCATTCTGATCGATGGTCAAAACATCAGTGACGTGACGCAAGACAGCCTGCGTCTGGCCATTGGAATGGTGCAGCAGGACAGCGCGCTGTTGCACCGTTCCGTACGGGACAACCTGCTGTATGGCAGGCCAGAAGCGCGTGAAGAAGACATGATCTCTGCTGCAAAACAAGCTCAGGCGCATGATTTTATCCTGGACCTTGAGGATCCTGAAAGTCGACATGGCTATGACGCGCATGTGGGTGAACGCGGTGTAAAGCTATCGGGCGGGCAGCGGCAGCGCGTGACGCTGGCGCGGGTGATCCTGAAAGATGCACCAATCCTGTTGCTCGATGAGGCAACTTCTGCACTCGATAGCGAAGTGGAGGCCGTGATCCAAGACACGCTTTACGGCATGATGCAAGGTAAGACGGTGATCGCAATTGCGCACCGTTTGTCCACCATCGCTCAAATGGATCGCATTCTCGTTTTGGATCGTGGCCGGATTGTCGAAGACGGCACCCATGACGCGCTTTTAGCGCAGGGCGGACTATATGCAGATTTCTGGGCCCGTCAGTCTGGCGGGTTTCTCAAACTTGAGGAGACCGCGTGAGGATTGAGAACTGGATTGACGCGTTTCGCGCGGCAGAAGGTCCGCCACCACAAACGCTAGGGGCATTTATGCGGTGGTGTCTTGCCGGCTCTTGGCCTGCACTGTGGCTCGCGGCGTTTTTTTCTGCTGGCGCAGGCGCGATGGAAGCCGGTACTGCGCTGATCTTGGGTCTGGTCATCGACGCGGCAGCACAAACTGGGCCGGAGGCGTTTTTTGGGCCGCAGAACCTGCTGGTGATCGTGGGAGCGCTTGGGTTTTTCCTCGTGGCAAGGCCGTTGTTGTTTGGTCTTTCGGCCTCCGCAAACTCCATTATCGTGCAGCCGAATGTGAACCCATTGGTTTTGTCTCGTTTGCACCGCTGGACATTGGGTCAGACGGTGGGATTCTTTGATGATGACTTCGCGGGTCGGATTGCTCAAAAGCAGATGCAGGCTGCGCGCGCGGTGACCGAAGTCGTTTCTGAAGCGATCAATGTGGTCGCTTTTGCGCTAGCATCGCTTTTTGGTTCCGTACTATTGCTCTTTGCTATCGATTGGCGCGTGGCACTGGGGTTTGGGGTTTGGCTGATTGCCTATTTTGCGCTGATCCGTTGGTTTTTGCCGCGTGTTCGAATGCGCTCAGCGGATCGGGCTGGAGCAAGCGCGATGGTCACGGGGCAAGTGGTCGATACAATAACCAACATCAAAACTGTGAAGCTCTTTGCCCACGCGGATCATGAAGATCGCGCGGCCCTTGGATCAATGCAGGCGTTTCGCCAGGCCGCATTGAAGTTCGGGTATTTGGCTGCGGGATTTCGATTTGCGCTGATGTCGCTTGCGGGGATTTTGCCCGTTTTACTTATCGGTGGCACGTTGTTGCTCTGGCAGCGTGGAATGGCGAGCGAGGGTGATATTGTAGCTGCAGGCGCTGTCGCAATCCGGATTGCGCAGATGACGGGTTGGGTCAGTTTCACGCTGATGCAGATCTATTCTAACATCGGAGAGATCGAAGACGGTATCCGCACATTGACGCCACGCAATCGGGTTGATGATGATCTGACGGCGCAGTCGTTGGTCGTGCCGCAGGGTCAGATCGAGATGCGCGGTCTTGGCTTTGCCTATGGTCGCGACAAAGGCGGCGTCCAGAATATTGATCTGACGATAGACCCGGGCCAGAAAATTGGGATTGTTGGTGCCTCTGGCGTGGGAAAATCGACACTCGTATCGCTATTGTTGCGTCTTTATGATGCAGAGCAAGGGGACATCCTGATTGACGGTTCAGATATCACAAAAGTCACACAGGAAAGCCTGCGTCGTAACATCGGGATGGTCACGCAGGAAACCGCGATGTTCAACCGATCTGCGCGTGACAATATTCTGTACGGCCGCCCGGACGCGTCCGACGCGGAGGTCATCGCAGCGGCACGTAAGGCCGAGGCGCATGACTTCATTCAAGAACTGATCGATCACCGGGATCGACGCGGATACGAGGCGCATCTGGGTGAAAGAGGTGTCAAGCTTTCAGGCGGCCAACGGCAACGCATTGCATTGGCGCGCGCAATTCTGAAAGACGCGCCAATCCTGATCCTGGATGAAGCGACGAGTGCGCTCGATAGCGAAGTAGAAGCTGCTATTCAGGCAGCTTTGGATCGGGTGATGGAAGGCAAAACCGTGCTTGCGATCGCGCATCGCTTGTCGACCCTGACAGAGATGGATCGCATCATCGTGATGGATGATGGCCATATCGTCGAAGACGGCAGTCACGAGACTCTTTTGGCGAAGGGCGGGCTTTATGCTCAATATTGGGAACGGCAATCCGGCGGCTTTATCCGCACGGAAGCGGCAGAGTAGCACTGGCAAACGGTCCTGATACGGCTTAGAGCGAGCACATGACCGAAGTGACAATCAAAAGGCTGGGCCTGCACGGCGATGGTATTGCGGAGGGTCCGGTGATTGCGGCGCGCACCTTGCCGGGCGAGGTCGTCGCAGGTGATCTAGAGGGCCAAAGCCTCAGAGACCTAAAAATAATTGAACCGTCCGACAAGCGTGTTGCGCCACCGTGTCGTCATTACAAGTCCTGTGGCGGATGCCAGTTGCAACATGCCACAGATGAATTTGTGGCCACGTGGAAAGTGGACGTGGTGCGCCAAGCGCTTCAAGCGCGTGGATTGGAGACTGACTTCCGCCCCATTGAAACCTCGCCTACAAAGTCGCGGAGGCGCGCGGGTTTTGCTGCGCGGCGCACCAAAAAGGGGGCGATGGTTGGCTTTTATGGTCGCGCTTCGGGAACGATTGTCGCCATTCCGGATTGCCATTTGCTTGCGCCCGAACTGCAAGCTGGTGCCGCCGTCGCAGAGGCATTGGCCATCGCGGGAGCCAGCCGCAAGATTGCTTTGTCTGTCACGGTGACCCAAAGCGATGCGGGTTTGGATGTTTTCGCACGCGGCGGCAAGCCATTGGATGGGCCCTTACGACAATCTTTAGCCGCAATCTGTGAGGCATCACGCGTGGTACGTCTGTCGTGGGAGGATGAGGTCGTCGCCTTGCGCGCGGCTCCGACACAGCAGTTCGGCCCTGCGAAAGTAACGCCGCCTCCGGGTGCATTTTTACAAGCCACCGCCCATGGTCAGGCGGCGCTGACACGGGCCGTTCTGGAGATCACGCAAGGGGCAAAACGTGTGGTCGACTTGTTTGCCGGGTGCGGCACATTCAGTTTACCAATCGCGCAACACGCCGAAGTGCATGCCGTCGAAGGGGATGCCGCTATGATTGCGGCGCTGGATGCTGGATGGCGGCACGCAACGGGTGTCCGCCAGGTGACGCATGAAGCCAGAGACCTCTTTCGCCGTCCGCTCATGGCAGACGAATTTACCAAAGCACAAGCCGTGGTCATCGACCCGCCGCGGGCAGGTGCCGAGGCACAGGTCGTGGAACTGGCCCGCTCAAGTGTGCGGCGCATTGCCTTTGTTTCCTGTAATCCAGTGACCTTTGCGCGGGACGCCGCGGTTTTAATCGATGCTGGTTACGAACTGGAATGGATTCAGGTGATAGATCAATTCCGCTGGTCTGCGCATGTAGAGCTTGTCGCCAGTTTCAACGCACCCCATATGCGGTGAGCGCAAAAGGAGACCTCCGATGGGAGTAAGAGAACAGCTCAATATCTGGCTCGACAGCCGTTCGGTCACGAATTTGGTCATTGGCGTCATTATTTTCAACGCTGTCCTGCTGGGGATGGAGACCTCTCCCTACATCATGTCGCGTGCTGGTGATTTGATCATTGCTTTGGACAAGGCCTGCCTTGCTTTCTTCGTAGTTGAGATCTTCTTGAAGCTTGTGGCGCGCGGCAAACGGTTTTTCAAAAGTGGCTGGAACATCTTTGACGTGCTCATTGTTGGCGCGGCACTGGTGCCAGGATCACAAACCATGTCTGTCCTGCGCGCGTTGCGTATCCTGCGGGTCCTTCGGGTAATTTCTGTCGCGCCAAGTCTGCGCCGCGTGGTTGAAGGTTTCGTGACAGCGTTGCCAGGTATGGGCAGTGTGTTTTTGCTGATGGCAATCATTTTCTACATCGGCTCGGTGATCGCGACGAAACTTTTTGCTGCGAGTTTTCCCCAGTGGTTCGGCTCTTTGCCACAAAGTGGTTACACCCTGTTTCAGGTCATGACGCTGGAAAGCTGGTCAATGGGCATCGTCCGCCCGGTCATGGAAGTCTATCCATTCGCCTGGATGTTCTTTGTGCCGTTCATCATGGTAACAACCTTTGCCGTCGTGAACTTGTTGGTAGGTTTGATTGTGAATTCCATGCAGGATGCGCATCAGCAAGAAGCGGTTGCTCAGACAGATGCTTACCGAGATGAAGTACTGGCCCGATTGGTCGCCATCGAAGAAAGCCTAAAGGAAAAGCCGCGCTCCTGACGGATTTGTGACCTTGTTTAACGACTTGTCCATGATATGACGACATCAAAGAGCAGTTAACAAGCGTGCCATACAGGACAGCAAGAATGCGTCGACGTGACATTTTAATGGGCACAGCTGCGGCTGTGTCGCTGGCTGGCTGCGCGGGCAGTTCAAAATTTCAGCGCTACACCGGGCCGGAGGTGACCTTTGTGGTCGTCAACAAAGCGGATCGCCAGATGTACCTTTTCCATGACGATACGCTCTTGCGGTCATACGATATCCAGTTGGGGTTTGCGCCGGACGGGCACAAAGAATTCGAAGGGGACGGCAAAACACCCGAAGGACTCTACCGGATTGATCGCCGCAATCCCAACAGCGACTTCCATCTTTCCCTCGGTATATCCTACCCGAATGTGAAAGATTATGCCGCCGCGAAAGCAGCTGGAAAATCCCCTGGCGGAGATATCTTTATTCACGGCCAGAAATCACCCTTCAAGCGCAGCACTTCCGACTGGACCTGGGGTTGTATCGCTGTATCCAATGAAGAGATGGAAGAGGTCTATGCGATGGTCCAGAACGACACGCTGATCAAGATCAACCCCTGACGACTTAGCTGTTGACCAGTATCGGTGCGCCTGTTGTATCGCCCAGAATCATCGTCCACCAGATTTTGCCCGAGCTTTCTTGATGCCATGCAAAGCCCAACGCGTTGGCGCTTGGGGAAAGGATGACGCGCCGCGTATCGGGTTGTTCCATCCAGGCCCCGAGCGTCTCCAGTTCGGATTCATAGGTTTCTGAAATGTTTTCGCCCACGAGGGTTCCGGTAAAGCCGACGCGCTGTGCGCGGTCAATCGGAGAGGATCCGTCTGATCCAAAGTGCCAGGGTCGGTTTTGTACCGACATGTCGCGGGCATGAGTTGCAGCTGCTGCGTTCAGAGCGGCGTCAAACTCGACAGGAGCTGTACCGGAAGCGCTACGCAGGGCGTTCACGGCGTCCAGAATGCGGAACTGGATTTTCTCGGTATCCCGTGCCTTGATCCGATAGAGTTCTGGCAGAGGTTTGCCGTCGGCACCAAGGCGTGTGCTGGTTGGCGTCGGAGCACAGGCCGCGAGTGTCACGGTCAAAGCAACGAGAATCGATATCAAACGGGTCATGGGGCTCTCCAGATGCGGTGCCTTGCGACATATCCTGCAAATTGTGCTATTTCAAACGCACATGGCCGTGAGCCCGCATGATGACATCTCTTTGATTTGCGACTGCGGCATTCTCGCCATAAAATGGCGCAAAATCGTACTTAGTTACATCTACGGAGAAAGTTGATGTCTGAACAAAATGATACAAAATCGGGACGCCGCGCCTTTATCGCCGGAGGTGCCGCATTCCTGACAACGCCCGCGTTGGCGCAAGATCTGGGGTCAGTAAACTCTTCGGGCACAACCCAAGGTGAACGTGATCTAACTGAAACGGTACGTCGCAATATTTCCAGTTTCCGGACGCTGGATTGGCAACCCTATTTCTCCAATTTGAACAGAGGAGCGATTCTCGTAGATATTGATAGCCGTGCGCTGCACTATTGGGCTGAAGGTGGTGATTTTTACAAGCTTTACCCCTCAAGCGTGCCACTTTCCGAAGAGCTGACGCGCCGTGGGCGGACGCAAGTTACGTTGAAAGATCCGGAACCGGATTGGCGTCCGACACCATCTATGCTGAAGCGCAACCCGGATTGGCCTGATTACATCGGTCCGGGTCCGGACAACCCACTGGGAACGCGTTCTCTGCATCTCAGCTGGACCTATTATCGCATCCACGGCACCCATGATACGCGTAAAATCGGCCGTCAGTCCTCGAATGGCTGTATCGGGCTTTATAACGAGCATATCGAAGAGCTCTATGAAATGGCGCAGGTCGGCACTCAAGTGTTGCTTATTTGACGACATTCCGCCGGTTGTGCCGCAGTTTAATAGAAACGGGTTTGCAAAGCTCCCGCTTAGATGTTTTACACTGAGGCTCGAGGTAAGTCTTAGGCGTGTGCTATCGCGTTGCGATGCATGTCTTTTCTGGAGGTTATGATATGAAGAAACTCGTTCTCGCCGCAGCTTTCACAGCAGCAGCATCCACAGCTTTCGCTGGTTCTTTGGAAGAGCCAATTGTTGAAGCACCTGTCATCGTAGAAGAAACACAAAGCTCTTCTGCTGGCATTATCCTGCCGCTTATCCTTTTGGTAATCGTTGCAGCAGCGCTTTCCTAATAGGTTATCGACAAACTAAAAAGGCGGTGCTTTCGAGCACCGCCTTTTTTGTGTCTTGGTGTCAGAAGACGTAATCAAGGCCGTCCGCGATTGATTCCGCGAGGCCCGATTTGACGAATTAACGACGGGCGATGTTCCCCGCCATATAGCTTTTAGCCAATCCAGCCTTTGATGTTATCGTCGATCACGTTGCATAACGCTGTAATATGGGCATCGTCATCATTCAAACATGGAATGTAGGTGAAATGTTCGCCGCCTGCCTCTTCAAAGCTCTCTTTGATCTCTTCGTTGATCTCTTCCAGCGTTTCGATGCAATCTGCAGAAAAAGCCGGCGCGCAAACAGCGATACTCTTTTTGCCTGCCTCTGCCAGCCGCGCGACTTCTTCGACAGTGTAGGGCTGCAACCATTCCTCCGGTCCAAAACGCGACTGAAACGTGGTCGTGATTTCGGTGTCCTTCCAACCCAGACGCTCTTTGAGCAAGCGCGTGGTTTTTTGGCATTGGCAATGGTACGGATCTCCCTCCATCAAGTACCGCGTTGGCACCCCATGGTAAGAACAGACCAGAACATCTGGGCGTTTTTCGATCTGCGCATAAGCACGTTCGATGGATTGAGCCAGCGCATCGATGTAGTCTTCCCGATCAAAGTATGGGTCGACGGTACGCGTCGTGGGTTGCCATTTTTCAAAGGTTAGTGATCGGAAAAACTCATCATTTGCAGTCGCAGATGTTGCACCCGCATAGTGCGGATAAAGCGGGAAAAACAATATCTTACGGCAACCAGCTTCGGTCATGGCGGCGACCTTGGAGCGTGTTGAAGGATTTCCGTAGCGCATGCAGAAATCAACCATGACGTCCGCGCCATACTTCATGCCCATCGCGTCCTTGATCTTGGCCGTTTGCGCTTTGGTGATGGTCATCAGGGGGCTCTCGCCATCTTCCTCGTTCCAGATGGATTTATATGCTGCACCGCTGGAAAACGGGCGCTTTGACAGGATCACAAGTTGCAGCAGTGGCTGCCAAATCCACGGGCTGTAGTCGATCACCCGGCGATCCGAGAGGAATTCGTTGAGATAGCGGCGCATGGACCAATAGTCATAATTGTCCGGTGTGCCCAGGTTGGCCAGAAGGATGCCGATCTTCGGTTTCGCAATGGCCGGATGATCTGCTTCCGCATTTGCGGGGCGCGCCATCGCTTGTGCTGTGGAGCTGTTATCCAGCATGTCGTTTTCCTTGTTTCCGGGCTAAGGCCGTCAGATAGAGGGTTTTTGCTGCGCGTCAATCACGCAAAGGTACTTCTGGTACCTTTAACGCTTCGGACAATCGTTGTTTTGCAGACCCTGGCCGCAGGGGTTGCTGTTGCCCTTCCCCTGGCGCCCAACCTGTCAGGAACACCAATTCGAAGGTCGCCCGTACGCGTCCCGTGTCAGTTGTGTAATTCTGAGCATAAAGCTCTGCTGTTTCATTAAAGAGGCGTTTTGGCGAAGGGCGACGTAAGCGAGACGTTAAAGCATTCGTTTCTCCCATCTCACGCAGGTCATGCATGAGGTGGAATGCGTCTTTATAAGCAGTATCGAGGCTGAGACTATCCGCCACAGGCAGGGCAAAACCGGCGCGTTGTAACAGCGCCCCAAGATCCCTGATTTCGCCCATTGGCGCGACGCGCGGGGACAGCCCACCGGCTAGATTAATTTCGGCCTGTGCGAGGCAACTGCGCAGCTCTTCAAGCGTCTGTCCACCAAAGGTTACGGCGATCATCATGCCATCTGGTTTGAGGCTGCGACGGCATTGGATCAGCTGGCCCACAGGGTCATTTGCCCAATGCAGCGAGGTGGCGTGGATGACCAAATCATGGGCACCGACCTCCAGATCAAGCGTGTCGTGATCCGGTACGATGCACGCTTGCGGTATCCGTGCGGCCCAAATCTCTGCGAAGGGTGTCACAATGGCGGGCTGTGTAAACGCCCTATTAACCACGCTCAGACGATCTTCAATTTCGTTAGCTGCCGATTCTTGCAGAAACATTCCCTCCTTTGTCGCACGTGCGCGGCGTTGATGGAGTGCATGGATGTCGGTGAGTCGAGAATTTTCAGTCATGGAGAGGTCAATAAGGTGGCGCAGCTTGGTTTTCAAACAGCAGTTTCGCTGATTTACCCGCCGAGGTGTCTCGGGTGCGGTGGACAGGTCAACAGCGACTTCGGTCTTTGTGGCGACTGCTGGAAAGACACGCCCTTCATTGGGGGATCTATTTGTGACACCTGTGGTACGCCTTTGCCGGGTGATGATCACGGGGATACATTGAAATGTGACGACTGTATGATCACGCCGCGGCCCTGGGCCAAAGGCCGCGCGGCACTTCTTTACAAGGACAATGCACGTCGTTTGATTCTTGCGCTTAAGCACGGTGATCGTCAGGAAATCGCCGAACCTGCTGCGCTGTGGATGGCGCGCGCCATCGAAGGTTTGCCTCTTCACAATGCTTTGATCGCGCCGGTGCCATTGCACTGGATGCGGCTTCTCAAGCGGCGCTACAATCAGTCGGCGCTGTTGGCGCAAGCCCTCGCACGGCACACCGGTTTACCGGTATGTCCCGATCTCTTGCAGCGGCCGAGGCGCACGCAATCTATGGACGGATTAACCAAAGAGGTGCGTTTTACCTCTGTAAAAGGCTCCATCAGAGCCCACCCACGCAGACGTCACCGTATCGCGGGGCGACCAGTATTGTTGGTGGATGACGTGCTGACCTCCGGAGCGACTTTGTCATCTGCAACAGATGCCTGTCTTGCGGCGGGATCCGGGCCAGTATACGTCGTCGCCCTAGCGCGGGTGGCAAAGAATACCTAAATGCCTGTTCAACACCCGTTGGAAAGGACCCGACTATGAAGACTGTGGAAATCTACACCTCGCCGCTATGCGGTTTTTGTCACGCCGCAAAACGTCTGTTGTCGCAAAAAGGTATCGCCTTTTCCGAGGTGGATGTCTGGGCCAATCCAGACCGTAAGCCTGAGATGATCGAACGTGCCAAGGGTGGACGCACCGTGCCGCAAATTTTCGTTGGCGCAATGCATGTCGGGGGCTGTGACGATCTCTATGCGCTTGAGCAGAAGGGTGAGCTCGACAAGCTTCTTGCGGCCTGATGAAAACGGCGCTGATCCAGCTGAATGTTTCAGACGATCCAACTGCCAATTTGCCCGTGACGCTGAAGTACATTCGCGCGGCTGCCTCTCAGGGTGCCCGCTTTGTGCTGACGCCCGAAGTGACAAACTGCGTCTCAACCAGCCGGGCTCATCAAAACGAAGTTTTGCAAACTGAAGCGGACGATCAGACGCTTTCTGCGTTGCGCACTGAAGCGAAAACGCAGGGCATATGGCTGTTGATCGGATCACTCGGCCTTAAGACGGATGACGCGGATGGGCGCTTTGCCAACCGGTCTTTTGTGATTGATCCTGCAGGTGAGATTGTCGCGCGATACGACAAGATTCACATGTTTGATGTGCAGGTTACGCCCGAGGAAACGTTCCGCGAATCAGACGGGTACAGACCGGGCAAGACGGCAGTCACCGCTAAAACTGATTTTGCCGCCATTGGAATGACCATCTGTTATGACGTGCGTTTTGCAGCATTGCATACAGCACTGGCGCGGGCGGGAGCGCAGATTTTAACCGTCCCGGCGGCCTTCTCTCCGGTCACGGGGGCGGCACATTGGCACGCGCTTTTGCGGGCAAGAGCCATTGAAACAGGGTGTTTTGTGCTCGCGCCAGCGCAGACGGGTCGCCACGAGAGTGCAACGCATAAAACGCGTTCCACCTTTGGTCATTCATTAGCGGTCAACCCTTGGGGGGAGGTTCAATTGGACGCAGGTAGTGAACCAGGCGTTTACATAACGGACCTCGACATGGGAATGGTAGAAGAGGCGCGGGGAAAGATCCCCAGCCTGCAAAATGCCAGACTATTCGACGGACCGTGAATGAACGAAGACAAAAATGCTCTCGCCATCGCCCTGTTTACTGAAATCATGGCGACAGATCAGTTGGTGCGCGCACGCCTCAGTCGCGTGCTGCCAAAGGGCATGGAGATCTCTCATTTTTCAGTTTTGAACCATCTTGCTTGGGTCGCGGATGAACGCACGCCTGCGCAATTGGCAGAAACGTTCCATGTCACCCGTGGTGCGATGACCAATACGCTGGGTAAGCTGGAATGGGCCGGTTACGTGCATATCCGCCCAGATTGGGACGACGCCCGACGCAAGTTTGTGGCGATCAGCCCTGCCGGGCAGCAGGCGCGCAACTATGCTGTTGGGTCCGTTACGCCAGTTATCAATCAGATGGTCGACAAAATGGGTGCCGAACAGGTGCGCGGTGCGTTGCCAATCCTACGCGAGTTGCGGATGCAGTTGGGCGAGGACTAAAGCCCGGCGGATCCCGTCGGTTTCAAGCTGGCGGTGACGTAATTCACGCTCAGGTCTCGGTCTGACAGCCGCCACGACCACGTCACCGGGTTGAACACGAAACCTTTGCGATCCACTGGATCCAACCCTGCGTCGCGCATCAGCGTGTAAAGTTCATCCGGGGTGATGAATTTGGACCATTCGTGCGTGCCCTTGGGTAGCCACCGCATGATGTGCTCAGCGCCAATGATCGCCATCATGTAGGATTTTGGGTTGCGGTTGATGGTCGAGCATAGGTGCAACCCGCTTGGTTTGAGCAGCTTGCGGCAGGCAATCAGATAGTCAATTGGAGACGCCACATGTTCCACCACTTCCATATTGAGCACGACGTCGAATTCTTCGCCCGCGTCCGCCATCGCTTCGGCCGTGGTGTGGCGGTAGTCGATCTTTAGTCCGGACTGTTCTGCATGCACACGCGCTACAGGAATATTGCGTTCGGCTGCATCTGCCCCCACAACCTCGGCCCCCAAGCGCGCCATGGGTTCCGCTAAAAGCCCACCGCCGCAACCGATGTCGAGGATTCGCAATCCGTCAAAAGGGGTGGGTTGGGCAAGATCACGGTCAAATTCGCCTGCAATCTGTGTTGTGATGTAATCCAGTCGGCAAGGATTGAGCATGTGCAGCGGCTTAAATTTGCCATTTTCGTCCCACCATTCCGCAGCCATTGCCTCAAATTTAGCAATCTCCGCAGCGTCGACGGTCGTTTGTTGCGCTTGCATTCTTGTCTCCATGTGCTCAAGTGCGGTTCTCGTACTATATAGGGCTAGTATGGACAAATTCTCTGACCAAAAGCGCGCAGTTCAGTATCTTTATCCGCCGACCGACCCGTTCGATCAGCGCATGCTGGATGTGGGTCAGGGTCATCGCATTTACGTAGAGCAATGTGGTCGGCCCGATGGTATCCCGGTGGTTGTGCTGCATGGCGGGCCCGGAGGCGGGTGCAGCCCTGCAATGAGACGCTACTTTGATCCGGATGTTTTTCGGATCATCTTGTTCGATCAGCGCGGCTGCGGTCGATCCCGGCCCCACGCAAGCGTCGTCAACAATACGACGTGGCACTTGGTCGATGACATAGAATTCATCCGGCGCGAGCTTGAGATTGACGCCTGGACCGTCTTTGGGGGCAGCTGGGGAGCGACTCTGGCGCTGATTTATGCGCAGACCCATCCTGATCATGTGCTCCATCTTGTGTTGCGCGGTGTCTTTTTGATGACCCGGGCCGAGCTAGACTGGTTTTATGGTGGTGGTGCGGGCGCCTTCTGGCCGGAGGTATGGGAGCGCTTTACCTCGCCAATCCCGAAAGACGAACAGGATGACATGATTGAAGCCTACCGACGTCGGCTTTTTTCGGGGGATCTGTCACAGGAAACTCGCTATGCCAAGGCCTGGTCTTCTTGGGAAAACGCCCTCGCGTCAATCCATTCTTCCGGGGTGATGGGGGACAGTCCGGGTGAATATGCGCGCGCTTTCGCACGTCTGGAAAATCACTATTTTTCGAACGCGGGATTTCTAGACTTTGATGGACAGATCCTCGCCCATATTGGTCGGATCGCGCATATCCCCGGTGTCATTGTGCAGGGGAGGTACGACATGATATGCCCGCCCCAAAGCGCGTATGCGCTATCCCAAGCTTGGGAAAACTGTGAATTGAAAATGGTACGCAATGCAGGGCATGCTTTGTCAGAACCGGGAATCAGTGCTGAGCTGGTGCGGACGATGGATAGGATAGGCGGTCGGTGACAAGACGCGCACATATCGACAGACGCGCACTCTTTGCTTCGGGTGCTGCTGCGGCTTTGCTCGCGGCAACAGGTGTTTGCGCGCAAAACGTGCCGTTGCGGGGCGGCCGTATGCGTGCGGCTTTGTCAGGCGCGCAGCGCAGCGACCGATTTGACAGTCGTCAGGAGCATGGGTTGTTCATGGATGTTGCCATGGTCGGCACCGTCTTTGATACGCTGACGGAGATCGCGGCAGACGGGACGCTGCGCGGAGAGCTTGCGACAAGCTGGCAGGGTACGGAAGATGCCCGAACATGGTTTTTTGATCTGCGCTCGGATGTGACCTTTCACGATGGCGCACCTTTTACAGCAATAGATGCCGCCGCATCTCTGGCGCTGCACAAGAGCACGGTGCTGACCGATGTAGAGGATATCAAAGCGCTGTCAGATGGGCGTCTGCGCGTCGTCCTGACGGAACGTGACGCTGATTTTCCCTACCGTCTGTCCGATCCGCGTCTGGTGATTTATCCGGCTGGGAATCTTGCTGCGGCGATTTCGCAAGGCATTGGTACGGGTCTGTACCGCGTGCATAAATTTGATCCCGGCCGCCAGCTTATCGCAAAGCGTGTGGATTTCCATTACAAGGATGGGCTTGGCGGCTGGTTTGATGAAATAGAGCTGGTGGCGCTTTCTGCTGATGCGGTGCGGGCCGAAGCGCTGCGGGATCATTACGTCGATGTGGCTGATTTGACGCATACGGCAGATCTTGGGGACGCACCGGGTATCATCACCTTGCCGCAGGAACACTTCATGACCACTGCCGTGGATCAGCGCATTGCTGTTCCATTTCAGATCGGGACGCGCTGGCCTTTGGATAATCTGCGTGCTGCAGAGCGCTGGTGGATGGCCTGACCACGATCAGGGGTTGCGTCTGCGCTACGGCGGGTCTATATCCCAAGGAACAGCGGCACTTCGGGTCCAAACCGAAAGTTCCACCGGAAATTTTAACGGGCCGCGCGCCCGTTTTTTTGTGCCCTTACTTATCTTGACCCAAAGCGAAAGCTGAATGACCAACGATCTGATCGCAAAAGCTGCAATCGACCGCCGCATGGCCGAGATCATCACACCGGTGATCGAGGACATGGGCTTCGAATTGGTGCGCGTGCGTCTCATGTCGGGCAAGACGACCACGCTGCAGATCATGGCTGACAAGCCGGATGGCGGAATCGAAGTGGACGATTGTGCCGAGATCAGCCAGGCAATCGGCGCCGTTCTGGATGTCGAGGATCCGATCCTTGATGAATATACACTCGAAGTTTCGAGCCCTGGCATCGATCGCCCGCTGACCCGACTGAAGGACTTCGAGATGTTCGAGGGCTACGAGGTCAAAATCGAGACGGCTGATATGATCGACGGGCGCCGCCGGTTCAAAGGCGCGCTGGCGGGCATCGAAGAAGATGAAGTGTTGATCAACGTCACCGAGGGCACGATCGGGCTCAAGTTCGACTGGTTGTCGGATGCCAAGCTTGTGCTTACCGACGACCTGATCAAAGAGATGCTGCGCCAGCGTAAAGCGGCGGGTGATCTGGACGAAACCAAATTTGACGAAATCTCTGACGAGACAGAGGCGGAAATTTCCGCCAAGGGAGACCTATAGATGGCAATCACATCTGCGAACCAGCTTGAGCTTTTGCAAACTGCCGAGGCTGTGGCCCGCGAGAAGATGATCGATCCCGGTTTGGTGGTCGAGGCGATGGAAGAATCGCTCGCGCGTGCGGCAAAGTCACGATATGGCGCGGAAATGGATATCCGCGTATCCATCGACCGTAAAACCGGCAAGGCGACGTTCACCCGTGTGCGCACCGTGGTCGAAGAGGAAGAGCTGGAAAACTATCAGGCGGAGTTCACCGTAGATCAGGCCAAGCAGTACATGGCAGAGCCTGCGGTGGGGGATACTTTTGTTGAAGAAGTGCCGCCCGTCGAAATGGGTCGGATCGCAGCGCAATCCGCGAAGCAGGTGATTCTCCAGAAGGTGCGTGAAGCGGAGCGCGACCGTCAGTTCGAAGAATTCAAAGATCGCGCGGGCACGATCATCAACGGCCTCGTCAAGCGCGAGGAGTACGGCAACGTCATCGTTGATGTGGGCGCGGGCGAAGCGATTCTGCGCCGCAACGAGAAAATTGGCCGTGAAAGCTACCGCCCTAATGACCGCATTCGCGTTTACATCAAAGATGTCCGCCGCGAACAGCGTGGGCCGCAGATTTTTCTGAGCCGTACGGCACCGGAATTCATGGCGGAACTGTTCAAAATGGAAGTGCCTGAAATTTACGACGGTATCATCGAAATCAAGGCGGTTGCGCGTGACCCCGGATCCCGGGCAAAGATCGCCGTGATCTCTTATGACAATTCGATCGACCCGGTGGGTGCTTGCGTCGGTATGCGTGGTAGCCGTGTCCAAGCGGTTGTGAACGAACTGCAGGGTGAGAAAATCGATATCATTCCATGGAATGAAGACCAACCGACGTTCCTCGTAAACGCCCTGCAGCCGGCCGAAGTATCCAAGGTTGTTCTCGATGAAGAAGCTGGCAAGATCGAAGTTGTGGTCCCCGAAGAGCAATTGAGCCTTGCCATTGGCCGTCGCGGTCAGAACGTACGGCTTGCAAGCCAGCTGACAGCGCTCGACATCGATATCATGACCGAAGAACAGGAAAGCGCGCGGCGTCAGGCGGAATTCGAGCTTCGCACGAAGCTCTTTGTGGATAATCTCGACTTGGATGAGTTTTTCGCACAGCTTCTTGTCTCCGAAGGGTTCTCGAACCTGGAAGAAGTGGCCTATGTTGAGATCGACGAACTGCTTGTGATCGACGGCGTTGATCAAGACACCGCAAACGAGCTGCAAGCACGGGCGCGCGATGTCCTCGAAGAGCAGAACCGCGTGGCGCTCGAAAATGCTCGTGCGCTCGGTGTTGAGGACAGCCTCATCGCATTTGAAGGTCTGACACCGCAGATGGTCGAAGCCTTGGCAAAGGACGATGTGAAAACGTTGGAGGATTTTGCAACCTGCGCAGACTGGGAACTGGCAGGTGGTTGGACGACAGTAGATGGGGAACGTACCAAGGATGACGGCGTGCTGGAACCCTTCGATATGTCGCTTGAAGAGGCGCAGAACCTTATCATGACGGCAAGAGTCATGCTCGGCTGGGTGGATCCGGCGGATCTGGAGGCGGACGAGCCCGAAGACGGCGCAGACGAAGACGGTGCCGTTGCGGAGGAAGCCGAGGTCTGATTTCAGACCTCGGGGTCGCAACATGGGTCGCGGTGGCGTTCCAAAAGACCGAAGTGACGGTCCTGATCGCAAGTGTATTGCAACGGGCGAAGTGCATCCTAAGTTTGGACTGATGCGTTTCGTGGTCGGGCCCGACACGCAGGTGGTGCCTGATGTGTTAGGTAAACTGCCGGGGCGTGGCATATATGTGACGTCGGAACGTGCAGCGATCGACAAAGCGGTGGCGAAGGGCTTGTTTTCAAGATCGGCTAAAACGCCCGTCAAAGCACCAGACGGTCTGGCCGATGAGGTCGAGCGCCAGCTAGCGCGCAGGGTCGTCGATTTGATTTCGCTGCAGCGTAAGGCTGGCAAAGCTGTTGCGGGCTTCGAGAAAGTAAAATCATGGCTGCAAATGGAAGAGGCCGAAGTCCTCATTCAGGCAGTTGACGGTTCCGGGCGGGGAAAAACCAAATTGAGTACCCCGCACTACGGTTCATACATAGGCTGGTTGACAGCTGACGAATTGGGTTTGGCATTTGGTCGTCAAACTGTGATACATGGGGCGCTCGCCTCTGGTGGACTCACGCAACGTGTTGTAGAGGAAGCCCAGCGACTTAAAGGCGTGCGCGTAAAAGAGGGTGGTTCCGGCCACTCGAAAGGATAGACGAGCTTCATGAGCGATACTGACGGCAAGAAAACATTGGGTCTGCGCGGCGGCGCGCGTCCGGGCAACGTTAAGCAAAGCTTTAGCCACGGACGGACCAAGAACGTCGTGGTTGAGACCAAGCGGAAACGCGTTGTGGTACCCAAAGCCGGTGGCGGCAAGGGTGCGGCAGGCAGCGGTGCGACCATTGGTGACCCGTCCAAGCGTCCTGCTGGGATCAGCGATGCGGAGATGGAGCGTCGGCTAAAGGCGGTTCAGGCCGCAAAAGCCCGCGAAGTAGAAGAAGCTGCTGAACGCCAAGCTGTAGAAAAAGCCCGTGCGGAAGAGCGGGAACGCCGTCGCGCCGAGATCGAAGCGCGCGAACAGGCGGAACGCGAGCGCGAGGAAAGCCTCAAAGCCAAGGCCGAAGAAGACCAACGTCGTCAGGAAGAAGCTGCCGCGGCGGCAAAAGCCGCAGCTGCGCCCGCTGAAGCACCCGTCGTGCAACGCCCTGCGGCGAAGCCTGCAGCCGAAGCACCATCGCGCAAGCAGCAGGACCGTGACCGTGACAACAAGCGCGGTGGCAAAGGTGGCGCAGACGACAGCCGTCGATCCGGCAAACTGACGCTGAATCAGGCGCTTGCAGGTGGTGAAGGTGGGCGTCAGCGCTCTATGGCTGCAATGAAGCGCAAGCAAGAGCGGGCGCGGCAGAAGGCCATGGGTGGCCAGGTCGAGCGCGAAAAGGTCATGCGCGATGTCCAAGTCCCAGAAGCAATTGTCGTGTCGGAACTCGCGAACCGCATGTCGGAAAAAGTTGGCGCCGTGGTCAAGGCTTTGATGAACAACGGCATGATGGTAACGCAGAACCAGACCATCGACGCGGATACGGCCGAGCTGATCGTCGAAGAATTCGGCCACAAAGTTGTGCGCGTCTCGGATGCGGATGTGGAAGATGTGATTAAAGAGATCGAAGATGAGGAAGGTGACCTCAAGTCCCGACCTCCGGTCATCACGATCATGGGACACGTCGATCACGGTAAAACGTCGCTTCTCGACGCAATCCGCAATGCAAAAGTCGTTTCGGGTGAAGCCGGCGGAATTACGCAGCATATCGGTGCCTATCAGGTCAAAACCGATGGTGGTCAGTTGTTGAGCTTCCTTGATACGCCAGGTCACGCGGCCTTCACATCGATGCGCTCACGTGGTGCACAAGTCACGGATATCGTGGTGCTTGTTGTCGCTGCGGACGACGCGGTGATGCCGCAGACGATTGAAGCCATCAATCACGCCAAGGCCGCTAAAGTGCCGATGATCGTGGCGATCAACAAAATCGACCGTCCCGCTGCGAACCCGGACAAGGTGCGGACAGATCTTTTGCAACAGGAAGTCGTCGTCGAAAAGATGTCGGGTGAGGTTCAGGACGTCGAAGTTTCCGCTGTAACGGGCCAAGGCCTTGATGAACTTCTGGAAGCCATTGCACTGCAAGCGGAAATTCTGGAACTCCAGGCAAACCCTGACCGGGCCGCGCAAGGTGCTGTTATCGAAGCGCAGTTGGATGTTGGCCGTGGTCCTGTGGCCACAGTTCTGGTTCAAAACGGTACGTTGCGGCAGGGTGATATTTTCGTCGTGGGTGAGCAGTACGGTAAGGTTCGTGCGCTGATTAACGACAAGGGCGACCGTGTGAAAGAAGCTGGTCCGTCCGTCCCTGTTGAAGTTTTAGGCCTGAACGGCACGCCCGAAGCAGGCGACGTTCTCAACGTGACTGAAACCGAAGCGCAGGCACGTGAAATCGCGGAGTACCGGGAGCAAGCGGCCAAGGACAAGCGCGCGGCAGCCGGTGCGGCGACGACGCTTGAGCAGTTAATGGCAAATGCCAAGGCTGACGAAAACGTGAGTGAGCTGCCAATCCTCGTCAAAGCGGACGTTCAGGGTTCTGCTGAGGCGATCGTTCAGGCGATGGAAAAAATCGGCAATGATGAGGTGCGCGTACGCGTGCTGCACTCTGGCGTCGGCGCGATCACCGAAACAGATGTTGGTCTTGCAGAAGCATCAAATGCTCCAGTGATGGGTTTCAACGTCCGTGCCAATGCGACAGCGCGGAATACGGCGAACCAAAAGGGCGTAGAGATTCGTTACTATTCGGTGATTTACGATCTCGTTGATGACGTGAAAGCTGCAGCCTCTGGTTTGCTTTCGGCGGAAATCCGCGAGAACTTCATTGGCTATGCGACGATAAAGGAAGTCTTCAAAGTCACTGGCGTTGGCAAAGTCGCGGGCTGTCTTGTGACAGAGGGTATTGCGCGTCGGTCTGCAGGGGTTCGCCTGTTGCGTGACAACGTTGTGATCCACGAAGGGACGCTGAAAACACTCAAACGCTTCAAAGACGAAGTGGCCGAAGTACAGTCGGGTCAAGAATGCGGGATGGCGTTTGAAAACTACGACGATATCCGCCCTGATGATGTGATCGAAATCTTTGAACGGGAAGAGATCACGCGCACGCTGAGCTAAAACGAAGTCCTGAATAAAAAAGAAAAAGGTCAGCAAAGATGCTGACCTTTTTCTTTGTCGATCTCTTACATATCAGGCGGCACTAGTGACCGGTACGCCTGCATAGGTATTGGTGTCGACCTTCACAATGATCCGACCGTCCGGCAAGGCTCGTACAAATATGCCTTGGATGGATATTGCGCTTCCCAGCGTTATGGTTCTCAACATGTCCTTCCTCCCCAGGATGCTGACATGAGTGTCTAATTAACTATACGGTTAATTCTGACACAAAAAAAATAACAAAGTGTTAACCTTGATTCATCTATCGGCAGAAATCCACCTACGGTTTAAAGTAAATCCCGTAAAACGGGAATAAGTGGCACGTCAGCAGCCGGCATAGGATAATTTTTAAGGTCCTTTGCCCTCACCCATTTCAGTTTTTGCCCTTCGCGCGCTATCGGAGTGCCTTCCCACTTCCGGCAGGCGAACAAAGGCATCAGCAGATGAAAGTCGTCGTAGCTGTGACTGGCGAAGGTAAGAGGGGCGAGGCAGCTCTGCCAAGTGCTGATACCCAATTCTTCCTCAAGTTCACGAATCAAAGCTGTTTCAGGTGTTTCGCCGGGTTCAATCTTGCCCCCGGGAAACTCCCACAGGCCCGCCATGGACTTTCCCTCGGGGCGTTGTGCCAGCAAAACGCGTCCGTCCACATCAATCAGTGCAACGGCAGAGACGAGAACCGTCTTCATAGCGTGCTCATCAAATTCACGAGCGGTAGTCCGCATTGATCTGGATATATCCGTGGGTCAGATCGCATGTCCAAACCGTGGCAGATCCGTCACCGATGCCGATATCAATTGAAATGCGAATATAGTCCTCTTTCATATGCGCGGCTGCTTCGGCCTCAACATAGTCTGGACTGACCCAGCCGTTTTCTGCAACCTGAACATCTCCGAAACGAATGGCAAGGTGATCACGGTCCGCAGCTGCGCCGGATTTACCCACGGCCATGACAACGCGGCCCCAGTTGGGGTCTTCTCCTGCGATGGCTGTTTTGACCAATGGCGAGTTGGCAATCGACAGCGCATGCCGTTTCGCGTCTTCAATTGAGGCTGCGCCACCGACTGAGATTTCTACAAATTTCGTTGCACCCTCACCGTCTTTGACCACCAGATGCGCCAGCTCGAGCATCACATCGCGCAGAGCTGTACTAAAATCCGCACTTGACGTGACGTCGATTCCAGATGCGCCAGTTGCAGCAACCATCAAAGTGTCCGAAGTAGAGGTATCGCTGTCCACAGTGATGCAGTTGAAGGTTTCTTCGTTGTGCGCGGCCACGAGTTTTTGCAAGTCTGACTGCGCAATCTGGGCATCGGTAAAAATGTAAACCAGCATGGTTGCCATGTCTGGTGCGATCATCCCGGACCCTTTGGCGATACCGGTAATCGTAACTGTTTCACCATTGATACCTACTTGCGCTGTCGCACCTTTGGCAAAGGTGTCCGTTGTCATGATCGCGCGGGCGGCTGCTTCTGCCCCATCTTCGACGCCTTGGCGCGAGAGGGCTTCGAGGTGGTCCGTTACGCGTTCAAACGGCAGAGGTTCGCCAATCACGCCGGTAGAGGCTGTGAAAACGCGTGCTTCCGGGACGTCGCAGGCACGCGCTGCGGCATTTGTAATAGCGGCCACGGCATCCAGCCCGTTGCGCCCGGTGAATGCGTTCGCGTTACCTGAGTTGACTAAAATGGCTGCGCCGAGCGTAGAGTCTCCCCCCATTTTTGACTGACAGTCCAAAACGGGCGCAGCCCTGGTCGCGGATCGTGTGAAAACACCTGCAATTGTTGTTCCAGGATCAAGTTGCGCCAGCATCACATCGGTTCGGCCTTGGTACTTGATACCTGCGGCAACAGTCGAAAAACGCACGCCTTTAACAGGCTGCAGTGCGGGGAACTGAGCAGGCGCAAGAGGCGAAACAGACGAGATCGTGGCCATTTTTCAGGGTTCCAGAAGGTCGCGTTGCGACACCAGTGAATAGTCAAAATCTTCAAGCACGGGGATGACCACGTCAGCATCGTCCGCTGCTGTGGAAATGATTTCGACCGCAGCGGCATTGCGCAGACTGCCCGTAATCTGGTCACGTACTGTGTCTAATGCTGGTGGTTCGGTGGCGCGCATGTCGTTAAGTTGAATGACATGCCAGCCGAATTGCGTCTGGACAGGGTCGGATATTTCGCCAACTTCAAGTGCGATGGTCGCAGCCTCGAAGCTCGGTACCATCATGCCTGTGCCAAACCATCCTAAATCACCACCATTGGGGCCTGACGGGCCGGTGGATTTTTCCCGCGCGGTTACGATGAAATTGGCACCGCCGTCCAGTTCAGCTTTGACCGCGATGGCTTCTTCTTCGGTTTCCAGGAGGATATGTGAGGCGTTGAATTCTTCCGTAGATTCAAAATCCGCAAATTGTGCGTCATATGCGGCCCGAATATCTTCTTCGCTCACAGCGTTTTGAAGACGATCCTCAATCACCTCACCGGCCTTGAGCGAACGTTGCTCGTTTTCTAGTGTCGTGGCAAGCAGCGGCGGGAGGGTATCAAGCGCTTGCGCCAGAGCCTCTTGTTGGATCATCTGCTGAAGAATGCCATTGAACAGTTCTTCATCCGGTACGTTATCGTATTGTTCTGGTAAGGTCGCACGGGCTGCGATCATATGGCCAAGGGTAATTTCTTTGCCGTTCACGCGTGCGAGCACTGTTTGAGCAGTAACAGGTTCGCTTTCTTCTGAGGTCTCTTGAATTTCTTGCGCTGTGAGCGGTCCGGCCAGCGTTGCGACAGCCAAAGAAAGGATCATTGATCTGAGATGTTTTTGCATAGAAAGGTCCTATGAGGGGCGCGCGGGGGGGCGCGACATTGACACGGTTTGGCGCGACCCTTACATCGCGCAGGTGGCGCTGCAAGAGTGTGGCGTTCAAAACCTGTTTATGGGTTGCGCGGCAGACGAGCAAGCAGATCGGCGCCCGCCCCAAACCTTCGGCTGGAGAACGCATGCTGGGCATCGGTACGATTACAAAAAAGATTTTTGGCACGCCCAACGACCGAAAGGTCAAATCTGTTCGCCCGCTCATCGCAAAGATCAATGCGCTTGAGCCCGAATTTGAGAAACTCAGTGACGCCGGTCTGATCGAGAAAACGGATGAATTCCGCAAGCGTGTAGAGGGTGGCGAAGACCTGAATGTTCTTTTGCCGGAAGCATTCGCGAATTGCCGTGAGGCGGCGCGACGCTCCCTTGGATTGCGGGCCTTTGACACGCAGCTTATGGGTGCTGTGTTTTTGCACGAAGGCAACATTGCCGAACAGAAAACGGGTGAAGGTAAAACGCTGACCGCGACGTTTGCGGCCTATCTCAACGCATTGAATGGCAAGGGCGTGCATATCGTCACGGTCAACGAATACCTGGCAAAACGTGATGCGGCCTGGATGGGAAATGTGTTCTCTGCTCTAGGGCTGACCACGGGTGTCGCCTATTCGGAAATGCCCGAAGACGAAAAGCGCAAAGCCTACGACAGCGATATTGTCTACGCCACGAACAACGAATTGGGCTTTGACTATCTGCGCGACAATATGAAATCCGAACTGGATCAGATCTATCAGAAATATCACAATTTTGCGATTGTGGACGAGGTCGACAGCATCCTGATTGATGAAGCGCGTACGCCGTTGATCATTTCCGGCCCGGCGCAGGATCGCTCTGATCTTTACCAGAAAATCGACACCGTGATCCCGCTTTTGCAAGACGATCACTTCGAACTGGACGAAAAAACCCGCAACGTCACCTTCACGGACGAAGGTAACGAATTTCTGGAGGCGACGCTTCTGGAGCAGGGAATATTGGAAGAAGGACAATCGCTCTACGATCCGGAAAGCACGACTGTCGTGCACCACATCAACCAAGGTCTGCGCGCGCACAAACTGTTTCAGCGCGACAAAGACTACATCGTGCGCGACGATAGTGTCGTACTGATCGACGAGTTTACCGGGCGCATGATGGCTGGCCGGCGTTTGTCCGACGGATTGCATCAAGCGATTGAAGCCAAAGAGAATGTCTCGATCCGCCCGGAGAACGTGACGCTCGCCTCCGTGACGTTCCAGAATTATTTCCGTCTTTACGACAAGCTGGCTGGCATGACGGGTACGGCCGCGACCGAAGCGGAAGAATTCATGGAAATCTACGGCCTTGGTGTCGTCGAAATCCCAACGAATATGCCTATCGCGCGTGTGGATGAAGACGATCAGGTCTATCGGACAGCGCGTGAGAAATACGAAGCGATGCTCGTAAAGATCAAAGAAAGCAATGGTCGGGGGCAACCTGTTTTGGTGGGCACTACGTCCATCGAAAAGTCCGAAATGCTGAGCGGAATGCTCAAGACGGCGGGAATCGAGCATAACGTTCTGAACGCGCGTCAGCACGAGCAAGAAGCCCAAATCGTTGCGGATGCCGGGAAATTTGGCGCTGTGACCATCGCCACGAACATGGCTGGACGCGGAACCGACATTCAGCTGGGCGGCAATGTGGACATGCAGGTCATGGACGCCGTTGCTGCTGATCCGGATACAGATCCGGATGATGTGCGCGGAAAAATCGAAGCCGGACACGTGGATGAAAAGAACAAAGTGATCAATGCGGGCGGGCTTTATGTCATCGCCTCAGAGCGTCATGAAAGCCGCCGGATCGACAACCAGTTGCGCGGCCGTTCCGGGCGGCAAGGTGACCCTGGACGGTCTTCGTTTTTCTTGAGTCTCGAAGATGATCTGATGCGGATTTTCGGATCAGAGCGTTTGGAAAAGGTGCTCAAAACCCTTGGTTTGCAAGAAGGCGAGGCGATTATCCACCCCTGGGTCAATAAATCTCTGGAGCGCGCACAGGCGAAAGTCGAAGGACGCAACTTTGACATACGGAAGCAGCTTCTGAAGTTTGATGACGTGATGAATGAGCAGCGGAAGGTGATTTTTGGTCAACGCCGCGAAATCATGGAAGCCTCGGACTTGTCTGAGATCACGACAGATATGCGCCATCAAGTGATCGATGATTTGATCGAAGTGCATTTGCCCCCTAATACCTACGCGGATCAGTGGGATTCCGAAGGATTGGACCAGGCGGTCAAGGAACAATTGGGCGTTGATGTGCCCGTTGTAGATTGGGCCGAAGAAGAGGGCGTGGACGACGAAATCATGCGCGATCGGCTGATCGATGCGACCGATGTCTTCATGAAAGACAAGGCAGACCAGTTTGGTCCTGAAAACATGCGAAACATCGAAAAGCAGCTTTTGCTGCAAGCAATTGATGCGAAGTGGCGTGAACATTTGCTCACGCTGGAGCATTTGCGCTCTGTTGTAGGATTCCGAGGATACGCGCAGCGTGATCCACTGAACGAGTATAAGAACGAGTCTTTCCAGTTGTTTGAAAGCTTGTTGGACAGCTTGCGCGAAGAAGTCACGCAAAAGCTTTCTCAAATTCGACCCATGACGGAAGAAGAGCAACGGGCGATGGTCGAACAGATGCGGGCGCAACAAGCAGCCGCGCAGTCTGCCGCCGCAGTCGTCACGACACCTGACAGCGCAGCTGCAGAAGCTACTCCGGGCGAAGCCAGACCTGGTTTTGTGGAGGATGATCCCACGACATGGGGGAACCCTGGCCGGAACGAACCTTGTCCATGCGGATCGGGCAAGAAGTTTAAACATTGCCACGGGCGTATGGTGTAAGCAGGCGCAAAAAACCGGCCGGCAAAAGACGGTTGGATTGTGCCGGTTTGTGAATAGCGCCGCCACGCGCTAGAGGCCGGCGGAATGCTCCGTTCGGCAATGCACGGTTTACGTGTTTTCTCATGTTGAACAATCCGCGACAAAATCGGACAGTTCGCTAAGAGCACTCCGGCACAGGACGGTTTGAGATGCAGTTTATCCGCGCAGCATTTTGCGCAGCACTCCTGGTCTTATCAGGGAGACTTCCGGGCGTGGCACAAGATGTCACCTTGATGTCGCGCGATGGCGTTGTTGAAATCTCCGGAACGCTGCTTGGGTTTGATGGTGAATTCTATCGTGTCGATACGATTTTTGGCGAACTGACCGTCGATGGTTCCGGGGTGCGTTGTGATGGGCCCGGTTGCCCGAATCTGCAGGACTATGTCGCCGAGGTCCACGTCTCCGGCAGTGCCACCATGGGCACGGTTTTGGTTCCGGCTTTGCTTGCAGGGTACGCGCGGCGAAATGGCTTCGCCATGCAACGGGATGATCGCGACGCGACGCATGTGTCCTACTGGCTGACTGAACTGGAGTCGAAAAAGCGTGTCGCTGTTTTCCGTTTCCGCGTTACAAACTCTGACGAAGGTTTCGCGGATTTGCTGGCCAACGAAGCAGATTTGGTGATGTCTCTGCGTGAGATAACTGTGGAAGAACAAGCACGGGCTGAGGATGCGGGTCTAGGTGATTTAACTGATCCGTATCGTGCAGGTGTTTTGGCTCTGGACGCAATTGTGCCGATCGTTTCCCCTCAGAATCCCGTGCGCGAGATTTCCCCTTTGCAACTTGCTCAGGTCTATTCCGGGAAGATCACAAATTGGTCCGCTCTGGGCGGGCCGGATGTGCTCATCGCGCGGCATGTACCGTCTGAACGGACGGGATTGGGGCAGGCGGTAAGAGCGCAAATTCTCGAACGGGTTGATTTAACGCCGTCGCAGGATGTGATCCAACATGAGCGTGGAGATGATTTAACAGCGGCGGTTCTAAAAGATCCGTTCGCTATGGGTTTGGCCAGTTTTGCAGAGGTGGGCGAGGCACAACCCTTGGCGTTGCGCGGGATCTGCGGCCGGGTGTTGCAGGCGACGCGCCGGGCGATCAAAACCGAAGATTATCCGCTTACCGCGCCGATGTTTATTTATACACCTGCGCGTCGTCTGCCGAGAATTGCACGTGGTTTCCTTACGTTCCTGCGTGGACCGACAGCACAAGTGATTATCCGTCGTACTGGTTTCGTGGATCAGGCGCGGGAAGAGGTATCGGTGGACTTGCAAGGTGATCGTTTTGCCAATGCCATCGCCGCTGCTGGAGCAGAAATCCCCTTAGCAGAACTTAAGCGGTTGGTGACGCGCCTTGTTGAAATGAAGCGGCTGACGCTCTCTTTCCGATTTGAGGCTGGTTCTGTGCAGTTGGACGCGCAGTCTCGCTCCAATGTGGTTCAGCTTGCGCGGGATTTAGAGCAGGGGCTTTACGATGCCCGCCAGTTGTTCTTTCTGGGCTTTAGTGACGGTGAAGGACCGGCGCCTCAGAACCAGCGCATTGCCACGGCGCGCGCAGAGGCGGTTCGAGATGCAGTTCTTGCAACGGCCGAGACTATGGATCCTACTCAGGTCAAGGTCGGCGTCGATGCTTTTGGTGAAGCCATGCCTCTAGCCTGTGATGATAGTGCTTGGGGACGCAAGGCGAATCGCCGGGTAGAGGTCTGGGTGCGCTAAAGCGAGAGGTATCCCGCACCACGAAAGCTTAGTTCAGTGGATTTTCCGATGATCAAATGGTCGTGCAAGGTAAGACCCAAAGCGTGGCAGGCCGCATTGATTTGATCGGTCATTGCGATGTCTGCATCAGAGGGCGTGGGATCACCTGAAGGGTGGTTGTGCACGAGTATCAAAGCGCTCGCGTTCAATTCCAGTGCGCGTTTAGCAACCTCACGCGGGTAGACGGGCACGTGGTCTACGGTGCCTTTGGCCTGCTCTTCATCCGCGATAACCGTGTTCTTGCGATCCAGAAAGATAACGCGGAATTGCTCCGTTTCCCGGTGTGCCATGCTGGTGTGACAATAATCCAAGAGAGCGTCCCAACTGCTGAGAACGTTCTGATCCATGATGCGCGCACGGGCCATGCGCTGAGCAGCGGCCTCTACGATCTTGAGTTCGGTAACTACTGCATCACCGACCCCCGAAATGTCGCGAAGCCGTTCAGCGGGTGCGGTCAAAACGCGATTAAAATCGCCAAAACGGTCCATCAAGCTGCGCGCCAGGGGTTTGACGTCACGCCTCGGGACAGCGCGAAACAAAACCAGCTCCAACATCTCGTAGTCAGGCATGGCAGCCGCCCCGCCGATCATGAAACGACTGCGCAGCCTTTGGCGGTGATCTGCAATGTAAGAAGGCGCTTTGCCGCTTGGCAAGGACGCGGGTTCAGCCTCGTCCAGCAAAAAGGGGAGAGTGGCTTCGAGAAAGGAGTTGGAGTCTTGCGTCATGGTATGACGCTACGCCGATCATGGTTTCTCGAACATTAACGGAGGCTCTGGGCGGGGTCGGTCGAGCACGCCTGTTGGCGCACTCAACCTTTCATCGAATCCCAGAAGCTCTTGACGGAGGAAAAGAAACTGGACGATTCCGGGTTATTGTTTTCAGACAGATCCTCGAATTCGGCCAGCAATTCTTTTTGGCGAGACGTCAGGTTGACGGGTGTTTCAACCGCCAGCTCGATAAACATATCGCCAGAGCCACCGCCGCGCAGAGCAGGCATGCCTTTGCTGCGCAAACGCATTTGGCGACCCGATTGGCTGCCTGAAGGAATTTGCACGCGCCCACGTCCACCATCGATTGTGGGAACTTCGATAGAGCCACCGAGGGCGGCTTTGGCCATGGAAACCGGCACGCGACAAAAGAGGTTAGTGCCGTCGCGCTGAAACAACCCATGCTCAGCTACGTCGATGAAAATATAGAGGTCGCCGGACGGCCCGCCGCGCATGCCTGCTTCACCTTCGCCCGCAAGCCGAATACGTGTTCCGGTTTCGACGCCTGCCGGGATATTGACGGACAGCGCGCGATCCTTCTCAACACGCCCTGCACCCTGACAGCTGTTACAAGGGTTCTTGATGATCTGGCCAAGCCCCGAACACGTTGGGCACGTCCGCTCAACCGTGAAGAAACCCTGCTGCGCGCGGACTTTACCCATGCCGGAACATGTCGGGCAGGAACTGGGCTCAGAACCGCCCTCCGCGCCGGTACCGTTACATCCGTCGCAGGGGATTGAAGAGGGCACATTGATCGTTTTCTGCATGCCGCCGAAGGCGTCTTCTAGATTGATCCGCAGATTGTAGCGCAGATCAGAGCCGCGCGCCGCCCGGTTTCCGCCGCCTCTTTGACCACCGGCGAAGTTGCCGAACAGATCATCAAATACATCGGAAAACGCCGAAGAGAAATCGCCGTGTCCACCGCCGCCTTGGCGTGCACCGCCGCCCATGCCGCCTTCAAACGCGGCGTGACCGTAGCGGTCGTAGGCTGCCTTTTTTTCGGCGTCCTTCAGGATTTCATATGCCTCGTTGGCTTCCTTGAATTTGCCTTCGGATTCCGGATTGTCCTTGTTGCGGTCGGGATGAAGCTCTTTCGCCTTGCCGCGATAAGCTTTCTTTATCTCTTCCGCTGTCGCCCCTTTGGAGACGCCTAGAACGTCATAATAATCACGTTTCGCCATTCAAATATCCCCTCATCGGAACGTGACGGGCCGACCCAGAGGTCGGCCCAATCAGTGGTTCCGGTTTCACGCACCTTAGGCGCGTTTATCGTCGTCAAGGTCTTCGAATTCGGCGTCTACGATGTCGTCATCTTCGTTGCGCGGCTCATCCGCTGCTTCGGCGATGTCTTCACCGTCTTGTTGCGCGGCTTTATAGATAGCCTCACCGAGTTTCATGGCTGCTTCCGTGACGTTTTGAATGCCAGATTTGATCTTGTCGGCGTTGTCGGTTTCCATCTCGTCCTTGAGCGCTGCAATCGCGAGCTCAATGGCCTCGACGGTGGTCGGGTCAACCTTATCGGCGTGCTCTTCCATCGACTTTTCGGTCGAATGGATAAGGCTTTCAGCTTGGTTCTTCGCTTCGATCAACTCGCGACGCGCCTTATCTGCTTCCGCGTTCTCTTCGGCGTCCTTGACCATCTTGTCGATGTCATCATCCGACAATCCACCCGAGGCCTGGATCGTGATTTTCTGTTCCTTGCCAGTGCCTTTATCCATCGCGCCGACCGACACAATCCCGTTGGCATCGATGTCAAATGTGACTTCGATCTGCGGCAGACCGCGCGGGGCCGGCGGGATGTTTTCAAGGTTGAAAGCACCAAGGATCTTGTTGTCGGTCGCCATCTCGCGTTCACCTTGGAAGACCCGGATCGTCACCGCGTTCTGATTATCCTCGGCAGTAGAGAAGATCTGGCTCTTTTTGGTCGGGATCGTCGTGTTGCGGTCGATCAGACGTGTGAAAACGCCGCCCAGTGTTTCGATACCCAACGACAGCGGTGTCACGTCCAGCAGAACAACGTCCTTGACGTCACCTTGCAGAACACCGGCCTGAATGGCTGCACCCATGGCGACCACTTCGTCTGGGTTTACACCTTTGTGCGGCTCTTTGCCGAAGAATTTGGTGACTTCTTCGACCACTTTCGGCATCCGTGTCATACCACCGACCAGAACCACTTCGTCGATATCCGACGCCGAGAGGCCCGCGTCTTTCAACGCTTCTTTACACGGCTTCATCGACGCTTTGATCAGATCGCCCACAAGGGTTTCCAACTTGGAACGTGTGAGCTTCATGACCATATGCAGCGGCTGACCGTTTGCGCCCATCGAGATGAACGGCTGGTTGATTTCGGTCTGGCTGGAGGAACTGAGTTCGATCTTGGCTTTCTCTGCCGCTTCCTTCAGGCGCTGCAACGCCATTTTATCTTTCGTCAGATCGACCTGGTGCTCTTTTTTGAACTCACCTGCGAGGTAGTTGACGATCCGCATGTCGAAGTCTTCACCACCAAGGAAGGTGTCGCCGTTGGTGGATTTCACTTCGAACAGACCGTCGTCGATTTCCAGGATGGTCACATCGAAGGTACCGCCACCAAGGTCGTAGACCGCGATGGTTTGTGTCTGCTCTTTATCAAGGCCGTAGGCTAGCGCTGCCGCTGTGGGCTCGTTAATGATCCGCAGGACTTCCAGACCGGCGATTTTGCCCGCATCTTTCGTCGCCTGGCGCTGAGCGTCGTTAAAATAGGCAGGAACGGTAATCACGGCTTGCGTGACGTCTTCGCCGAGATAGCTTTCAGCGGTTTCTTTCATCTTGCCGAGGATAAATGCGGAAATTTGGCTGGGGGAGTACTTCTCACCTCTGGCTTCGACCCACGCGTCACCGTTGCCGCCATCGATCACAGCGAAGGGCAGGTTCTTTTTGTCTTTCGCCAGATCCGCATCATCGTCGCGGCGGCCGATCAGGCGTTTGACACCAAAGATCGTGTTGTCGGGGTTGGTGACGGCTTGCCGTTTCGCAGGCTGACCCACGAGGCGCTCGTCTTCGGTGAAAGCAACAATTGATGGCGTTGTTCGCGCGCCTTCAGCATTTTCAATAACACGCGGTTGCGATCCATCCATGATCGCAATGCAGCTGTTGGTCGTTCCAAGGTCGATACCGATGACTTTTGACATATTTGATCCCTTATCTTTTCAAGGCGATGACACGAGACGTGGGCCCATTACGGCGCCGTTGCCCCGAATTTCCAACACATAAAGCCAGACGCTTCATGCGGTTCGCAGCGTATATAGGGAGGGGGTTGAGGTGCTGCAACCTTTCACTTCTTTATGTAGCGGGATTTTGGGTGTAATTTTCTGAACTGTTGTCTGAGGAGCTTTTGTCGTGACGCATTTGAACGTTTTGGGTTTTGACGTTCACAAGGGCTTTCTCGATGCGGCTGAACAAAAAATCATCGTTGCCGCAATCCGGCATGTCGTCCGGCAAGCGCCGTTGGTGCAGCCTGTCACACCGCGTGGTCAGCAAATGTCTGTGCGGATGACTGCTGCGGGGGATTTTGGATGGATCACGGATCGGCAGGGATACCGCTACGCAAAAGCGCACCCGAACGGCACCGGCTGGCCGCAGATCCCGGACCCCGTTTTAAAGGTCTGGCAGGAACTCAGCGGTGCGACACGCTTGCCCGAGTGCTGCCTGATCAACTTTTATGGTGAGGGCGCACGTATGGGTATGCATCAAGACAAAGACGAAGCCAGTTTTTCCTGGCCTGTCGTGTCCATTTCGCTCGGTGACGATGGGCTCTTCCGCATGGGCGGGACGGCGCGTGGAGGCAAAACGCAATCCATTTGGCTTCAGTCGGGGGACGTTGTGGTGATGGGGGACGAGGCCCGTCTCGCCCATCATGGTGTGGATCGGATCAGGTTCCGCTCTTCTGCGTTGTTGGAGCAGGGGGGGCGGCTCAATCTTACGTTGCGGGTGGTCACCGGATAATTGCTATCAGGGCACTCTACGCGGCCCATCTCGTATTTTTGGCGCGTTGTGAGGGATCACTGACCCTGAACTTGGCGTGCATAATCCTCTGCATCAAACCCGCCTCTTGAGGCAATAACCTTGAGATCTTCACCCAATTCCCATTCCTCCCAGCCACGGATATGGAGCGGGTTTCCTTTCGTCGCGTCATGTCCGGTGAAGGACCAAACGAAAATGACATGATTGCCTGCGCAGCGCAGGTCGTCACCGGATAAAGTCAAATCCGGCACGTCTGCGAAAAAGCCCGCAGCCATATCCTGTACTCGGGAACGGCCGGTCCAGGGATCCCCGCGATTGATGATGATTGCCCCGTCTTCTGCATAAAATGAGGCGACGGCCTCGGCTGATTTGGAATTCCATGCGGCAGTGTAATCAGCCGCCATCGTGACTACGTCTTTCGGGTCAATCATATTTCTAATGCCCAATGCGGCTACCTGCAAAAACTCTAACACTTTGCGCACGACCTGCCCAAATGAAATGAACACTCACGTCTGAAGGTTTGAAGTGTGATGGTCGCCAGCCCAAGGCTCATTTTCAAAGCACTTGGCGTAAAATCCATCTCAAAACACGAGAAAAGTTGTTTTTAACCTCTGGGGTTTACCAAATTTCAACCTCGTTACTGCCCTTTGCAAAGGGCGTGCGAACTGTTCTATGGCAGTGCGCTTTTGTAGGCGAATGCACGCGGTAGAAAAGAATTTTCGTGTAGCTGATCAAGGGGCTTCAACATGCATAGATCGAAAATGATCGCGACGATCAGTTTGATTTGGGTGTTAAGTGCACCTGCAACGATTGCGGCCACATTGACCACCGATCTGTCCATCGTATCGCCAAATGCCGCAGGATTGCAGCCATTTGTGGATGCGTTTCGATCTGTATTGGGTGCTGACAATGGGAGTGGCTCGGTGAACGCTGACCCGGAGGGTCGGCGAGAAATCGATTGGGACGATGCGCTGGATGATGTCGTTTCCCCAAACCCCTTTCCGGGGGATTACTACAACCAGAGCGACCCGCCCTTGGCCCGGGGTATTGATTTCACCGAAACGGGTGAGACTGAGGGATTTGTGATCGGTACAAGTGCTGACTTTGTGGATCCTGTTAGATTTGATCGCCCCGATGATTTCTTTCCTTTCAGCGAAGATCGCTTGTTTTCCCCGGTTGGCGGCACAACCTTCGACATCACTTTTTTTGATCCAGCCACGCAGGTTGACCCCGCATTATCACGCGGTCTTGGGATCATCTTTTCCGACGCAGAGGTTTCGGGCGCGACTACAATCACGCTGTTTGACATTGAGGGTAATGTGCTCTTGACCCGGGCTGCCTTGGCAGGCGGATCGGGTAGCCTTTCCTTTGTGGGCGTGATGTTTGACACACCGACAATTGCGCGTGCAAGCATCACGTCCGGCAACACGCCGATCAGTGGTGGGTTTGGTGTTGGCGCGGGTGATGGCGCAGACGTTGTCACGATTGATAATGTTATTTTCGGAGAACCTGTTCCAGTCGCGCTAGAGGTCATTCCCCTGCCTGCGGGCTTTCCCCTTGTCTTGGCTGGTATAGGTGCTTTCGCACTGATTTTGCGCCATAAAAGCCGAAGGGATAGCGCGCCCACATTCTAGGTTAGCGCTCTTTTTGGAATGCCTTTTGCGCTACTTTCTCATCGGCTTTTCATCTGCAGCGCTGAAAACAGTTCGTCCCCTCTGAATGGGTATGTTGTTTGCTGCAGGGAATTCTTGCTGTTTGAGGATCAAGGCACCATAAGAGGCGCAGTCGAGTCTTAGATAGGCGGGATCGTTCGAAAGATTATGGATTACAAATTGCTGACCGAAGTCATGCGGAAACTATCACTGCAGGCGGGTGAAAAGATCATGGAAATTTACGCTGCTGATGACTTCGATGTGAAGTCCAAATCGGATGATAGCCCTGTCACTGCCGCAGATGAGGCGGCGGACAAGATCATTTCGGATGGATTGCGCACTGCTTTTCCGGATGTTCTGCTGATCACAGAAGAGCAATCGGCAACGCACGGTAAAACTGGAGATACCTTCCTGATCGTAGATCCTTTGGATGGCACGAAAGAGTTTATCCAACGACGCGGGGATTTCACGGTAAACATTGCGTTGGTGGAAGATGGCGTGCCAACCCGCGGTGTCGTCTATGCTCCAGCGCGTGGGCGCATGTTTTTTACGGATGAAACCGGACAGTCGGTTGAGGAAACCGGACCCCTCAAGCTGGATCAGATCGGACATGTGCAAAAGATCTCTGTGTCTGACCCTGACAATTCTGATCTCATGGTGGTCGCATCAAAATCGCATCGCGACCAGGCAACGGATGACTATATCAATCAATATGCTGTCAAGGACATGAAGAGCGCTGGCAGTTCGTTGAAGTTCTGTCTGGTTGCAACGGGGGAAGCGGATATCTACCCGCGGCTGGGACGCACGATGGAGTGGGACACAGCTGCGGGACACGCTGTTTTAAAAGGTGCTGGTGGCGATGTCGTTCGCTTTGATGATCATGCGCCGCTGGCTTACGGAAAGGCTGACTACGCTAACCCGTTCTTTATTGCCTATGCACCGGGCGTTGACCTGAAAGAAGCCTGATGGCGGTTCTGATCGCGATCCCGGCGCGTTACGCGTCTTCACGTTATCCCGGCAAGCCTTTGGTTGATCTGAAAGGGGTTTCGGGCACGGCACGCAGCCTGATTGAGCGGAGTTGGCGGGCGGCCATGGCAGTCTCGGGTGTTGACCGGGTGGTGGTCGCAACAGATGACGCACGGATCCAAGCTGCAGCAGAGGGTTTCGGTGCGGAAGTCGTCATGACGTCTGATACCTGCGTAAACGGAACCGAAAGATGTGCGGAAACGATTAAAGCCCTTGGCGCTGAGTTCGACATCGTCGTAAACTTGCAAGGTGACGCGCCACTGACGCCTGCCTGGTTCATCGAAGATCTTGTCGCTGGACTGCGTGCCGCACCACAAGCCGAAATTGCGACACCCGTTTTGCGTTGTGATGGCGCCACGTTGAACGGTTTCCTCGAAGACCGGCACGCGGGACGCGTAGGTGGTACCACAGCGGTGTTCTCAAGGGACAATCACGCTTTGTACTTTTCCAAGGAAGTGATCCCTTTCACCTCGCAGAAATACGATTCGATCGCTGAAACACCTGTGTTTCATCACGTGGGGGTCTATGCGTATCGCACTGACACCTTGCGAGAATACCCCAGCTGGCCGGTTGGGCCTTTGGAGCAACTCGAAGGGTTGGAACAACTTCGCTTCATGGAGAACGGACGTGCGGTGCTCTGCGTTGAGGTTGAGGCGCGGGGCCGTCAGTTCTGGGAGCTGAACAATCCCGAAGACGTGCCTCGGCTGGAGCGTATGATGACGCAAATGGGTATCGACTGATCCGACCCGCGCGTTTCCGCTGGTGTGCGGCGCACCGGTAGCATTAAGGCGGAATATGTCATATTCGGTGGGCGCTTGGAGCGTTTGGTTGCAAAAACGCTGCAATTATGACGAATACACGCTACATTTCCCAGTTACGATGCGGAAGATCGATGGTTCACTAGGGCAATACCGATATGACAAAGCGCAGTAGCCGTTTCGAAGGACAGGAGTGATCGATGACACGTAAGGTAACAAAAGCAGTTTTTCCCGTTGCTGGAATGGGTACGCGTTTCTTGCCCGCGACCAAGTCTGTTCCAAAGGAAATCATGACTCTCGTGGACCGACCTCTGATCCAATATGCGATTGATGAAGCACGGGCGGCTGGGATCAAGGAATTCATATTTGTAACATCCCGGGGCAAAGGCGCGCTTGAAGATTACTTCGATCTGGCACCCGAGTTGGAAGAGCAGCTGCGCCAAAAGAACAAGCCTGATCTTTTGGAGGTGCTCCAGTCGACCAATATGGATAGTGGCGAGATTGCGTACATTCGTCAGCACAAACCTCTGGGACTTGGCCATGCGGTCTGGTGTGCGCGGCGCTTGATCGGGGATGAACCCTTTGCAGTGATCCTGCCCGACGATGTCATCGCGGGTGAAAAGCCCTGTTTGCAACAGATGGTCGACGCGTATCAGGAAACGGGTGGCAATATGGTCGCGGCCATGGAAGTGTCACCGGAAAGTGCCTCCTCATACGGAATTCTGGATGTGCAGCAGGACATGGGTTCCATGGTGCGCGTGAAGGGCATGGTCGAGAAACCACCGGCTGGAAGCGCGCCCTCAAATCTTGCGGTGATTGGTCGTTACATTCTAGCACCTTCCGTATTGGAAAACCTGAACAACGTAGACCGGGGCGCTGGGGGCGAAATCCAGCTTACTGACGCCATCGCGGAAGAAATACAAAACGACAATGGCGTCTATGGATACCGGTTTCATGGTCAAAGGTTTGACTGCGGTTCGAAAAGTGGATTTTTGCAGGCCACCGTAGCCTTTGGCCTGGCGCGAGAAGATTTGCGCGACGACCTTTCCGCCTACCTCAACGATGTTGTCTCTATGAGCAAGGCGGCTGAATAAGCGTTGCGTGGTTCTCGGAAGCTTAGTCCTTCTCTAGCTGGACGTGCGCCAAGAGTCGACTGATCGCTAGACACTACAATGCCGTTCGAAGCGCTGGTGATCAACGGGTTCAGAACATCGCTAGGCTCGAAACAGTCAGATGATCTAGTGCACCCAAGCAAGATTGCGTGCTGTGCTAGGCCGCCTGTTCTGATTGTGCCGCTGTCAGAATAGTGTAGAGCGTCGCTGGATCGCGGTTTGCCCGTAATTTGGTGCAAATACTGCTATCGCGCAGTGTGCGCGAGACGAGTGCCAATGCCTTGAGATGATCCACACCTGCATCCTCCGGAGCGAAGATCGCGAAGGCAATGTCAACCGGCTGGCGGTCAACCGAGCCAAAATCGATGGGCTTGTCCAAGAGAACAAACACACCCACAACATCTTCCAAATCTGTCAAACGAGCATGCGGTAGCGCAATCCCATTTCCAACACCGGTTGGGCCAAGCGCTTCACGTGCAAGTAACGCATCCAAAACGAGGTCCGAATCCAAGCCGTAGGCCTGCTCAGAAAGCTCGCTGATATCCTGCAACAGACGTTTCTTGCTGGAGGGCGACGTCAAAACCTTGAACGCCTCCTGCTTTAGGAGTTCAGAAAATTCCATATTGTCCGCATTGTTGTGGCGCGCCTGGCACCGTGACGTTACTGAGGGTCGATCCACCCGATGTTTCCGTCATCCCGACGGTAAACGACATTTACGGCCTCTTTGCTCTCGTTTCGAAACACCAGAACCGGTGCCCCTGTCAACTCCATCTGCATCACGGCTTCGCCAACGGACAAAGAGGGAATTTTCGTCTCCATTTCGGCGACGATGATGGGTTGCAGTGTTTCTGGTTCCTGATCTTCCGATTCGACTTCTGAAGCGAGGATATATGAGGACCCGCCATAGATTTCAACCGGTTCTACTCGATCTTTATGGTGATCTTTCAATCTACGCTTGTATCGCCGGAGCTGCTTTTCCATCTTTTCACGGCATGCATCAAAGGCCGCATAGATTTCTGTCTGATGGGCTTTCGCCTGAGCAGTCAGGCCCGTGGACAGGTGAACCGTTGCTTCGCAGACAAATTCATGTGCGGACTTTGAGAACACGATGACAGCTTCTGTAGGACGTTCCGCGTATTTCTTGACGGCCTCGCCCAGCTCGTCCTTTACGTGGGTCTGCAATGCCTCGCCGATGTCGATTTGTTTGCCGCTGATTTGATACCGCATAGTCTCTCCTTTTATGACGTACCTGACAGGAAAACGCCGCACGTACGCGCGCGGCTGCTTCTTGTCTGGCTACGGAAGATGGCGTTGCGTCAGATTGCCTGTCTGGGTGCTCGGGCGAGCTGGAACACGAGAATTTAAACGGGGACTGATCGTTGCCATGTGCCTATTGAGCCCGATAACCGGTGCATGTGTCAAATAAAAGGATCGCGTCAAAGTAGAAAATTTGATGGATTTCCGCCACCGAAGTCAGGAAATTTTGAATTTGTCGCCTAGATAAACGCGGCGCACGTTTTCATTTTGCACAACTTCTTCTGGCGTGCCGGACATCAAGACCTTGCCCTCATGCAGAATATAGGCGCGGTCTACGATTTCGAGCGTTTCGCGTACGTTGTGGTCCGTAATCAGAACTCCAATCCCTCGGTTTTTAAGGTCCGACACTAGCGCGCGGATATCATCAACGGAGATCGGGTCAACACCCGCAAAGGGCTCATCCAGGAGCAAATAACTAGGCTTCGCCGCGAGGCACCGTGCAATTTCGACCCGTCGCCTTTCACCACCTGACAAGGCCAACGCGGGTGCTCGACGCAAATGCTCGATAGAAAACTCAGATAGCAGTTCTTCGAGCCGTTCACGACGTTTGTGTCGATCTGGCTCAACAATATCCAGAATCGCTGCAATATTGTCTTGTACGGACAAACCGCGAAAAATGCTCATTTCCTGTGGCAGATAGCCGATTCCCAATTGCGCACGTCGATACATCGGAAAGGTGGTAATATCTTGTCCGTTGACACGTACGCTGCCGCCTTCCGGCGTTACAAGACCCGCAATCGCATAAAATGTGGTAGTTTTCCCGGAACCATTGGGACCCAGCAGAGCAACGACTTCACCACGGTCCAATTCCATCGAGAAGTCACGGATGACCGTTTTCTTGCGATACGCTTTGCGCAGATGGGAAACGCGCAGGCCTGCAAATCCTTCAGCAACCGTAAACTTGGGCCGCGCCATCAGTTTTTTCCGGATTGCAGGATCGTCTTAACACGCCCGTTCATCTGCGCGGTGCCATCATCAAGTCGCACTGTCATCGTGTCAGAGGTCAGGGCGGAAGGACCCTGAGCAACGAGAACATTGCCGGTCATCACAATCGTGCCATCGCTCACATCATAGTCGGCACGTTCAGATTCTGCGGCGTCCTGACCAGAAATCAGAATGACGTTGCCCATGGCTTCAATGCGCTCCACATCGCTGGCCTGCGCATCATAGATGACCAGTACTTCGTCCGCAGAAAGACGCATTTCGCCTTGCACAATGATCACATTTTCAGTGAACAGCGCTGTTCCCGCGTTCTGGTCAATGGAAAGACTGTCTGCAGTCACTTCCACGGGCAGGCCTTCGTTTTGCTGAATGGTGCCAAAAGCAACCTGCGTACCTTGAGCCGCAAGACCACTGGAGAATGCCGTTAGAAATACCGGCACGCATAGAATTCTTAGAATACGCAAGGGATCATTCTTCCTGAACTTTGGTATGGTATAGCAGTTTAACACCCTTGGTGAATAGTATTTGGCTGTTAGTTTCGCCATCCGGAGTGAAAACATGCATGGCACCGGCGTTGATATTGCCGAATGGGCCTGTGATGGTGACATCACCGGGGGAGATCATTTCGATTTCCGACATGCGCAAAAGAACGCGCTCAGATTGTAGAACTTGATCGCGCGTGGTGACGGCGACGACGTTTCCGATCAATTCGGTCTGATCTTGGGCAATGTTCATATCCGCTTCATCAGCGGTCACAATGATGCGCGTACCACTCGTGAGATCGATCTGCACGTCGACATTCTGGGCCTTGTTTGTGCCGATCTGGCCGTTTGGCGTTGTCACCTTGTCCGCCACAAAGGCGATCTCGTCTCCGGATTCAGATGTGCCAGAGAAAAACGGCCCAGTAATTTGCTGATTGGTCAGGCGTTCTTGCACTTCGGTGTCAGCAAAGGGCACGACAGTTGGCGGAGTGACCGCGCGTGAGATCATGAAAAGAGTCGATAAGATGCCCAGTGCCAGCAATGGCAAGGCCACTTTGAGCCAGGCCACCATGCGGGAATAACGGTCGGGCTGCATGCGGGCTTAGCCCAGACCGACGCGCAGGCAGTCGTGGATATGGATCAGGCCGATCACATCACGTGGGGTGTCTGGATCGACGACAAGCAAACAGGTGATCTTTTTACCATTCATGATCCCGACAGCCTGTTCTGCCAGCGCATCGGGCGCAATGGTGATAGGACCGCGTGTCATCACGTCGCGCGCGTGTAGGTTAGACAAGCCGTCCATATGCCGGCTAATGTCACCATTAGTGATGATACCGGCAAGCCCGTCCTGTTCATTCAGAACTGCGACGACGCCAAAGCCCTTGTCACCGATTTCTTTGAGCGCTGTCGACATTTTCGCATCTTCTCGCACGCATGGTAACGCATTCCCCTTGTGCATCAGATCCGAAACAAGGCTCAGCTGCGCGCCCAGTTTACCTCCGGGATGAAAGGTGCGGAAGTGTTCGGGTGTGAACGCGCGATGCTCCATCAATGCCACGGCCAGCGCATCGCCAAGGGCGAGGGTCATGGTGGTCGAAGACGTAGGAACAACCCCCGTGCCGCAGGCTTCTTCAGCGCGGGGCAGCACCAAGGCCACGTCGGATTGTCGCAAGAGGGTCGATTCTGGGCGGCTGGCAACACCAATCATCGGGATTGCAAAACGTCTTGTGTGCGCAATCACATCCGCAAGCTCTGGTGTTTCGCCGGAATTGGACAGGACGATCACCACATCGCCCTTGCCCATCATACCAAGATCACCATGGCTGGCCTCGGCGGGGTGAACGAAATGGGCCGGTGTACCAGTACTTGCGAGCGTCGCGGCAATCTTGCGCGCGATATGACCGGATTTTCCCATGCCGGACACAATCACCCGCCCGGTGGCGGCCAGCATCAGGTCAACTGCGGCACTGAATTGATCATCCAGGCTGTTTTCAAGGAGCGTGAGCGCTTCGGCCTCAACGCGGATCACGCGCCGAGCAGTATCGAGGAAGGATCCGGTCATGAGTGGGCAAAAATATCTGTATCTGGCCACCCTATCAAATCAAGTTCTGCCCGCATTGGCAGAAAATCGAAGCAGGACTGCGCCACATCCATCCGACCTTCGCGGATCAACATCGTATTCAGCGCGTCGCGCAGTTGGTGCAGGTACAACACATCAGAAGCGGCATAGTCTATCTGCGCTTGGGTCAGGGTGTCAGCACCCCAGTCGCTAGACTGTTGTTGCTTGGAGATGTCGATGCCAAGCAATTCCTGCAGCAATTTTGCAAGGCCGTGGCGGTCCGTATAGGTGCGCACAAGACGGCTGGCGATCTTGGTGCAATAAACGGGCTTGGCTGTCGCGCCAAAGGTTTTCAGCAGTGCCGCGATGTCAAAACGCCCAAAGTGAAACAGCTTGAGCACGTCAGCGTCTTCAATCAGCTTACACAAATTAGGGGCTTGGGTCTGGCCTTTGGCGATTTGCACCAGGTGGGCAATGCCGTCTCCGCCAGACAGTTGCACTACACAAAGGCGATCCCGATGCGGTAGCAAGCCCATGGTTTCACAATCAATCGCGACCATTGGTCCGAGATCCAGACCATCCGGCAGATCGTTTTGATAAACGTTATGTGTCATGGCGATGCTATTTCCTTCCAAAGCCAGTGTTCAGGCCCACCCGGCGATACGTCAGCGTTACCCCTCTGTTGTCTTGTGCACAACCCCGCGACGAGCCGCGTTTAGGCGTCGTTCGCGCCATATGATCAGCAAACCGCCGGCCGCAATCAGTATCGCGCCGGGGAAAAGCGCATCCCATGGGGTTTCGTCGAAAAACAGCCACCCCAGCACAAAGGCGAGGGGGATGCCAAAATAGCTGAAGGGTGCGAGATTGCTTTGCTCGGTCATGCGGTAGCTTGCGACAAGAAAGAGTACTGCCGTGCCGCCAAAGGCGCCCATGGCCACGATCCAGCCCATATCAGACCAACTTTGGATGGTTGAAAACCCGCCCCAGGACAGCGCGATCGTTCCCGACATTAGTACCGCTGCTATTTGCGAATAAAGGCTGATCAAAGGGCTGGGCACGTCCTCGTCAAACTGCCGCGCCGTGACACCGACGAAAGCGTAAAACAGTGCCGCAGCGAGAGGTAGCAGCGCATAGGGCGTAAATGCATCAGTGCCGGGCTGCATGATCAGGATGACGCCGACAAAACCGACAAGCACTGCGGTCCAACGTACCCAGCCCACTCTTTCACCAAGCAGCGGAACCGCGAGGGCCGTCATGAACAGCGCATTGGCATAGGTAATTGTTGAAGCCGTCGCAAAGGCCATGATTCCCAAGGATATGTAAAAACAGAGCTGCGCGAAGGTGACGATCACGCCACGCGACACTGCGAGTTTCCATTGTCGGATCCGCAGAGGGCGACCGGCGGTCTGCCATGCGCGTGACATCCAGACTGCGATCAGGGCGGGCAAGAGTCCAAAGATGTTGCGCCAGGCCGAAAGTTCCATCGCGGAGTAGCGGTCTGACAGCAGTTTGATCACCAGACCCATCGAGTCAAAGAGTGCAAGGGCGATGAGGCTGAGGACGATGGCCAGGCCAGTCCGATCCGTTGGGCGCATTTGAAAATCCAACTGTTCTTGTCGGACGGTAGCGGCGCTTGAGCGAATGTCACGCGTTAACTAACTGCGCCTGAAATGTTGAACGCCGCGCTGGGGGCAACGTCCTTGGGATCGCCATAGACTGCGCAGTTGCGTGGTGCATGGGCGTGTCAGTCTTCCGGGTCGATCCGGCCCCGCATGGCTTTTACTTCGCCACGTACTTTCTTCGCCTTCAGGCGTCGTTTCTTTGACCCAAGCGTCGGTTTGGTTGCGATACGCCGTTTCGGGGCCACCAGGGCCTTGCGGATTAATTCGGTAAGGCGGTCGCGAATAATCTCGCGGTTACGCACCTGACTGCGGGTTTCGTCGCATTGCAGAACCAGCGCGCCATCGGTTGTCCACCGGCGCCCTGCCAGACGTCTGAGCCGGGTTTTTACGGCAGCAGGCAGGTTGGGTGAGCGCGCAGCTTCAAAGCGCAATTCGACGGCGGAGGATACTTTGTTGACGTTTTGCCCACCCGGTCCGGACGCGCGCATGAAGCTCTCGGTCAGTTCCCAGTCTTCGAGGGTGATGTTGTCATCAATACGCAGCATAATGTTCAGGCGAAACGCCCGGAAATGCTGACCGAATTTCCGGAAGGATCCTTGGCATTTGCAAAAACATATCCGTCCGCCGTGTGTCGTTTGCCAAAATGCAGGCCGCGCGCGGCGGCTGTTTCGCAAAAGGTCTCTACGTGGTCACAGGCAAAAACCAGTTTTACACTTGCTTGTCCCTGTCGCATCCCTTTGGCGGCGGGGTGCAGCAACAGCGCAACGCCACCTTCGGGTGGGTGCAGTTCCGTAATCCGATCCCCCGGAACATGCGCCACGCGGTAGCCAAAATGGGTCACGTAGAACGCAATCATCTCGTCAGTTTTCGCGGTGTAAAGGATCAAACTGGACAGGGGCGGGGTCATGGGGACACTATAGACACGACAGGCCGGATCGGAAAGTAAAAGGGCCGCACTTTTCAGCACGGCCCAATCGAATGGTTGCGGAGGTGGGATCGGTTAGACGATCACGTCCACCTTGTGGTCTGCCCGGTAAGGGCTGCCTTAGCAGGCGACCTCCAAAGCTGTTCCGACACCTCGCTCCAATACCTTTCTTGACACTGGATCACCTCCTTTACCTATCTGTTTCTGATAT
>JBGCDG010000041.1:0-51503 GCA_045105195.1 Roseobacter sp. | reverse complement strand
AGATACGGCACCAAAAGCTGCATCGTCCAAGACATCCAGACACTCCTTCACGGCGCGCGGCGCATTATGTGAATCAATGGCGCTGTGGTCCCAATCATCCTTTGGCGTGGAGTTTGCTTGTTCGCATCTGCGCGACAGACTGGCATCTGTCGCAAGGCGCTGGCCGCTTACCAAGCCATCCGCGATGCAACGTGCGACGGTCTTTTCGAACAGATGCCGCCACATTTTACGCTCGCGGAATCGACGATGCCGGTTCTTGGAAAATGTTGATTGGTCCGGTACTGGACCGGATAACTCGAGGCGGCAGAACCAGCGGTTTGCGAGGTTCAGATGCACTGCTTCACACAGACGGCGTTCCGATCGAATGCCAAAGCAATATCCAACCAACAGCATTCGGATCAGCAGCTCAGGATCAATCGACGGGCAGCCAATGTGACTGTAAAACTCTGCCAAATACTGCCGGATGTCACGCAGATCGACGAACCGGTCAATCGAGCGTAGCAGATGATCTCGTGGGACATGATCTTCCAGCGAGAACTCGTAAAACAGCGCCGCTTGTGCTTCCTGCCTTGGTCCCGTCACTACCAAATCTCCCGCATTCTTGCGAGAATTGAATCTGCAACAGCACCTCAAATCAACAGGGGTTTTTTAACAGAATTCGTTTTTTGCAGCACTCTTTCGACATAAACCCTTAAACGGTGCTAGTCGCATAAGCGCTAACGAGCAACGTTCATATTGCCAATCCGACGGGTTGCTGATCGAGAAGGGATGTTCGAGCTGAGATCGGTTTCACGTTTGAGAATACTGAGTACGATCGCTCCTGCCAGTTCTAGAACTTCATATCCGAAAATCACATCGTCGCCCACGCAGTCCCCACCAACCAGCTTGGGCGGTCCGTCAATCTGCAGCAAGTCGTATCTTTCTTTGCGGCAACCGCATAGTACAACTCTCGCGCGACGATTGGTCACTCGCCGCTTCCTCGAGCGCCTCAATAAATTGGTCCAACACGCTCACGCCTTTCACAATTGTTTGGGGCTCTAGAGGCTAGGGGCCGCTTCATCTTCTTGTGTCGTCTGAGAGTTGGTTATTATTCGTGCCGAATGCACAAATTCAAATGACCCGTTGGATGCCAACTATGTCATTTGGGAACGCACATCTTCGTTGCCTACATTGAACACAATACGATGCTCCAGAATTGGCCGCATATTCGGTGAATTTTCTCTTTGTCATACTAACGCTGACGTTAGCTCTAGCATAGTGAAGCAGTAGCGGATTTAGCTGATCACTTGCAGCAGATCGCGCCAAGGTTAGCCATGCGAGTAGTTTAAGCTGTTGCTGCGCCAATTTCCTCTATGGCAGGGGCGGCGGCTGTGCTGAACGCCATTGGAGTTTAACATGCTAGCCGATCCCGTACCATTTGGCTTGTGGTGGGGCAGTGTCGTTCCAACAGATCGCCAATCTCACCACACTAATAAAGTGATACAAATCTCGCGTGGTGGCACGTAGCCAACTTCGACTGGAGGTTGTGCGATATGATGCGAACGACTAGACAGTATGCTGGCAATCAGTCCGGTAAAGTCCATCGGACTTTGGCAAACAGGAATTCTTCGCGCGCTAAAAAAAATGATAACCTGTTCTCCTAACGGGCCAATGGGCCTCTGATTTCAGCAGCATCTCAACTCATTTTACGTACAGTTGCCTCTTCAGACCGCTTGCACAGCCTCACCAGTTAGCCGCTTCTAGTCCAGCGGTTGCGCGCCTCGCTGGGTTGGAAGTTGAATTGCGCATACCGTTTTAAGGCTCCGCAAATGGCGCCACCGTCGATGATATTGCTTTTACGAGCTATGCGGCTCAGCAACTGGTGCCATATGTCTGTAAACAAGTTGTAGATTTCCTCTATGGCGGTAGTGCTTACGGCGTCTCCTTCGGCGGGGTTGCCGGTCAGTACGGCACCTCCGCCGATCACAGTGCATGGCGCCGCGCGCACAAAGCACTATAAAAACGCGCCAAAGGGATACATTTTCGGTCTAATTCAGTCATCCCTCTATGGCCAATTCCGGGTACCGCACCGAACTCCTGAAAGAGCGAGACCCAGTAACGCAACAAACTTTGGCAACAATCGTCAATGCGGTACAGCATCGTACGATCGACTCGGTGCATCGGGTGGGATCTGGCCATACCAATAAGCTTGGCACTCCTGTTCAAAACCAAATGAAGGGCATTCCTGTGGCAGCGCTTGCAGACATGTCGAAAGGTGATGCTGTAGGAACTGAATTGTTAAAGAAGATGATTAGAAAGCTAAAGCCGTCACTACACTATCAGACAATCGTTGGAGTTTTGCACAGCGCGATACCGACCATGTTCGAAGAGAGTGCAGCGGATCTGAAAATCACAAGGAAGACTCGATGAAAGCGGGTCTTCTACGCCATTCGGTTGCACAGGTTGACGCTGCGTTCAACACTGCCGACTTGGCATCTTTTGTCAGCGCGCTGAACGCTGGGCATAAGGTCTCGTTGCGCGGCTGGATGACCCTGGATGCGCAACATCTTTTTGGCTGACCAGCTTGAGGCATCCAGTAGAGGTACAAGATAGTCACCACCCCGTTTGGTAGAAGATTGACACTTAATGCATTTACACCGAAGAACCGTCTGCCTACTTGTTTGAAACAGACCTTTGGTCGTCATTGGTGGCTTTACCGCTGGCCATGCGCCCAAGTCCGAGTGTCAGGCCTAATGCGCGAAACTGGCGAAACCTGTTCCAACCCCTTGTAAAAAATTGCTATCCCAACGACTTTGATCACACCATAGCGTTGGTCTAGGTTAATATGGACACCAAAAATTTTTCGACAAGACCGGAATTGCGATTGGAACCTTAGAGCACAGAGAAGTTTTTAGTGGGTATGATCTCAAGTTGTGGATTTTTTGGCTTGATGCACGAAATGGAGAACGCCAAGAAACATGTCTGAAGTGGCTATGAGCTCAGTCAGGATGATAAACAGGAGGAACTCGCAACTGCGCTGGGTATTCTCGATGGCCAGGTGATCCCACTCGAGGACAGGACTGCGAGTTCTAAGGCACGTTTCGGGTCTAGCCAGGAAATTGACGGGGCTGAGGACCGCCTTAAGAAAACATGGGCGTCGGTCGTAGGCTGGCGTTTCGATTTTACTCAGGGCCGAGCTGCCGATCAACGCAGCTGTTTTAGAACTTATGACGCTTTGAGAACTGAACATTTGGCTCTCGGTCACTTGCCCAAATTCCAATGTGGAATTCAGCATTTGCAAAACCTATTTGACGCCCTCCATGCCGAACCTGGAGATCGACAACGACTTTATATATTTTTGCAGTTCTTCAACCCAAAATTCAAAGCGTGGCGCGCTCACAAATCAAACACAGCGCTAGCTCTATCCAAACTCACGTTTCTGATTGAGAAGTCTGGTTGGGCAAACAAAACGATGCGGTCAGGCAGGCTATTTACAGGTATCCGCCTTTTGTGAGCAGAACTGGCACAAGGCCATGCGGAGGACGTAATGCTGGCACATTCTCGAAACATCGCGACCTCCCGGCTGGCTTGAAGTTGACGGACGCGCAAAGCGGTTACTAGAAACCTCTAAACGCTTGCCAGGGGCATGCCCAGATGGCTTGGAAACGATGGCGGCTGGACAGCGATACAAACTCACAAAGAGCGCAATCTAGCGTCATGAGATACGGTTTCGTGAGAGCAGCCCAGACCGGCCCACTTAGGAATTTAGAGCTCTCTTAGCCGACAAACGAATGAGTAATTGCCCACAACTAAGCCGTCAATTTAGAACGCCATCTGGGGCGGATCCAACGGCGACGATTGAGCCGATGCCACCACAGAAGCCACGTCGAAACAAAGATGTAACATGGGAGACTACTCGGCTAATCTTCGTTGCCGAAGTACTTCGAAAAACAGGTCGCAGGAATCCCCAGCGTCGCCCTCAACCACGATAAGGTTCTTTGCACATCGTTAACCGAACCGTTTTGCCAAGTGCGACTGGGGAAGGATGAAGATTACTCCTTGCCCGAATTGTGCAAAAACCAATAGTCAAGCAAGGTGTGATTCAAAATTCTGACCACCCCGTGTCATTCGCCGCCTTAGCGGTTGGAAGTTGTGCTTCAGAGTTTGGCATCTCCGAGTCTAGGCCGGGCTTCAGCGTGTTCAGGTTCTCGACCTTTTGTTCCGCTTTGGATTGAGTGGAGAAGTGTTGTACGCGCCCCGTCAAATCGCTTGCAACTCTGGATAAGTTTTGAGAAGCAGCCGTCGTTTCTTCAAACATTGCCGCATTTTCTTGTGTAACTTGATCAAGCTGTCCCATTGCTGAGTTAATTTCCACTACACTAGATGATTGCTCTTGGGATGCGCTTGCGATTTGCGAAACATACTCAGAAATATTCGCAATTGAACTGATGATGTTTTCCAGTGCCTCGCCGGCGTCTCCTACCAGTTTAACACCCAGTTCGACGCTGTCCGAGGAAGTCGAAATGAGTGTTCCAATTTCACTTGCAGCTTCGGATGAGCGTTGAGCCAAGGCGCGGACTTCAGAGGCAACAACTGCAAAGCCCCGGCCTGCATCGCCCGCACGCGCAGCCTCAACACCAGCATTCAGTGCGAGTAAATTCGTTTGAAATGCTATATCGTCAATAACTTTTACAATAGAAGAAATTTCAGACGAGCTCTTTTCGATTTCGCCCATCGCGTTAACCGCTTCATGAACAACTTTACCGGACGCATGTGCATCGTTTTGTGCGGCTACTACAACTTCGTTGGCGCTCCTCGCACCTTCGGCGGAATTTGTTACAGACTCGCTGATCTCGGAGATTGCCGCTGCAGTTTCCTCAAGAGTGGCCGCTTGGCTCTCCGTGCGCTTGCTCAATTCTGTTGCAGCGTTCGCGACACCGGCTACTTCAGCATTAATTTCGGTTGTGCCAGAAACGACCGAAGCAATGGCTTCATCGAGGCGATCAATTGCTATGTTGAAGTCTTGACGAATTCTATCGTTGGACCCTTTGAAAGTCTCGTTGATTCTTACCGTCAAATTCCCGTCAGCGAGCGTTGCAAGAGCATTGCTCAACGATGAAATCATGCCATCTTGCTCGTTTTGCATACGTTCGCGCTCGTCTTCGGCAGCCAGTTTTGCGTTATGGTCATCCGTAACGTCTGCGGCGATCAGCACGGTCCGTTTAAGATCTCCATTTTTGAACATGACGGGGCTCAGGCCACCAAGGAGGTGCGACACTGTGCCATTTTCTCCACTAATCGTGAGTTCTCCGAACATAGCTTTTGACGGATCTGCAGGCTGTTGATCGACGAGAACAGTCTGGGAAAAAATACAGCCTTGTGACTCAGAGGTCAGCCCAGCAAGCTTTCGGAATTCGTCGTTGGCGTCAAGCAATTGACCATCCTGTCCAAATTCTGCACGCGCTTGGTTATTGTTCAGAGAGTCTAGTACTGCGGCGTTCAAATGTTGCTCGGATACATCTGCCCACTCGACGACATAACCGATACGTTCACCTTCTTCACCGTCGATTTTTGAGATTTTCAACTCCAGTGTGACATCGTCCATTTCCAAGCTGGCGTCATGCCCTTTCGGACCAAGAGCTCCAAGCATGTTGCGCTGCATGTCAGGTTTTTTGTGAAAGATATCGATGGACTGGCCTAGAATCGCTTCGGGATTAAATCCTTCGACGCGGGACCGTATGACATTGCTGTGGTGATTCAACAAATCGAGGACAGCTTTTGATGCATATACGATCTTGAAGTCAGCATTGGCGATCATGATGGCCGCTGAACCAGCATCAAGGGCAGCACTCTTCATCTTGGCGTCTTTGCGGGCCGCTTCTGACCCTTTGAGTATCTCTTGGAATTCGCTCAGCGCCTCGGACACCGGATATACTTCATTTCCGGGTTTGAATTGCGCGACGTCACTTTCGTAGTCACCATCAGAAATTTTCTTGGTGGACGCTGCCAAAGCTGCCATCGGTTTTGCAACAATCCTGTTGATCATGAACCCGGCAAGCAGCAGCATAATAGTCGCGAGACCACTGGCAACAGTGAGGGCAAATTTCTTCTGCTCGGCAACGACGGCATAAATCGCCTCAGTCTGCCAATCGAGGGCGACGACGCCTATTACCTCAGCCTCGGCACCCGAAATGATCGGACGCACGATGATCAATCTTTCGATATCGGTGCGCGCCTCTCCATCTTCGACGGTTTGACGGGCCAAATCGATCATTAATTCGGAGGATTTCCCTTCGCGCATTGCTTCCGCAAGTACTGCCCCGTCCGCGCCAAGGACAACACCGCCTGCAGTACTCTCTCCCATGGCTTCAACTGTTTGGGACATCATTTCTGACAACCCATCGACATTTTGAAAGCGAACAGCAGGGATGGCGCGTTGCGACAGTTGGGCAATCATCTGATCGCCAAATATCAACACAGAGTCCGTTGCGAGCTTGTCGGTCGCTCGAATTGATTTGTACGTCAGAACAGCTGAGGTGATGATACAAGAGAACGCCACTAGCAGCAGGCATTTGAAAAAGATAGAATAGATGAAGGAGCCCTTGGGCTTTGTCATCGCCTTATTTTCAGTGGTCATTCTCACGTTCCTCGCTACGATACACGAGCGAACGTTTGGCATTGATTCCTTAAAAAAAAGGCAATGACCAGTAAAAACTGGATACTGTTTCCAACACAAGCGTGCGGAATCTGCTTTTTGTCTGGGCTTTGGTTGGCGTCAAAGGGCTTGAACAGGACGTAGTCGCTTCAACTGTGTGTACTCAGTCCCATTGCCAGCTTCTGCGGCGCGGTACGCGTACGGCGAGCATTGGTTTCATCAAAGGCGATCGAAAACGCGTGAGATCGAGTGCTTCGTGCACGCCGGTTGTTATTTTGCCGTCCAGCTTTGTGCGCACAGCAGAGCGTGAGTAAAACGGCGCGTCGAGCATACTGAGCACTTGGCGGGGCTGAAATCCTTGCTCGGATCGAGTTTCGCGTTTGACGGCCCAAAGACTGCGGCGGATAGGGGTCTTGGGGGGCAGGGCGATCTGTCGCGCAGTCCCGTCCTTGTCGAAAGCAAACCCGGCCGCCAGTTCGGAGCCATCACGGCGTTCTGCATCATAAAAGCAAGTGGCACCCTGTGCCGTTGGAAACCGTCCCCAGGTCCAGTAGCTGAAATCTTCTTCCAAGGCGCGGGTGCCAAAGTTCGCGTCGAAATACCCTTCACCCTGCCATTGCCAGCCCTTGCGTTCAATATTGACTGAGATCCGCGCAGAAGGCGCAAAAGGTCGCCAGATATGTGCGCCATCCGGGGTCAATGGGAGCTCTACGTCAGTCAATGCGGTCGGTTCGACCCGGATTTCACCGCGCACACGGCTCACAAGCGGAGGGCTCGAGATTTCGTCTATTTCAATCACGAGGGTATTGCCGTCCCACCGCATCATGGAGGGCCCAACTTGCAACCGAGACGCAGTTTGCCGCAGGGCGTCTTGTCCACGGTCGGTCATGGTAAACCGGCCACCGGGTCCGTAGGTGGCGACATTGATGCAGACGTGGTTTTGTGGGCATTTTCGACCAGACCACCGGTACCAGGGTGAAAACACCGAACCGATAAAGCCGATCACGGATACCGCGCGGGTGCCGCAGTCGCTTAGTCCGTCGACATACCACCAGGCGTAGCCGTTCGGGCCAACGTCGATGTTGAAGTTCGGTCTTGCAAGATCGCCTCTGCCGCGTGCCGGGCGGAGAGTGTCGCCATCGGCACACCCGCACCCGGGTGCGTGCCGCCCCCTGCGAGCCAGAGCCCCGCAATGGATGTCTGTGCTGTTGGGCGTTTGAAGGCCGCTGTCAGCCCATGCGGAGTCTGACCGTAAAGCGCGCCCAGTGTCTGCGGGAACAGGTCGGCGAAATGTTGTGGTGTCGTGATCGTCATGGCTGTCGGGTTCGGGGTGAAAGTCACGCCCATATCCGCCATCTTCTGCATGATCTGATGATGCCATTGGTCAAGCTCCTTGGCCGGCGTAGGTGTCGGGTCCGCGGGAGCATTCGCGATCATTTCGAAACGCTCTAATGCTGGCGGCGGTGTGGTCTGGCCGCGATCTTCGGCGCAGAGATAAAGGGTCGGCTGTGCAGGCATTCGTCCTGCAACAAGGTCTTTGAATTCGGTGTCGGGATCCTCGGCAAAGAAAACGTTATGATGCAGAAGATCGCGGCCTTTCGGTGTGGCGGCAAAAGTGTGGACGCGCGCTGAAAAAGACCGTGGTTGTGTTACCGTCTGGGGGGCGACGGTACGCAACGCGTCACCCATACTGCCTGTGGCTATGGCTCTGGGATCGCCCGCATAAAGCACAGCTTCGGCTTCCAGCAAATAAGTGCCGTCAATTTCTACGCCGCTCACGCGACCCTGATGTAGAATGATCCGGTCAACATGGGTGTTATAGCGAATATCTACACCAGAATGCTGTGCTAATTTTGCGATCGCCTGCGCAAGCTTGTGCATTCCGCCTTCAACGACCCAGACACCTTCGGCTTCAGCCTGCCAGATCAGGGCGAGCAGTGCCGGGCTGAGATGCGGCGCGCCTCCGACATAGGTCGCATAACGCCCAAAGAGCTGTGATAAGCGAGGGTCGCTGAAAGAGCGTTTCAACACTTGCCGCATTGTGGACAGTGGCGCCATCGCGGGCAGCAGCGTCGGTCGTTTCAGCACATGCTGTATCAGATCCTGCATGCGCGGCGCGGGTGCTTGCATCATCGGGGCGTCAAAGGCCTTAAACAAGGTACGGGTGCGGCGATGGAAAACTGTGAATTCGTCGGCTGCGCGATTGCCCGCAAAACTGGCGATGGCATGGCGGGTCTGTACCGGATCGGCGTGCAGATCGAGGCTGCTGCCATCGGGCCAGAAGTGTCTCGCGAGCACTGTTTGCTGCACAAGTGTCACGTGGTCACTCAGTCGGGTCCCCGCGCAGGCAAAAAGATCATCAAAGACGTGCCGAAGGGTCAGCACTGTTGGACCCGCGTCTACAGGGCCCACCCTACTGGGCACCGTTCTGATTTTACCGCCCGGGGCTGCGTGGCGTTCCAGCAGCGTGACATGCATGCCACCCACAGCCAGCCGCAACGCCGCTGCCAGCCCTGCGATACCCGCACCGATAACGATGATGCGCGGGCGGTCCGGACGAAGTGGGGCGGTAACGACATGCATAGGCAATTGTTGACTCGAAACTTGAAAGTGTCCAGTATGATTTACACTTTGCTGTCTCGCAGAGTGGACATTTTGGCCGAAAGGACCCACGCATGGGCATGAATACGCGGATTGAAGCAGCAATTTCTAAGGCCGTTTCTGTTGGTCAGGGGCGGGGGGCTGTGCCACCGCGTTTGTCTTCAGCACTTGGATACGCGACGGCACCGGGAGGTGCGCGCATCCGCCCGACGATCCTCACATCTGTTGCGATGGCTTGCGGTGATGACCGGCCAATGTTGACGGATGCCGCGGCCTCCGCGTTGGAAATGATCCACTGCGCGAGCCTCGTACATGATGATCTGCCATGTTTCGATGATGCGGATGTGCGCCGCGGTAAGCCGTCGGTACACAAAGCGTTCTCCGAACCTCTGGCTGTGTTAACCGGTGACAGCCTGATCGTACTTGCCTTTGAAATACTGGCTCGGCAGTCAGCGGTTTCGCCAGATCGCGTCGCACAAATGATCATGATTCTGTCACAGCGTACGGGCATGCCGGGTGGCATCTGTGCGGGGCAGGGCTGGGAAAGCGAAACAGAGATTGACCTTTCCGCCTATCACCAAGCCAAAACTGGGGCGCTGTTTATCGCCGCAACACAAATGGGCGCGGTCGCGGCCGGTCAAGAAGCCGAACCCTGGTTCGAGCTTGGCGCGCGCATTGGCGAAGCTTTTCAGGTAGCCGATGATCTTCGTGATGCGCTTTACGATGCCCAGACGCTGGGCAAACCCGCAGGTCAGGATGACCTTCACGGACGGCCTAATGCGGTTACGCTGCTGGGCGTGCAAGGTGCGATTTCACGGCTTAAGGATATTTTGGGCGGAGCGATTGCCTCCATACCTTCATGCCCAGGCGAAGCGCAGCTTGCCGAGATGGTGCGCATGTATGCCGAACGCCTGACTCCGGTCGCGCCTAATGTAACAGCTGCTGAGTAATGTCAGACGCAACACAGCAATTGCCAGGTTGGCGTGGTGGCTGGTTGAACCGACTTGTCGCCAGTCCCGCCTTTCAAAGCTGGGCTAGTCGTTTTCCCCTGACGCGCGGGCAGGCGCGACGCGACGGTGCGATGCTGTTTGATGTGGTGCAGGGTTTTGTGCAAAGCCAGGTGCTGATGGCCGTGGTCGAACTCGATCTTTTGCGTCGCCTTCGTGCTGGGGCGCAATCGCCCGCATTGCTTGGTCGCGCCACGGGAATTAGCCCGGACCGTATGCAGGTGCTTCTGCAGGCCGCCGCCGCTTTGAATCTGCTCAAACGCAAGCGTAACGGCGATTTTATGCTGGCGCGCAAAGGTGCAGCGTTGATGGGCGTGCCCGGGCTTGAGGCGATGATCCGTCACCATCGTGCGTTTTATGCGGATCTTGCGGATCCTGTTGCATTGCTGAAAGGCCCGGCACAAACGGAGCTATCCGAATTCTGGCCTTACGTCTTTGGTGCGCGCGGCGAGATTGATCCGCAGGTGGCAGAGACGTATTCCGATTTGATGGCGCAGAGCCAGATGCTGGTCGCCGAAGACACGTTGCGTGCGGTTTCCTTCAAAGGAATTCGTAAATTGATGGACGTTGGCGGCGGGACCGGGGCTTTTCTCGAAGCTGTGGGCAAAGCAAATCCTGACATTGAGATGCGCCTCTTTGATTTGCCACAAGTAACGCCGGGTGCAACAGCACGTTTCGAAGCTGCCGGCATGATGGACCGTGTGTCGCTTCTGCCGGGCTCGTTTCGTGACGAGGCCTTGCCTGAAGGTGCTGACGCAATATCGCTCATTCGGGTTCTTTATGATCATGCGGACGAGACGGTCGCGGATCTGTTGTCGGCGGTCTATGCCGCTTTGCCCGCAGGGGGACGTCTGATTATCTCTGAGCCAATGGGCGGTGGCGCGCGCCCTGATCGGGCAGGAGATGTCTACTTTGCCTTTTACACTATGGCGATGCAGACCGGTCGCGCACGTTCCGCCAAAGAGATTTCCGAGATGTGCCGTCACGCAGGATTTACAGCTCTGCGCGCACCACGCTCTGCGCGTGACTACGTGACAAGGGTCATCACGGCACAAAAACCGAATGTATGACCCGAAGAGTGTCAGTTTTGATTGACACTTGGTGATGTAAGTTTAGAGTTACAGTTAACCAAAGCCAGAATCCCCGACTCCCTTGCAGCGCCAAGGCCCGGGTATCGCCCTGAAGGAGCTAGTCGTTGGAAGCCACTGCCGTCCTGTTGAAAGGTCCAAAAGATCTCGATGTGGATACCCTGCCGCTACATGCGCCGGGCGTGGATGATTTAGTGATCGACATCCAACATTCCGGCATTTCCACAGGCACCGAAAAGCTGTTCTGGTCAGGAGAGATGCCGCCGTTTCCGGGTATGGGGTATCCCCTTGTGCCGGGCTATGAAGCTGTTGGCGAGATTGTAGAAGCGCCCAAAGCGTCCGGCTTTCGCGTCGGAGAGCGTGTTTTCGTGCCAGGTGCAAATTGCTATGATGGTGCATTCGGACTTTTCGGCGGGGCAGCGTCGCGTGTCGTTTCGGCACCTGATCGGGTCACGCGCATCGATTCGGGTTATGGCGCGAGTGGCGCACTTCTGGCGCTGGCAGCCACAGCGCGTCACGCGATGGCTGGTTTGAACAAATCAGTGCCAGACCTGATTGTCGGCCACGGGGTTCTGGGGCGGCTTCTTGCGCGGTTGACCATCGCTGCAGGCGCGCCTGCGCCAACGGTATGGGAAATTGACCCCAGTCGGCGCAGTGGTGCAATGGGGTATAACGTGATCGCTCCTGAAGATGATCCGCGCCGCGACTACGCATCTGTCTATGACGCATCCGGGTCCGTCGAGGTCTTAAATGATCTTATTGGTCGCTTGGCTAAGGGTGGGGAAATCGTCCTCGCGGGGTTTTACTCCAGCCAGATCAGTTTTGCCTTTCCTCCCGCCTTTATGAAAGAGGCGCGTTTTCGCGTCGCGGCCGAATGGACCCATGACGATCTAGCGGCGACACGCGCCTTGGTCGAAGCAGGGCTGCTAAGCCTTGAAGAGTTGATAACGCACGAGGCCAGCCATCACGATGCGCGCGCGGCCTACACGCAGGCATTCACCGATCCGAACTGCCTGAAAATGATTTTGAACTGGAAGGACGTGGCATGAAAGACGAAGTCCCGAATCTCAAAGGGTACGACGCGCGTCTGAAAGGCGAAGCCAGTGAAGCGACGTTGGAGGTGCCGCAGGGCGAGCCGACGTCCAAGACGCAGATCATCGCGATCTATGGCAAGGGAGGGATCGGAAAAAGCTTCACGCTCGCGAACCTCAGCCATATGATGGCAGAGCAGGGTAAGCGCGTGCTTCTTATCGGCTGCGATCCGAAATCAGACACCACGTCCTTGCTCTTTGGTGGCAAGGCCTGTCCGACGATCATTGAAACCTCAACGCGCAAAAAATTGGCGGGCGAGGAAGTCAAAATCGGAGATGTTTGCTTCAAGCGGGGTGGCGTTTTTGCCATGGAGCTCGGCGGACCAGAGGTCGGCCGTGGCTGCGGCGGACGCGGTATTATTCATGGGTTTGAGCTGCTTGAAAAACTGGGCTTTCACGACTGGGATTTCGACTACGTTTTGCTTGATTTTCTTGGAGACGTGGTTTGCGGTGGTTTTGGACTGCCCATTGCACGGGATATGGCGCAGAAGGTGATTTTGGTCGCGTCAAACGATCTTCAGTCGCTCTATGTGGCCAATAACGTCTGCTCCGCAGTGGAATATTTCCGCAAGCTGGGCGGCAACGTTGGGGTAGCCGGACTGGTGATCAACAAGGACGATGGCACCGGAGAGGCCGCCGCTTTTGCGGAAGCGGTCGACATCCCGATCCTCGCCTCAATCCCGCAGGATGACGATCTGCGCAAGAAATCGGCGAACTATCAAATCGTCGGCACTCAAAAATCGCAGTGGGGCGATCTGTTTGCGGCTCTTGGTGACAACGTCGCTGTGGCACCGCCACAACGTCCGACGCCGCTTGATCAGGATGGATTGCTCGGTCTTTTCGACAGCAGCCAGACGGGTGGAGATTTCGTGCTGGTACCAGCAACAGATGCGGACATGCGCGGCAAGAATGCGGCGCCCCGACCTTCTTTGGAGGTCGTCTACGATGAATCTTGAAGTGTACAAGGAAGCCTCTGCTAGGGTTGACAAAGGGTGTCGGCGTTCAAAGAAATCCATGGTGGTATTTGATGCTGCACAGCGCGCGATCGAAGAGACGCAGCAGTTGCTAAATGATCTTGCACACCAGTCATCAGGTCAACGGAGAACCCCTGAGTGACAGAAAAGCCCGCATATGACGGTCCCGGTGTCTACGAGGCAGATGAGGTTCCGCTGAGGCATTTTCGCGAAAGCAGCGAAGCGATGCGGCGCTCCGAAGAAGCTGAGCTGAGCTCGGTAATGCAACGGCAGCGCGCCCAAAGTGCAGTCGCGCAATCGCGCTCGCTGATGCAGACCGTCGGCAAGACGCTGGATGATAGGGAAACGGACAGCGAATGAAGCGCGAAGTATCATATGACGATGCCGCTGACGTCGAGGTGATCAAGGGTCATCCGAACGGAGATGTCACACGCACCCCGCAACAAGCACCAGCGGATGCGATGGGCTGCCATTCTGGCGTGGACATGGCGGAAGCTGCACGTGCCGCAGGCAAGTCAGAGCTGTTGGACAAGTTCAAGGCGGACTACCCGATGGGTCCGCACGACAAGCCGCAATCCATGTGCCCTGCCTTTGGATCGCTGCGCGTCGGATTGCGGATGAAGCGGGTGGCGACTGTGCTCAGCGGGTCTGCCTGTTGCGTCTATGGATTGACCTTTGTGTCACATTTCTACGGCGCGCGCCGTTCAGTTGGTTACGTGCCTTTCAACTCCGAAACGCTCGTAACTGGCAAGCTTTTCGAAGATATCAGCGAAAGTGTGCACGAGCTGGCGGACCCAGACCGTTATGATGCGATCGTGGTCACGAACCTCTGTGTGCCCACCGCAAGTGGCGTGCCGTTGCGGTTGTTGCCTGATGAGATCAACGGTGTTCGGATTGTCGGGATCGATGTGCCAGGTTTTGGCGTTCCCACGCATGCAGAGGCCAAAGATGTTCTTGCAGGCGCGATGCTCAATTACGCCCGTGCCGAAGTCGAGGCGGGCCCAGTTGCGGCACCTATGGGCGGGAAATCGACCAGACCGACTGTTGCGCTGTTGGGAGAGATGTTCCCAGCGGACCCGATGATGATCGGGCAAATGCTGGCCCCTATGGGTTTGGCTGCTGGCCCAGTTTTACCTTGCCGTGAATGGCGTGAGCTTTACGCGGCCTTGGATTGTTCCGTGGTTGCTGCGATCCATCCGTTTTACATTGATACTGTGCGCGAATTTCAGGCTGCTGGACGGCCTGTCGTGGGGTCTGCGCCGGTTGGGCGCGACGGCACGGTGGATTGGCTCAACGCCATTGGTGCAGCCTACGGAGTTCCAAAATCTAAGATTGCCGAAGCAGAAAACGCCGCGCTACCAGCCATTTCTACCGCGTTGGAGGGGGCACGGATCGACGGAACGATCACGCTCTCAGGGTATGAAGGATCCGAGCTTTTGGTGGCGCGCTTGCTGATCGAAAGCGGCGCAAACATTCCTTATGTCGGCACCGCTTGTGCGAAATCGCCCTGGTCAGCAGATGATGCGGCCTGGCTGGAAGCGCGCGGCGTCAAGGTGAAATTCCGTGCCTCACTTGAGGATGACTGCGCCGCGATGGAAGCCATTCGACCTGATCTGGCAATCGGAACGACGCCCGTGGTCCAAAAGGCAAAGGAACTCGGCATTCCCGGACTCTATTTTACCAATCTGATTTCTGCGCGTCCTTTGATGGGCGTTGCGGGCGCGGGTTCTTTGGCGACGGTGATCAATGCGGCCATCGCTAACAAAGAACGAATGGCGCATATGAAGGGCTTCTTTGAGGGTGTCGGCAAAGCGGACACCGCCGGTGTTTGGGAAGGCGCGCCCAATTTGCGTCCGGACTTCCGCGCGCAGCATCAGAAGAAGTTGGACAAACAGGCAAAGGCGGCGAAGGCCGCGCGGATGGTTTAATGGGTGTACGTGCCACATACCGCGCAGCAGGGGAGGGATCCTCATGCTAATCACGGATCACGACCGCGCCGGCGGATATTGGGGCGCAATCTACGCGTTCTGCGCCGTGAAAGGCTTGCAGGTGGTGATCGATGGTCCGGTGGGCTGCGAGAATCTGCCGGTGACAAGCGTTTTGCACTACACCGACGCGTTGCCACCCCATGAGTTGCCGATCGTGGTGACGGGATTGGGCGAAGGCGAAATGGGTGCGGGGACCGAAGAGTCCATGAAACGCGCCTGGGACACCTTGGACCCGGCCTTGCCAGCAGTGGTCGTGACGGGCTCCATCGCGGAGATGATTGGTGGCGGCGTCACACCGCAAGGCACGAATATTCAACGGTTTTTGCCGCGCACCATTGACGAGGATCAATGGGAAGCGGCGGATCGGGCGATGACCTGGATCTTTACCGAGTTCGGTATGACCAAGGGTCGGATGCCGCCCGAGAAGAAGCGCGAAGAGGGGGCGGCCCCGCGCGTCAATATTCTCGGTCCGATGTATGGCACGTTCAACATGCCATCCGATCTGGCCGAAATCCGCAGACTGGTCGAAGGGATCGGCTGCGAGGTCAATATGGTGCTGCCGCTGGGCGCGCATGTGGCCGAAATGAGAGATCTGGTAAATGCGGATGTGAACATCTGCATGTACCGCGAGTTCGGGCGCGGGTTGAGCGAGCTTCTTGCCAAGCCGTATCTACAAGCCCCGATAGGGGTCGAGAGCACTACGAAGTTCCTGCGCGCACTGGGGAACCTCGTGGGCCTCGACCCCGAACCTTTTATCGAGCGTGAGAAGCATTCCACGCTCAAACCGGTCTGGGATCTCTGGCGTTCTGTGACGCAGGATTTCTTTGCTACCGCTTCTTTTGCGATTGTCGCAAATGAGACCTATGCGCGCGGGATCCGGCTGTTTCTGGAAGATGACCTGGGGCTGCCTTGCGCTTTTGCCGTGGCTAGAGTGGCAGGCAAAAAGACAAACAACGACGAGGTGCGTGCCTTGATGGGCCAGAAACGCCCGCTGATCGTCATGGGATCCATCAACGAAAAGATGTACATGGCCGAACTCAAGGGGGGCCACGGCCCGCAACCGGCCTTTATTCCTGCGAGCTTCCCGGGGGCCGCGATCCGGCGCCATACTGGCACGCCGTTTATGGGTTACGCCGGGGCGACCTATCTGCTGCAGGAAATCTGCAACGGTCTGTTTGATGCGCTCTTCCACATACTGCCGCTGGGCTCCGAGATGGATGCCACGGACGCAACGCTGACCCCGTTGCGCAAAGATTTCCCTTGGGATGCGGACGCGCAAGCGTTGCTCGACCGACTTGTCGAGAACCATCCAATACTTACACGAATTTCTGCTGCAAAAACCCTTCGGGATGCGGCGGAGCAAGCGGCCTTGGCTGCAGGAGATGCGCGCGTGGTACTGGAAACCGTGCGTGCTTTAGACCCGGTCGCTGCCGGGATTGATCGGGAGGATCAGACATGAGTGACATGACAACTGATTTTGTGGACGACAGCACTGTAGAGACGCCTCAAGCGCCCGTGCGCCGCAAAGGGCAGACCGAGTTCATGGTCTATTTCGCAGTCATATTCCTGGCGACTTTGCCGCTCGCAACCCTGACGTGGGCGATGCAGGCCATCCGGTCTCGCAGCTTTACAGACAAGGGCCCGATGGCACGCGCCTGGAGCCAAGCGCGTATCATCACACCGATGATTTTCTCGGCCTGAACGATCTTAGCTCAAACGTGTTTTGGCGTTTTGGCGACCCGAATTCTCGACTGACGTGCGCCTGTCGAGTGACGAGACTGGATGCCCGGAAACGGGTGTACAGAACCCGGAGGGGGGCAACCCCCAAAGGACCCGGCCGCGGGGTGCGCGGCGTCAGCATAACGTTCCGGAGGAATTTTTATGGCTGATAACACCGACCTGTCCTTCACAGGTCTTACAGACGAACAGGCGCAGGAATTGCATTCTGTCTACATGAGCGGGCTTTACCTGTTCGCGGCAGTTGCTTTGGTTGCTCACTTGGCGACCTACGCTTGGCGCCCATGGTTCGGTTAAGGAGTTAAGATATGGCAAAGTTCTACAAGATCTGGCTCATCTTTGACCCCCGTCGCGTTTTCGTGGCGCAGGGCGTGTTCCTCTTCCTTCTGGCTGCAATGATCCACCTGGTGGTTCTGAGCAGTGGGCTGAACTGGTTCGAGGCAGCGGCAGCTGCCGGAGGTTAAGCCCGGATGGCGCGTCGCATGGCGTGCCCTTCGTCGCTGACACCGACAAACAATGCTACGGGCGGCAATGAGTGTGCGCCATCCGCCCGTGGCGAACTCGATAGTCAATAATCATGACGGCCTCCGGCTAGGATGCTTGTCGATACGCAAACAGGTCCCGCTTTCTGGCGAGGCGCGTGTCGAACCGATCCGGATCAGGTGTGCCGCAGACACGCGGAGACAAGAAGATGGCGTTGCTCAGCTTCGAAAGAAAATATCGCGTCCGCGGAGGGACGCTGATCGGCGGCGATCTGTTCGACTTCTGGGTGGGCCCATTTTACGTGGGTTTCTTCGGGGTCACGACCGCTTTTTTTGCCCTTCTGGGCACTATCCTGATCTTTTGGGGCGCAAGCCAGCAGGGGACCTTCAATCCTTGGCTGATTAACATTGCGCCACCTGATCTGAGCTATGGTCTGGGGTTAGCCCCGCTGCTCGACGGTGGTCTGTGGCAGATCATCACAATGTGCGCGACAGGCGCGTTCCTTAGCTGGGCGCTGCGCGAGATGGAAATCTGCCGCAAGCTCGGCATGGGGTACCATGTCCCCGTGGGTTTTCTGGCCGCTGTCGTTGCCTATATGACGCTAGTGATTTTCCGTCCGCTTTTGATGGGTGCTTGGGGGCACGGCTTTCCGTATGGGATCTTCAGCCACCTCGATTGGGTCAGCAACACTGGCTATGCCTATCTGCATTTCCATTACAATCCGGCCCATATGCTGGCCGTGACGCTATTCTTTACCACCACACTGGCGCTTGCCCTGCATGGTGGTCTGATCCTGTCGGCCTGTAACCCTGAAGAGGGCGAAGAGTGCAAGACACCGGATCACGAAGACACCTTCTTTCGAGACTTCATCGGCTACTCCATCGGCACGCTGGGCATTCACCGACTGGGCTACTTGCTCGCGATCAATGCGGGTCTGTGGTCAGCCGTATGTATTATCATCTCCGGTCCCGTCTGGACGTCCGGTTGGCCTGAATGGTGGAACTGGTGGCTCAATATGCCGATCTGGGGTGAACCAATTTCGATGGGAGGAATGTAAACATGTCATTTCCTGACTATCAAAACATCTTCACGCAGGTGCAGGTCCAGGGCACGCCCGAAATGGGCATGGACGATGCTGGCAACAATATGAACGAAGAGCGGGTCGGAAATCCTTTCTTCAATACGCTGGCAGGTCTCGTCGGTAATGGGCAAATCGGCCCCTACTACTGGGGGTGGACCAGTGTTGTGGCTTTCGGTACCGGCATTGCCTGGTTCGTCATCGTCGGCTTCAACATGCTGGCACAGGTCAACTGGTCTATCCCGCAATTCATCCGGCAGCTCTTTTGGTTGGCACTAGAGCCACCATCACCTGAATACGGGCTGACCATTCCACCGCTTAACGATGGCGGCTGGTATGTCATCGCGAGCTTCTTTCTGCTGATCTCAGTCATGACCTGGCTGCTGAGGGCCTATTTATTGGCCGAGCAGCAAAAGATGGGTAAGCATATCTTCTGGGGATTTGCGGCTGCTGTCTGGTTATTCCTGGTGCTGGGTCTCTTTCGCCCGATCCTCATGGGTTCCTGGTCTGAGGCTGTGCCTTACGGCATTTTCCCGCACCTGGACTGGACAACGGCATTTTCGATCCGTTACGGCAACCTTTACTACAATCCGTTCCACTGCCTTTCGATTGTCTTCCTCTATGGCTCGGTGCTGCTTTTTTGTATGCACGGCGGCACAATTCTGGCGGTCACACGGTATGGCGGCGATCGCGAGCTGGAACAGATCTATGACCGCGGAACAGCCACGGAACGTGCTGCTTTGTTCTGGCGCTGGACCATGGGGTTCAATGCCACGATGGAAGGTATTCACCGCTGGGCCTGGTGGTTCGCTGTGCTGACACCGATCACGGGCGGCATCGGCATCCTGCTCACAGGGACAGTTGTCGACAACTGGTTCATCTGGGCGCAGGAGCATCATTTTGCACCGATGTATGACGGATCTTACGGCTACGAAGACTACGGCTCCTACCAAGCCTTTATCGGGAAGGAGAACTGATCATGTTGCCTAAGTGGTATCAGAAATGGAACGTCGACAACCCGACGAATATCTTTGGCCCGGCCATCTTGGTCGGTGCTCTGGGCTGCGCAGTCTTTGCGGCTGTGGTGATCGTGGGTCTCGGCAATCCGATGCAAACAACCAGCATGCAAACCGGCCCACGTGGTACGGGTATGTCTGTCCCGGAATTCAACGTGGCAAGGTTTGCGCCGGATCCCACAATTGAAGACTACTACACGGAAGAGCCCTACGTTCCTGAAGGCGGGGAAGATCTCGCAAAGGACATTTACGAAAATGTGCAGGTTCTGGGCGATCTGACGGAGGATAACTTCAATCGCGTTATGACAGCCGTTACGCAATGGGTGGCACCAGAAGAGGGCTGTGCCTACTGCCATGGTGATGTGGATCTGGAAGAATACGGCAACGACGACCTTTACACCAAGGTCGTGGCGCGGCGCATGATTCAGATGACCCAGAACATTAATGAAAACTGGGATGGCCACGTGAATGCCAACTACGAGGTCGGTGTAAACTGCTACACCTGCCACCGTGGTGAAAATGTACCCAGTGAGATCTGGTTCAACATCACACCGGTCACCAAAGCGACCGAAGGCTGGGCCTCGGTGCAAAACCGTGCAACGTCTCTCAGTCAGTCTACGTCCCTGCCGTCAAACGCTCTGGAGACGTATCTGACGGACTATGAAGCGGTGAATGTGCATGATCTGGAAAGCCGTGTGGCGGGTGTGCCCAACGACGAAGACGTCGCGTCTATCCAAAAGACCGAGATGACGTTCTCGCTGATGAACTACTTCTCCAACTCACTCGGCGTGAACTGTGTGTTCTGCCATAACAGCCGTGCATTCTACGATCCTGAACAGCTGACGCCACAGTGGAGCACCGCTCTGATGGGACGTCAGATGGTGATCGAAATGAACCAAGAATACCTGATGCCGCTTGAGGAAGAATACCCTGCCGAGCGTCTTGGCCCGGTTTACGCAGATGCACCAAAAGCGGCCTGCAAAACCTGCCACAAAGGCTATCAGCAACCCATGCAAGGCCTGAATGCCATTGCAGACTGGCCCGAACTCGCGACCACCGAGGCGCCGGTTTACGAATAGGAGGCTGGGCGGTGCCGCGCATCGCCCCTTCCTCGCCTGGCACGGACCTTTGGCTTCCTTGGTCCGGGCACGGGGGCATAGCACCCCGGTTCCCTTCCTGTTGGCTACAGGAACCCGGGGTCGCATGGGTTTCGACCGATGCGACCCCTTTTTTCTTCCCGGCGTGAGGGACACAGGGCTTTGGCAAGAGCCCCCCGCCGCCGTTCAGACTAAAATCCGATAGGAGATGTGCGCCATGACCAAACCATCCACACCAACGCTCGACCGTGTTGCGGGACCTGCTGATTTGCGCGGCATGACGGACCGTCAACTGGACGATCTCGCCGGGGAATTGCGTTCCGAGGTGGTCTCTGCCGTCAGTGAAACAGGCGGGCATCTGGGGTCCAGCCTGGGCGTTGTTGAACTTAGCGTGGCGATACACGCCGTCTTTGATACACCGCGCGACAAGCTGATCTGGGACGTGGGTCATCAGTGTTACCCGCACAAGATCCTGACTGGTCGGCGCGCGCGCATGCCCACATTGCGTCAGGGCGGGGGGATCAGTGGCTTCACCAAACGCTCGGAATCCGAATATGATCCTTTTGGTGCAGCGCATTCCAGCACGTCTATCTCGGCGGCGCTCGGCTTCACAGTGGGGCGCGACATGGGGCTGCCAACGGGGGACGCGGTCGCTGTAATTGGGGACGGGTCGATCAGCGCGGGCATGGCTTATGAGGCACTGAATAATGCAGGGCATGAAGGGCGCAGGCTCTTTGTCATTCTGAACGACAACGAGATGAGCATTGCCCCTCCCGTGGGTGCCATGTCGTCCTATTTGTCGAGCCTTTCGGAGCTTTCAAAAGTTGGTCCTTTCGGCGGGCTGGTGGCGATGGCCGAAGGAATGGAGCAGATGGCGCCGAAACCTGTGCGCGATGGTGCGCGTCGGGCGCGCGAATTGGTTACCGGGTTGGAAAGCCGCGGCACATTCTTTGAAGATCTCGGCTTTGACTACATTGGACCTATCGACGGGCATGATATGGGGCAGCTGCTCAGCGTGTTGCGCGGTGCCAAAGCGCGCGCCACGGGGCCTGTGCTGATCCATTGCTGCACGGTTAAAGGCAAGGGCTACGCACCGGCTGAAGGTTCCACCGACAAGTACCACGGCGTGTCAAAGTTCGACGTCGGCACAGGGGTTCAGGCCAAGGCGAAGGCAAATGCACCCAGCTACACTGGCGTTTTCGGGGACGCGCTGGCAAAAGCAGCTGCTGAAGATCCAACTATCGTCGCTGTCACTGCTGCCATGCCGTCAGGCACCGGCGTGGATCGAATGGCGAAAATCTTTCCTAACCGTGTGTTTGATGTGGGTATCGCAGAGCAGCATGGCGTGACATTCGCCGCTGGGATGGCGGCCTCTGGGCTGAAACCCTTTTGCGCGATCTACTCGACCTTCCTGCAACGAGGGTATGATCAGGTGGTGCATGACGTGGCGTTGCAAGGCCTGCCTGTACGATTTGCAATCGATCGCGCAGGACTTGTGGGTGCTGATGGTGCGACCCATGCGGGATCCTTTGACATCGGCTTCCTGGGGGCTTTGCCGGGGATGGTTGTGATGGCTGCTGCAGATGAAGCGGAACTTTTTAACATGGTCACCACCGCTGCAGCCCATGACGCAGGCCCTATTGCCTTCCGGTACCCGCGTGGCAACGGCACCGGCGTAACTCTTCCCGAAAAAGGCGCGCTGCTGGAGATCGGCAAAGGCCGGATGGTGCGTGAAGGCAGTGGAGAGGTTGCAATCCTGTCGCTTGGGACTTTGCTTGGCGATTGCGAAGCCGCGGCGATCACGTTGGCCGCAGAGGGTATCGACGTGACGCTTGCAGATGCACGCTTTGCAAAACCGCTGGACATGGAATTGATTGCGCGGCTCGCGCAGACCCATGAAGCGCTCATTTGTGTGGAGCAGGGGGCCACGGGAGGTTTTGGGGCGATGGTTCTGCAGGCCATGGCGGGAGAAGGCCTTTTAGACATTGGCTGCAAAATCCGCACACTTTGCATGCCTGACAGATACATCGATCAGGCCTCGCCGGCGGAGATGTACCGTGAAGCGGGTCTCGATGCGCTGGGGATCGAAACCGAAGTCTACCGGGTGCTAGGGCGCGATCCAAAAGTCGTGGATCTTCATAGCTTGCGTGGCTAAGCATTGTTTATCACATGCCAGCAGGGCAATGCGTCCGCTGCTGCTGGTGTCGCAGCATGTACTGCGCGAGCAATCGCACGGGTCAGGCAAAGCGCTGCCGCATGCCCGATTAGCCCGGTTTCTGCGTGGGTCGCACCGGTTGACAGCGCAAAGATGATGTCACCGTCCGCCGGAGTGTGTGAGGGCACACAAGCCCGCGCGATCCCCGCATGGGCTGCCGTCGCAACGCGGTTGCATTCCGCCTTGGTCATCGCTGCATCTGTCGCAACAATGGCAATTACGGTATTGTTTGCAGCTGCAAATGCCTGCGCCTTGCGGCTGGTAAAACCCATGCCCTGACCCGTTTTCAAATCTGGACCCACCCCTCCGAATTCAGCTTCAATCTCAAAGGGCGCTGCGTGAAAATGTCTGTCGCCTGGGGTCGTGACGCTGCCAAAGGGATTGGCGACAACCAATGCACCGACCGTGGCACCACCATCAAGGCGCAAGGATGCAGAGCCCAAACCGCCTTTCAGCATGGCAGTGAGCGCCCCGGTACCCGCGCCGATTGTGCCGATTTCAAAATCATCGGATGCTGCATCAAAAGCCGCCGCCCCAAGAGCGGGATAAGGGCTTGCGCGCCACTGTTTCTCTTGGCCCGCATAAAGATCAAAAATCACCGCACCGGGAACAATTGGCACACGTGCCGGCCCAGCCGGATAGCCGCGGCCCTGTTTGCGCAATTGCTCCATAACGCCTGAACAGGCGTCCAGCCCAAAGGCCGAGCCGCCCGAGAGGACAAGCGCGTCAACGGTTTCGACTGTTTTGTCTGGTGCCAGCAAGTCCGTTTCGCGTGTACCAGGTGCACCGCCCATCACGTGGCAGGACGCCACAAAAGGGGAGCGCGCCGTCAAGACTGTGGTGCCGGACCCAAGTGTGTGATCTTGCGCGTGCCCAACCATCAATCCCGACACGTCGGTGATGAGATTTCGCGGTCCTGGCTGCATCACAGCCGCGGTTTGGGTGCGGCGGTAGCGGCATCGCCGGTGTTGGGTTCGCCTTTCGGTTCAATCAGCAACACGTGGCATTCGGTTTGGGCGCGCGGGCGATGGGTGATGCCTTTGGGCACGACAAAAAGCTCACCTGCTTTCACGACATGCGTACTGTCTTCGAGGTCCATCACCATTTCGCCCTGCAACACGAGAAAAAAATCATCGGTGTTTTCATGGAGGTGATACGGAAAGGCACCTTCGAACCGAACGACCATGACGTCGTTGTCATTGTAATCTGCGATCACGTGCGGATCCCAATGAGATGTAAATTGTGCCAATTTGTCCGCCAGATTGATCGGTTTCATATACAGCGACCACCGTCGATTTCCATCGCGACGCCTGTGATCATCGAAGCCTCGTCGGAACAAAGAAAACAGGAAGCATTTCCCATGTCTTCCGGGGTCGAGAAGCGCCCCAGCGGAATGGTGGACAGGAATTTTGCGCGGATCTCTGGCGTGTCCTCGCCCATGAAGGACTTCAAAAGCGGTGTTTCCCCCGCGACTGGGTTGAGCGCGTTGACCCGAATTCCATCAGACGCCAATTCCACAGCCATTGTTCGGGTCGCGGTGATAAGCCAGCCCTTTGAGGCGTTATACCAATTGAGCCGCGGGCGTGGTGACACGCCTGCTGTAGAGGCGATATTAAGGATCACACCGGATTTCCGGGCTTTCATCAAAGGCACGACTTCGCGCGACGTCAAATAGACCGATTTCATGTTGATGGCCATGACCCGGTCGAAATCGTCTTCGCTGACGTCTTCAAGAGGGGTCGGTAAGTGTGTGACACCTGCGTTATTCACCATGATGTCAATCTGACCCCAGGTGTTTTGCGCAGTTTCGACCATGGCCTTTACGTCTGAAGCGGCGCTGATGTCAGCCGTGAATGAAGTCGCGGAAGCGCCGAGTGAGGCGGCCATATCACGGGAACCGTCGCCGTTGATGTCCACAACCATGACCCGGCATCCTTCGGCCACGAACTTTTGCGCAATCCCGGCACCAAACCCAGATGCGCCCCCGGTGATGATGGCGGTTTTTCCTTGCAGTCGCATATGTCCCTCTCCGTCAGAGCTGGCATTTCAGCACAACCCTGTCATGTCCATCACTTTCAGGTGTCGCTGGCGCATCGCGATGATGTGTGAACCCCTCGCGGGTCCAGAACTTCAGCGCGCGCGGATTGGCACAGAGCACTGCCAGTTTTAGCATGTTAACCTCGTCCGCCCGCGCCCGTTGCTTTACCTTGGTCATGACCTTATGGCCAATCCGCTGGTTGCGAAAGGCCGGATCTATTAACATCAGTCCGATCCACCAGTCATCTGGATATTCATAGCCACGAGCGATCCCGATCATGCCTGCCATGGCTGTGCCTTCCATCATGCCGAAATGAATGAGGCAGTCCTGATCGAGACCTGGCGGCGTTGCGGTAAAAAAGTCTTGGATAAATGCATCGTCTGGAGCATGCCCGACTTCGAGTACGACATAGTCCTCGGCGCGTGTCGCAAGATCTAGCGCATCAATAAAGTAGCCTTGCTGGGTGATGGGCTGTAGCGAGATCTCACCGCGCATGTGGCCCGCCTTTCGCAACATTGCCGACAGGTAACTTTGGCGCCGCCTGTAACAGCATTTTGGAGTAAGGGTGTTGCGGATTGGTAAAAATGGCCTCGGTTGGCCCTTGTTCGACAATCTGACCGGCTTGCATAACCATGACGCGATCAGTGACCGAACGAACGACGGTTAAGTCGTGCGAGATGAAAAGATAGGTCAACGCGTGGCTATGACAGAGCGCCGCCAGAAGGTCGAGGATCTGTGCCCGAACGGAGACGTCCAGCGCTGACACTGCCTCATCCAACAGAATGATATCGGGGCGGATGATCAATGCGCGTGCGATAGCAATACGCTGGCGTTGCCCGCCCGAAAACTCGTGAATGTAGCGCTGCGCGTCCTTTGCGTTGAGGCCGACGGCTTCGAGAGCCTCTGCGATGCGGGCTTGTCGTGCGGCTCCAGTTGGTGGCGTCTCAAGTAGGTGAAAAGGCTCCGACACCAGCCGGTGAACTTTGTGGCGCGGGTTGAAACTGCCAAAGGGATCTTGAAACACAACTTGCATACGGCGCCGTACAGAGCGGCTTGATGTTGACCCAGCGGATACGTCTTCGCCTGCAAGTAAAATACGCCCACCTTGCAAAGGCTCTAGCCCCAGAAGGGCGCGCGTCAGTGTGGATTTCCCACATCCGCTTTCCCCGACAAGCCCCAGTCTTTCGCCCCTGGCAAGGGAAAAGCTGACGCCGCGCACAGCCTCGAAAACGCCGGGGTTTTCGAAAAGTCGGCGGCGCGGGAGGCGATATTTTCGCCGTAAATTCTCTGCTTGAAGCAGTGGAGTGTCTGCTGTGTTCTTTGGTAGAACAACGCGGTGGCGTGCGGCGTTGAAGAGCATTTCGGTATAGGGATGACGCATGTCACCCAACAAAGACCGCGTGTCCAGCGTTTCTACGATCCTGCCATTTTGCATTACCGCAACGCGGTTGGCATAGCCTGCAACAACCGCAAGATCATGTGTGATCAGCATCATGCCCATGCCGTCTTCGCGCGTAAGACGGACCAGGAGGTCGAGTATTTGCGCTTGTGTTGTCACATCCAGCGCGGTGGTTGGTTCATCAGCAATCAGCAAACGTGGCCGCAGCGCGATCGCCATTGCGATCACCACCCGTTGTCGCTGTCCGCCTGACAATTCGTGGGGGAAACGCTCGGGTGGGAATTTGTCGGGGGGCAAACCCACGCGTAAGAGCGTGTCCTGCGCACGCCGCTGTGCGTCAGCGCGGCTGGCGCCTGTATGGATGCGGATCGTTTCGGCGACCTGTGTGCCAATCCGCTGCACGGGGTTTAACGCGGTCATGGGTTCTTGAAAAACCATGCCAATGTCGCGCCCACGGCGGGTGCATAACGCTGGCTCATCGAGCGTGACCAGATCTTCGTCATTGAAGTGGATCGCGCCACTGCACCGCGCCCCAGAAGGTAGGAGTTGCATTGTCGCGAGCGCGGTCATGGATTTCCCTGACCCGCTTTCGCCCGTGAGGGCCAGGATTTCGCCGGGTTCGACAGTAAGTGATACGTCGTTAAGAACTGATGTCGCGTCAATCTCGACGCTGAGAGACTCGATCGACAGCAGGCTCATGCCACCCGCCTCTTCAACTTGGGATCCAGCGTGTCACGCAGGCCATCCCCAAGAAGGTTGAGGCCCAGCACAGTGAGGATGATGGCAAGGCCAGGCATGATAGCGAGATGGGGTGCGATGGTCACCAAGGTCTGCGCGTCCGCCAGCATGCGCCCAAGCGAAGGGGTTGGGGGCTGTACGCCGAGACCCACGAAACTTAAAGCGGCTTCGACCTGGATCCCAAGTGCGAACTGAATCGTGCCCTGTACGATCAGCAGGTTCAATACATTGGGCAGGATGTGTTCAAAAGAGATGCGCGGCGCGTCTTTTCCCGCGACCCGTGCGGCCATTATAAATTCGCGCTCCCAAAGGGGTAGGGCGGCCCCACGGGTCACGCGTGCGAAGACGGGTATGTTGAACAGGCCAAACGCAAGGATCGCGTTGACCGCCGAAGGCCCAAAGACGGCGGTGATCAGGATCGCCATGACAAGCAATGGAAAGGCAAAGATAATATCATTGCCGCGCATAATCGCCTCATCGACCCAACTGCCGCGTTGCGCTGCCGCCGCAAGCCCGAGCGGGACGCCGACAATCAGCCCAATGGCCAGCGCAATCAGTGCAACCGTCAGAGACGTGCGTGTCCCCACCATGATCATGCTGAGAATATCGCGCCCCAGTTGGTCGGTGCCCAGGAGATGTGTTGGACTTGGGGTTTGCAGTTTTTCAGGGATGTTCAGCACTGCATGATCGTAGGGTGTCCAGAACAGTGACAGAATTGCCATGGCGATAAAACTCAGCGATAGCGCGGCGCCCAGAAGCAGCGGACGGCTCATGTTCGATCCCTCAGGCGTGGATCGACGGCAGCGTAGGCCAGATCGACGATAAAATTGATCAAGATGACACCAAAGACGACAAGCATGACCACGCTTTCCACGACAATCAAATCGCGCGCGGAAATTGATTGGAAAATCAACCGGCCCAGACCTGGCAGATAAAACACCTGTTCAATGATGATGGTGCCCGCAAACAGAAAGGAAAATTGCAGCCCGAGGATCGTCAGCACCGGGATCATCGCATTGCGCAATCCGTGCCGCCAGAGTGTTTGGCGCGTGCTCAACCCCTTGGCGCGTGCGGTGCGCATGTAATCTTCGCCAAGCACGTCGAGTAAGGCGGAACGCATAACGCGCGTCAGAATGGCCGCTTGTGGCAGTGCTAGGGCAATCGCGGGCAGGGTGAGCGCGGTCATCGCGGCCCAGAAACCCTTGTCCCAGCCTGGAAAACCGCCGGCAGGAAAGACACGCCACTGAATTGCAAAGACGAGCACCAGCATCATGGCAAACCAAAAATTTGGGATGGCGACACCCATCTGCGTAGCCCCCATAACCCCTAGATCGGCTGCACGCCCGCGCTTGGCTGCGGCTAGAACGCCTGCGGGAATGGCGATAACAACGGAAAGCAGCAGTGCATAGAGGGCGAGGGGCAGGGACACGCCAATGCGGTCCGACACCATGTCCATGACGGGGGTGCGGTAGGTGTAAGATGTGCCAAAATCGCCGGTCAACATACCCGTGATCCAGGCCAAGTAACGTTCCGGTTTGGAAGCCTCAAGCCCGAGTTCAAGACGCAGCGCTGCCAGCGTTTCAGGCTGTGCGTTTATCCCCAACATAAAAGAAGCAGGATCCCCGGGCGCGACTTCGATGATCGAAAAGATCACCAGCGATGCGACAAGGAGGCTTAGAGCCAAGGAGCCCAAACGTTTGAGAATGTAGCGCTGCATTGCAGCTACGTTAGGCGGCGCTTTGATGCGGGTCCAGAGGGGTTGTGCACAGACGCCTGTGCGTTACCTCTGAGCTATGAATGAACCTCGCTTCATCGGTGCGGAGATCTTCCGCCATTCCAGTTACGGACGCTGGCATCCTTTGCGGGTGCCGCGGGTTTCGACGGTCATGGACCTGTCGCGTGCGTTGGGCTGGTTGCCCCCGGCGCAATTCATCACGGCCCCCAGGGTCAAACCCAAAGCGCTCCATGCCTGGCACACGCCCGAATACATCGCGGCTTTGCAGCGTGTCGAAGCTACGCAAGAGGCGACGCCAACAGATTTGGCGCGCCACGGCATTGGCTCGGTCACCAACCCGATCTACCCAGAGATCTATCGCAGGCCCGCCACGGCGGCGGGAGGCTCGCTTCTGGCGGGGGAACTTTTGCGCGCGGGCGGGGTCATCTACAATCCCCCCGGGGGGACGCATCACGGTATGCCGGATCGCGCGAATGGGTTTTGTTATCTCAATGATCCAGTTCTTGCGATGTTGAGCCTGCGCCGCAATGGCGTTCGACGGATTGCTTATGTGGATATCGATGCGCATCATTGTGATGGCGTTGCGGTCGGATTTCACGGTGATCCGGACTGCCTGATGATATCCGTGCACGAAGAACGGCTGTGGCCGCGCACCGGCGTACTCGAAGACGACGCTGGCGGTGCGGGGCTGAACCTGCCAGTGCCGCGTGGTTTAAATGATACCGAAATGGCCTTCATCCGCGAAAAGTTGATCGTTCGGCAGCTCGACGCCTTCCGCCCTGAGGCCATTGTTCTGCTCTGTGGGGCCGATGGAGTAGAAGAAGATCCGCTGGCCCATTTGTCACTCAGCAACAACGCCCATTGGGCCGTGGTGCGGTCGCTGATGGGTATGGCACCGCGCTTGTTGGTGCTCGGTGGGGGCGGATACAACCCTTGGACCGTGGGACGGCTGTGGACCGGGGTGTGGGCAACGCTGAACGGAATTGATGTTCCGGATGTACTGCCGCCGCCAGCCGAAGCGGTGCTTCGAGCTTTGCGATGGGAAGATACGCGCCGCGGACGTAACCCGCCTGAGCATTGGTTTACTACACTGCGGGACGCCCCACGCTACGGCGAGATCCGCGCGGAGGTTAAAAGCCGGGTGACTTATCTAAACAGACGCCGTTACTGAAACACCCGTTGGTTCTCCCGGATGTGTTTGGTTGCACGCGTGTGTCGCACGTGGGTTCAGACTGAGGTCAACAAACGTCGCAACAGAAAGATGGCAGATTGGATGCTATGACTTGCGTCACCTCAGTACACACAACCCTTTGGACCTTGCCCAGCCTCGATGACAGATCAAAACAGCGCACGCATCAAAGTTCTGAAAAACGGATTTCACAAATTGGCAGGTATTCACGGATCTGAACGGATTGCACCTTTGATGCCATATAGCCAAAGAAGACGCCGCACACTCCACACTTGGAGAGTAGAAATTTGTCTGGTAGCCAGTTGGCAATCCCGAACGTCTTCGCGCATTTCCTAGAGCGAACTTTCAGTAGGTAGCAAAAGGTGAAGGCCAGTTTAGACATCAGCGCTCAAGTCTACATTGAACACCTCGGACTTGCTGCATCCTTGGCGATTTCTGCATTCGTGATACTGGGCCTTATCGCGCGTCTCTACGAAACGCCAAGGCGACGAATGCACCTGTGGGCGATGCTTGTTTTCTTTGGCGTGAATGCTGCCGACATGCTGGATACCCTCGCTTTCAGTACCGCTTTTTCGGCCCCGAGTATGCTGTATCAATGGCAAAACGTCCTAATCCCCGGCTTCATGATATCAATCTATTTCTTTGTACGCGGCTTGACGAGTTCCAACCCGATGTTGCGGACGCAGGATTGTGTGCATGCGGTTCCCTTTGTGATTGCTCTGCTGTGTTTGATGCCAAGCCTAGCCTTGCCAGGTGCGGTGCGTATGGGGCTTTCGCCAGCTTCAGTTTCGGTAGATTATCAGCGATTAGTGGACCTGGGCGAGAATGCGTTTTGGGTCCTTTGGATTGTTGTGTTGTTTGTCTATGGCGCGTTATGTGTCCGGCGCCTGATTCAGCATAAGCGCAATATCCGCGATGTTTTTTCGGATATTGATGGCAAAACACTGCGTTGGCTGGACGTCCTTGTGTGCACGATCTTTGTATTGGCTGCCATCGTCATCATCGATGAAATTCTCATCCTTATGGGGCAACCGGAGATCCGAGTGGGTACAACCGCGATGCTCTTTGATGTCATACTGGCTGGATCTTTTGGATTGTTCGCTTTGCGCGCCTCGCCGCCATTACCTCGCTGGTCGGAAAGCGTTTTGCTAGCTCAGGCTGACCCCTCTGAGCAGATGACAAAAGCGGCGTCGCAAACCCCATCGCGTTATGCGCGATCCGGTCTCAAAAAAGACGATCTTGATCGGTATGCGCACCGTCTGGAACGTCGAATGTCAGAAGGACAGTTGTGGCGGGACCATTCTCTTAATTTGCGCGGTTTGGCGGCAGAAATTGCCATACCCGCAATACACCTGTCCGAAGTCCTGAATACCAACCTGTCTATGTCTTTTTACGACTATATCAATCAGTGCCGCGTTCAAGATGCCTGTGAGTTGTTGGCTACCACAAATCAAACGATCCTGGAGATCAGCGAAACCGTGGGCTTCAATGCCAAGTCGACATTCAACACCAGCTTCAAGAAAGTGACAGATCAGACACCATCGCAGTGGCGCAAGACCCACTATCGCGGATAAAACAACGCAATTTGCTGCCTTGTTATGGTCTTCGTCCCTAACTCGCCGACGAGCCTAAATATTGATTTTAAAATGAAAAAGAGCAAACAAGTATCGACCCGCTTGTTCGTACGTCTGGACCAGCGGGTCCGGTCGCATGCCTCATCAATTGCCAGCATATCAGTCCCAGACCGTACAAATTCCGGCACATTCTCGTGCTGGGACAACCAAGTTTAAGGATTGAACATGACGACTTTTTCACCTGCTGCAGTGACGCAAAGCCCGCAGAATGTAGCTGACTATCTTACTGAAACTGGAAACGCGCCAGCTGCTCTCGTTTCCATTTCGAATGGTCTCTTTAAGGGCTCTGCTGCGAGTGGAGTAAGCGATTTGCATGGCGATAGTGCCCATGCAGACCAGAGCTTTGAAATTGGATCTCAAACCAAGATGATGACCGCTTTGGTGGTCCTGCAACTTGTCGAAAGCGAGCAACTGGAGCTAGATTCCCCCCTGTCGCACTATCTCGATGCAAGCCTGATTGAAGGCGTTGCAAACGCAGATACCGCAACAGTTGGTCAAGCTTTGAGCATGACGACGGGCATGGGGAATTACACCGATGACCAGCACCCTGACGGCACATCGATGCTTGAAATACTGGAGGATAATCCAGACGAAACCTTTGATACGGAAGAAATCGTGGCGTTCTTAAGGGGACTGCCCGCATCGGCCCCGACGGGCACAACATACGAATACTCCAACACGAATTATTTCTATCTGAGTAAAGTCATCGAAGCCGTAACGAAGCAGAGCCTCGGCGAGGTTTTCCAGGAGCGTATTTTTGAACCGCTGGGCATGAAGGATACCTTCCTGAACGACTTTCGACAGGATGCAGGCAGGCTGTCCAGTTACCTCGAGATCGATGACGAGGTATTCGATGTTACCCGCGTCTTGGTCGATGCCAACGGCGAAGGTGGTGTCATTTCAACAACGTCTGACATGACAAAGTTCATGCAGGCATTTTTGGTAGATCAAACGTTGGTATCACCCGCCGTTTTAGCCGTCATGACCGACTTTGAGAATAGCAGCTTTGATGAGCGTGGATTCATGTTCAACAATGGCCTGATCCTTCTTGATGTAGAGGGTGCGGGGTCCTTTGTTGGTTTCTCTGGAGGGTCGTTGGGTACCGATAGTGCGTCTTACCTGCATCTGGAAAGTGGGCGGATCATTTCTGTGGCCGTGACACAATCCAATCTGGATATCGATGCAACGTCAGGATTGCTCTATAGCGCTATTCTGGCAGAACAAGATCCAGCATGGAAACCGACCAATCTCGACGGCGTGTTGCAAATTGACGGCATCAGTGCGGCGGATCTGCGCGCGACGCTTGAGGATGGCGCAGTGACGCTTCTGGCGGAAAACGCGACATTGAAACTCGATGGGCGATTGCGCGAATTTGACAGTGAAGATTTCGAGTTTAGCGATGGTTCGAAACTTCTGCTGGGTTCTCAGGAGAACGACACTGTCAAGGTTTCATACTTTGATCAAGACAGTTGGGGCGCGGACAATCAGATGCGCGGCTTTGGCGGAGAAGACTGCCTTGTTGGTGGCCGCGGCGACGACCGTATCTTTGGAGGGGCTGGGGATGACGTGGTCAATGGCCGTGCTGGGGACGACTTCCTTGCAGGGGGGCAGGGTGACGATCAATTGCGAGGCAGCAGCGGCAGCGATGTCCTGAGGGGTGGGCTGGGTGATGACCGCATCATCGGAGGCAATGGGGAGGATCGCATCACAGGAGGCATTGGCAGTGACTGGATGACCGGCGGAAATGGCGCCGATGTGTTTCTCTTTCATTCTCGTTCAAACAACGGTTCTACAGACTTGGATGTAATTACTGATTTTCAATCGGGCGTTGATCGCATTTTCATAGGCGATCGTACCATCATCGATGTTGCGTTCCGCACTGAAGGCATTGAGCTGACGCTCGATGGAGATGCCGACGCAATTCTCTTTTTGGGGCTCTGCACTGCAGACGATCTCAGCTTTCTTTAACGCCACTAACTTTCTTAAGGAACGCATGTGATGAAACACGTCGTAACCATACCGTTCATCCTTTCGATTGCAGCCTGCACCGAGCGTGGCGCGCAGTATCAGCCTGTTTTGGATGGCCAACCCGCAGTAGCTTTTCAATCAGATCTTACCGCGTGCCAGAACCTTGCGCATGCGCAGAACCAGTTTGATCAGGAAACAGCGGGTGCTGTTGTTCTCGGGGCAGGTGCAGGCGCTATTTTGGGTGAGATAGACGAAGATGATGCGTTGGGCGGAGCCGTCATCGGAGTCCTCGCTGGCGGTGTTGCGAGCGCTGTAAACGCGACTGAGCGGCGTGAAGCCATTGTCATTGAGTGTCTGCGTGGCCGTGGCCATCCGGTTGTTGGCTAGGAGCAACTGATCATGGACATTCTCATGCTCCGTCTGCATCGTTTTGATGCGCTATTTGAATTGCTTACGGGTATCCAAAGAACGCGATCTGCCAGGATGTGTGTTACCTCGAGCGTTGTGAAACAGTGTGCCTGTCCATGCGCGACCTCTGGCCAAAACAAGTGTGTTCAGCCGGTCCAGCTGATTTCGTCTCGCTCGGGTATTTCTGACAAGTAAGTGCTCATATCGAGAGGTGTTCTGACGTTGCTTGTCAAAACTTTCGGAAAGCTGGTTGCTGTTGCACGATACTCTACATGCTTGATGGAGCTTGCCTTATGAAGACAGTGTTTATCGCGGGTGCGACTGGGTATCTTGGGCAATACTTGTGCGCGGAGTATCATAATCAGGGGTGGCGGGTTGTTGCTTTGGTGCGCGATGTTAGGCGTGCCATAAACCTGCTGGCTGACATCGTCATTGAAGCAGAGGCAACCCGCCCAGAAACGCTGGCTGGGGCTATGCAAGGTGTTGACTTGGTTGTTTCTGCTCTTGGAATGACGCGACAGACTGACGGAGTCGGGTATTGGGACGTGGATTATCAGGCGAACATCAACCTGTTGAATGAAGCGCAAAGGAGCAGCGTGCGCCGTTTTGGCTACATCCATGTTTTGAATGGGGATCAAATGCCTCTTGTGCCACCCGTTGCAGCAAAGAACGCGTTTGTGCGCAAACTACAGTTGGCTCCTATCCGATCCACAGTTATCGCGCCGTCTGGGTATTTTTCAGATATGGCAGACATAATGGACATGGCGCGAAATGGTCGGATTTGGCTTTTCGGGTCGGGCAGGCAGCGTCTCAATCCAATCCATGGCGCTGATCTAGCAGCGGCGACGTTTCGGGCAATTGATGCAGGTATGCCTTGGAGAGATGTGGGCGGGCCAGATACTTTCACGCAAAACGATCTGGCACGGCTTTGTTTTCAGATTTTGAACAAACCTGACCGCACGGTTCATTTGCCTGATGTGTTGCGCCGTGCGATCTTACGCATTGTCCCTAAAATAGCGCGGCGCTCTGTGGCGGGCCCGGTTCAGTTTTTTCTCACGGCACTGAGTATGGACATGGTGGGGGACTCATTCGGAACCCATCGCCTTGAGGATCATTTCAAGCGCTTAGTATCTGACGCGGATCCCTGACCCGGAAGTAACCTGCACTCCGGTACTAAAAGCTACGGTGACAGACGCACGGCCCTACGCATCTTGAAAGCAGAGAACGGCACAGGTCTTTCCACGCAATATTCTTATGGAGAATAAGGCTGTGAACACGAAATCCATAAGATATGCGCACTGGGTGCATGCATTCATTGAGCCAATGTTTCTGTTTGACGCTCCTCTAGCACCAATCTAACGTGAGCCTACCAGGGGCGCCGCATGGCTGAGATGAACCCTTCGAACCTGAACCAGATAATGCTGGCGGAGGGAGGTGGAACGTTCCGGAGTTTATCGAACGTCGTCCCCTTTTCTACGCTGAAAAGGAGACACAATGGCCCCGCAAGATTTGCTTAAGACGCTGCGCGAGCGAAACCCGTTAATACAGTGCATCACAAATTATGTCGCAATGAACGTTGCCGCAAATGTTGTGCTGGCAGCTGGCGCGTCCCCTGCGATGGTACATGCCGATGAAGAAATCGCGCAATTCACCCCGATATGCGGCGCATTGACAATAAACATCGGCACGTTGTCGGCGCCTTGGGCCAATAGTATGCTTATGGCTGCACGCATTGCTAATACTGCTGATATCCCTTGGGTTTTTGATCCCGTAGCGCATTTCATCTCGGATTATCGCAAAGGCGTCGCGCAAGAGTTGCTCGCATTGCGGCCCACGATACTACGTGGGAATGCCTCCGAGATTATGGCGCTGGCGGGTGAAGTGGGCGCTGGCAAAGGTGCAGATAGTGGGGACACTGTCGAGGCGGCAGAGAGTGCGGCACGCATGTTGGCAAAGTCGCATGATGCGGTTGTTGCGATTACTGGACCCGTGGATTTTGTCACCGATGGCCTGCAGTCGGCAAAAGTTACAGGCGGGTCCGAGATCATGCCTATGATAACCGCTCTGGGATGTTCGCAAACCGCTCTGATGGGGGCTTATGCAGCAAGTGGGCCTGCTTTCGAGGCTGCCCTTGCCACGCTCGCGCATTTTAAAGTTGCGGGTGAAAAGGCTGCGCATCAGGCCAGCGGGCCGGGCAGTTTTCAGGTTCATTTCCTTGATGCTTTAGTGGCGACCCAACCCGAAGATTTGGCCGGCGTGATCCAACAATGACCGATTTGCGACAAAAATTGCGTCTATACTTGGTGACAGACATGACCTTATGCCGCGACTTTGGCTTGGTTGAAACGGTTAATCGGGCCGTTGCAGGGGGCGTCTGCATGGTCCAATTGCGCGCAAAGGACTCCACAACGCCTGAACGTATCGAGATGGCCCGAGCGTTAAAAGCGGCGCTTATCGGCACGGGTGTTCCTTTGATCATGAACGACGATCTTGATGCTGCAATCCACGCTGATTGCGACGGCGCACATATTGGGCAAGGGGATATATCACCGACAAAGGCACGTGGCCTGTTGGGCGCTGAAAAGACCCTTGGGTTGTCGTGTGAAACGCCGCAAACCGTCATGACTTCTGATCCCACTATTGTTGATTATCTTGGCCTTGGCCCTGTTTTTGGGACTCACACAAAAAAGGACCACGAAACCCCCATTGGTTTTGCAGGGCTTGCACGGCTGGTCGGTTTGACCGCGTTGCCGACTGTCGCGATTGGTGGTCTGAAAGCCGCACATCAAGCGCAAGTTTTGGCAAGCGGTGCGGACGGGTTGGCAGTGGTTTCTGCCATTTGTGGTCAAGCAGATCCCAAGGCCGCTGCACAAATGTTCAATCAAGTAGGGGTAACGGCATGATCCCCAATGTTCTGAGCATCGCAGGTTCTGACCCATCGGGGGGAGCGGGCATACAAGCAGACCTTAAAGCAATTTCGGCAAACGGGGCTTTCGCGATGGCAGCGTTGACCGCGTTGACCGCACAAAACACACAAGGGGTCAGTGGTATCCACCTGGTGCCACCAGAATTCGTACAAAGCCAGATCAAGGCAATCTTTGACGATATCCGTGTCGATGCGGTGAAGATCGGCATGATTGCGAATGCCGAAATCGCACAGATCGTCGCGCATGCACTGTCAGAGTTTGACGTGCGGGTGATCCTCGATCCAGTCATGATTGCGAAAGGCGGCGCCTCATTACTGCAACCGGACGCCGTCACCGTCATGCGCGAAACGCTGTTGCCGCGCGCGATGGTGTTAACGCCGAACTTGCCTGAGGCCGCGCATCTGCTTGGTGTAAACGTAGCCCAGACACGCGCTGAAATGGAAATTCAAGGTCATGCGCTTTGTGCTCTTGGGCCTCAGGCGGTTTTGATGAAAGGCGGTCATCTTGATGGGCAAGGCAGCCCTGACTGCCTTGTCACGGAGAGTGCTTTAACGTGGTTCGAGGCTACTCGAATTCAGACCCATAATACGCACGGGACGGGATGCACTTTGTCCTCTGCTCTTGCCGCACAGATCGCCAAAGGGGGCAATATCGAAGCCGCGGTTAAAGCCGCCAAATCCTACGTCGCAACCGCAATCGCACATGCCGACACTCTGAGCGTCGGATCAGGCCATGGCCCGACCCATCATTTTGCAAACATCTATCAATGAATAAAGGACATGTTGCCATGAAATCTGTATTGCTCGCTTGGGTAGTCTCATTTTGTGCCGCGCCGCTATGGGCGCAGGATAAAATGACACTGCTTTTGGACTGGTTCGTAAATCCTGACCACGGACCTGTGATCATTGCGCAAGAAAAGGGCTACTTCGCAGAGGTGGGGCTTGATGTCGAAGTGATCGCACCTGCAGATCCTTCCGACCCTCCCAAGCTGGTGGCCGCTGGCCGGGCGGATCTTGCGATCTCATATCAGCCGCAACTGCACTTGCAAATCCACGAAGGCCTGCCGCTGCAACGGGTGGGCACGCTTGTGGCGACTCCGCTAAGCTGCCTTTTGGTGCTGAAGGATGGGCCGATTGCTTCCCCGGGCGACCTGCGCGGGCGCAAAGTCGGATTTTCTGTGGGCGGTGTCGAAGAAGCCGTGCTGGGTCATGTGCTGAACACCCACGGGCTGTCGCTGGATGACGTGGAGCTGATCAACGTGAATTGGTCTTTGTCACCTTCATTGATGTCTGGTCAGGTAGACGCTGTCATTGGGGCCTTCCGTAATTTTGAACTAAACCAGATGGACATCGAAGGCGTTCCCGGCCGTTGTTTCTTCGTCGAAGAAGAAGGCCTGCCAGCCTATGATGAACTGATCTATGTAGCCAACGCGCAAACGATGGACACCGACATGATCCAGCGGTTTCTTGCGGCGACAGAAAAGGCGACGCAATACATCATCAATCATCCGCAGCAATCATGGGAAACTTTCTCTGGTACTGCGCCTGAACTGAAAGACGAATTGAACGCGCGCGCATGGGTCGACACCTTACCCCGGTTCGCCTTGCGACCCACAGCGATGGATGTCGGTCGGTATGCGACGTTCGAGACGTTCCTGCATGAGGCTGGGCTGATCCCTTCAGTGAACCCGGTCGCCAAAATAGCAGTGGATGTGACCGCACAATGAGTAGTCAACCCTATGGCGCAACCTTCTCGCTTTGGCGCACGGGCTGCCCTGAAGCATGGCAAGCATATACCCACCATGCATTTGTGGAAGGTCTTGGTGACGGAAGCTTGCCGCGTGCAGCTTTCGTCCACTATTTGATCCAAGACTATGTGTTCCTCATTCATTTCGCCCGCGCATGGTCTTTGGCAGTCGTCAAGGCGGAAACCCTGAATGAAATGAAGGTGTGCGCGGGCACTGTAGATGCTTTGGTCAATTACGAGATGTCATTACATGTAAAAACCTGTGCTGGCGAAGGGATAGATGAGGCAACGCTTTTTGCCGCAACCGAGGAATTCGAGAACCTTGCTTATACCCGCTACGTGATGGACGCGGGAGTGCAGGGGGATTTCTTAGACCTCATGGCAGCGCTTGCACCTTGTTGCTTTGGCTACGGTGAGATTGGCGTGCGTTTAGCGGCTTCTGCGTCCGAGGGAACGCCCTATGCAGATTGGATCGAAACCTATGCAGATGGCAGCTATCAAGGCGTAATGGCCAACATTGGTCAAATGATTGACGGGGCTGTGCTCAGGCGACTTGGGGATCATCCTGCTGAATCCGCGCGCTGGCCACACTTGCAACAGCGGTTCATGACTGCCACCAAACTTGAAGCGTCGATTTGGGATATGGGCTTGCGCGGCGCGTGATGAAGGCCCCTGCGATCCATATCCGCGGGTGTCATGAAATTGCGGGCAACACCTTGTTTGCGCCGATTGATCTGACCTTACCAGCAGGGCAATGGACTTGCGTGCTGGGGCGTTCTGGCGTGGGGAAATCGACACTCCTACGCTTGATTGCGGGGCTTGAAACAGCCGGACGGTTTAACGGAGAAATTGTTGCGTCTGACGGTCAGATGTTGACCGAACGCATCAGTTTTATGGCACAATCGGATCTGTTGCTGCCCTGGCTCACCGTGCTTGAAAATGTTGTACTGGGCGCGCGCCTGCGAGGTGCAAAACCGGATATTGCACGTGCCAAGAACTTGATAGATCGTGTTGGTCTTACTGAGTATCGCGACGAAAAACCTGCTGCGTTATCAGGGGGCATGCGCCAACGCACGGCGCTGGCACGCACGTTGATGGAAGATCGTGACATTGCCCTGCTGGATGAACCATTCTCTGCTCTTGATGCCGCAACACGTGCAGATGTGCAGGATTTGTCTGCCCACGTGCTGGCCGGCAAGACGGTTTTGTTAGTGACACATGATCCGGCGGAAGCGGTGCGATTGGGGCATCAAATTATCGTCCTGACCGCTCTGGGCGCGCAGCTTTGGCAACTGCCAGTGACGCCCCCGTTACGTGATCTGTTTTCGCCAGCGGCATCGGCCTGTCAGGAAGCACTTTTGAAGCACCTCAGGGGGCTCAAGTGAGCAATATGCGCTACACGTGCGCTGCCACAGTGTTTGGACTATTTCTCTGGCAAGGATTGATCTGGGTGACCGGTGCACCGCATTTCATCCTGCCATCGCCGTGGCGCGTGGCTGAAGCCGGCTGGACCAATCGCATTCTCATAGGCGAAAATGCACTGGTGACGGCAAGTGAAGTCGTGCTGGGCCTGGTTTTGGGATCCATCCTGGGGGCTGTCACCGCGGTACAACTGGCGCAGTACGATCGATTTCATCGACTGGTGATGCCACTTTTGGTGTTCACACAAGCTGTGCCGGTGTTTGCCCTTGCGCCTATTTTAACGCTGTGGTTCGGCTACGGTATCGCATCCAAGATCATGATGGCTGTTCTGATCATCTATTTCCCGGTGACCAGTGCGTTTTATGACGGGTTGACTCGCGTGCCAAATGACATCGTCGATATGGCACAGGTTATGGGCGGGACCAAAGCCCAGATCATGCGCCGGATTAGGATACCACATGCGTTGCCATCGCTGGGAACGGGCTTAAAACTTGCCGCCGTCTACGCACCGATAGGCGCGGTCATTGGTGAATGGGTTGGTGCATCCAAAGGGCTTGGATACTTAATGTTGCTCGCCAATGGTCGTGCCAAAACAGACTTGATGTTTGCAAGTCTGATAACGCTGGCCATGATGACAATTCTATTGCACCTCTTCGTGAACAAAGCCTCAGCATTCCTGAAGCGAAATTGATTGCAGATTTGTGTCTTAGTGTCAAAATTAATGCCACAGGTAGCTTTGGTTGGAAAAAAAGATTGCTCAAAAATTTGTGACTTAATACTGCAATAATTGTAATGGATAATTACCAATGACGGCAAACCTAGCGCTGCAAAGTGTAATTCAAATCCAAAGCAGGTTACTTTGGGTAGTTTTCTATACTGCGCATTCAATTCGTCACTGGATAGACGAACCACGAAGCTTTTCTTCATCTGTCTATAGTCGTTTCGTCCGACGCATCATTTGCGGTCCCATCGTGCCGAACGTTCAAAGCGGATACCATCGGTCATACTCTTTTCGCGTCAGAGCAGTCAAGCGAGAGGCTTACCTTAAGAGCGGAAAAGTGACTTCTATTTTCTAGAATATCATATTCCTGCGTTTTCGTAGGCCAGATTTCTCGGATATCCGCGCAAAGGCTGATTGATTTTGGAGCTCTTATTTAGTGTAACGCTTCATGAAATCCTAGTTATGTGGTTGGTACGAAATTTCACCGTTAGTTTCAGTTTATGTCTAACCGACGAAATAGAAATGATTTTTTGTTTCTAAGATCAAACATTTTTCATTCCTAATTATTTCTTTGATGGGAGTTTTCGCGTCTATATTAAAACAGCAAGAAATATCGATAGAAAATGTTATGCTGAATCCGAGTCAGTTTTTTTGATTGCGTTGCGACAAGTTTAAACACATGAAATGTAACCTATATTCGAATTCAGCCTGGGAAACGAAACATGCATCTTCTTCTATTGTAAGGTGGCACTGAAACTGTAAGAATCCGAAAGAACATTTTTGCTGTCTGCAGAGAAAAGCGGATACGCGCATCGGTTAAGTGAGGCGTTCCAAGAATTTTCCGTCTCAATTTGGGACGTTCCTGCTGCACCAGCAACACCAGCCAGATTGAAGAAATTCGTAATCACTACATTTTGCCGAAAGTGGCCATCCTGGTTCTGTGCTGGACAAAATCTGCTGCAGGGCAGGGCGCTGGATTAGAGGGTCTAGTTTGACAATTAGACGATCCAATTATTCGGCTATTGAATGCTAATTTTTCAGGTCGGGTTGATACGTCGGTTACGCTGGTGGTGCGGTCAGGGTTACGGCGACGCTGCCGATCCCCTCGATCACGACATCGACGACCATGCCAGGCTTGACCGGGCGCGCGCCGATGGACGTGCCGCAGGCGATGAGATCACCCGGATTCAGGGTCATATCTTGCGACAGACAGCTTACAATCTGCTCTGGCGGCAAGATCATGTCGAGGGCCGGATAAGATTGACGCTCGCGTTCGTTGACAAGAACCTGAATCGTCAACGCGTTCCAGTCGAGATCGGTCTCAATCACGGGTCCAACAACACCGAAACCGTCGAAGCTTTTGGCGCGGGTCCATTGTGGAAAGGAAGGATCGGCATTCAAAATACTCAGCGACGTGAAGTCATTTATGCAGGTGTATCCAAATATTGCCTCTTTGGCCTCGTCTGGCTTTATGTCCTTGCAGGTTTTGCCGATAACGATCCCAAGCTCGCCCTCAAAAACGACCCGGCCTGCTGATGACGGTATTTCGACTGAAGCACCTGGACCGCAGAGTGATGTGTTCGCTTTGAAAAAGTAAAGTGGATGCTCGGGGTGTTCCATTCCGCCTTTTTCGGCGGCCGCTTTGAAATTGTTCCAAAGCCCAATGAACTTGCCAGGGACGACTGGCGCCAGCAATGCGATATCGGCAAGGGGGATCACGTCGCCGGTCGAAATGTCTGACCCGAGTGCTGCACGTGGGTGCACCATATTATCCGCGATAACGCCGGTTACTTCCTTACCATCGGATGTTGTTCCGCGTGCCCATTTCATACGTGCGTCTCCTTGAAACATAATTGTCTGTGGCCGCTACCTGCGCGACTTCTAATTTGGTCGTGTCCTTACCGCTGCATATCATGCATGCACTGTGTTGCGAGACACCAACCACAAAATTTGTTGCCGTTTTCGTATAGAGCAATCGGCGGGCGTTATTCGGATCAAAATTGACGTCACCTGCGTTTTTGCCATGTCTTCGGTGCACATACACCTGTCTGTCTGAATGCGCGCCATGCAAGGGTTGCGACGTGCCATCCCATTAAAAGGCATGCATCCGCGATGGGAGGATTGTTTTTGGCGCTGCAAAGACATGTTTATGAGCAATGAAAACAAAACTTTCGCGAAGGCGGACCCTGGCGGTAACAATGGGGGACTATTGTTCAGTTTGATGGCTTCGTGCTCATTTCAGAGTTTGCGGTCTTGCACCCGGCGTTTGATCTCAAATCTTCGGACGGTCTGGCCCTTTTAGATTTGAATTGACAGACTTGCAGTACGGCGCACTACGTTCTGAAATTTTAGTATTTCCCGTTCTTTCAGGATCATACCATGCTTGAATAAGCAGAAAAGCGCACGTTTGCGGTGCAATGTCGTATGAAGGCAGCAGGGATCGACTGCGCCATTTTTACGGACGAAAGCTCTATGGCGTATCTGGCCGGGTTTTGGGGGGTACCTCGGGATCGAACTTGGCAGGCCTTCGATGGTTGTGGTCAAGGCGCAGGAAGCGCTGATCGTGATCACGCCTTTGATGGAGTCCGAAATGGTTGGGGAGATGACGTGAATTGAGGATGTCCGCGTTTGGGAAGACTTTGGTGATCGTACACGGGGCGCGGCGCTTGGCGGAGCATTGGGTGAAACGCCAGATGAGGTTTGGGTTGAGCGCAATACCATCCCTGGCATCGTGCGCAATTTTCCGGACGATACTTCGGCGGTGTCGCGTTGAAGGACATCTCCCCAGTGCTGGGCGCGCTACGGGTTATCAAATCGCCGTTCGAGATTAGGTGGTGAAAGAAGCAGGGGTAATTGCGGGCGCGAAGATGGCCGCAGCACACGGCAGCTTGCGCGCCGGCGTGTGTGAGTACGAAAGCGCATTGGCGGTGATTGAAGTGGGATCTCGCGAAGCTGCGACCTTCTTGACGGACAAAGGGTGGGACAGATTTGTCTCGCCTATAATCCACAATCTGCAAATTTTGCAGAGCGGGAAAGACACATCGATGGTCCATCGTTGTGCGTCTGTTCGTGCCTATCAACAGGCTGATCCGGTCTATTTCTGTTTCTGCAATATGGCACAGTTTAAACAATATAAGCTTGGATTTGACCGTATGTTTCACGTTGGTGAGGTCAAAGAAGACGCTGCACGTGTTCAGGAAGCCGCAATCGCAGCCCAGCAAGCCGCAATCAGCGTAATCCTCCCTGGTGTATGCGCCCAAGACGTGGCCGCGGCTGCAAATGCCCTTTATGGCGCGCGTGGATATGCAACAGGCTAACGTACGGGGCGATCCATCGGGGTGGCATATCTTGAAGCGCCTGAGTTGAAAGAAGGCGACATGACCGTGTTGCAAGCGGGTATGACGTTCGCGGTAGATGGGGGTATTTCAATTGATGGCGTCACGGCTGGACGGATTGGCGATTCAATCGTCGTGACTGACACGGGTTGTGAATACATCACTTACTATCCGCGCGAGTTGCTTGTTACCGGGGCGTAGACGCGCGATCCTATACGCCTCGCCGTTGGTCAGTCCCCCGTAGAATGTGCCACGCCGCAAGCCCTTCTGGGGTGGCTCAGGGACGTGCTCCCGGAAATCTCAGCAAGGCAAATAGATCTGCCTTTACTGCCAGAACTTTTTGCAACAGGCTACAACATCGGCGATCAGATTGTTAAGCGTGCAGAGCTGGCGGCAGGACCAACGGTTCAAATCATTGCAACGCTCATTTTCTATGATGCAGAGTTCCCTGAAACTGCCCGTTATGTCGCTATGTCGGGTGCTGAATTGAATTCAGTCCCGACGGCCCTTGGCGATCAATGGGATTGGGTCTCTAAGACAATGATCCCAACACGTGCCTATGAAAACGGGATTTTCCTCGCTTATGCCAACAGCGCAGGCACTGAGAATGGATTGCACTTCTTGGGGCATAGTTTCATAGCGGCACCAGATGGGAAAGAACTCGCGCGGGCGAGCAGGGACCCTGCGATCATATATGAAGCCATCGAACCCGAACTGGTGGCAGCCGCCCAAAGCAGACTACCGTATTTGGACGATCTGAAAGCGCTCAAAACCGGGATCAAGTGACAGTCCCAAGCTGTGCAATCGTCAGCTTTCTGCTCTTTACCAAAGACGATGCTGCGTCAGCGCCTCGAATTCGTGTGCGGCTTGGAGAGAAGATGTCGCGGCACGTGTCACTTATCGATTAGAAGTTTTGATCCTAGTCGTTTATGAAGATGAAATGCGCATTGCCTGCCTTCATACCGCCGACGTTCACGTCGCAACGTTCGATCAAGTGTTCAAGAACCTCGATCGAAACGTACTGCTCGATCATTACGTCGATTCAAGTTTGCTGGAAAGAGCGCGCCTAAACGGTGTTGAAGCTGTGCGTGCAGATGTTGAGAGGCTTCTCAATGAAATAAGCACTGCCGATGCAGTGCTTTGCACGTGCTCCACTCTGGGGCCATTGGTAGAACGTGCTGCGAATGTGCATAAGAAAAACATCAGAATTGATCGCCCACTGATGGAGCGAGCCTGCGCGGAGGCGGGGAATGTTCTAGTTGCGATTTGCTTGGACAGCACGCGAGATGCGACACTCAATCTGCTCGAAGATTGTGCGAAAGGCGTTGGTCTGAAAATATCGCCAATCGTCTTGGTTTGCGACAAAGCCTGGGCATTCTTTGAGGCCGGGGATATGGACGCTTACGCTGAATCCATAGCTGAATCCATAAAGTCTAAACTCGAACACGCGCCGGACGTGGAGTGTGTTGTATTGGCGCAGGCGTCAATGCGGGTGGCGGAAACCAGACTGGCGGAAATCGGGATTCCTGTCTTCAGTTCACCCGTTATTGCCGCCAAGAAATGTCTGGAAGTGGCTCGAAAAAACGAGGGAGCATCAGCATGATCGATTGGACCATTTTTATACCAGCCTGTTTTGCGCTGAACCTAGCATTTGGCCCCAACAACCTTTTGGCAATGACACATGGGGCCAAAAAAGGTATTGTTTTTGCTCAAAAGGCCGCTTTTGGTCGGTTGGTTGTTTTTGTTCCAATGATTGCTGTCAGTGCCCTTGGCCTTGGTGTCATTCTGACCGCGTCAGCACTGGTTTTCGGGATCGTCAAAGCGATTGGTGCGGCTTACTTGATTTGGCTCGGGGTAAGTTTGTGGCGCAGCGCACGAACAATGGAGGCGGGGGAGATCAGCATAAAACCCGCAGGATTGAGACATGCGTTCAGAAGCGAGGCAATGGTGGCCTTGAGCAACCCTAAAGCGATCCTCATTTTTGCGGCCTTTTTCCCGCAGTTCGTGGTTCTGGACTTCTATTGGCAGAGCTATGCAATGTTAGGTGCAGCGTTTTTGCTGATGGAGGCTGTCGCAATCTTTGCCTACGCTATGGCAGGTCGCTTCGCATCAAATTTCGCCTCTAACAAACTGCCGGTCATGCAGCGGGTGTCTGGCATTACAATGTGCGTTTTTGGCATCCTGTTGCTGGTGAGCCCCCAGCCATCGCGTTCCTAGGTCTTGTTTATGTACGCGCAGCGAGCGAGCCATCAATCTGTGCCGTTCAAAAGGATGGCGTCAGGCCACGTGCAGCCTTTCATCAGGTTGGGGCTTGGGACGGTTTTCTCTCGTCACTGCCCTTGGGTATTGGTGTGAGCCGGCTTTTGATCCGCAAGCCAATCGCTGGGGCTTTTGCCTGATATTCGTAAGAATTCACGATTGAAGTTTGATTTGGTGTTAAAACCTGAGGACAGCATGGCATTGGTAATGCTGTTCCCCGCCATAAGCCGTTCCTGAGCCACTTGGATCCGCGCAGCGTTGATGTATCGAGATACGTTGTTCCCCGTCGTCCGGTTTATCGCACCAGATAACTGCTTGGCAGGGACAAGCATTTTGCGAGAGAGACGCGACAGGGTCAGATCAGGGTTGAGATAAAGCTTCTGCGAAGCCATTAACGCGTCCAGCTTGCCGATGATCTCGACGTCGTGATCCGAAATGGGTGGTTCTGGGGTGTCATCCGGCTCGACCGCTTCGGTATCAATCGCAGCGGACAAGCTAAGCCCACCGACAATCAACAGCATCGCGCTGGAGTAGATGCTGATGATCCATGGCTGCAGGTACGCGGCTCCCATCATCCGTGCAGCAACAATCAACACATCGCTCAGAGCGGCGGCAATCAAGGCGGCCCCGATAATTTGCCAGATGTAACCGGGAAGATCGCCTGCGCCCAGTCGCATACGCGGCATGGCATCTGCCCCTTGCAGGCTAACCCAGAGGATGACGATGCCATAGCCAACGGACAGGGCAGGGATCAGCGTATCCAGAAAGTTCGGTGCAACGACAAGGCTTGCCAGAGCGCAAAGCGGGCCAAGCAGGTTGAAGTAGTCCGGCCATGCAAAGTGCCGCACAGCAGTCGTTTGAAATGCAACCCAAGCCATTGGCGGGACCAAGGTTGCAGTGACAGGCTGGATCATCATGAAACCCGGCACATGGTAGTGTTGTGCCATCGAGATGATGACCCCCTGAACCGCGCAGATGGCCAAGAGCAAGACCAACGGCCCGTGGCGGCGGTCGATGAACCAAACACGTAACAGTAAAAACCCAAGGAACAGAGAGCTGATCATGGGGATGGGAAGGCTTGGCATCATGGTCGTCCTAAGATCAAAGGTGTTGCGCGAGTTTAGGTCCTAAGATGCGATCTTGGCGACCTCAAACAGGTTTTAGGACGCGTGATGTGCGGAAAATACGCCAGAAGAGAACTTGGCAACCCCTTTTGGAGTAGAACGAATGAAAATGACACTCATGGCAACAGCAGCGCTTTGTCTCGCGGCAACCAGCGCTATCGCAAACCCCGCCGGTTATAGCCCTTTTGGCGTGGATGCCCCGCATCATGGACGCGGCATGATGGGCGCGATCTGGTATCCTTCAAAGGGCGATGGGCGCGCGTTTGATTTTGCGGATAGTGCAGTTTTCCATGGTGTTACCGTCGTCGAAGAGGCGACCCTCCAAGAGGGAACTCATCCTGTTGTGTTGCTCAGCCACGGAATGGGTGGAAATATCCGATCTCTGGCTTGGCTTGCTACGGATCTGGCCGAACAGGGCGCGATTGTTGTCGCCGTGAACCACCCGAATTCGACTTGGGGCGACTTTGACATGGCGCTTGGATTGCAACACTGGACCCGCGCCCAAGATCTAAGCCTTGCACTAGATACGCTGCTGCGTGATCCCAAGTTTTCAGAGCAGGTCGATCAAACCAGGATCATGGCTGCCGGGTTTTCCTATGGTGGCTGGACAGCGCTTTCGTTAGGCGGGCTGCTGGGAAATCAGGCAGGGTATATCGCGCATTGCGAAGCCCAGGGTTCAGCGTCCAGCCATTGCGCGGATCTAAAGCATGCTGATGTTCGCATATCTGATGTCAATGAAACCGATTGGAACGCGTCGTATTCCGATCCGCGTATTACCGAGGTCACTGCAATCGATCCTGGTTTGACTTGGGGGCTTGATCCGTCGGGGATCGCGGGGTTGGTCGAAAACGTCCATCTGATCGGTTTGGGAGAGGGCCGTGATCGGCATTTAGCAACGGATTTCGACAGCAGCGGACTTGCGGAGATGTTACCGAATGCACAAATCGACAACATTGTTCCGGCACTGCACTTTACCGCGTTGCCGCTTTGCAAATTGATGGCCGAGGCAATTTTGATCGAAGAACAGGATGATCCGGTTTGCACTGATCCGGTGGGGACAAACCGAGAAGCCGTCCATGCAACCATTGTGTCAGGCATTATGGCCGACCTCGGGTTCTAGGCGCCCGTTTGCCTGCTGCGCTCGTCTGCGCAGCAGGCACCGGTGCGCGTTCTGTTGATGTGTGTGTTGCCTACAGATTACTCGGGCTTTGGCCGATCCTGGCGTGCGCGCGCGTTCCATCAGACAATCCGATACAAAGAACGATCTCATCCGCGCGTGGGGCGTCTGGCACCCACAGTGTCATCGTGTCGATATGATCAAAGGACCACGCCTCGTCTTTGTGCCCCAGCGGGAGATCAATGTATGCGCCCAAAGCCCCAACTTTGTGATTGGAAGGCATCAAGGATTTTCCGCCACCAGTAGCTTCGCGTACAGGTTGCCAAGTTTCGGATGCAGTACCGCAGCGCCATGTTCCATAGCGCCCGCGGATCCAACAAGGGCGGCTTTGCCATAGCACATGGGTGGCCCCGAGAGCATGTCCACAAGCGCTTGTGTCAAAGATCCGCCAAGTTGCGCACCGGCATCGAACAGTTGAGATAGGTCGTGCTGGTCTACTCCTGCGAATGGATTCCGGATGACAGCTATGGCAGCCGCGCGGGTGATCGGTTTGCAGGGTGTACCCATTTCGTCTGAGTTTACGGTCTCCTTGGTAAAAACTGTTTTCCGAATATCCACGTTCAGCCCCTCATTGCAGATGTTTAGTCAGATTGGTTTTTGAAATGTTGGAATGCCATCGCAAGCGGGATAACAGATGCAAACAAGATGATGGCAAGCCATATGGGGCCTTGCGGGCTGCTTGTCGCGTCCAGTATTGCACCCGCGACCGGGGGGGTGACCCACATGAATGCATAGTAAATGGTAAAGAAAATACCCATGCCAAAAGCCCGCATCTGTGGGCGGAGGGCTTGGCCAGACATGGCCATGATGACCCCAGCTGGGGCCATACCGATCAAGCCAAAAAGCAAACTTGCACCAAGGCCGGCACCGGGCAGACTAAGCAGCAAAAGAGATACGATTGCGCCGCCCATGCAGACTGTCAAAACAAGGTTGCGTCCCCCAAGGCGATCGACAATCTGCCCGCAAAGAGCGCCGGAAATGATCATCAACCAGCTACCAACGCTGATCAGCCCAGCTGCTGCAAGTGTTGATTGGCCAAGCCCCTCAAGAACCTTTGGCGCAAAGGAAAGATAGACGACGTAGGCTGCGTTAAACACGCTCCATGCACACCCCGCGCTGACGATCAAACGCCATTCGCGACCCGTTAAAGATGCTTTCGACCGGCTTTGTTCAGCGGGAAGGTTATGCGGGGGGCTGTAGAATAGAAAAACAGCCAAGGCGCCAAGCAGACAATAGGCTGAAGCGACTTGGAATGGGACATGCCACCCATACGTCTCGGCCATCCAAACATGGCCAATCTGACCCATCGCAATGCCAAAGGGCCAGCTCATCACAAAGATTCCCATAGCAGTCGCAATCTCACGGCCCTCAAACCAATCCGCGACCATTTTGGCGAAGTAAAGCGTGGCAAACAAAGCTCCGGCGCCTGCAAAAAGGCGACCCAGTCCAACACCCCAACTTTCAGCAGCTAGCGATGAAACTAAACCACCCGACGCCATTGCCCCTAGCCCAAGTACAACCATCATGCGGTCAGAAACAAAGCGACCCAAAAACCCTGCTGGCAGGGCCAGAACAAGACCGGGCGCCATGAATAGGCCGATCAATGCCCCGATCCCAGCATAGTCGAGACCGAAGGCGACGACGAGATCGTCGCCCACAGAAGCAACCGTCTGAAATTGAAACCCAATTCCGACGCGGGCCAGAAACAATAATGCCAAGATCCGCCAGCGCATTAGGCCCAGCCAAGCCCACGCAGCGCTTGCACGTCGTTCCAGATTTTCGTCAAATGTCGGATTTTCTCGCCGTCAAATTGCATGACATACGCATAGTCCGAGACGACTGATTTGCCTGTTGGTGGAATCGGTTCGCCTTCCCCGGTCTGGGTGCCGTGAAACGCGGCGGTTGCGACGACGGTGTCGCGCGTCGCGTCTGTTGCGAAAGCCGCCAGCACATAGCGGCCATCGGGAACTGGAGTCAAAAGGCCTTTCATCCAATCAGCATAGGCGGCCAAGGTTGTTGTCTCAGCCAAGGCATCTGCCTGACAGGAAAAAGTCGCATCCCTGTGGCAAAATGCTTCACAAGCGGCCCATCCCTGGCCCGTTTCGCAGGCGTCGAAAAAGGCCTGTGCGGTTTCATACTGCGACATCTGAAGTTCCTCCAATCTGATTTCAATAATGATAGCCTACACATCAAGACGCATCTTTTGGTATCGGGCAGATGCAGTAAAATCTGTCTCGTAAGTGCAGTATTGGAACTACAGCATTTGCAGGACTTCTTGCATGATGTGGAGTGATCAATTTGCGATCGCGGTTGGTTTGAACCAGTGCTTGGTGGGAGACGATCAACACCTATTTCCGCGCATGAGGATTGCAAGTTTGTTCATCTTACGCGCGCAGTGCAACGCGTGAAAAGCTGCCAACGACCTGGGCATCGCTCTGACAACTCCGCGCAGAAATCTAGCAGCAAGTCGATCGATTGATCGAAGTGCCCATTAAGCCTGATTGAGGGAGTGGAGCGGTTTTTCGGTACTTAGCACTGTCGGTCATGATAGAGTTTGAAACAGATGGCATTTTGACTTTGAGGGGTCATCGCTCGTCTGGGTTTAATTAAGAAGCAGACCTAGCGTGCTGCAACCGCCTTGGCTTCATGGTTTTCCTTTTTATGTTCTCCCGTT
>JBGCDG010000040.1:0-94639 GCA_045105195.1 Roseobacter sp. | reverse complement strand
GCAATTAACCACGCTTGAATTTTGGGTCAATTGTTGACGCAAGGGAAGGAAAACCTGTGACGTTACGTGAAATCAGCGCGTGCGCCGGGTTTCGGTCCAGATATTATAGTAATTACCGGCGAAAATCAGCGCAGCCCCTGCAAAGACCCAGAGATCCGACGTCTCATTGTAGAGCAACATACCCACAATCGCGATTGTAGGCAGACGCACGAAATCAATCGGGACCACGATTGTCGCGGGTGCGAGTGTCAGTGCTTTGGTCAGGCAAAAATGCGCCACCAGTCCTGCGGCACCGACCAAGAGCACAAAGGGCAGCCCGCTTGCAGAGGGCAGGCTGATATCGCCATCGTACCCTGCGGTCACCAGTCCAAAAACCAGCTGCATGGCGGTCAGATAGAATAAAATACAGGTGATGGTTTGCGTGCGTGTCAGGATTTTCGTGGTCATGATGGAAATTGCAAAGAAAATCGCGCATGCGGCGGCGGTCAGTAGGCCCGCGTTGAGTTCCGTCGCGCCGGGGCGTGCGACCATCAGGATGCCGATGAACCCCAAAACAGCCGCAATCGCACGAGTCCGGGTGAGCTTTTCCCCCAAAAGTAACGGCGAGAGCAGGATGACCCAAAGCGGTGTGGTGAATTCCAGCGCAAACACCTGCGCGAGGGGAATCACCGTGACGGCATAAAACCAGAGGTTCTGACCTGTGAAATGGGCCATGTTGCGCACCAGATGCAAACCCAAGTTTTGACGGTTGATCTGCTGGAGCGTGCCCGCCACTTTTGCGACCACAAGTACGATCACGAGGCCAAAGAGACTGCGGTACATCATGATCTCGAATGTATCGAGTTCAGAAGACAACTCCCGCCCTGCCACGGCCATGAAGGTGAAGGACGCGATCGTGCCAATCATCCACAGGGCAGCTTTGAGGGTCGGGCTCACCCCGGCGCCCCAATGCGCACGAAAAGCAGAGGTGGCGTCAGGATCATTCCCATTCGATTGTGCCCGGAGGCTTTGACGTGATGTCGTATGTCACCCGGTTGATACCCGGTACTTCGTTGATGATGCGGGTCGCGGTTTCGCCGAGGAATGCGTGACTAAAGGGGTAATAGTCAGCCGTCATACCATCCACTGAGTTCACCGCGCGCAGGGCGCATGCGAAATCATATGTGCGACCATCGCCCATTACACCCACCGTGCGTACCGGCAGGATCGCAACAAAGGCCTGCCAGATTTCGTCATAAAGCCCATGTTTGCGGATCTGGTCGATATAGACCGCGTCGGCTTCGCGCAGGATATCAAGTTTCTCACGGGTAATTTCCCCGGGGCAGCGTATGGCGAGACCTGGGCCGGGGAAGGGGTGCCGCCCGATGAAATGAGCAGGCAGACCCAGTTCGCGGCCCAGTGCGCGGACCTCATCCTTGAACAACTCGCGCAGCGGTTCAACCAGCGCCATGTTCATGCGTTCCGGCAAACCACCGACATTGTGGTGCGACTTGATTGTGACCGATGGGCCGCCGGAGAAACTCACCGATTCGATCACATCCGGGTAAAGCGTGCCCTGAGCCAAGAACTCAGCGCCGCCGATTTCCTTGGCATATTTTTCAAAGACGTCAATGAAAAGGCCGCCGATGATTTTACGTTTGGTTTCCGGGTCACTGACGCCGTCAAGCTTGCCGAGAAACAGTTCTGATTCGTCCGCGTGTATCAAAGGCAGGTTGTAATGCTCGCGAAACATGCCGACGACTTCTTCGCTCTCGTTTTTGCGCATCAGGCCATGATCAACGTAAACACAGGTCAACTGCGCGCCGATGGCTTCATGGATTAGGACCGCCGCAACAGAGCTGTCGACCCCGCCAGAAAGCGCACAAATCACGCGCTTGTCGCCCACCTGTTCGCGAATACGCGCGATGGCTTCTTCGCGGTAAGCGCCCATGGTCCAGTCGCCGGTAAACCCAGCCAGCCGCACGAAATTCTCATAGAGCTTTGCGCCATTTGGTGTGTGATGCACTTCGGGGTGAAACTGCACAGCATAGAAATTCCGTTTGGTGTCCGCGGTGATCGCGAATGGCGCATTAGGAGAGGTCCCATAGACCTCAAATCCGGGCGCGAGCTGGCTCACATGATCGCCGTGGCTCATCCAGACCTGTTCGCGGTCCTGATCCGTCTCGAACCATCCTGCAAGGATATCCAGCTTGTGGGGGGAAGGGGTTACATAGGCCCGCCCGAACTCTGCCGTGCCGTGACCCCGTTCCACCTTACCACCGAGGCACTGCATCATAACCTGCTGGCCATAGCAGATCCCGAGAATCGGTATGCCAAGGTCGAACACAGTGGAGGGCGGCATCGGCGCGCCATCGGCAAATACCGATGAGGGTCCACCGGAAAAGATGACAGCTTTGGGTGCAAATTCCGCGAGAAACGCGTCGTCCACGTGATTAAAAGGGTGAATTTCGCAATAGACGTTCAATTCGCGCAGCCGTCTGGCAATCAGCTGCGTGACCTGGCTGCCGAAATCGATGATGAGAAGGCGGTCGTGTTCAGGAATGCTCATGCCCGCTGATTATGCCCGTTAAACTGCGGTGGCAAGCCTCTGGTGCGTTGCTTTCGTGAATACGCAGTGCAATTGCGGCCAGCAGCAACATGTCGACTGGCCTGATGTCGTTTTTTTCCCTGCAAGGACGTTCCGGGGAAGTGCAGCGGAACGCGAATGGGCTAACTCGGGCTAAGGGTCAAATCAAGGGAGCGACCATGGCGGATGCAGAACGGCGACGTGGACGAGGTGGTGGCGGTGCCGCGCGTCGTGCAGCACGCACTGCAGTTTCTTTCGAGACTGCAAAGTACATCGAGCGCAACATTCCCAACTTTGAGATTCTGAACGAGGAAGCGCTGGAGGTCATTGAGGCCAATGCGGAACTGGTGTTGGAGGAGATCGGGGTCAATTTCGTCGAGAATCCGGCCGCCTTGGAACGCTGGCGTGCCGCAGGTGCAGATGTTCAGGGGGAGCGGGTGCGCTTGCCAAAGGGTCTTGCCCGTAGCCTATGCAAGACTGCCCCTTCAAGTTTTATGCAACATGCGCGCAATCCAGAACGCTCCGTCATGGTGGGTGGGAAGAATCTGGTGCTTGCGCCAGTCTATGGCCCGCCATTTGTGCGCGATAGCCTCGGCGGGCGACGCTACGCAACGATGGATGATTTCCAGAAGTTCGTAAAGCTTGCCTACATGTCGAAATGGCTGCACCATTCCGGTGGCACAGTGTGCGAGCCGACGGATGTTCCCGTCAATAAACGACATCTGGATATGTTGCTGGCGCATATGACCCTGAGCGACAAGCCCTTTATGGGGTCCGTGACCGAGCCCAGCCGCGCGCAAGATAGCGTGGACATGTGCGGGCTACTGTTTGGCGAAGATTTCGTTCAGCAAAATACGGTGATGACGTCCCTGATTAACATCAATTCGCCGATGACATTTGACGATGTGATGATGGGTGCGCTCGAAGTCTATGCTAAGAACAATCAAGCCTGCATCATCTCGCCCTTTATTGTGGGCGGTGCGATGGCGCCGGTTTCAGTAGCTGGCACGCTGACACAGGTTTTGGCAGAAGTCATGGCCGGTATCGCCTACAGCCAGTTGATCCGTCCGGGCGCTCCAGTGATTATGGGGGCCTTCGTTACTTCCATAGACATGAATTCCGGCGCGCCCACATTTGGGACACCGGAAGCTGCGCATATTACGTATGGCGCGGGTCAGCTCGCGCGGCGTTTGGGATTGCCATATCGCTCCGCGGGATCGTTTTGTGGCTCTAAACTGCCGGATGCCCAGGCGGCCTATGAAACAGCTAACAGTCTAAACATGGGTCTACTCTCCGGGGTGAACTTTATGTTACACGCCTGCGGCTGGCTCGAGGGTGGTCTGGTGTCGTCCTTCGAGAAATTCGTAATGGACGCGGACCAGCTTGGAACCCTGCACCATCTGGCGCGGGGTGTTCAGGTCGATGCGGACGCCCAGGCGTTGGACGCGATCCGTGAAGTAGGACCGGGTGGCCACTATCTCGGGTGCGATCACACGCAGCGCAACTTCAAATCCGCCTTCTGGAAGTCGGATCTGCTGGACTACAAGCCATTTGAGACCTGGGAAGACGAGGGCGCGCGGGATACGCAGGCTCTTGCGAGCTTGCGCGTCGAAAAGTTGCTTGGAGATTATCAACAACCGGCAATAGATCAAGCAACCGCAGATGCGCTCACGGATTTTGTCGCACGAAAGAAATCCGAGATGCCAGACAGCTTTATGTAAGTTATGCGGTTTGCGCAGCCCGCAAGACGCGCGCTTCGCTGACCATGGCGATCAGAAGATCCACATGGCGCACGATACTATAGCTCGTGTTTCCGGTGACGCGTTGGTCATTGAGCTCTGTTTCCAGTTCCATCAAGCGCATCAGGGCAGCGCCGTGACGTGGCAGGACACCGTACCCTAGTAAACGTGGCAAATGGGTGGCGCGTCTGTAATCTTCAGCACCGATGCGCGCGGCACGCATCAAAAGGGCAGGGCGGCGCAGGGCGTGCAGCATGGAAAGTATGTCTTGCATAGTAAAAGTGTCCTTCTCTTCACGACATCGCTTAATCGGATGTTCGCCGAAAGTTATGACACAGGTTTTGTGGGTGTTGCCTTCACCGCCGAACGGTCGCGCGGGGTGGTTCAGACCTTGTTTACACTTTTTCTGGGTAGGCAGCGATCGTTAGATCCGATCGGACTGTTGCGCAAATGCACTACAGAGCGCGCGTTCGTTTAAAGACTGTTTATGTAATAGATACAATACTCAAGACATCTACTCACATTAACCTGTGGGTAACCAATTTCCCCTCAGGGTTGCATAATTCTTACAGTCTGCAACCCAAAGAGAAGGCCGTTGGTTCGACCATGATGAAAGACACCGATAGCGTTTCGATGCTGCCCCACCATATCGAAAGCCCAATCCTGCCAGATTGGGTTCCCGCCGCCGCCCAGATGTATCTGGCGCATACAGAAGCTGGTTTCCCGATCCGCGCGTTGGCGCGTGCTGCGGGTTGCCATGCATCTACGATTTTGCGCCAGATTCGAAGAATAGAGACCCGTCGCGATGATCCTCTCGTCGATGCGGCGCTTCGCAACCTGGGCGATGTTCATTTCAGACCCTGCCTGCTCGGCGCACGTACCCATGATAAGGATCCCGTTCCCATGAGTTTCCAAGACAAGATCAAGGTTCCTGGCCAGAAAAATGACCCCTCTGACCTTTCTGGCTTTGCCGCCGAAGCGGTGCGTATTTTGCGCCGCCTGTGTGAAAAGGGTGCGGTGCTTGCCGTTGCTGCGGAAATGGAAAAGGCGGTCATTGTACGTGATGGCGCAAGCGGTGTTGCAACACGCACGGGCGTCGTTGAGCGCCAGTTTGCAGAAGCCATGGCGCTGAAGGATTGGATATCGGCCCAACAAAAAGGTAAAATCACGCGCTATTCGATTACTTCCGCAGGACGCAGTGCCCTTGAAGACATGCTCGGCGATCTTGAAGATGAGACGCCGGTAGGGTTCGCAGAAGCGCCGATGCCATTCGTCGGAGCGGCTGATTCCGCTAGAAATGTCGTCGCTGTGGATCCTGATGAACGCCCGCGTCGTATGCGCTACAACATGGCAGAAAGCCCGTTGACGGCTCTGTCGCGACGCAAGGACAAGGATGGTTCACTCTTTTTGTGCACGGATCTGGTGACCGCGGGTGAGCGGTTGCGCGAAGACTTTGAGTTGGCGCAAATGGGCCCGAAAGTGACGCAGAACTGGGATAGTTTTCTGACGGCTGGAAGCCGCGATACATCTTTCGCTGATAGCGGCGTTGGCGATGCATCTTCCCAAGCCCGCGCCCGTGTTGCGTCCGCTTTGACAGAGCTCGGCTCAGGTCTTTCAGAGATTGTGCTGCGTTGCTGCTGCTATTTGGAAGGCTTAGAGACAGCGGAAAAAAAGCTGGGATGGTCCGCGCGATCCGGAAAGATCGTCCTGCGAATCGCACTGCTAAGGCTCAAGCGTCACTATGATGAAACCGTTGGTCCAGGCGGCCCGTTGATCGGCTAGCGCGACTGCTGATGGCAAAAGAACCGCTTAACGGGTGCATGACAGCTTGAAGTCCCTTGCTCCTTTATCGTTTGATCATTTTCCGTGTTTCCTTCGTCTGCCGGAACGGTAAAATACCTATAAACCCGATCGGCAAAACGACCGTATTTCATTTTCGGGGTGACGAGGGGAAGTGACACCATGATAAAGTTCCGAATATGTCGTGCCGTCGTGGCGCGTGGGCTGGCTTCTGTGGTTGGATTAGCGCTTTGCACGGCACCCGTTGCAGCTGATGGTCTCCGTGCTTTTGACGATTGGGACGGTACTTGGTCGCACACAGCTTATGTTGGAAATATGACCAGTGACCGAGTTGAAGGTCTGTTTGAAGGACCGTCCTTCATCGACAATTATCTCGTTGGATATGCTTTAACGTATGATCATCCATTGAATGCGCGCTGGTCAGTGGGCGCGGAGCTTCAATTTACCTATCACTTTGGAGATCAGACTTACGGCGAAGTTGGTCTGCCGTTTACACTGCGCTACCGCCCGGAACGGCCTTGGCCCAGACCCGTGGAGGCGCTCGCCTTCGGGCTGGGAATGTCGCATGCCACGAAGATACCTCAGGTCGAAATCGAAAAGGATGATGGATCGCGCCGGAACCTGTTTTATTGGCTCGCGGAAGTCGAATTTAAGACGGACGATCCAGGGCGCACGTGGTTCGTTCGAATTCATCACCGATCAAATGCCTGGGGCGTTCTGGAACCGAACGGAGGCTCCAATGCGTTGGCCCTCGGTATCCGTCACGATTTCTGAGAGCACTTCACCCAGAGCATCGCGGCCATGCGTCGCGGCACCTTTCCCTTACCTTTGATTCGGCATAGTTTACCTGCAACATCTATCAGCGGGGCCACTCTACATGCGCGATCTCAAAATTCCTGAACAGCGCCACCCGGAAAAACAACGTAAACCTGATAATCCCCAACCCAAAAAACCGGATTGGATTCGGGTAAAAGCCCCTGGTGGTAAAGGCTATGCCGATACCGCACGGATCATGCGTGAAAACAAATTGGTCACCGTATGTGAAGAAGCGGGTTGCCCGAACGTGGGAGAATGCTGGTCGCAGGGTCACGCGACGATGATGATCATGGGTGAAGTCTGTACGCGGGCCTGCACCTTTTGCAACATTGCAACAGGAAAGCCACCAGAAGCGCTTGATGCTTTTGAGCCGGGACGCGTGGCGCATGCCGTGGAAAAGCTTGGTCTGAAACACGTGGTGATTACGTCGGTTGACCGAGATGACGTGACTGATGGCGGTGCGGATCATTTCGCGCAGACGATTCGTGCCATACGTCACCGTAGCCCAGACACGACCATTGAAATTCTAACGCCCGACTTTATCAGATGTGCGCCTGAAGCATTGGAAGTGGTGGTTGATGCGCGTCCTGATGTGTTCAACCACAATCTGGAAACGGTTCCAGGCCTCTATCCGGAAGTGCGGCCGGGCGCGCGGTACTTCCATTCTTTACGCCTTTTGCAACGGGTGAAAGAACTGGATCCGCGGATGTTTACGAAATCCGGTATCATGGTGGGTCTTGGCGAAGACCGCCAAGGTGTTATCCAGGTGATGGAGGATATGCGGGCCGCAGACATTGATTTTCTCACCATTGGTCAGTATTTGCAGCCGACCCCTAAACACCACCGCGTGGATCGTTTCGTGCATCCTGATGAATTTGCGGCTTATGAAAAGGCGGCGTTCGGCAAAGGATTTTTGATGGTTTCGGCCACACCTTTGACTCGATCATCCTATCACGCAGGCGATGATTTTGCGCGTCTGAAGGCTGCGCGCGAACAAAAGTACAGCGCCAGTTAGGTGAAAATGATACATTTACTATCAATTGCACATAAGAGGGTTTACACAACCTAAGCGTTAGTTAGGGTGATCACCCATAGGACTCGTCTGCCACCTCAACCAACTTGGAACCCGTTTCATGAGTGACAAGCATTGGGCCATCTTCGCGCTCCGTGACATAAAAAATGCTTTGGATAATGACAGATATGACGTGGCGTCTTGCCATATCAAGGATGCCATAGATGCCATCCTCTCGCGCGACGATCAGGATTTTGATATGCGAGAAACAAAGCAAGCCGTTGATCGGCAAACCGTTCGGACGCGTATGTAGTTGACAAGGCGTCATGTTTCAAAAGCGCTAGATGCTGGGTTGGTTTGACGCGCCCTCGTTGTCCTCCACAAAACGGACATTACCGATAAAGGGTAAGTTGCGATCTCGCTGGCCGAAATCGATTCCATACCCCACGACAAACTCATCTGGAATTTCAAAGCCAATCCAGTCCGCCTTAAAATCGATCTCGCGTCTGCTGGGTTTGTCCAAAAGAGCGATGGATTTTAACCGGGCGGGTCGTCGGCTTGCAAGTAACCTCGTTACATGATCCAGCGTGTGTCCCGTGTCTACAATGTCTTCCACGACCAGCACGTCTCGCCCTTCAATTGCGGCGCGCAAGTCTTTGAGAATGCGAACTTCCCTTGTGCTTTCCATACCATCTCCGTAGCTGGATGCTTCCAGAAAATCAACTTCCAGAGGCAAACTCAACTCGCGCACCAGATCGGCAATAAAGACGAAACTACCACGCAACAATCCGACGACGACCAGCTTGTTTGTGTCGGCAAATTCGGCGGTGATCTCGCGGGAGAGTCTTTCGATCCTAGCAGCGATCGATTTGGCGGAAATCATTTCATCTATGACATAAGGACGCGTTGGCATGCGTTTTACCTTGAATTAAAGGGACTGACATAAGACATGGTGGCTAAACGCACGAGCTAGACAAATCAATGCCAACTCACGCTGAGACAAAAACACTACCGTATAGTGCGCAGGAAATGTACGATCTCGTTGCCGATGTCGCACAGTATCCACAATTCCTGCCGTGGTGCGCGGCCGCCCGTGTGCGCTCTGTCACACCGCAAGGCGAATCCTTCTTGATGGAGGCCGATCTCGTCATCAGTTTCAAAGTTTTCAGAGAGCGATTTGCCAGCCGCGTCATTCTGAAGCCTGAGGACAAAAAGATCGATACAGAGTATCTGGATGGTCCCTTTCGATACATGAAATCGAACTGGGCGTTCGAGGATATCGAAGGTGGATGCGAGGTGTCGTTCTTCGTTGATTTCGCATTTCGAAACATGGTGCTGCAAAAGCTGATTGGGGTGGTTTTTAACGAGGCCATGCAACGGATCGTGCGGGCTTTCGAAGCACGTGCACAAACGCTTTACGGGGAAAGCTAATCACGGCGCAACGCGTTCAGTAAAAGGTCAAGCGCATGTTCGCGAGCGGCCAGACGGACGTGATCGCGGCCCAAAGCACCGAATTCCACAGTTTCGACGTGACCCTTACCAAGGCCCGCGAGTCCGAAACACACCCGACCTTCTGGTTTGTGCTCTGATCCTCCAGGGCCCGCGATTCCGGTCACTGAAACGGTCAGGCCGGCGTATGATCGTATCAGCGCGCCTTCGGCCATCTCTGTTGCAACGGGTTCTGATACGGCGCCGTATGTAGCTAGGGTTTGCGTTTTAACGCCCAAGAGTTCGGTTTTGGCGGCATTCGAATAGGTGACGAACCCCCGTTCGACCACGGCGGAAGAACCCGCAATATCTGTCAGTGCCGCTGCAATCATGCCCCCGGTGCAACTTTCTGCGGTCGCGATCATGACCCCTCTGTCGCGCGCGGCCTCCAGGACTTGCTGCGCGCGTGTCATTGGAGCACCCCGTGGTAGAACCCGGCCAAGGCGATCACGCCAAGCGCGGCAAAAACGCCGGCGATCACATCATCGAGCATCACGCCCAGAGCATCGCCACGTCGATCTGCCCAACCGATCGGGCCTGGTTTCCAGATGTCAAAGAGCCGAAAGAGCGCAAAGGCCGCAATCCAACCAGGCCACATCGCCAGAATGTTCAGCCCCATCGACCAAGCCGCATAGGAAAGTGGCAGCAGGGCAATCCATTGGCCGACCACCTCGTCAACGACAATTTCTGAGGGGTCATGATCTTGCGCGCCGCGGGTCATTACATCTGTTGCCCACCATCCTTTAAGAAAGGCAACGAGTAGGGCGATGCATAAAAGAGGGAATCCGCCAACAAGGTGCAGCAGCCAAGCCCAAGGCAGGGCAACCGCAGAACCCCATGTGCCTGGTGCAGGGCGCACATAGCCCACGCCGAGCACAGTTGCGATCAATTTGGCTAGTTCCTTCAAGGTTTAACCAAAGCTGCCGTGGCGATACAGGCGATCCCTTCGCCGCGTCCGGTAAATCCAAGCTTTTCTGAGGTCGTCGCCTTGACGGAGACGCGCGACACGTCCAGCGACAAAAGCTCAGCGAGCCTGGCGCGCATCGTGGTGGCATGTGGCCCGATCTTGGGGAATTCACAAATCAACGTACAATCGACATTGCTGATCCCAAAACCCATGTCGCGGGCCATTTGAACAGCATGGTTGAGGAAAACGGCACTGGCGGCCCCTTTCCATTGCGGATCGCTTGGCGGAAAATGCTGACCTATGTCCCCGCAAGCCAACGCGCCATAGAGCGCATCCGTCACCGTGTGCATTGCCACATCCGCATCGGAATGGCCAACCAATCCGCGATCATGAGGTATATCCACACCACACAGGGTCACATGATCACCCGGCCCAAACGCATGCACGTCGAACCCATTTCCTAGTCTAATGTCCATAACGCGCTTTCAATATGGCTTCTGCCCGGGCAAAATCTTCGGGCGTGGTGATCTTGAGATTATCTTCATCGCCAGGGGTAATGGCAACGTCCAGACCGGCGCGTCGTGCAATTTCAACGTCGTCCGCAGCGCCTTCTGGATGTGTGGCATGCGCTTGAAGGATTGTATCAAGGTGAAACCCTTGTGGCGTTTGCGCCCGAAAGAGCCCCGCGCGTTCAGCTGTGCCGGTCACGCGGCCGTTGGCACCCGTCCACAAGGCATCGACCACAGGGACGGCCGGCGCCGCTGCCATTTCAGTTAGTAAGGCATCAAGCACGCCATCGATCACGCGATCAGAAACACAGGGTCGTGCGGCATCATGGATCAGGACGGCGTCGGCCTCTCCCTTCAGGGCGTGCAAGCCCGCGCGCACAGATGCACTTCGTGTCTCTCCGCCAGCGACCACACGTGCCTGTGGCGTTCTGGGCCAGAGATCACTGTCTACCTCATCGGGGTGTAGAACGAGTACAAGGGATTCAATCCTGGGGTGATTCGCAAAGGCTGACATCGCGTGTTGCGCTACGGTTTGTCCGGCCAAAACGCGCCATTGCTTTGGCAGTCCTCCCCCGGCACGACGCCCCCGTCCAGCCGCAACGATAATGGCACTTACACGCATCAATACGTTGACCCTTTACAGTGTTTGTTCCTGTCTAGGGCTTTGTGAGGCGGGGTGCAATCGACGGAATTTACGCCTAATTTTTGGGCAATGGTCTGTAGTGTTTACTGCGATTACCGTTGGAATATTGAGGGTTTTGTCTCAATTTGATACGCATAAGCCTGTGCTCAAGGAATAAGCATTCAATGACAAGACCGTTTCCTGTTGAATTATCGTCACCGGTGCTGCTCGCGCCGATGGCTGGAATCACCGATTTGCCCTTCCGCGATCTGGTCGCGTCATTTGGTGCGGGTCTGGTGGTCTCGGAAATGGTGGCGAGTCACGACATGCTCAATGCGCGGCCCGGGAGCCGCGAGAAAGCGGAGCTGGGCCTCGGCGATGTTGGAACTGCGGTGCAGCTGGCCGGTCGTGAGGCGGCGCCCATGGCGGAAGCGGCACGTATGGTCGAAGGGCAGGGTGCTCGTGTTATTGACATAAACATGGGATGCCCGGCCAAAAAGGTGACGCAAGGCTATTCTGGATCAGCGCTGATGCGCACGCCGGATCATGCATTGTCTTTAATCGAAGCAGTTGTCCGCGCGGTGAATATCCCGGTGACCCTCAAGACCCGTTTGGGATGGGATGACGCGCTACGCAATGCGCCTCAAATCGCACAGCGCGCAGAGGCTGCAGGCATTAGAATGATAACCATCCATGGCCGCACGCGCTGCCAATTCTATAAAGGGCGCGCGGATTGGCGCGCCATTGCCGAGGTCACAGCCGCGGTGAGTATTCCCGTCGTGGCGAACGGTGACATCTGCGACAGTGCGGATGCGCGTACCGCATTGGCGCAATCTGAGGCGGACGGCGTGATGATCGGTCGGGGCGCGCGCGGGCGGCCGTGGCTTTTGGCGCAGGTGGCGCATGAACTCTGGGGGAAAGCGATGCCTCGGATCCCGTGCGGAGGTGATTTTGCGCAGATGGTGCAGGCGCACTACGAACACATGATACGGTTCTACGGTCATGAGCTGGGTTTGCGCGTCGCGCGCAAACATCTTGGGTGGTACATGGATCAGTGCACAACGCCTTTGGCTTTGCGCAAGGCGGTCTTGACGGCGCCTGACGTGGCTGCCACGCAAGTGCTTCTGGACGAGGCCTGTGGCGATTTCATGCAGGCGGCTGCCTGATGATGTCAGGCAACGTTCTTTGGTCCAGCTTGCCCGTGCCGACGCTGCTTATTGGCCCGGAAAACCTGATCATTGACATCAACTCGGCGGCTGAGGGTTTCCTCAACGTGTCTGCCAAGTCGGTCAAAGGCACGCCGGTGTGGGACCAGGTCGCCGTAAATGACCCATTGGAATCTGCGTTCGAACGGGCACGCGAATCCCACACACCGCTTTTCGTCAATGATGTAGACGTGGGCAGCGGTGAGCGAGCGCCCATGCAATCAGATCTGCAGGTTGCGCCGCTAACTGGTCATCCACACCACATGATCCTGATGATTTCGCCCCGCGAACTGGCGGGTCGGATGACGCAGAACAACTCTGTCAAAGCGGCGGCAAAATCCGCGATAGGCATGGCAGAGATGCTGGCGCATGAAATTAAGAACCCGCTTGCGGGTATTACCGGTGCCGCGCAGCTTCTTAGCATGAACTTGAAGGCAGAAGATCTTGAACTTACAGATTTAATCGTCGAAGAGAGCCGACGCATCGTCAAGCTTCTCGGTCAGGTTGAGCAGTTTGGTAATCTTTCCAAACCTGACTTCCAGGCGGTCAATATTCATGACGTCTTGGATCGCGCGCGTCGCTCAGCTCTTTTGGGTTTTGGCGCGCATATGAAGATCGTCGAGGACTACGACCCCTCATTGCCGATGGCCTATGGGGATCCGGACCAGCTGCTTCAGGTTGTGCTTAACCTGTTGAAAAACGCATCAGAAGCGTCCGGGGACTCCCAAGGCAGCATACGCTTACACAGTTATTTCGAGCATTCATTCCGCTTGCGCCGTTCGGATGGGTCAGGTCAATCACTGCCCCTTCAGATAGAAATCATAGACGATGGGCCCGGCCTACCCGAGGCGATTAAGGACGATGTGTTCGATCCTTTTGTATCGGGGCGCGAGAATGGCACGGGTTTGGGGCTCGCGCTCGTAAGCAAAATCATATCGGAGCACGACGGTTGGATTTCCGTCAGCTCCACACCCGGTAAAACCGTTTTCCGCATCTCTTTGGCGCGTGCGCCGAAGGATGCTTTGTCTGCAGAAAAATAGGAGGTTCACACCATGGATGGCACAGTACTGGTGGCTGATGACGACAGAACGATCCGAACAGTTCTCACGCAGGCTTTGACGCGCGCGGGGTGCAAAGTGCATGCCACGTCCAGTCTGACGACCCTGTTGCGCTGGGTGGGCGAGGGCAAGGGCGATGTGGTCATTTCTGACGTTGTCATGCCAGATGGCAACGGTTTGGAGATGCTGCCAAAGATTTCGCAGGATCGCCCCGGCTTGCCGGTGATCGTGATCTCCGCGCAAAACACCATCATGACGGCCATTCAAGCTGCTGAGGCCGAGGCCTATGATTACTTGCCCAAACCCTTCGATCTGCCGGATCTGATGAAGCGGACGGCGCGCGCGCTGGAGTTACGCCAGCAAAGCAGGCGGGCACCGGCAATTACGGATGAGCGCCCGGATGAGCTGCCGCTTGTCGGGCGCACGGCCGTGATGCAATCGCTTTACCGGGTCGTTGCGCGTGTCATGAACACTGATTTACCAGTGCTGATTTGGGGTGAGTCGGGCACAGGTAAGTCATTGATCGCGCGTGCAATTCACGATTTTTCTGATCGTCGTAGCCTGCCTTTTGTCACCGCGACCTCGGCGGATTTGAGAGAGCTGGAAGGCCCGGCGCGTCTGTTGGCACGCGTTAAGGGGGGCACGCTCTTGGTCGAGGAGATCGCCGATTTGCCCGAAGAGTTGCAGGGTCGATTGGTGCGCATGATGGATTCTCCGGGCGATTACAGCCCACGTTTTCTCGCCACCAGTCAGACCGACCTGAATGCCGCGATGGAGGCCGGCAATGTGCGCAAAGACCTTTACTACAGGCTGAGTGGTGCGACATTGACCGTCCCTGCATTGCGCGAGCGGGTGGATGACATCCCGCTTTTGGCAGAACATTTTTTGGCGCGTGCTGAATCCAGCGGCGGTGCACCGCGTAGTCTTTCGGAAGGCGCCACGGAGATTTTTCGCAATTACAGTTGGCCTGGCAATGTGCGTCAATTGGAAAATGCCATTCGCCGTCTGGGGCTCACCAGTCGCGCTGCTGAAATTGCAGGGTCAGAAGTCGAACAGGTCCTCGGCGCTCAGCCAGATCTGGAACCGATGCGTGCCGCTGGAAATACTGAAAAACTTGGCGCATCGGTCGAGCGGCATCTGCGGCGCTATTTCGACTTGCACGGTAACATGTTACCACCCGAAGGTCTCTATGCCCGGATCTTGCGAGAGGTAGAAGCGCCACTAATCGAAATTTCACTCGAAGCAACAGGTGGAAATCAGGCAAAATGCGCTGATTTGTTGGGAATAAATCGGAATACGCTCAGAAAAAAGATCACTGACCTCGATATAGAGGTGACACGGCGTCGCAAATTGATGTAAAACTGCCACACAAACCGTGGCCATCGAGGGACACCTTGATCAGGACCACAAAATAGAGCGGTTGGCGCCTCGTGCGCTACATCATGACGTGAGGATATCAGGTGGTTTCCCGTGCGGAAAAATCACTGTGGATAAGATTTGGGCGATTGCGCCGGGTCCGGCGCGTGCGCAATGCTGCGACGTTGGGACTGGTCGTTCTAGGGCCGCTGCTGGCGCTGACCACCTATCTCATTCTCGGGCCATTGGGGCAGGCGGGCAATACACTCGGGTTGCGGCTCATTCTGTTGGCCGATCTGGTGTATATCCTTGTGGTCGCGGCTCTCGTATTGTCACAAGTCGCGCGATTGATTGCGGCGCGGCGAGCAAAATCTGCTGGTTCTCGCTTGCACTTACGCTTGACCGGCGTATTTGCGCTTTTGGCTCTGATCCCGACCGTAACGGTGGCGATTTTTGCAGGCCTGACCGTGAACGTGGGGCTGGAAGGCTGGTTTTCGGACCGCGTGCGCCAAGTGGTCGGGTCCTCGCTCGCCGCAGCACAGGCCTATGAGGCAGAGCAGCGTTCTGATCTAGCCGAAGATGCGCGCGCATTGGCGTTCAGCATCGATGAGGCGCGTCAGGGCCGTGTCGGTGTCTCGGACAGTGAATTGCTCAGCGAGGGGCAAAGGCAAATTCAGCGCGGGCTGCGCGAAGCTTATCTGATTGATGGAACAACCGATATTCGGGCGCGCGGTGATCGATCCTATCTATTTGATTTCGAAGCACCCTCAAGCACACATCTTGCAGAAGCGGCAAGCGGCGATGTGGTGGTGATCGAGGATTGGGCAAACAACGAGTTTCGCGCTCTGGTGCGCCTTGCGTCCTTTGTGGACCGCTATCTGTACGTCAGCCGAGATGTTGATGGAGAAATTTTGTCGCTTTTGGATGAAACGCAAGAAACCGTGCGGCTATACCAGCAATTGGAAAGTGAACGTGGCCGGTTGCTGTTCGAATTCGGGCTGCTGTACCTTGCCTTCGCCCTGATCCTTATTCTCGCGGCCATCTGGCTTGGGTTGTGGTTTGCGGAGCGCCTTTCTGGTCCAGTCGGGCGTTTGACAGGGGCTGCACAACAGGTTGGCGCGGGTGATCTGAATGTGCAGGTGCGAGAAGAAGTTGGCAATGATGAGATTGCCATGCTGAGCCGCTATTTCAACCAAATGACCAAGCAACTTAAGGCGCAGCGTAACACGCTTATCGACAACACACATCAGATTGAACGGCGCCGCCGCTTGTTCGATTCCGTACTGAGTTCCGTTACTTCTGGCGTCGTTGGGCTTGATCCTGCAGGGCGCGTAACGTTCGTCAATCGCTCGGCCGAACGTTTGCTGGATTGGCGCCAAGATCGCCAATCGGTCGACATAAACGTCGCCGTCCCTGAGTTTTCGCATTTGTTCGAGGCGATCAAACGTGGACCGTCTGAGACCGCTCAGGGCGAAGTAAAAGTCAGCCGTCAGGGCAGGTTGGAAAACCTCCTTGTGCGGATCGCAACGCGTCGTTCTGAAGAGCGGCGTCTTGAAGGCTATGTGATTGCATTTGATGACGTCACGGATCTGGTCAGCGCGCAACGCATGGCGGCTTGGGGCGATGTTGCGCGCAGGATTGCGCATGAGATCAAGAATCCGCTCACACCAATTCAGCTTTCTGCGGAAAGAATAAAGCGCAAGTTTTCGCCGCTCCTTGGTGAGAATAGCGACTCATTGGAGCAGATGACGGATGTAATTGTACGTCAAACCGGGGACTTGCGGCGTATTGTGGATGAGTTTTCCAAGTTTGCCCGCATGCCAGAACCGGAACGCACCTTGCTTGATCTCAAAAAGCTGGTCGCTGATGCGGTGCTATTGCAGCAAACCGGACAGCCAACGGTCACATTTCACAGCGATTTGCCCGAAGATGCGGTGACATCTACATTGGATGCCACAATGATCAGTCAGGCCCTAACAAATCTGATTAAGAACGCCGGGGAAGCCATTGATTCATATTTTGAAAGCGATGTTGAAAATGGCTACGTTCCGACAATTCAGATCCGACTTTGGGTGGAGAGTGGACATGCGCATTTGACAATCGCGGACAATGGCATCGGTCTTCCAGAAGACCGCGCACGGCTGTTCGAACCCTACGTGACGACCCGCAGCGAAGGCACCGGTCTTGGCCTTCCGATCGTGAAGAAAATTATCGAAGAACACGGGGGCACCCTCAATCTGGAGGATGCGCCGCTTTTTGAAGACCAAAGCCACTATGGAGCCATGGCGGTCATCGTATTGCCCGCCACGCTCCCAACAGCAGAAACAACCCTCCAGAAGGAAGGAGCATTGAGCCATGAGTGACATCCTGATTGTAGACGACGAGCGCGATATTCGTGAACTGGTCTCGGACATTTTGATAGATGAGGGGTATGCAACCCGTCTCGCCGGAAACTCGGACGACGCCATGGCGGCGATCAACGCCGATGCGCCGGCCTTGATCGTGCTGGACATCTGGCTGAAAGACAGTCGGATGGATGGGATTGATATCCTAAAAGCAGTCAAACGGGACAACCCGGATGTGCCTGTTGTGATCATTTCTGGTCACGGCAACATCGAAATTGCGGTCGCGGCCATCAAACAGGGCGCCTACGATTTTATTGAGAAACCTTTCAATATCGACCAGCTCCTCGTGGTTGTGCGCCGTGCGATGGAAACCTCGCGATTGCGACGTGAAAATCAGAGCCTGCGTCGCCGTGACGTCACACAGTCAGAAATGGTTGGTCAATCCGCAGCCTTCAGAAGCCTTGTAGGGCAGCTGGACAAGGTGACGAAATCGAACGGGCGGGTAATGCTAACGGGCCCTGCCGGGTGCGGTAAGGAAGTCGCTGCACGTTACATTCATGCAAATTCGAACCGTACCTCAGCGCCTTTTGTGACTGTAAATTGCGCTGGAGTTGCGCCAGAGCGTATGGAAGAAGTGCTCTTTGGTCGCGAAACGCCAGAACGCGGTGTCGAGCCAGGGCTCCTGGAGGAGGCGCACGGCGGGATCATTTATTTTGACGAAGTGGCTGACATGCCGTTGGGCAGTCAATCCAAAATCCTGCGGGTACTGGTCGATCAGCAATTCCAGCGGGTTGGGGGCAACGACAAAGTGCGAGTTGATTTGCGCGTTATTTCGTCCACCAATCGTGACCTGCAGACCTGCATCGCGGCGGGTACGTTCCGGCAAGAACTTTACCATCGGCTCAACGTCGTGCCGATCCCTGTGCCCTCGCTGGAAGAGCGACGTGAGGATATTCCCGAACTGGCACGCCATTTCATCGAAGAGATGAATAGCGGACAAGGGTTGCCGTTGCGCGCTTTGAGCGACGACGCTGTGGCGTTGATGCAGACGATGGAATGGCCGGGCAATGTGCGACAGTTGAAAAACCTGATCGAACGAGTTCTGATTCTGGGTGAGGGCTGTGATCCGATTGAGACGCGTGAGCTGCCAGGGACAGACCCGGTGCAGGACGCCGAAAGCCGGGTCGTTTTGTCTGGCGCGCTGGCGACCATGTCGCTGCGTGAGGCTAGAGAGGCGTTTGAGCGTGAATATCTGCTGACCCAGATAAATCGCTTTGGCGGCAATATCTCCAAGACGGCTAATTTTGTCGGGATGGAGCGCAGCGCGCTGCACCGCAAGCTAAAATCTCTGGGGGTTGTCACATCTGCCAAAGCTGGTGCGCGAGTCGCCCATGTGGATGACGAAGCGGAGATCGCTGTCGGTTAGATGGCAAAAGATTATCGCTGACGGTTAAGCTGCGGCAAAGGGTCTATTGGAGCATTGGCGTGGTAAGGAAGCGTTTTGACATGAGCTTAAGTTGGCAATATTTTGTAAAACATCGACATTTTGCATTTTTAAGAAGTGTAGAATGTCGATGAATACCCAGTTTTCTACGAGCTTTTCGCCCGCGCGGCGGTAGATATCGACGACCCGCATGTCGGCGCGGATATCGTTGCCAGGGACGCCGAGAAATCCGTTTCTGTTGGTCAGGGTCAGATTAGGCCAACCGAAAAAGCCGCCGTACGTGCCTTCGGCCATGCGGCACAGATGACCGTTGAGCACGCGACCAGCCATCGCGCGCCGGAAGGGACCTTGGTGCTGTTCAATATAGCGATCAATCGTGTAGGTCGCGCCGATACCGGTAGGACCCCACCACACCATCCCGTCCTGCCAATCCACGGCCAGTTCATCTTGTGGGGTCAGAGGGGTGTGCGCGGCATTTGCATGATCGATCGAACCGATCATATTATTGATGCGGGCCAGGGTTTTACGGCTCTCTTCTATCGGTTGATCTTGCATAACCAGCCCATCATGCGTGCGTGGCCCAGGTTGGATGAGCTGCGCGCCGGTTTGTGGCACGCCCAAAGGTGCAAGCCCGGCTTGTGCCATGAGGTGCAGCAAATCGATGAAGAGCGCACTTTGTGCAATCTTGCCGTTCTCGTCGATCCGGTTGAATTCGGCATACCGCACCATTGCAAGTTTGCCCGTGGGCGGAATATTCAGGAACGACGCTTCAAACAGTCCGATGAAGTGCCCCATAGAACAGGTCCAGGTGGTGTCAAAACCGTCAATTTCATTGAGCCCTGCGAAAAAGATATCTTCTCGCCGCTGGACGTGGGAAAAGCTGTTGAGGAAGGGAACCCAAAAGCTTTCCGCAATCGCCCTTGGTCCGGTTTGCTCGTGAAACGGGTGCATCCCATGCCAGAAACACGCGGGTGTCATATGCCGCGCGAGGATGTGTGCTCTGGAATCATTTTGTTCATAGCGCCCAGAGTTAGAAACAGAGCGCCCTGCAGGCCATCCCAAAAACGACCGGGGTTAGCCTGCGGGCTCGGTTATTTCCCATCGCCCGTCACTATTGCGCTGCGCACAACTGTTTTCGGAAAGTACCGGCAAGGTGGCATTCGTGCGTCCGGGGTTATCAGGCGTGCTGGCAACGGTCCCTGCTACACAGCGGGGCAGTTCGACTGATTGGTAGCCTTTGTTCGCCATGCACTGTGTTTCCAAATCTCCGCGCAGTCGGGCATTCACGTCGACCGTGTAGACATTGCCTTCAACAAAATACCCACCGCGATAGTAACAATTGCCGCTGGAGCTACATGACCGTCTTGCCGGAATATAGAGAGGCGGAGATTGGCGGATCTGGTTGGCGACAGGTGCCTTGGACAAAGCATCCACTTCGCAGGCCAGCAGATCGGTCTTTTTGCGATCCAGACTCTGACCCGCTTTGTAATACAGAGGAACAGGTGCGCAGGACGCCAAGCACACGGCGACGGCAAGAAGGCGTATGGCAAGATTCATACACCCACATTGCCGCGCCAGGACACGTAAGACAATTGAATTGACCGTTACTGGGGCTTCTGCCATTCAGAAGGTCCGGAAACGGCCTGAAGGACGGTGCACATGAAGGTCATTATTTGCGGTGCCGGGCAGGTTGGCTGGCAAATCGCGCGGCATCTGTCGGGCGAACGCAACGATGTGACGGTGGTCGACAGCGATCCGGATCTGGTGCGCCGTGCCACGGATTCGCTTGATGTACAGGGGATTGCGGGCTTTGCCAGTTATCCAGATGTTCTGGAGCGGGCCGGGGCCAAAGATGCAGAAATGATTATCGCCGCGACCCACTCGGACGAAGTCAATATGGTGACCTGCCAAGTGGCCCATTCCGTCTTTGGTGTGAACAGAAAAGTCGCGCGGGTCCGCAGCCAGTCCTACCTCGAAGCGATTTACTCTGACATCTACCGGCGCGATCATATGCCCATAGACGTGGTGATCAGCCCCGAACGCGAAGTTGCAGCCGCCGCGTTACAGCGGCTTGCGGCGCCCGCAGCGTTTGACACCGAAGTCTTTATGGACGGACAGTCACAACTGCTGGGCATCTCGATCGACGAAGATTGTCCTGTGGTGAACACACCATTGCGACAGCTTACAGATTTGTTTTCGACCCTGCGTGCCACGGTTGTCGGTGTGCGGCGCGAGGGCACATTGTTTTCGCCTGAGGCAAAAGACCAACTGTTCGTCAAAGATGAATGCTACGTTTTCTGCCATGTAGAAGACATCGCGCGCACGATGGAAATCTTTGGCAAAGCGCAAAGAAAACAAGAACGTTTGGTTGTGGTCGGTGGTGGCAATGTCGGCCTTGCGGTGGCTCAATCACTTGAAAAAAGTGCCAAACGCATGCGCACCAAAGTGATTGAGAAAAGTCGTGTCTGTGCCGAACGTGCGGCGGAATCGCTGGAACGCACGATTGTTTTGAACGGAGACGGGTTGGATTCGGGCCTGTTGGCCGAAGCCGGGATTGCGCGTGCGGATGCCATGCTGTCGATTACAGATGATGACAAGACAAACATGCTCGCCTGCGTGCGTGCCAAGGCAGAAGGCTGCCCCTATGTGATCGCTCTGATCAATGATCCGACGCTCGTGCCTCTGATGGGACCGCTCGGCATTGACGCATACATCAACCCTCGCGCAACGACGGTCAGTTCGATCCTGCGGCATATTCGTCATGGTCGCGTACGCGCCGTCTATTCCATCGGGGACGCCGAGGCGGAAGTGATCGAAGCCGAAGTGCTCTCGACGTCGCCTCTTGCAGGCAGCCGCATCACGGACATCGAATTTCCAGAAGGCGCGCTGGTCGGCGCCATCCGCAAGGGGGAGGACGTTATCCGCCCGCTCGGCAGTACCCGCATTGACGAAGGCGATGTGGTCGCGATTTTTGCGCTGGCCAAAGACGTGCCGGAGGTCGAACGGCTCATGCAAGTTTCTATCGACTTCTTCTGATCCATGGCGCGCCCCGCTCACTCAGTGCCGCGCCGCTCGGTTGTGGCGGCCTTGTTGAACCAGCAGCTCTTTGTGCTGATTTACGGCGCAGCTTCGCTTTCCATGATCATACCAGCCCTGCATGGCGGCGCGAGCCGGTCATTGGATACGGCGCGCGCCTTTTTCTACACCGGTCTCTTTGGTATGGTCATTTTTCTGATGATCGCAATTGCACAAGCGGGCCGTAAACCGCGACACGGTGCTGTGGGCAATCTTTTATCTGTTTTTGCGACTTTCGTGTTTCTGCCAGCTTTTCTGGCTTTGCCCCTTTATGAAAGCCTGCAAACGACCAGCTATCTCAATGCTTACCTTGAAATGGTGAGCGCGATCACCACAACGGGTGCCACTGTTTTTGACGACCCGTCCCGGCTCGACAACACGATGCATCTTTGGCGTGCACAGGTCGGTTGGATGGGCGGGCTTGTGATGTGGGTTGCGGCATCTGCGGTCTTGGCGCCACTCAATTTGGGCGGCTTTGAGGTTACGGCGCAGGCCGAACCCGGGCAGCGCGAAAGCAAGTTCAGCATGATTGGCCGCACCGATCCGCGCGCGCGTCTGATGCGAATCCTCAGTGCTTTATTGCCGATCTATCTTGGTCTCACTGTGTTGTTGTGGATTTTGCTGTTGATCAGCGGCGATACTTCGCTGGTGGCGTTGAGCCATGCAATGTCGATTATGTCGACTTCGGGAATTTCCCCCGTCGGCGGGCTCGAGGGCAGTGGCTCAGGCGTAACCGGTGAGGCTCTGATGATGCTCTTCATGCTTTTTGCTCTGTCGAGGCTTACGTTCTCAACGGATACGGTGCGTGCCACTCAAAGTAATATCTTCAGTGACCCTGAATTTCGTCTCGGGCTGATCATCATCGTCGGTGTCCCGCTGATTTTGTTCTTGAGACATTGGCTCGGCGCTTTTGATGTTGCGGCAGAAAACAACGTCGCCATGGCGTTTAGCGCGCTTTGGGGAAGCTTCTTTACGGTTATGTCCTTTCTGACGACTACAGGGTTTGCAAGTTCTGACTGGGCAGACGCGCAAGCGTGGTCAGGATTGCAGACATCCGGCTTGGTTTTGATGGGGTTGGCGTTGATTGGGGGGGGCGTGGCAACGACGGCTGGTGGGGTAAAACTGTTGCGGGTTTTTGCGCTTTATCTCAACGGAAAGCGCGAGTTGGAGCGGCTGGTACATCCCTCCTCGATCAACCGCGCGGGCAAAGACAGCAGACGTTTGCAGCGGAATGGCGCGTTTATCGCGTGGATCTTCTTTATGCTTTTTGCGCTGACGATGGCCGTTGTGACGTTACTTTTGACCCTGTTGGGCGTGGATTTTGAGGATGCGCTGGTTCTGAGCATCGCCGGTCTCTCGACAACGGGGCCGCTTATCAATTTTGCCACCGAAACCCCGATCAGCCTGGCCGAGATGGGCCCATATGCCAAGTCTGTTTTCTGCGCTGCGATGGTTTTAGGCCGGCTGGAAACGCTTGCAATTATCGCACTTTTGACCCCAGATGTGTGGCGGAGCTGAGGTTTGGGGCAGAAAGGTCCGTAACGGACTGTTTTTTGGGGTGGAAACTCCCGTGCCAGCGCTTCATAATTGGGTAAGAGGGACGCGTTCGAAATGCGAACGCACGCAAGAAAAAAGGCGAGGACCAGAATGGCGTCGGACAGACAGAATCTTCAGGACGCGTTCCTGAACCATGTGCGCAAGACTAAAGTTCCTGTGACCATCTTCCTTATCAATGGCGTGAAACTGCAGGGTGTGATCACCTGGTTTGACAATTTTTGCGTTCTGTTGCGACGTGATGGACAGTCGCAGCTGGTCTATAAGCATGCGATCTCCACGATCATGCCAAGCCAGCCCATTAGTTTGTATGAGGGCGAAGACGCTTCTTGAGCCGACCGCCCTTCCAGATTGATGAGACAGATGGCCCGCGAATGACCCGGGCCTGGGTTCTGCATCCAGAAATTAAATCCGACCCAGAGCGGCGCTTGGCAGATCATGCCTTGGCCGAAGCAATTTCGCTGGCACGCGCTTTGCCTGAGCTGGAAGTGGTTGGGTCAGATATTGTACCGCTCAAAACCGTTCGGGCGGGTATGCTTTTTGGTTCCGGCAAAATCGAAGAGATCAAAACCGCGCTTGAAGCCGAAGAGATCGAATTGGTTCTCGTGGATGGTCCCGTCAGCCCCGTTCAGCAGCGTAATCTGGAAAAGGCATGGGGCGTGAAACTGCTGGACCGCACCGGTTTGATCCTTGAAATCTTCAGTGACCGCGCGGCGACCCGTGAAGGGGTGTTGCAGGTTGAGATGGCCGCCCTAAGCTATCAACGTACGCGTTTGGTGCGGGCCTGGACCCACCTTGAGCGGCAACGTGGCGGGCTTGGTTTCGTCGGCGGGCCGGGTGAAACACAAATCGAAGCAGATCGCCGTGCCATTGATGAACAGTTGACGCGTCTGCGCCGCCAGCTTGAAAAGGTCGTTAAAACGCGCGCTCTACATCGCGCTGCCCGCGCCAAGATACCCTATCCGATCGTGGCTCTTGTCGGATACACCAACGCTGGAAAATCGACGCTGTTCAACCGTCTCACGGGGGCGGATGTGATGGCAAAGGACATGCTGTTTGCGACGCTAGACCCGACGATGCGACGCCTGCATCTGCCGGACGGACCCGAAGTGATTTTGTCGGACACAGTCGGATTTATTTCAGATTTGCCAACGGAGCTTGTTGCCTCATTCCGGGCCACGTTGGAGGAAGTCTTGGCTGCTGATGTCATCTGCCATGTGCGTGATATTTCGCACCCGGAGACTGAGGAGCAGGCGCAGGATGTCGCCCGTATCATGACGTCGCTGGGGGTCGCGCAAGATCGCCCCAGTTTCGAAATTTGGAATAAGTTGGATGCCATGTCCGACACCGATGCCGAGGCCATGCGCACCCGCGCGGGCCGGGACGATCAAGTGTTCGCAATATCAGCGCTGACGGGTGAAGGTCTCGACGGGTTGCTTGGCGCGATAACCGATACCCTGCAAGGTGCCAAGCGGGAGACGCACCTGACGCTGAGTTTTGCGGAAGGCAAGAAACGCGCCTGGCTGTTTGAACAGGAACTGGTGCAGACCGAGACTCAGACCGAAGAGGGTTTTGAAATTGTGGTGCGCTGGACGACGCAGCAGGAAGCGCGTTACACGCAGGTTTAGTCACGACCCAAGGTGATTTTCGAACCGCCAAACGCCGGTTTCCAGTTGGTCCAAGGTCCAGTCGCCGATCTGTACACGCACAAGCCGCAGGCAGGGCAATCCCACGTGGGCTGTCATGCGGCGCACTTGACGGTTGCGTCCCTCGGAAATTGTGATCTGCAACCAGGCGTCTGGCACAGTTTTGCGAAACCGCACCGGTGGGTCGCGGGGCCAGAGGTCGGCGGGCGGATCAATATGCATGGCCTCGGCGGGTTTCGTGCGTCCGTCTTTCAAATCAACGCCACGACGCAGTGCGTTGATCTGTTTGTCATCTGGCGCGCCCTCGACCTGCACCAGATACGTCTTGTGCATCTTGTGTTTCGGGTCTGCAATCCGGGCCTGTAGTTTGCCGTCGTCGGTGAGGACCATCAAGCCTTCGCTGTCCCGATCGAGCCGACCTGCGGGATAGAAACCGGGTGCGTCAATGTAGGCCGAAAGCGTGGGGCGAGGGCTATCCGTTGAGCCTTTGTCAGTAAATTGGGGCAGGACGCCAAAGGGTTTGTTGAACAGGATGACCCGCGTCATCTAGCGCTGCGGGTTCAGAGTGGTCACGCCTACAGCACCGGCGCGCGCCAGATTCTCGTCAAGTGACATGGGAATGTATTCACCCCGTCGCCAGAGTTGCGCCATGTCGTCATAGTGCCGCGACAGGAAGTGGCCCGACTGACCTGTGGAGGCAATAAAGACGGAGCTGTCAGGATCGGCCAGATCATAGACTCCGCGATAGCCCGCCCCGTGGACGTTGAAAAAAGGGTTGTCGCCCCAGCCCCGTGTCAACCCGCGCTGCAAGGTGTTATCGCCGCCATTTGTTGACTGGCGAATGTTCACGAAATACCGCAGCACGGGAACATCGCCCAGCACCTGGTGATCATGGGTGGCCTGATGCGCATCGCCCCAGCGCAGGCTCTCCAGTGCGGGTCCCCATGTTTCCTCGATCCAGATCAGCGCGTCATCCAGAGCCAGACGCGCCATATCCGCACAGGTCTCCACTGGCGCAGACTGGAGCACATCACACCACACCGACGCGCCATCGATATCGCGGAACACACGTTCGATAAAAAGCGGCTCTACATGGGTCATTTCGCGGGCCAGCGGGCCAATGTCGTCTTGAATGATGCGGGCTTGCAGGCTGCGCAGCCAGGCGGCGTAGATCAAAGGTTCAGGCATGTGTTCATTCATCTCACCCGACCAGTTTCCGAGGAGGTCCAGCGCACGTTGGCGTTGGCGCAAAGGCGTACCTTCGGGAGCGGCTTCGCCAGTAAACCAAAGCTCGGCACCGATCAGGGGCAACAGCGATTGTGCGGTGAAACTCACGGCGTCCAATTGCGCTTCGATGAAACTGTCGCGCGTGTGAACCTGGCGATCCTGCATCAGCTTTTCCCAGCGCTTGATCCGTTGCGTGTCACCCCAGTCAAAAGAGACATGATTGGGAAACGGCCGCTCGACCGTCTTATTGTTAGTATTGCCCAAAATCGCCCCAGCAGGAGAGATGAATTCGGGGTTGGAGGCATAGGGCAGGCGGCCTTGCCAGCGGTTCGTGCTGATCCAGCCGGGGCTGGGTAAACGCCCTTTGCTTTGATGCGTTGCATCGCGTCTTGGGGCCATACCGATCATCTTCATGGCAATCGTTCGGCGGTCGATTAACATCAGATTTTGCGCTGGTGCGACGTAATCTTCGGCGGCGGCAATCCCGGCTTCGACACTTTTGGCTTCCATAATGCGCAAGGCGGCGCCCAGTGTTGTGTCATTAGGGCTCAACACCGTCCAGGCCAGGGACGCCACATGGCCGGGCGGCGTGACGCGCGCAAGATTGTAATCTGCGCCAGAAAGCACCGGTCCGTTTTCTGTCCACCGCAGGGTCAGCGTGATTGGCGCGGCATCCTTGATGTTGATGATGGATTTGCGCGTCTCAAAGGGTTTGAAACCGTCCGGCGTCAGATATTCTTCTGAGTTTTCGGGGTTGATCTGTTCGATGTGAACATCCTGATCGTCGAGCTTGGCCGAGGTCACACCCCAGCCCAGATCGTCGCTGCGCCCGCTTAAAATAGCAGGGATGCCAGGAATGGTGCCGCCGATCACGCCACCTGATTGAAGTTCCATCCGAGCGAGATACCAGATGCCTGGCGCAGAAAACCCGAGGTGAGGATCATTTGCCAGCAAGGACCCACCTGCGGCGGAGCGCTCCGGCGCAGCGGCCCAGACGTTTGACGCACCTCCAAACGGGACCGGTTGAAAGGGTGACAGAGGATGAACGTCGCGCCGCGCGACGTCAGCATAGCGCGGTGCATTGGGAAACAGTTGCGTATACTCAGGCAGGGCCGCAACGCCAGTGCCGGGTGCGTCCGGTAGAATATCCGTAATCCGCGCTGGGTCTGGCAGCGCAATGGACATGCGCGCGCGAAAGACCTCCGTATCGAGATGCGACGCCAGACGCAGTCCCATAAGTTTGACGATTGCAAGGGTGTCAGCCGGGCGCCATGGCGCAATCGGTTCGTTAAAGAGGAACATCTCGGGCGCACCGCGCCCCAGCGCTTGGGCATTTACCTGATCGAGGCGCGCATTGATCCCTGTCGCATAGGCGCGTAACATGCGCATCGTACGGTCGTCCTGCGCATCAAGCGAAGCCACGGCAAGCGCATAGATATCAAGCCTGCGGATCAGTTTGTCGACTTCAACCGTCGCCGTGCCGAACATTTCTGACAAACGGCCCTGCGCCGTGCGACGCATGGTCGTCAGTTGCCAAAGCCTGTCCTGCGCGTGGGCAAAACCGAGCGCATAGTAGGTATCTTCGTCCGTCTGCCCAAAGATATGTGGAACGTTGGCATTATCGCGCACGATCGCAACCGGAGCCGACAGGTAAGGCACGTCGACCACGTCGTTGTAATCCGGCAGCGATCGTGTGCCGAGATAGTAGATCATTGCGATGGCCGCCACGATCAGAGCGATCATCCCGCCCGCGATGCGTAGTAGCCACGTAAAGACCAGACCCATGCTACTTCCCTTGTGGAATAGTGCCTGTTTGATTTGACCCTCGTTGTGCGACTGTTAGGTAGAAGACAAGGTTAACGCAACACCCAAAAGGGGAAATAAAAATGGCCAAACTGGCATTTCTGGGATTGGGCGTCATGGGCGCGCCAATGGCGGGGCATTTGAAGAACGCGGGACACGCGGTAACCGTCTATAATCGGACGACAGCCAAGGCGGATACCTGGGTGACGCAATACAATGGTACGATGGCCAAAACTCCAGCTGAAGCCGCCGCGGGCGCGGATTTTGTCATGTCCTGTGTTGGTAATGATGATGACTTGCGTGGTGTTTGTCTTGGTCCGGATGGCGCTTTTTCTGGTATGCAGGCGGGCGCGGTTTTCGTGGATCATACGACTGTCTCAGCAGCCGTAACCCGTGAACTTTATGCAGCGGCCGACACGCTCCAGATCAGTTTTGTGGATGCGCCTATTTCCGGCGGTCAGGCTGGGGCAGAAAACGGAGCGCTCTCTATCATGTGCGGGGGAGAGCAGGGTGCGTATGATCGCGCACACCCTATCATGGATGTCTATTCCAAGATTTGCCGCCGGATCGGAGCCAGTGGTGCCGGTCAAATGACCAAGATGTGCAACCAGATCGCGATCGCAGGATTGGTTCAGGGGCTTAGTGAGGCACTGCATTTCGCGGATAAAGCGGGGTTGGAAGGCCGTGCGGTTGTCGAGGTGATCAGCCAGGGTGCTGCGGGCAGTTGGCAGATGTCGAACCGCTATGAAACGATGCTGGATGATCATTTCGATCATGGTTTTGCCACGGATTGGATGCGCAAGGATCTGGGTATTTGTCTGTCGACGGCGGATGAAACGGGTGCAAGCCTGCCGGTCACGGCAATTATCGATCAGTTTTATAAGGATGTGCAAAAGATGGGCGGCGGCCGTTGGGACACGTCCAGTCTGTTCAAGCGCCTGAAAGCTTTGGGTTAAACCGTCAGGCGACACCGTTCCATTTTGCTGTCCCGGAGCGCTGCGTAAGTTTTAAGGCAGCGCACCGGTTTACGCTTAACTAGTTTTCCTGACCCGCTTTAGACCCTAAACAGGGATTTAGAGACATACTTTCAGCCACAAACCGTAACAACCGGGCGCTGAAACAAAGCGCGAAAATTGGCGTGTTGCAGGTGCAACAAGCCTGCAGGCCGGCAACCAACGGGCGGAGTCCAAGCTTTTCAGGGCAATTTCGAAAATTGTTGAAAGCAGCAGTCAGTCATTAAAAGCGGGATTATCGAGAGAAAATTAGTTCGGCATAGTGTTTGTGCCGCCCACGTGTGATCCTTGGGTTCGAACGAAAAACCATCGGCGACGCGAGCGCCACCGATGGCCCCCATTGTCGCGCCCAGTTTAAGGGATGATGCGTGTGTATTTGTTGCCTTCAAGGGCTGCGCCTGCATAGAGGCCGCCTCGGTTGAAGACTGCCGCGAGCACGGGGCTGAGTGCAGTGGTCGTGCTGGCGTTTGCGCCATCGCCCACGTCAGAGATCACATATTTGATGTCTGCACCGGCCGCCCATCCAGAGGACTTGCGGAAATCACTCAGTGCATCGTCCGTCATAAAAAACAAAACATGCGAATATTGCTGCGCGCCGATTTGCAAGCCACCCGACACTTCCGCGACGGAGTAATAATCCACGGTGGCATCTGCGATCCGAAGCGCGCCTTGTCCATACGCACCCCCAAAGCCAAAACCCGCTTCGGTCACAACGGGCATGACAAGCATGCCATTGGCCTTGGATGCCAGATCGCGCGTGTTGGGATAGGCTTGGTACATTTGCTCCAGCGTTTGCGACACCCGGATGTCCAGCGCCTCGGCGTTGGTGTTTCCGATGCCATTCCCGCAAGCGGCGGTAAGAGAGACACCTGCCAAAGCGCCGAGCGTGAAGCTCCGGCGCGAAAGTTCTGAAAATTTCATGGTTTTGCCTGTATGTTGTTGCTCTGTTTGCCGGTTGATCCGGCTTGGTGGCAACATTACGCTTATCGTCCGGGAAAGTCACGCCCGTGCATGCGTTTCAGCATGAATTTGCTGTTATCCCAAGATCCGCGCCGCAGCGGGCGCAAAATAGGTTAAAATGCCATCGCAACCGGCACGTTTGAAGGCCATGAGGCTTTCAAGCATGACTTTGTCACCATCGATCCAGCCGTTGGACGCCGCGGCCTGGATCATCGCGTATTCACCCGAAACTTGGTAGGCGTATGTGGGCGCGCCAAAGCTATCTTTGACGCGACGGCAGATATCCAGATAGGGCAGGCCGGGTTTTACCATGACCATATCCGCGCCCTCCCGCAGATCGCGCTCGATCAGCCGCAGGGCCTCATTCGAATTGCCAGGGTCCATCTGATAGGTCTTTTTGTCGCCAGTCAGCGCAGCCGAAGCGCCGACGGCATCGCGGAACGGGCCATAAAACGCAGAGGCGTATTTGGCGGCGTAACTCAGGATCATGACGTTCTGATGTCCGGCACTTTCCAAGGCGCTGCGCATCGCCCCGATGCGCCCGTCCATCATATCCGAAGGCCCGATGATATCCGCACCTGCCTCAGCTTGCGCCAGCGTCATCTTGACCAGCGCTTCGACAGTACGGTCATTCACGATTTCGCCGTTTTCGACAAATCCATCGTGGCCATTGATGTTGTAGGTATCCAGCGCCACATCGGTCATGATCGCCATGTCGGGCACTGCTGCTTTGATGGCGCGGATCGCGCGATTGGCATGGTTGTCCGGATCCCAAGCGCCCGCGCAGTCTTCTGTGCGCTCCTCTATTCCGGTGTAGGGAAAGATGCAGATCGCGGGAATGCCCAGATCTGCCGCCTCTTTTGCGGCCTCCACCAGCCGGTCCACAGAGCGTCGAAACACACCGGGCATCGACGGGATCGGTTCTTCGATTCCCTCGCCCGCCCGCACAAAGACTGGCCAGATGAAATCATCCACAGTCACGGTGTTTTCGCGCGTGAGGGCGCGAACTGCAGGGCTTTGCCGGATGCGGCGCAATCGGGTCGCGGGGAAGGGCGCTTGAGTGGGTCGCATGCCTGATCTGTCCATTTTGCGTTACACTTCATGCTTGGCACGTATTTTTCCGCAAGCCAAGGCTAGGAATTACCGCAAGGCCCCGCTAAGAGGACCGATAGCGAACAAGAAAAGTCCGGCCTTTGGATCTCTACAGCAGTATTTTCGAACTCATCGACTTACGGTCTTTCTCCAACCTTTGGTTTTGGATCGCACTTGCCGTGCTTTGGTCCTCGGCCAGCCACTGGGTGCTTGGCGTGCCCTTTGACATGGTGCTGCGTGCCCGGCGTAACGGTGGACAAAGCGAACAGGACCTCGAAGACATGGTCCGCATCAATTCCAATCGGATCCTCTACATTGCACGGGTGTCCGGATTATGGATCCTGGGTTTTTCGTGTTTCTTCCTGACAGGATTTGCTCTTTTAGGCTTCCTTTATCGCGTAGAATTTGCGCAAGCCTTGTTTTTGCTGGGTTTTCCGATGTCTGTTGTCGGACTGCTGTCCATTTCGACAGCGCGTCTGATTCAGGCCGAAGAGGCAACGGGCGAACATTTGTGCAAGCGTCTCGCACGCCATCGGTTTTTCGTTCAGTTGGTCGGCGTGGTGTCTATCTTTGTGACAGCGCTTTGGGGAATGTATCAAAACCTCTCAATCGGGGTGCTGGGCGGTTGACACTTGGGGCACAAGGCCCAATTGAAGCATCCGATGACCAAAGCCTCCTACATAACCGTTTCAGGCGCGCCCGAAGGCTTTGACGCACGTCTGCTCCTAGAGGAGGTGACCAAGCAAGGTGGTCCGGTTGTGCATGTCGCGCGGGACGATAAAAGACTTGCGGCGCTTCAAGAGGCCTTGCGGTTCTTCGCACCTGCCATGCCCGTGATCGTATTTCCTGGTTGGGATTGCCTACCCTACGACCGTGTGTCGCCGAATGCAGATATATCTGCGCGTCGTATGGCGACCTTGGCGGCGTTGATCCATGGAATGCCGGAACAGTTCATCGTGCTGACGACTTTGAACGCAGCCACGCAGAAACTGCCGGCGCGCGATATTTTGCGCGATGCGGCATTCAGTGCGCAGGTGGGCAGTCGGATCGACGAAAAAGCCTTGCGTTCGTTCCTGGTGCGTATGGGATTTGTGCAGAGCCCAACGGTTACGGAACCCGGGGATTATGCGGTGCGGGGGGGCATCATCGATATCTATCCACCAGGGGATCTGGGGCCGGTACGGCTTGATCTTTTTGGGGATGTTCTGGATGGCGCGCGCCGCTTCGATGCTGCGACGCAACGCACCACCGAAAAGCTAGAGATGATCGAACTTGCGCCGGTTTCCGAAATCATTCTCGACGAAGCCGCTGTCACGCGCTTCCGCCAGAATTATCGTATTGAGTTTGGCGCCGCCGGTACTGACGACCCCCTGTACGAAGCGGTCAGTGCGGGGCGCAAACATCAAGGCGCCGAGCATTGGTTGCCCTTTTTCCACGAGCGGCTTGAAACGCTGTTTAGCTATCTCCCGGCGGCGAGCATCGTTTTGGACGATCAGGTGGATGCAGCACGCGTCGCGCGTTGGGAGAGTATCGTCGATCAGTATGAAACGCGCCGCCTTGCCATGAGCGATCGCGGCCGGATGGACAGCGTTTATAAGCCTTGTCCACCGGATGGGCTGTATCTGGATGATGATACATGGCAGGCAGAGCTTGTCGGGCGACGTGTTGTGCAGCTGGCACCCATGGCGCAACCGACTGGTCTGAATGTTACTGATGCGGGTGCCCGAGCCGGGCGTAGTTTTGCATCAGAGAGACAGCAGGAATCACTAAGTCTTTTTGGTGCATTAGCAGATCATATTAAGGTAAAACTCGAAGTCGGACCCGTTGTCATCGCAAGCTATTCTGAGGGTGCGCGTGAACGGTTGACAGGTCTGATCGAAGACGAGGGGCTTGCAGAAGTCATCCCAATTTCGGATGCCTCGCGGATTGGCAAGCGGGGTCTCTATCTGACAGTCTGGGCGCTTGAGCATGGTTTTGAAGGCCCCTACGAGGGCGGCCAGGTCACGGTCATTTCCGAACAAGACGTGCTTGGTGATCGGTTGATCCGTGCCACGCGCAAAAAACGACGCGCCGAAAATTTCCTGACGGAGACACAATCGCTCACGCCCGGTGATCTGATCGTCCACGTGGATCACGGCATTGGTCGCTACAAAGGGCTGGAAGTCATCACCGCTGCAGGTGCTGCGCATGAGTGTATTCTGCTGGAATATGCAGAAAACTCAAAGCTTTATCTTCCAGTAGAAAATATTGAGCTGCTGTCCAAATATGGTCATGACGAAGGGTTGCTTGACCGTTTGGGCGGCGGGGCGTGGCAAGCCAAGAAAGCACGCCTCAAGGAACGTATCCGTGAGATGGCCGACAAGCTGATTCGGATTGCGGCAGAGCGAGCGCTGCGGCGCGCACCAGTTTTGGAACCACCACCCGGCATGTGGGATGCATTCTCGGCGCGCTTCCCCTATCAGGAAACGGATGACCAGTTGAACGCCATCGAAGACGTGATCGGCGATCTGACTTCCGGCAATCCGATGGACAGATTGGTGTGTGGGGATGTGGGCTTTGGCAAGACCGAAGTTGCCATGCGAGCCGCTTTTGTGGCGGCGATGTCGGGCGTTCAGGTGGCCGTTGTCGCGCCCACGACGCTGCTTGCACGGCAACACTACAAAAGCTTTGCGGAGCGGTTTCGCGGATTTCCGATCAATGTGCGCCAACTCAGCCGGTTCGTGCCCGCCAAGGAAGCCAATACGACGCGCGACGGGCTGTCGCGTGGCACTGTGGATATTGTCATTGGCACGCACGCGCTGTTGGCGAAAGGCATCCGCTTTCAAAACCTGGGCCTGCTTGTCATTGATGAAGAACAGCACTTTGGTGTGACCCATAAGGAACGGCTCAAACAGCTGCGTTCTGATGTGCACGTTTTGACCCTGACGGCCACACCAATCCCGCGCACGCTGCAACTGAGCCTGACGGGGGTGCGCGATCTCAGCATTATCGGGACGCCGCCGGTCGATCGCCTGGCCATTCGCACCTACGTCAGTGAATTCGACAGTGTGACCCTGCGTGAAGCCATGTTGCGCGAGCATTATCGCGGCGGGCAGTCTTTCTTTGTGGTCCCCCGCATTTCAGACTTGCCCGAGATCGAAGAATTTCTGAAGGAGCAATTGCCCGAACTGAGCTACATGGTCGCGCATGGGCAAATGGCTGCAGGGGAGCTGGATGATCGTATGAATGCCTTCTATGACGGCAAATACGACGTTCTGCTTGCCACAACTATCGTTGAATCAGGCCTCGATATCCCGACTGCGAACACGATGATCATCCACCGGGCGGATATGTTTGGCCTCGCGCAGCTTTATCAGATCAGAGGGCGCGTGGGGCGCTCAAAAACGCGGGCCTATGCGTATCTGACAACCAAACCGCGTAAGCGGTTGACGCCAAACGCAGAAAAGCGCCTGCGCGTGCTGTCCAGCCTCGACACGCTTGGGGCGGGCTTTACGCTGGCCAGTCAGGATCTGGACATTCGCGGTGCTGGTAATCTTTTAGGCGAAGAACAGTCGGGTCAGATGCGGGATGTCGGTTTTGAACTCTATCAATCCTTGCTGGAAGAGGCGATTGCCAAGATCCGCGCGGGCGAGATGGAGGGACTATCAGAGGCCGATGATCAATGGGCGCCGCAGATAAATCTGGGCGTGCCGGTTCTTATCCCTGAGGAATATGTGCCGGATCTTGACGTGCGCCTTGGCCTATACCGCAGGCTGAGCAGTCTGAGCACGAAAGTTGAACTGGAAGGGTTTGCTGCGGAATTGATCGACCGTTTTGGCAAGCTGCCACGGGAGGTGAATACGCTCATGCTGGTGGTGCGCATCAAAGGGATGTGCAAACGCGCTGGGATTGCAAAACTGGATGGCGGACCGAAGGGGGCAACGATCCAGTTTCACAATGATAAATTTGCCTCTCCGCAAGGATTGGTGGACTTTATTCAGGACCAGCGCGGCTTGGCAAAAGTGAAAGACAACAAGATTGTCGTGCGTCGCGACTGGAAAGCGGATGCAGACAAGATCAAGGGCGCGTTTGCGATAGCGCGCGATCTGGCGGAAAAGGTCGTGTCTGAGAAGAAGCGTAGGAAAGCCGCTGCGCGCTAAGTCTACTCGGCTGGCATACGCGTTTCGACCCGCCCCATGCGCAGCATAAGAACAAATGCCATAGACGCGAGAACAAGCACTGTGCAGACAAGTGGACGGATCGTGCCGTCAAACAGAAGTCCAACAGGTGAGGCGATAGCGGCCGCAAGCACAGTGGAGAACGCACCAATCACACTGGCCGCCATACCTGCAATGTGCCCCATGGGTTCCATTGCGATTGCGTTGAGATTCCCGATTGTGAGGCCGGCCTGAAAGAAGACAAATCCCTGCCAGACGGCGAATAATGCGAAGGGGACCATCGTGGTATTCAGCGCAAACAGGAGAAGCGTTCCCGACAGGATGATTTGCAAACCCAGCGCAATGGTTATCAGACGCCGCATGCCAAAACGCACCACTAGAATTGCATTGAGAAAGCTGGACAGAGCCGACGCAAGTGCAATGCCCCCAAACCAGAATGGGAAGCTGTTAAGTTTGTCGAAGACGTGTTGATAGATCGGCTGGATCAGCACGAGGAGAGAAAAAAGGATCGCCATGGCCAGCGTCTGTACGATGATGGAAAGTAGAACGACCGGATGGGCGAACATTTGGCGCACTGCGTCCAACATCAACCGCAGTTTCAGCGGGCGACGATTTTCGACTGGCAGTGTTTCAGGCAAGCGAAAACCTAACCAGAGCGCAGAGATCAAAGAAAATGCTATGAACGCCAGAAAGATACTGCGCCATCCAGCAAAGTGAATAATGACAACTCCCATCGCAGGGGCGAAGGCGGGCACAATGGTAAAGATCACCATAACAATGGACAGGATACGCGCCATTTCACGACCAGCAAACAGGTCTCGAATGATTGCAATGCAGACGACACGTGGTCCTGACGCGCCGATTCCCTGCAGGACGCGTGCAACCAGCATGACTTCCAGCGATTGGCTCATCCATGCAAGAGCGGCAGAACCGATGTAAAGGCCAGCGCCGCAGAACATAACTGTCCGCCGCCCAAAGGCATCCGACAATGGTCCAGAGAGGAAGGTGCCAATCCCCATGCCGAGGACGAAAGACGTAAGGATCAAAGGTGCCCGCGTCGGTTCGTCAGGTGTCAGTTGAACTGCGATATCCGGCAGTGCGGGGAGCATCGCGTCGATTGAAAAAGCAATCGTTGCGAACATCATCGCCATCAAGGCGATGAACTCTGCCCGACCCATCGGAAGCGCACTTACCGGTGATGTCAAATTCGAAACCCTAGCAAATTAACGCGCGTGAAAAATCGGCGCTAGTTAGCGTCAGGGATAACCCACAGTTGAGGAGCGTGCAACGTTAACCTGCGGTTAATTTGTGAAAGCAGGCAAAAGAAATCCTATGCTGCCGCTTTTATGTCCTTGATGACTTTACGCCAGAGTTCTGGAGACTGCGCACCGGGCACCGCATGTTTTCCGCCCACGATGAACGTCGGCACCGAACTCACACCCATTTGCCGGCTGTGCTGGTCACGTTCCAGGATCTCTTTACGATCGGCATCTGATTTGAGTAACTTGCTGACAACCGCTGCATCCATCTCAATTTCATCGGCCAGATCGGCGAGAACCTCGTGGTCTCCGATATCGCGAACGTCAACAAAATAAGCTTTAAACAAGGCTGATACAGCGGCGGTCTGACGCCCTTCAATACCAGCCCAATGGATCAGGCGATGCGCGTTGAGTGTATTCGGCGTGCGTTTCATACCCTCGAAATTAATCTTGAGCTCGGCTGCTTGTGCATTTTCGACCACAGGCGCATAGGCGCGGACGGCCCCATCCTTGCCGCCGAACTTGCCTTCGAGATAGGCGCGACGGTCCATACCTTCAGCGGGCATGTCGGGGTTGAGTTGGAACGGATGCCACTCGATCAAAAAAGGGTGATCGGGTGTTTCTGCGAGTACGAGATCCAGATGTGCTTTGCCGATATAGCACCAGGGGCATATGGGATCTGACAGGATATCGAGTTTGATCGTTTCAGTCATTTTTACCTCTCAAACTGCGTCCGCAGTGTGCGACGCAGAATTTTTCCATTGGCCCCCTGGGGCAACTTAGTCATGTGCTTGTATAGTCGCGGCCGCTTATACCCCGCGAGTTGCTGACTGACAAACGCATCGATGACGTTTTCGGCGAGGGGCGCAGGGCCGGTGTAGAACGCGGCAATCACCTCGACGTTGGGCTTGATTTCGACGCAGGTCACGGCCACCGCGGAAACGCCGGGGCACGTGGTGAGCACGGTTTCAACCTCGATAGGGGATACCCGATACCCGCCTGCATTCATCATGTCATCACGCCGACCGAGATACGTAATGCTGCCATCTGCCGCCATCGCGGCCTGATCCCCGGTCAGAAACCAATCGCCGGATGTCACGGGGACATCTAGATGGTCTTTCTGGTAATATCCCAGCATCAATCCTGGATCATCACGATGTATTGCGATGGTGCCTTCTTCGTCAAAAGCCACGGGATGCCCGTCGCGCAAAAGGGCGATCCGCCGTCCGGATTGGGGTCGTCCGATAGAGCCCGGCGGGGTCTTCTGACCCGGTGCCTGAGAGATGAAAGTTGAGCACTCAGACATGCCAAAAGCCTCGAAAATAGGCCGCCCAGTTGTCTGCTGCCAGCGTGACCTAGTGTCGGCGGGGAGTTTTTCGCCAGCGCTGAGACCGTGTCGCAGTTCCGGCAGATCAAAGGCTGGTGTCCGTGCCATCATTTGACGGTAAATACCGGGTGCAGCGGCAAAAATTGTGGCGCGCTGCGTTCTCAGCAACGCGGGCAAATGACCGGGATCGACCCCAGGCGCAGGGATCAACGCCGTGGCCCCTCGCGTCCATGGATCCATCAGCCCAGTACCCATCGTGTATGTCCAATTGAACGCCCCTGCATGAAGCACGCGGTCATCAGGCTGCAAGCCATACCAATTCTCAAACATCATTTGACGTGCCCAGATCGCGCGGTGGGCATGGGCAACAGCGCGGGGTTGTCCCGCTGTTCCAGACGTAAAAATGATGTATCCGAGTCGGTTTGGATCACCCAGATGGAACGGTGCAGGCGGCAGTGTGCGGAATTCTTGCAGCGCATTCAGCCACACTGTCTTGCCAAACGGCGCGCAGGCAATACCGGGTGCGCGCAGCATCAAAGCAGGTTTGACGGTTCGGATTAAATGCGCCGTCTCCGGCTCGGTCAGCGCGGAGGACGTGGGCACGGGCACCAATCCTGCCGCAAGCGTGGCGAGATAGGCAATCGGCGTGTCGACCGTGTTTCCAAGGCGCATCAGGATGATGTCACCCGGTTGCAGCCCTTGACGCAAAAGACCCGTCGCCGTGCCCAGAATGGCAGCGCGCAGGTCAGCGTAAGACCATGCTATTTCCTCTGTTGTTCCGATCTGTTTGAGGGCCGTCTTCAGGGGTGTCGCCTCGCCAGCCCGCAGGACATGTGCCGCCATATTGAAGGGCGAAGGGCAGGGCGCAAAGGAGCCTTTGTCAAAGAGCGATACCATGAGGGCGTGCTAGCCTGTGGGCAGGAACGTTGCAAGCCGCAAGCGGAGCACTTAGAACACAGGTCATGCAACAAACTGACCCGAAATCTCTGATCCGCATTGCCCGCGAAAACGGCATGGATGAAGCCGCCGCACCGCTTGACCTAGGACTACGCGTGCGTGATTTACGAAAGGCACGCAACTGGACGCTGGAGCAGGCGGCAACCCAGGCGGGGCTGGCGCGCTCTACGTTGAGCAAGATCGAAAACGGGCAGATGTCCCCGACTTATGACGCCTTGAAAAAACTTGCTGTAGGGCTCGATATTTCGGTGCCGCAGCTTTTCACGCCGCCCCAGGCCGAAAAGGTCAACGGCAGGCTGGCAGTGACAAAATCAGGGCAGGGGTCTGCGCAGGCCACGGCGACGTATGAACATGAGTTGCTCGCCGACACCCTGTCGAAAAAACAGATGTTGCCCTATCGCGCGCGGGTCCGGGCGCGGGACATGTCAGAGTTTGACGGATGGGTGCGTCATGACGGAGAAGAGTTTCTCTACGTGCTGACTGGGGTTGCCAAGCTCTATACTGAGTTTTACGCGCCCATCGAGATGCGTCGGGGGGACAGCGCTTATTACGATGGAACGATGGGGCACAATGTGATCTCGGTCAGTGCCGAAGATGCAATGGTCCTCTGGGTGACGTCTCTTGCATAATTGCGTCAGAACAGCCTGCGCCATGCGACATGTGCGATGAGCACTGCGATGATCTGTGCTGCAATGAACGTCAGGATGTGACCGGGGTAGATCCCGGCAAACGTATCGGAAAACCCGCGTGCGATGGTGACGGCCGGATTGGCAAAGCTTGTCGAAGACGTGAACCAGTAGGCGCCCGTTATATAGAGAGCGACCAGGGTCGGGACAGCATCCGGGCGGGCACGCAGGCCCCCGAAGATTACGAATAGTAACCCGAGTGTCGCTATGGCTTCGGAAAACCATTGCGCGGACCCGGTGCGGTGAAGCGTGCTGGAGGTCTGCAAAAGCGGTAGATCAAACATTGCATGGGTAATCAGTACGCCGATGAGACCTCCTGCAATCTGGGCGGGCATATAGGCAATGGCGTGGCGCAGCTCAATCTCGCCGCGCAGGGCAAAGGCGAGCGTAACGGCTGGATTGAAATGCGCGCCGGAAATCGGACCCAGAACGGTGATAATGCAATAGAGCATACAGCCTGTGGCAATCGCATTGGCCAGCAAAGCGACGGCTGTGTTTCCGTCCGCCAGTGTTTCGCCCATAATTCCACTGCCGATCACCGAGACAATTAGCATCGCAGTTCCAAGCGCTTCAGCGCTCATCTGTCGGATCATCGCCATGGTCACACTTCCTCAGGAGGGCTCGTACCACCAAAGCTCTGGCATAAAATTTGGCCCGTCACCATAGATCGGAAGCCGATCAGGGAATTTCATTTTGGCATCATGCGCAATACGGCCGGTGGTATATTGCCAGAAGGGGATCACATAGCGCCCGGCGGTCAGAATTCTGTCCAGCGCACGTACCGCGGCGACAAAGTCCTCCTGCGCCGTTGCGGTCAGCATTGCGTCAATCATGGCATCCACGGCTGGGGAAGCGACGCCCATTAAATTGCGCGACCCTTCTTGGTCTGCAGAATCGGAGCCCCAGTAGAACCGCTGCTCATTGCCTGGCGACAACGACAAGGCGCGGCGGTAGGGGGTCATGTCAAAGTCAAAGGCGTTGATGCGCTGCACATATTGCGCGCTGTCCGTTGCTTCTACCGTGACGTCGATGCCCAGGCGGGTCAGAGCGCTGACGTAAAGGTCCGCCATTGCTTTGTTCTCACTGCTGCCTTGCGACAGAAGGATCGTGAATGCCAATGCTTCGCCCGCAGCATTGCGCATCACCCCGTCCTGTGCGGACCACCCTGCTTCTTGTAACAGCGCCATCGCTTGCCTGATCCCACGTCGGTTTCGCAGGCTGCCATCTGTTTGCGGCAAGCTGTAACCCTCCATCGTACCGGGGAGCAGATCATTGGCAAAAGGCGCGAGCAAATCCGCAACTTTACCCGTGGCCGGGCCGGACGTGAAAGCAAGGTCCGAGTTTGAAAAGTAGGAAGGAATGCGCGGCTGCGCGCCGCCGGTGAGCGTGTCGTTGATGTATTCAAAGTTAAAGGCCTGGATCATCGCCTCTCGCACGCGCCAGTCGTCAAACGGGGGCGTGCGTGTGTTCATCACAAAGCCGGTCATGCCCGAAGGTTTGCCGTGCACGATCTCGGATTTGACCATATCGCCGCGTATAACGGCGGGGAAATCATACTGGGTTTCCCATTTCGCGGCGTTGAATTCCCGCAATGCAGAAATTTCACCCGCCTTGAACGCTTCGAACAGAACTGAAGCATCGCCATAGAAATCCAGTTTTATGCTATCGAGGTTATGAGTGCCACGGCGGAACGGCAGATCTGCGCCCCAATAGTCCGGATTGCGCGACAGGTGCACAAAGCGTCCGGCTTCATAGTCGCTGACCACATAAGGACCTGAGCCAAGTGGGATTTCTTCGAGCGGCGCATTGGCAAAGTCACGTCCTTCCCACTGCGCCTTGCTCAGGATTGGACGCATCCCCGCCAGCAGCGCAAGTTCGCGGTTCTCAGTGTTGAAGGTGATGCGCAAGGTGCGCGGACCAGTCTGTGTAATGCTGTCGATCTGCTTGTGCAGGCTGAGATAGCGCGGGTGTCCTTCGGTGCCGAGCAGTTCGTATGAAAAGATCACATCCTCAACCGTCACGGGGCTGCCGTCCGAGAAAGTAGCCTCCGGACGCAGCAAAAATTCAACCCACGCGCGATCTTTTGGCACCTCAACCGATTCGGCTAAAACACCGTAGAGTGTGAAAGGCTCGTCCCAAGAGCGTCCCATCAACGCTTCATGGGTAAAAAATCTCAATTGCCAGGGGACAGTGCCTTTACGCACGTATGGGTTAAGACTGTCAAAGCCTCCAGTGTTACCGAGCGTTATATCCCCGCCCTTGGGGGCATCTGACCGTACATAGGGGCGGGACACAAAATCCGGTGGAAGGGCGGGGTCTCCATACATAGATATCCCATGCTGCGGGTCTGCCATGGCTGAATTGGGGTCGAGAATCACCCCGCAGAGCACGGTGATCGACAAAATTCGTTGGAAAAAAACGCGACCCATTTTTGGAAGATTCCCCTGCTGCCCTTGTTTTGTTGCAGCTCAGAGTATCGGGGACTTTCCGCCTTATCAAACTTTTAGCTTGGACTGGCGCGAAGGATTGCTTATAAAGAGGGCACTGCTCGATAGGTTTCTTGCCTGTATGAAACCTGCCTCAATAACTTAACGCCTGCCTTGTGCAGGCGTTTTTTTTGTCGATCGATCGGGGCGGGTTTTCTGACATTTTTTTGAAAAACCTGCTGCGTGTGACAATGCGTTTTGCCGTTTATTTCGCACGTGCAGCACGGCATGATGGGCACAACGGAAAAGACATGCACAGGTAAAGGATACGACCATGGGTTACGATATCTCGCTTTCAAGAAAAACAGCCGTCATCACAGGATCAAATTCCGGAATCGGACTGGGGATTGCATGGGAACTCGCCCGGGCAGGGGCAGACGTGGTGTTGAACTCTTTTACGGACAACGATGAGGATCACGCGCTTGCCGCAGATATCGCCAAGCAAACGGGGGTTACCGCGCGGTATATTCAAGCAGACATGTCCAAAGGCGATCAATGCCGGGCTTTGATTGAAAAAGCTGGGCGCTGCGATATTCTGATCAACAACGCCGGTATTCAACATGTGGCACCGATCGATGAGTTTCCGGTTGAGAAATGGGATGCGATTATTGCAATCAACCTGAGCTCTGCGTTTCACACCACTGCCGCGGCCCTGCCAGTCATGCGTCAGGCGGGTTGGGGACGGGTGGTCAATATCGCATCGGCGCATGGCTTGACCGCTTCGCCCTACAAGGCTGCGTATATCGCAGCTAAACACGGGATCGTTGGCATGACAAAAACTGTTGCTTTGGAAACAGCCCAGGAACCGATTACGGCCAATGCTATTTGTCCGGGCTACGTGCTGACACCGCTGGTCGAGGCGCAGATTCCAGATACCGCCAAGAAATATGACATGACGGAAGAAGAGGTGAAAAAGAAGGTAATCCTAGAGCGGCAGCCTTCAAAGGAATTCGCGACAGTTGAACAAATGGGCGGCACCACTGTTTTTCTGTGTTCTGACGCGGCGGCGCAGATTACCGGCACCACGATCAGCGTCGATGGTGGATGGACAGCACTTTAACGAACTTCCGGCGCCGGGCAGGCGTTTTCACTAATGGCATATCAACAGCTGGTGCACTTTTGTCCGGCAGTTCTAGGGATGTAGTAAATGGCTGAAAAGAAGCGGATAAATCTGGCACTGCAAGGCGGTGGCGCGCATGGCGCTTTTACCTGGGGTGTTCTCGACAGATTGCTGAGTGACGAAGATCTTGAAATATCAGCGATTTCGGGTACCAGCGCAGGCGCGCTGAACGGTGCCGCTCTGAAAGCGGGCATGGTCGAAGGTGGCCGGGAGGGTGCGCGGGAACGTTTGAAATGGCTGTGGGAAGAAGTCGGTGCCCGCCCGGATCTGCAAATCCCACAGTGGATGACGCCCAATTCTCTCGCGGGGTTCTCGAAAGCACTGGAGTATTCCTGGCCCTTTCAGGCGGCGGACAATTGGTCGCGTATGTTCTCTCCTTATTCGTATGGCCCGTTTTACAGCAATCCATTGCGACCCATTGTCGAGCAATTCAACTATGACAAAGTCTGCGCTGAAACGGGTGAGGGGCCTTGCTTGTTTGTCTGTGCCACCAAAGTGCGCAACGGCAAGGTTCGGGTATTCAAGGACAGTGAAATCTGCACCGACGCTATTCTTGCATCCGCTTGTTTACCCACCATGTTTCAAGCGGTATCGGTGACGGACCCAAAGACGGGTCTTGCGGACGATTATTGGGACGGTGGCTATACCGGAAACCCGGCGCTATTTCCGCTGTTCCATGAGACCCTCCCGGAAGACATTGTGGTGGTCAACATAAACCCGTTGGAACGCAATGAAACACCGCGTACGGCGCAGGCGATCCAAAACCGGATCAATGAAATCAGTTTCAATTCGTCCTTGCTGCGTGAATTGCGCGCCATCGAATTCGTGCAGCGCCTGATAGAGAAGGGCAAGGTCAAGGAGGGAGATATGCGCCGGGTCCTAGTGCATATGATTGCCGATGATGCTTTGATGAACGAACTCTCTGTGGCGACAAAGGTCATCCCGACACCCTATACTCTGGCGCGTCTCAAAGCGGCCGGTGAACGGGCGGCGGATGATTTCCTACGCAGTCACAAAAACGATCTGAACGTGCGCAGTTCTGTCGATCTGGTCGACATGTTCCAATAGCTATTTGCCGCTGATTTCCTGTGGATCGTCTTTGCCATTCGGATAGACAAGTCCGGCAGAGATCACAAGTTTGGCCGCATCTTCAACGGACATATCCAGGATCGTCACGTCGTCCTCGGGAACAAACAGCAAAAAGCCCGACGTCGGGTTTGGCGTCGTGGGAAGGAAGATACTGAGCATCGGATTGCCATCATTCCCACGCCTTGCAATCTCACCTTTGGTATTGGTTGAAATAAATCCAATGGCCCAGATCCCCTTACGCGGGTATTCGATGATACAGGCCCGCTCGAAGGAGCGTTCTGATTGGGCAAAAACAGTCTCAGATATTTGTTTGATCCCGGAATAGATTGACCGCACCACCGGTGTGCGTTCCACCAACCCTTCGGCAAAGGAAATCATCGAACGCCCGATTAACCCTTTCGCCATCCAGCCAACAAGCACTGTGAAGAACAAAAAGATCACAACGCCGATGCCGCGCACGTCGATTTGCAGCGAGGGATCAAGCCCCAGCAAGTTCTGTAACATCCTGTCGGGCTGGTATTTATCCGGCACAATTGGCAGGACAAAACCGTCAATCCACCCCACAACGGACCAGATCAACCAGATGGTCAGGCCAACCGGCGCAATGACGACAAGACCGGTCAGGAAATTCGACCGGAAACGTGCCAAAAAACCTCTTCGCGGTGGATTCAATTCAGGGTCGAAGGGCGTGTTCATGGGTCTTCCATAGCTTTAAGCACCATGGGTAGTTAGGGGGTTTATCCGCCTACTACAATGGGTATCACGACGCAGTCAGGCCGCATTCACCCTCAGCGTGTGTGTTCGCCCATTGCTTTAGCAATCGCACCGGCCAGGCGCGCGTTATTTCGCACCAGCGCAATGTTGGCTGTGAGCGAGCGTCCATCTGTCAATTCGAAGATTCGCTGGAGCAAATAGGGCGTCACGGCCTTGCCCTTGATCCCATATGTTTCCGCATCGGATTGAGCCTGAGCAATGATGGGCGCCAGTTCGAGAGCGGGGATTTCGTCTTGCGCCGGAATCGGGTTGGCCACCAACTGCCCTCCCGGAAGCCCAAGTTTCCCGCGCATCAGATGTGCCCGTGCGATCACGTCCGCACTGTCCATCCGCAGTGGCGCCTTGAGTGTTGAACCGGCGCTCCAAAACGCGGGAAAGGTATCTTGTCCGAAAGCAATGACCGGCACCCCTTGGGTTTCGAGTACTTCGAGGGTTTTGTCCACGTCGAGGATCGCCTTGGCGCCTGCGGCGACGACCGTCACTGGGGTCTGCGCCAATTCCATTAGATCCGCAGAAATATCAAAGCTGTTCTCGGCTCCGCGATGCACGCCGCCGATGCCACCTGTGGCAAAGACGTCAATGTCGGCCAGATGTGCTGCGATCATCGTGGCCGCAACGGTGGTGGCGCCCGTTCCTCCGGTCGCCATACAGGCTGCCATATCCGCGCGCGACAGTTTGGCTACGCCCTTGGACTGGGCCAGTGCCTCCAATGCCTCCGGTTCCAGACCAATGTTGAGCGTGCCATCAATCACGGCAATCGTGGCGGGTGTCACACCGATGGCCCGCAGATCGTCCTCGACCTGTTTTGCTACCTCAAGGTTTTGCGGATAGGGCATGCCGTGCGTTATGATCGTGCTTTCGAGCGCGACGACTGGGCGCTTGGACGCTTTGGCGGCTGCGACTTCATTGGCGTGGCGCATGGGCAGGGTGGTCATAAGGGTGTCTCTCCTGAAACGTAGGTGGCGGCCGCTTTGAGGGCGGCATCAAGGGCGGCATCGGGGGAGAGTTTGCGTGCCTCAGCAGCGATATGGGCCGCCATGAAGGTATCTCCGGCGCCGGTGACGCGAGTCACAAGAACTTGCGGCGGCGTTTGTGATAACATCGCGTCCTTTGTGCCAATGGTCGCATCCGCGCCACCATCGGTTACCAACACTCGCGCCGCACCGTTTTCGATCAGACGCGTGGCCGCATCCTGAGATGTAGTAAAGCTTTCATGGCAGAGCAGTCCGGCTTCTTCGAGGTTTACATAGAGTGTTCCGCGGCCGGCCTGAAGGAACGGGGTCAGGCGTTCTGCCTTCCCGGGGGAAGCAGGTGCGACATGCAGATCGGAGGCTGCAAAAAGTGGGCTTTTGGCGATGGTGGTCAGTAATTCAAGGGTCAGATTGCCGTCTAACGCAACAAGTCCCGTGTAGGGCGCGGCGTCTGATCCCAGTCGGCCGTCCGAAAGCGGGAGCAGAATTTTGTCTCCTGCGGCTTCCAGCGAATGGGCATCGGCGATCGCGGCGATCAACCCATTGGCACCTTCCACAGCCATATAGCGGTCAGTAGGTAGATCTTGCGAGCGATAGATCAACCCGGTTTCCATGCCACGCGCGGTGCAGGCGGCAATCAGGTCTTCGCCCTCGGGATCTCTGCCAATGGCAGTCAACAATGCAGGGCATAGGCCAAACCGGGCGAGCGTCATGGCAATGTTCATCGCCACGCCGCCGGGTAGTCGTGTGATGCGTCCCGGCACGTCTGACCCTTGTCGCATGGCGCTGGCGGAACGCCCGATCACGTCCCAGAGCACCGAACCGATGCAGAGAATATCCGCTTTTTTGGTCATAGGCGCTGTTTGAACCTGTTGCCGCACAGGATCAAGCCCGCAGGCGTCACTTTGCCGGAACCGCAAACGTGAGGGCCGCCCAAAGCGTTTCCCAAAGCGGCGCGGTTTCGGAGCTGTCCGCCTGGGGCGCGGGGCGTAAGACAACGGCATCAAAGAGATACTCAAAGCCGGGTATCACTGCAATTGTAGCGCGGCCTGATGTGTTGGTACGGGCAAGGCTGACCTCGACCGTGCCATCCGGCGCGCGTGCGAAAACCTCGACCTGAGCATCCGCTCGTGGAGCGCCTTGGTACGTCACTTCAATGTGCATCTGATTGTTAAACTCTTCCGTGTAAGGGTTCGTAAGGGCAATAATTTCTGTTTCCAGGCCGAAGGCTCGATCAGAGCCATCCCCATGTCCCACGGCAATCAATGCCTTGACGTGCCGCGTGTAAGATTCGCGAAAACCCGTCTTTGGCCAGTCGCGTGCTTCGTGCGTCGCAACGGCTGTTGAAAAATCTTTATGGGCGACAAATTTCAGAAATTTTTCCCATTCCCGATACGTCAAGCTTGAGGGTGTCGTCTCATGCAGTACAACCAGCAAACCGTCCTGAGGTGCGGTGCTTTGCAAAGCTGGGGTGTCACCCATACGGCCTGTGACGGGCAGAATTCGGTCGCCTGCTGCGATCTCAAAACGCGAAAAACGGCTGTCAAACCAGGCGAGAGACGAACCTTTGAAGTTTTCACCATTTTTTAAGGCTGCAACCAGTGGCGCGCCGCTTTCAACCTGATATTGTTCAGGCTCGATCCAGAATTCATGCCCAAATACGGGACTGCCCGACAAAATAGCAAGCATCAGTGAAAGACGTGCGAAACCCATGAGAAACTCCCAGCTACCAGCCCTTTTGAACCTGTCGCTTTTGGTTCTCGTGTCAACGGTGATTCTATGGATGAGCGGCCCGCGTGCCGCTGCGCATGAAGTCCTGCCCACCATTGCGGATATGACAATCACTGACGATGGCACAGTAACGCTTGATTTTCGCGTCAATCTTGAAGCCTTTCTTGCCGGTGTGGACCTCGATGCGGTTGCAGATACCGATGACGATGCAGCTTCAGCCGATTATGACGTTCTGCGGGGTCTTGACGCCGGTGATCTGTCGGCGCGCGCACCGGAAATCATAGCGATATGGAATGCGCATCCTTTGGTGAACGCGGATGGCGCGGTGACACTGATGCAGACCGAGTTGACCATCCCGGAAGATGTTGATTTTGAACTGCCCCGCATTTCCGAGATGTCTCTGGTTGGGCAAATCCCCGATGGTGCTACGGCTGTCGTGCTCAACTGGCCGCGCGGCGCCGGGGCGTTGGTGTTGCGGCAACAAGGTGTTGAGAAACCCTTTACAGGCTATCTTGACGGGGGCGACAGCAGCCCGGAAATCGCAATTGTGGGCGGCGATGCGCAAAGTCCGGGTGCCGCGTTCATAGCCTATATTCCGGTGGGGTTCGATCACATCTTGCCCAAGGGGCTGGACCATATTCTGTTTGTGCTGGGGCTGTTTTTTCTGAGCATCCGCTGGGGGCCGCTGCTGTGGCAGGTCTCAGCCTTTACGTTGGCGCATACGGTCACCCTGGCGCTTGGCGCGCTGGGGTGGGTAAACATCCCCGGCAGCATTGTGGAGCCTTTGATTGCCGCGTCCATTGTTTACGTCGCGGTAGAGAACCTCTTTCAACGTGGGCTGACACGATGGCGGCCCTTCATCATCTTCGGATTCGGTTTGCTGCATGGATTGGGTTTTGCGTCGGTCCTCGGAGATTTTGGACTGCCAGAGAGCCAATTCATACCCGCACTTATCGGGTTCAACGTGGGCGTCGAGCTGGGACAACTGACTGTTATTGCACTGGCGGCCTTGCTGCTCTTGGGATGCGCTTGGCTTGCGCGCCGTTCTGATCTGTCAGATGCAGAAGCGCCCGTGGGCAGCTATGCAGTCATGTTTCGTGCAGTATCGATTCCGGGATCTTTGATCATCGCGATCGTTGGCGCGTATTGGTGCGTGGAACGGGTCTTTTTCTAAGGGCTCAGCCCATGGCTTCGATCAACTGACCTAGCCGTGCCACGGGATCATCCGCTTGCCATACTTCATCGCGGAATGCGAAAAAATCGGTGAAGGGGGTCAGCTGCGCGATGCGCGCCGCGTCAAGCTGCCCTTCTGCGACGACGGGCACTTCGATGACCTCTGACCACCACTCAAACATATCGAGCTGCGCGTGCGAGCCATCGCCGAGCTCATTGGGGCTAACGGGTCCGAAACAGACATAGTCAGCGCCGGCTTCTCCTGCTGCCATTCCGTCATGGCGGGAGGTGCCGCAAAAGCTGCCAACGATCGCATCCTCGCCAAGCGCTTTTCGGGTTGCACGCACAGACCGTGCCGCATCGGATAAATGAACACCATCAAGGCCAAGCCGCTCCGCCAGCACCGAATGATCGCGCACGACAAGCGCAATATCGCGAGCATGTGTGATCTCGCGCAAGGCATCTGCTGCGCGCGACAGCCGGTCCTCGTCCTGAGTTGCAAGATCAAGCCGCACACAGGCAATCTGATGCGCATCCAGAACGCGGGCCAGCGCATCCGGGAAACTGCTCAATTCGAAATCACTTGGGGTCACGAGATAGAGCTGCGGGGTTTCAGGCATTTCCATGGTGCGGTCCTTCGGGTCGTGTGACTTGCAGCAGTATCCGAACTGGGGGCGAATGAAAATGCAATTGCGCCAGGCCTCTGATGCTTTGCGGTGTGACCGTTGCGCAGATGTGTTTTGCCGCGTATGAGGCCGCCATGAAGGATCCGATAGAACTACCTCAGACGCCTGCCTTTGTTTTGGTGCGCCCGCAAATGGGTGAAAACATAGGTGCAGCGGCCCGTGCTATGTGGAATTTCGGGTTGGACCGGATGCGGATCGTGGCGCCGCGCGATGGCTGGCCCAATCCGGCGGCCGTGGCTTTGGCGAGTGGAGCGGGGCGCGTGCTGGATCACGCACAGCTCAGTGATGATCTGCCCAAGAGCCTTGCCGATTGTGCATATGTCTTTGCTACCACCGCCCGCGCGAGAGATCTGACCAAACCGGTGTTCAGTCCGGAGGAAGCCATGCGTGCCGCAGCCGCCAGAATAGCGGATGGGCAGCAGGTGGCGGTGCTGTTTGGACCAGAACGAGCGGGTCTGGAAAATGAGGACATCGCGCGGGCCAACGCGCTCATTTCCGTACCGGTCAATCCGCAGTTTCCCTCACTGAACCTCGCGCAATGCGTTTTACTGACCGCCTATGAATGGCGGCGCGCTACGGCGCGGGTCGATGCACGCGTTGATGAAATGGCTGGCACGGTTTGGGCATCTCATCAAGAAGTTGATTATCTCGCGGGCCACTATGAGGAGAAGCTCGATGAGATGGGATTTTTCTTTCCCGCGCACAAATCAGAGTCCATGCGGCTGAACCTGCGCAACTTCTGGAGCCGTATGCCGCTGACCCGTGCCGATGTGCAAATGATGCATGGTATTTTGCGCCAGGTGATACGGTGGGCGGCGAGGCGCAACAGTTAGGCCCCCCGCGCGGCATGCTGTCACGCTGGACCTTCACTGCCCATGGCCCTAGGGTCGCCGCACCTGGAATTTGAGAGTATTCGATGGCCAACAAACGCAAGTTGTTTGAAGAAGTCAGCACAGCTGAAACCGCAAAACCAGTAGCGCAACCCGGCCTTATAGACCGGGGACGTGTAGAGGTGCGTGGCGCGATACGCGTCTGGTTGCAGATCCTGTTCGCGCTGGTGTTTATCATGATCGCTGTGGGCGGGTTGACCCGTCTAACGGACAGCGGGTTGAGCATCACCGAATGGCGTCCGATCACGGGCGCTTTGCCCCCGATGAATGCGGCGGAGTGGCAATCCGAGTTCGACAAATATAAGCAAATCGATGAATTCCAGATTCAGAATCAATGGATGGAACTCGGTGACTTCAAAGTCATCTACTGGTGGGAATGGGGGCATCGCCAGCTGGGCCGGGTCATCGGTGCTGTTTGGGCGCTGGGGTTTGTTTACTTTGCGCTCCGGCGGCAGGTGCCTGTGGGTTGGCACGGCAAGCTTTTACTGCTGGGTGTGTTGGGCGGTACCCAAGGAGCAATTGGTTGGTGGATGGTTGCCTCTGGCGTGACGCAAGGCGAAGGCATGACGGATGTGGCCAGCTATCGGCTCGCCACGCATCTGGGGCTGGCATTTGTCATTCTCGGCTTCATCGCCTGGTACATTATGGAACTGGGACGAAAAGCCCCTGATTTGCTCCAGGCGCGCCGCATGCGCGAAGCCAAGCAATGGGGGATGGCCACGGGGTTGTTACATTTTTGCTTCCTGCAAATCCTGATTGGCGCGCTGGTCGCAGGAATTGACGCTGGTCGTAGTTACACCGACTGGCCCTTGATGGGCGGACAGTGGTTCCCAGCCTCGGCTCTGACGCTTGAACCTCTCTGGCGCAACTTTTTCGAAAGCCCCGGGCTTGTGCAGTTCATGCATCGGGTGACGGGGTATCTGTTGCTACTGTTCACAGTGGTCGTCTGGTTGCGTGGGCGCCGATCATCGCACCCGCGTACGCGATTTGCCTTTAACACCGTTTTGGCAGCGATGCTCCTGCAGGCTGTTCTTGGCGTGGTGACGGTGATTTACGGCGCGCCCGCGCATATCGCCATCGTGCATCAAGCGCTGGCCGTGATCGTGTGGATCCTGATCCTGCGCGCGCGTTTCCTGAGCGGTTATCCCATATCAACATCTGTGCGAGGCGTATCCTGATGACACAAGCATATACTGATCTTATGGACTACGTGCGCGACACCGAGGCGCTAGCTTCCATCGCTGGTCGACTGGGTTGGGATCAGGAAACCATGATGCCGGAAGGGGCGGCGCCGCAACGCGGACGAGAAGTCGCTGCCCTTGAAACCGTGCTGCACGCACGCCGCACGGACGCGCGCGTGGCCGATGGTCTAGCTGCCTGTGAGGCAGCATCGCTTGATAAAACGGCCCTGGCGCAACTTCGGCATATTCGTCGCAGTTATGAGCGCGCGTCAAAAGTCCCAGCGAAACTGGCCGCAGAAATTGCGCGCGTTACCTCCGAGGCGCAGGGTGTCTGGGCACAAGCACGCGCAGCGGATGACTTTCAAGCCTTTGCGCCGACCCTGGAGACGGTGATCGCGCTCAAACGTGAAGAAGGTCAGGCGCTTGCGGGATCGGGCGATGTCTATGATGCTATGTTGCAGGACTATGAGCCGGGGACCACGGGCGCGGAGCTTGATGCCATGTTTGGAGCGCTGCGTCCTGAATTAACCCGTCTGCGTGCGGCGGTATTGGAAGCAACGCCACCAAAACAGGTCAGTGGCGTTTTCGAGGATGCCGCGCAGATGAAACTGACGCGAAAGCTTGCGCAAACCTTTGGGTACGACATGACGCATGGGCGCGTTGACAAGGCCGTGCACCCTTTCAGCTCAGGCTCTGGCCTTGATGTGCGGATCACGACGCGCACCAGCCCGCATGATCCTTTCAACTGTTTTTATTCCACAATTCACGAAGTCGGCCATGCGGCTTATGAGCAAAATATCGACCGGGACTATCTGCTGACACCTCTTGGTCAAGGGGTGTCCATGGGCGTGCATGAAAGTCAAAGTCGCATCTACGAAAATCAAATTGGTCGTGGACGTGCTTTCACAGGATGGCTCTTTGGAGAAATGCAGGATGCATTTGGTGATTTCGGTATTGCTGACCAAGACGCGTTCTACGCCACTGTCAACCGCGTGTCTAACGGCTACATCCGCACCGAAGCAGACGAGATTCAATACAATTTGCATGTGCTTTTGCGCTTCGATCTAGAGCGCGCTTTGATGTCGGGTGATCTTTTGGTGAACGATCTGGAAGCTGCCTGGAATGACCGTTTCCTTGCCGATTTTGGCTTTGAGGTCGACAAGTCCTCGAACGGAGTTCTTCAAGACGTTCATTGGTCGGTGGGTCTGTTTGGATACTTTGCCACCTATAGTCTTGGCAACGTTTATGCCGGCTGCCTCTTCGAGGCAATGCGCGCAGCAGTGCCAGATCTGGACTACGCACTGGCGCAGGGCGATACCAGTGGAGCGACTTCCTGGTTAAGGGAAAACGTACAACGTCACGGAGGGCTTTATGCGCCGCGCGATGTCATTACTAAAGCCTGTGGACACACACCTTCTGAAGCGCCGTTGATCGGATATCTTAAAAACAAATTCGCTGACATCTACGCGCTCTGACGCGCTAGCGTAGTACTCGCTCTGGTGTCATAACTGGCCTACGCGTTTATAGCAGCGCCATGCGCTCTGCCCGTTCCATGTCAGGATAGGGGCGATACAGTGCGAATTCGGCTTGATCGATCAAATCGTGTACTGCGCGGTGCATCTGGGCGACATAATCGTCATGGGCCCCAGTCAAGCGGAAAGCATCCTCTAGCTGTGAAAGCCCATCAACCTCGATCTCCAGTAAGAAATCGCGGTAGCAGTCGGCAGCTAGGTTGAGCTTTCGACGCATCAATCGCCATTCAAGGATGACACCCATTGACTTGAGATGCCCCATCCAGTCATCCAATGCCTTGGCAAAAAGCAGGGCTTTGGCGTCGTCCTTCAACGTGATCATGCAACAATAGAGATTCATGCGCGTGCCTTTCGGATCGTGTGCACACAGTATGCCCGCTAATCCTTGAAACGACGTTAAGAACTCGGAGCGTGGCGTGGTTCAAAGCCACGGCGTCGCGTACCTTGCGCACTGTTCTCACGAACATCGATGGGCAAAAAGACCCCGTATTCGTCCAAAAAGGGTGGGCCAAATGCGATGGTTATGGTGTCTTCTGTGCCGACAACCTGTAACATTTTTTTTGACATAAAACTGCTGGCTATATCCGCCACAAAACGTCCATTCTGAACTTGGCTGGACATCTCGTCACCAATCAACGTTTGGCGTGGTCAAGCTGAAGCAAATTGGAATTGCGATTACTTCATGGGCTTACGTTTCGTCGGGCTAAACTTAATCTCGTGCTGCAATAATGCGTTTTAACTCTTTAATTTAAAGTCAAAAATAGACGGTCAAAATATGTTTGATAGCGGGTGTTATGCGTGAAACAAGCACGCGTTACCAGTCTCGCCCGCACGCCTGTTACTACGATTTAACTGCTGTCCAGAGGCCATCATCACACAGTTAAAAAAGCCAAAAACTGAAAGTTTTTCGATTGCGTGCGCGCAGGCCGCTTTGGTTTGAAAAGCGTAATAGTCGTTAAACCGTTCGCCCCAAGAAGGCATCGCTTCAACAGCTGGTTTACGCCTCTGCGGGTGCTTCTCCGTCGCCATCATCTACTTCGGCTCCCTCACCTTGATCTGCGATCCAAGCGACGCTGACGACCTCTTCGCCTTTTGCGGTGTTGAACACGCGGACACCCCCGGCCGAACGGGAACGGAAAGAAATTCCCTCAACAGGAACACGTATGGATTGCCCCTTGCTGGTAGCCAGCATGATCTGGTCTTCCATCTCGACCGGAAAGGAGGCGATGATCGGTCCGGTCTGCATTCGTTTCTCCCAGGCTGTCACGCCCATGCCTCCGCGCCCGCGTACCGGGTAGTCGTGGCTTGAGGAGAGCTTGCCGGATCCGCCTGCCGTGATCGTGAGGATCAGATTTTCAGACGCTGACATTTCCGCATATCTGTCGGGTGACAGATTACCGGGCGTTGCTTCTTCTTCATCGGTCTCTGGGTCTTCTGTAACCCCTGCCATGAGGCGGCGTTGTTTCAGATAAGCCGCCCGCTCATCTGGTTTTGCCTCAAAGTGGCGAATGACGGACATTGAAACAACTTTGTCCGCACCGGAGAGCTTTACACCCCGTACACCTACCGACGAGCGTGAGTTGAACACGCGCACATCTTCAGACGGGAAACGGATCGCCCGCCCCGAGGCCGTGACCAGCATAACGTCATCGTCAGGCGATGCGATACGGGCATTGATCAGTGTTGTGTTTGCATGCTCGTCTTCGAACTTCATCGCGATTTTGCCATTGGACTTCACATTGGTGAAATCACTCAGCGCGTTGCGGCGCACGGTTCCCGCTGATGTCGCAAAGACGATCTGCAATTCGGACCAATCCTCCTCGTCGCGGTCAATTGGTAATATGGCGGCGATAGAGACCCCAGGCGGAATCGGCAGGATGTTGACAATGGCCTTGCCTTTGGCTGTCCGTCCCCCTTGTGGCAGCCGCCAGGTCTTGAGCTTGTAGGCCATCCCGTCGGTGGTAAAGAACAACAGCTGTGTATGCGTGTTGGCCACGAAGAGGGTGGTAATAACGTCCTCTTCTTTGGTCTGCATGCCGGACACGCCTTTGCCACCACGCTTTTGGCTGCGGAAATCGGCAAGTGGCGTACGCTTGATATAGCCGCCCGACGTAACCGTCACGACCATGTCTTCACGCGCGATGAGGTCTTCGTCTTCCATGTCGCCGGACCAGTCGACGATCTCGGTACGACGCGGCACGGCAAAGAGATCGCGCACTTCGCGCAGTTCATCCCCGATAATGCCCATGATGCGATCACGGGAGCCTAGAATTTCCAGATATTCCTTGATCTTACCTGCTAATTCTTCAAGTTCATCCGTAACTTCCTTAACGCCGATTTGAGTGAGGCGTTGCAACCGCAAATCAAGGATGGCACGGGCCTGTGTTTCTGACAGATTATAGGTGCCATCGTCATTCGCCGTATGTGTCGGGTCATCGATCAGCGCGATATAGGGCAGGATGTCCTGCGCAGGCCAACGACGCGTCATAAGTTTGCTGCGCGCTTCGGCAGCATCGGCCGAGGACCTGATCGTCGCTACGACTTCGTCTATATTTGTGACGGCGACAGCCAAACCACACAGCACATGACTGCGTTCCCGTGCCTTGCGCAACAGATAAGCAGTGCGTCTTGCAACAACCTCTTCGCGGAAGTCTATGAAATAAGTGAGGAATTTACGAAGCGTCAGCTGCTCCGGCCGCCCGCCATTCAGGGCGAGCATATTGCAGCCAAAGTAAGTTTGCATGGGCGTGAACCTAAAGAGTTGGTTCATCACAACCTCAGCTGTGGCATCCCGCTTCAATTCGACGACAACGCGTACTCCGTTGCGATCAGATTCGTCCTGAACGTGCGCCACCCCTTCGATCTTCTTTTCGCGCACCTGTTCGGCGATCTTTTCGATCATCGAAGCCTTGTTGACTTGATAAGGGATCTCATCAACGACAATCGCCCAACGGTCACGGCGGATCTCTTCGACCCGCGTTTTGGCCCGCACGATAACGGAACCACGTCCTTCTAAGTAGGCTTTGCGCGCCCCGGTGCGCCCCAACATGATCCCGCCCGTGGGAAAATCCGGTCCGGGTACATATTCGATCAGCTGCTCTGAAGTCAGGTCGGGCTCTTGGATAAGGGCAAGTGTCGCATCGATTACTTCGCCTAGGTTGTGTGGTGGGATGTTGGTCGCCATACCGACCGCAATGCCACCCGCGCCATTGACCAGCATATTCGGAAAGCGGGCAGGGAGCACTGTGGGCTCTTTCTGCTTGCCATCGTAGTTGTCCTGAAAATCGACTGTGTCTTTATCAATATCCGCAAGCAAGAAAGCTGCAGGTTTATCCATGCGTACTTCGGTGTAGCGCATGGCCGCCGGGTTATCGCCGTCCATCGAGCCAAAGTTGCCCTGACCATCGAGCAAAGGCAGGGACATAGAAAAGTCCTGCGCCATACGCACCAACGCATCGTAAATCGCGCTGTCACCATGCGGGTGATACTGACCCATCACATCACCAACGGGGCGGGCGGATTTGCGATATGACTTGTCGTGCGTATTACCGGTCTCGTGCATGGCGAAAAGAATACGGCGGTGTACCGGTTTCAACCCGTCGCGCAGATCTGGAATGGCACGGCTGACGATAACGGACATCGCGTAGTCCAGGTAGGACGTGCGCATTTCATGCTCAATGCTGACGCTCGGCCCATCGTATGCGGGCCGTTCTGGCATCATTTCATCATCATTTTCAGGTGGTTGTGGTGTGTCGCTCACGTCATCTGCCCATTTTTCCCGCAGGGTCTATATCTTGTGGCACAACCCTATCAGACAGGACACATAAGGTGCAATCCTTGAGTTCAACCGACCTTGGCAGCCGCAAGGGAAGAGTGATAACACATTGTTTTCATTGAAAAGTAATTTCCATGTGTCATTCTGTCGTTATGACAGCAGCAAAGAGGTGAAAATGCCCCAGTCTGAAACAGAAATGATGCTAAATGGGTATGGGCTGACCACAGCCGAATTTTTCTATCACATGCCTGACTATCAACATGTGCTGAATACCTATGTGTGGCAGGACTATGATCTTGCACCAGATCATCCAAAACTCTTTAAGTTTATAGAATTCTGGCAGTCAGAACTGGATGGCCCACTGCATTCTGTGCGCTTTAATCATCGCAAAATGATTAGCCCGGGAGAATGGCGCAATGTGACGGGGGAATTTACTTTGCATTAGACGTCTCGCTGTCAGCCAGAACAACTCGCGCCTCCAAGGACGCAGAACTTTGCGCAATGCGGATGGTTTAAAGCTACATCGCCCTCCGCGTCTTTCAAGCTGTGCCCGAGTTCGAATTCAGGCGCATAAGGCAGCAGCGTACAGGCCAGCACTGCAGGACGTTCAGCGCCCTTGCGTTTGATCACCATGCGCGATGACGCACACATTAATGCATCGGGCGATTTGCCGAGAATGTCCCAACATGAAGTGGTAATTTCGGGCACTTCAACCGTGATATCCATTTCGGGGAAAAGAACCGTCATAGACGGGTCCTGCGCGTCGATATCAAAATTGTGCCGCGCGTAGAATTCAGCATATCCCGCGCGGCTTTGCGCATCGCTGTCTGCCATCACCGAGCGACCTGCAACCGCCATGCGGATCCCGGCGTCACGCAGCCATTCCATGCCGGCAAGCGTTTTGGCAAAAGCGCCACTGCCGCGCTCTGTGTCATGCAGTCCGGGGCTGAAGTGATCGAGGGAAATGCGCAAGGTCAATTTGCCTGGAAAGCGTCTGTGGAGATCGACGAGCCCGTTCTGCATTTTTGTGCGCATCATCGGGCGCATGGCGTTGGTCAGGATCAACACTTCATACCCACGGTCCAAAGCGGCTTCGGCCATTTCGATCATCTGAGGATTCATGAAGGGTTCGCCGCCCGTGAACGCAATTTCATCAACGTGCCACTGCCGGTCTTCCAATTGGTCCAGGTAATCGGAAACCTCCTGAGACGTTATGTACACCAGCGCATCATTCGTCGGGCTGCTTTCGATGTAGCAGTTGATGCATTCGATGTTGCACAATGTCCCGGTATTAAACCAAAGTGTCTTGGGATTGTTCAGGGCGACACTTGCTCTGGGCTCCCCGTTGGCCGTTACCTCGGGGGACTGGAATTTCCCGATGTTGGCGTCAATTTGATCTCGCATTAAGGTCCGGCTCCTTGCTGTCGGCACAGTATTTGGGTCAGACTGCGCCAGAAGGCAAGGAAACGCCGCAATTTTGCGTGCACACTGTTGTGAACGCTTTACCAGGACTGCATGTTTGCGCTAACAGTCATCCGCGCGCCCGATTCTTGGCGTGACAATCAAGGAGTCTGACATGGTTTCACGTGTCATCCCCGTTGACCCATTTGACCTGGTCATTTTTGGCGGAACCGGTGATCTTGCCCGCCGCAAAATTCTGCCCGGCTTGTTTCGGCGCTACTGCGCAGGTCAGATGCCTAAAAACGCCCGTGTAATTGGTGCTGCGCGATCGGATATGGACGACGATGCGTACCGTACCCTCGTGCGAGCAGCGATTGAGGAATTTAGCCCCGGCGATGCTTGCGGCGACGGTACCCTCGACAGTTTTCTAACTGGTATCTCCTATGTGACCATCGATGCGATGGGCGATCGAGGCTGGGCTGAACTGGCCGAAAAAGTGACATCTATCGATCGGATCGAAGCATATTACTTCTCCGTAGCGCCATCTCTTTTCGGCCCGCTTGCAGAACGGTTGCAAAGCCATGGGCTGGCGGATCGCAACGCTCGGATCGTTGTAGAAAAACCTTTCGGACGCGATTTGGTGACAGCCCGTGCGCTGAATGCGACGCTCGCACGCTACTTCGATGAGGGGCAGATCTACCGGATTGATCACTACCTGGGCAAAGAAACTGTACAGAACCTGATGGCTGTACGGTTCGGAAACATGCTCTTTGAGCCGCTATGGAACAGTCAGTTTGTTGACCATATCCAGATCACTGTGGCGGAAACAGTGGGCGTTGGCGGTCGGGGCGAGTACTACGACAAATCCGGCGCGATGCGCGATATGGTGCAAAACCACTTGATGCAATTGTTATGCCTGATTGCGATGGAGCCTCCTGCGCGATTTGATCCCGACGCGGTGCGGGACGAGAAGTTGAAGGTGATCCGGGCGCTTGATCCTGTGGAGCCGCATCACATCGTGCGGGGCCAGTACGATGCAGACCCAGACGACCCTGAGAACTGGCCGGATTACAGAACCGCCGCCGGTAACGCGAGATCCAAGACGGAGAGTTTTGTTGCTTTAAAGACCCATATTGCCAACTGGCGATGGGCTGGCACGCCGTTTTATCTGCGCACGGGCAAACGGCTCAGCCAGCGCTCGAGCGAGATTACTGTTGTGTTCAAAGATACGCCACATTCCATTTTTGCTGAGGACGCGGGGCGGCACCGGAACGTGCTGTCCATTCGGTTGCAGCCGAATGAAGGCATCACACTGGGCGTTACCATCAAAGAGCCCGGACCCGGTGGTATGCGCCTGATCGATGTGCCGCTGGATATGACGTTTGCCGACGCACTTGGGCCAGATACCAGCGAGTCTGTGGATGCCTATGAACGGCTGATCATGGACGTGATCCGGGGCAATCAGACGCTCTTTATGCGCGGTGACGAAGTGGAGGCGGCCTGGGCCTGGACGGATCCGATCATCACCGGTTGGCAGGATCGGGGAGACGTGCCCAAACCCTACGATAACTTCAGCGCTGGCCCTGGCGCCGCGGATCAATTGATGCGACGTGACGAACGGGAATGGCAGAAACTGTGATGGTGGACTTTGTAGAATACGCGGATCGCGACACCGCTGCGCGTGCGCTCGCAGGCCAAGTGGCAGTCGCTTTGAAAACGCAATTGCTGGAACACGAGCGGGTGAGCCTGGCCGTGCCGGGCGGCACCACGCCGGGGCCCATCTTTGATGCGCTGGCCGCGTCTGATCTGGCGTGGAGCCGCGTGACAATTATGCTGACGGACGAACGCTGGGTGCCTGATGATCACGCGCGCTCGAACGCGGGATTGATCCGCACGCGCTTGCTGCAAGGACCCGCCGCGCAGGCGCAGTTCTTACCGTTTTTCCGGGCAGGGCAGAGCGCTGAGGACGCCGCGCCGCAGCTTTCCACAGAGCTTGCATCCTGTTTTCCACTGTCGCTGTTGGTGCTGGGTATGGGGGCGGATATGCACACAGCCTCACTGTTTCCGGGTGCAGATGGCCTGCATCAGGCGCTTTCCCCGGATGCTCCGGCAATTTGCGCGATCCGCGCTGAAAGCCAACCCGATACGCGGATCACGCTCTCCGCGCCCATTTTAAGCGGCGCTCAGGAAAAACACGCGATCATCTTTGGGGATGACAAACGCCGGGCGTGGCAAGACGCGAGAAACCTGCCTGCGCAGGACGCACCCATCGCTGCGGTTATGGATGGAGGAACAGTTCATTGGGCACCATGATGTCGCATTGGCAAGCGTTGGACCGCTTGCGCACAGATATCGACGACCGGTCGATCCTGTCGCTGTTTGATACCCCCGGACGGGCTGGTGATTTCAGCGCACAGACGGGTGACATGGTGTTCGATTACGCCAAAACCAACATCGACGATACGACGCGCTCGGCACTTCTGGCGCTCCTTGATGCAGCTGGTGTTGCCGCAAAACGGGACGCGATGTTCTCAGGCGCTGCGATCAATGACACCGAAGGACGCGCTGTTTTACATACTGCACTGCGCAATCTCGACGGCGGCCCGGTAGTCGTCGAGGGCCAAGACGTGATGCCCGGTGTTCTGGCGACGCTTCAGCGGATGCGCAGCTACGCAGACGAGGTGCGTGCCAGTGGAATCACGGATGTGGTCAACATCGGCATCGGCGGTTCTGATCTTGGACCTGCAATGGCCGTTGCAGCACTCTCACCCTATCACGATGGACCGCGCTGCCATTTCGTCTCAAATGTGGATGGGGCGCATATCGCCGATACCCTGCGCGGTTTGAATGCCGAAACGACGCTGGTGATCGTAGCGTCGAAAACATTCACGACTATAGAAACAATGACAAATGCCCGTACTGCGCGGGCGTGGATGACCGATCAAGGCGGCGATCCGGGCGCACAATTTGCGGCTTTGTCGACGGCGGATGACAAGACCGCAGCCTTTGGTATTCCGGGCGAGCGGGTCTTCGGGTTCGAGGACTGGGTCGGCGGGCGCTATTCTATGTGGGGCCCGATTGGACTGTCTTTAATGATCGCCATCGGTCCGCAGGGGTTTGATGCGTTCTTGCGGGGCGGGCAGGCGATGGACCGGCACTTTCAGGCAGCACCCTGGCACGAAAACATGCCCGCAGTGCTGGCGATGGTCGGGATCTGGCATGCGCAGGTGTGCGGATATAGCAGCCGTGCGGTTCTGCCTTATGATCAACGGCTTGCGCGCTTACCTGACTACTTTCAGCAGCTGGAAATGGAATCCAACGGCAAACGTGTGCAGATGGGTGGCACCCCCGTCGAAGTGGACAGCGGTCCAATTGTCTGGGGGGCGGCGGGTACCAATGGCCAGCACGCCTTTTACCAGCTTCTGCATCAGGGCACCCGTGTGGTTCCCTGTGAATTCATGGTCGCGGCGCGCGGGCACGAACCGGATTTAGCACATCACCAAAAATTGCTGATCTCAAATTGTTTGGCCCAGTCCGAAGCGCTGATGCGCGGGCGGACGCTGGAAGAAGCGCGCGCCAAAATGGCAGCAGCCGGGTTCAGCGGTGAAGAGCTTGAACGTCAGGCGCAGCACCGGGTCTTTGCCGGCAACCGCCCGTCGACGACGCTCATCTATCCGAAACTGGATCCTTTCACGCTGGGTCAAATCATTGCGCTTTATGAACACCGCGTGTTTGTGGAAGGCGTCGTCCTGGGGATCAATTCATTTGATCAGTGGGGGGTGGAACTGGGCAAAGAACTTGCAACATCGCTGCAACCTGTCGTCGAAGGCACAACGCCGACCGATGGCAAGGATGGCTCCACGGCGCAACTCGTTGATTTTGTGTTGAAGAACAGCACCTGAGGCAACGGTACTTAGCCTTCGAAAACAGCGCCGTCGGTGTTGATAAACCGTTTCCGCAGATCCTCTGGGATCGGAAAACGCCCACTGCCGTCCTGCTGTAAGAGCACCAGAACGCAAACGAAAGTTGCGCGTCGCGTCCCGCCGGACCAGATTTCCTGGTGCATTGTAAAGGACGTGTTGCGGAACGCAGTGCAGCCGCAGGTCACGACATAATCCTCATCCAGTAGCATTTCCTGCAGGTAGTGGATGGTGCCGTTGCGAATGACAATCCGTGGCCCGACGCCTGAGCCTGAAAATCGCGACATGCCATAGATTTGCGTGTAACGGACGCGCAGCCTCTCAAACCACTGAAAGTAAACAGCATTGTTGACGTGATTTAGAACGTCCAGCTCGCCAAACCGCACTTGGTCCGCCATTGCTAGTGGCGCAGGCGGAGAAATCCCGAGGACGGTTTGTTCTTTTGATGAAAGAGCAGTGTGATAGGCAAGTGTCATATGATCGCCTTAACGTGAAGTATTGACGAATCCAAGTGTTGCAAGCGGATGATGTTCCATGCAGTTTCACCATGAATGCGCTTTGGGCATTAAGGGGGGGAATATGCTGGGTCAGATGATGACAAAGCCGCTGCTGATATCGTCGCTCGTGGCGCATGCCGAAAAATATCACGCGGACACCAAGATTGTTTCAGTAAATACAGGCGGTGGGAAAGAAACGACGACTTGGGCTCAGGTGGGTACCAATGCACGTCGGTTGGCGTCAGCACTCGCCGGATTGGGTCTTGATCCGCAAGCACGCTGTGCCACGATCGCCTGGAATAACCGACGCCACTTGGAGATTTACTTTGGTACGTCGGGCGGTGGGTTTGTCTGCCATACGATCAACCCCAGGCTCTTTGCCGAGCAATTGGTCTACATCATGAACCATGCCGAAGACGAAGTTCTGTTCGTTGATAGCACGTTTATCCCGCTGATTGCGGCACAACGGGATCAGTTCAAGTCCCTCAAGCACATTGTTTTGCTCGAAGCAGAAGTCTCGGCGGATATCGCGGCAGCCGTGCCAGGCATCGTCGCCTATGACGATCTGCTCTCCCAGGGGGCCACAGACTATATCTGGCCTGAATTCGACGAGCTGACAGCTTCCAGCCTGTGTTACACCTCCGGGACAACCGGTAATCCCAAGGGTGTTCTGTTCAGTCACCGCTCAACGGTGCTCCATACCTTTGCGTTGTGCATGAAAGATGCGGGCGGGCTATCGGCAGGAGATATCGTGCTGCCAGTGGTTCCAATGTTTCATGTAAACGCGTGGGGTAGCCCATATGGCTGCGCGATGGTGGGGGCGCAGCTTGTTCTCCCGGGACCAAAGCTTGATGGGAATTCCCTGTTGGACCTGATGGACGACTATGGTGTCACAACAGCACTTGGGGTGCCGACGATCTGGATGGGTTTGCTGGATGCATTGCAGCGCTCAGGTCGTCGTCTCGACAAGCTGGAACGTACGATCGTGGGCGGATCTGCCTGCCCGCCTTCCATGATGGAAACGTTTCGAGAAATCTATCAAATTGAGACAGTTCACGCGTGGGGTATGACAGAAATGTCGCCCGTCGGGACGGTTAACCAGCCGCTCGCACGCCATGCTGACCTGCCCAAAGCGGAACAGCACCGGCTGCGCGAAAACCAGGGCCGCCCGCCTTGGGGGGTCGAGATGAAGATCATCGACGATGCGGGTCAAGCGCTCCCCGAAGATGGTACTGCCACGGGCGCGCTGCTCGTGCGCGGGCATTATATTCTGGATTCCTATCTTCATAGCAGCGTAGAAGATACGCTGGAGAACGGGTGGTTCGACACCGGTGATGTTGCCTCGATTGACCCCGAAGGGTATCTGTCCATCAAGGACCGCTCCAAGGATATCATTAAATCTGGTGGAGAGTGGATCAGCTCGGTTGAGCTCGAGGGCATTGCCATTTCCCATCCCGCGCTCGCGGATGCAGCTGTGATCGGCGTGCCGCATCCGAAATGGGATGAACGCCCTGTGCTGGTCGCTGTTAAAGCGCCGGATCAAGAGGTCAGCGAAGCTGAAGCCTTGAGCGTTTTTGACGGCAAGGTTGCACGCTGGCAGATTCCTGATCTGGTCGTCTTTACGGACGCACTGCCGCGCAATGCGACGGGTAAAGTGTTGAAACGCGATTTGCGCGATATCTATTCGGGGCTTTTGACGTTATAAAACTTTGCAAACACTAGTAGTCAAGTTTGCAAATGAATTGGTTTGATTTGCAAACAAGAAAATTGAATTTGCAAACACATTACGAAACGATGTGCAGATGTCGCATTTACGCGCGAAAGCGATTGGCAGTCACTGAGTTAGATGGTGTAGCCAACGATTAAACGGATTCTGGAGCGGGTAACGGGAATCGAACCCGTAACTAAAGCTTGGGAAGCTGCCGTGATACCTTTTCACCATACCCGCGCGTCGTTCCGATAGGCGTGGAGCGTGGGCGGGTCAAGGGGCAACGCGTTTAGGGTGCCGTTGCGGTAAAGAAATTGATAGCTGCGGGAATACGTGCGCCCTGTGGCGTCATGTAATCCGCAAAGTGCTGTGCAATCTCAGAAACGATAGCGTCGAAGTCTTCCTGATCTGCGTTGAAATGCTGGATGGTGCGCGCGGCGGGTCCGATGGAACCTGCGTGCTGGGCGACGCTTTGCAAATCTCCGGGCGGTTCCAGTTGCAAAGTTTCTGCCCACCCTTTGATGTTCTGAAAACCTGCCGTCTTCAAAATACTGTCTACGCGGGTGATATCGCGAAATGCGAGAGGTCCGGGGCCATCGGGGTCCATCGGTGGCGGCGCGCCAAGACGCCTTTTCGAGGCGTACATCGGCACTCGAAACCAAGGATTTGCATCAAGATAAGACCATGTACCCATGATCAGCCGCGCGCCCGGCTTCATTCCGCGCCTAATGTTGCTGAACGCCGCAATTGAGTCGACAAAGAACATGACGCCAAAGCGCGATATGACAACGTCAAATGAATGTGGCGAAAAATCATACGCGGCGGCATCGGCGGTCTCGAACTGCAGATGTTCAACGTCTGTGGCGGTGGCGCGCGCGCGTTCAAGCATCGGTTCAGAAATATCGACGCCCAGAACCCGCCCCGCAGACCCGGTAGCTGTCGCCGCGCGCAGAGAACTTATGCCTGTGCCGCATCCAATATCCAGTACAGTTTCGCCCGGAGCAATGACCGCTTCTGTAAGAACCCGGTCGAGAATTGGTGCCATCAAGCTGTCCAGAGCGGCTTGCTGTGTCACCCATAGCGATGCGAATTTCTCCCAAAAGGCCTTCTGGTCGTCGTTTGTTCCGCTCATGCGCGCCGCTTTCGTCTGCGGCCACCACCGGATCCGCCATCAGCGCCGCCGGTATTAAATGTCGCGTCTGGCAGGCTGACCAATGCGCGCAGAATAGGGAAAGGTTCGACAGCGTTTGGTATGGCCGAGGCGTTGACGAAATGCTCCTGAAAACGGGGTTCTATCGCGGTTTCTATCTTGTGTATGGCGCGCACGTTGGCTTCGATCTCACTGCGGGCTGAAGTGTTGAGCAGAGCGATGCGCGCACCGGTTCCTGCAGCATTTCCCGCAGAGGTGACTTTTTCGAGCGGCGCGTCCGGGATCATCCCAAGCACCATCGCGTGTTTTGTGGAAATATGCGCACCAAAAGCCCCTGCGAGCACGACACGATCAACATTGTCGACGCCGAATTTGTCCATCAACAGACGTGCGCCGGAATAGAGCGCCGCCTTGGCCATCTGAATTTCACGGATATCCCTGTTGTTCACAGTAATCTTGGGACCACCGTCGGCCGTGCCATCGTAGACAAGATAGGAATAGGTGCGTCCGTCCTTGAAACATCGCGCGCTGCCAGTTTGCTCGGGTGCGCCAATCAATCCGGGCGCATCAACAATGCCGTGGATGCGCATTTCGGCCACCATTTCGATAATACCAGACCCACAAATTCCGGTGATCCCGCTGGCGCCAATCTCGCGATGAAAATCCGGATCATCTGACCAGAGGTCTGAGCCAATCACTTTGAAACGCGCCTCTTTCGTGGTGGGATCGATTTCGACGCGTTCGATCGCACCAGGGGCTGCGCGTTGACCAGAGCTGATCTGCGCGCCTTCGAATGCAGGGCCTGTGGGGGAAGAGCAGGCCAGCACCTTTTCGCGATTACCTAAAAGGATTTCTGCATTCGTGCCCACATCGACCACCAAAACCAGATCGTCAGATTTTTCCGGCGCTTCTGACAGGGCTACAGCGGCGGCGTCTGCGCCCACGTGACCCGCAATGCACGGCAGCATATATACGCGGGCAGAGGGGTGAATGTTGAGTTCCAGATCGTCAGCGCGCAGACGGATCGCGTTGTTTGTGGCCAACGCAAAAGGGGCCTGGCCCAGCTCGAACGGGTCAATGCCCAGCAGCAGGTGATGCATGACGGGATTGCAGACGAACACTGCATCAACGATCAATTCCTTGTTGATTTCCGCCTCGGCCGCAATCTGGGTGAACAGGGCCCGCATGCCCTCGCGCACCGCGCGCGTCATTTCTGATGCTCCGCCTGCGTTCATCATGCCATAGCTGACCCGGCTCATCAAATCTTCGCCAAACCGGATTTGCGGGTTCATCACACCGGAAGATGCAAGCACCGCACCGGTTTGCAGATCGCACAGATGCGCCGCGATGGTCGTGGAACCCAGATCTACGGCCAGCCCATAGACCGTGCCCTCATAGTAGCCCGGCCAAACATGCATGATGCGCGGGCTGTTTTCACTGTCGCCCAAGTGTACCGCAACTGTCACTTTCCAGCCGCCTTTGCGCAGTATCGGTTGCAAGGACTGGAGGATATGCAGATCGGCGGCAACGTTTTCGACTTCCCACTGAGTGCGCAGCGCAGCACGAAGCCGTTCCAGGTCACCCGAGGGGTCATGCATATCGGGTTCGTCGACCTCGACGTAGTAAAGCTTGGTCGAGGGATCGAGAACGATATCGCGCGCCTCGGCGCGTTTTCGAACCACCTGTTTGTGCACCTGGCTTTCGGGCGGCACATCGATCACCATATCGCCTTGTACCGTCGCCTGACAGCCCAGACGACGGCCATCGATCAGACCGCGTTTGTCCTTGTAGCGCTGTTCGACAGCGTTCCATTCAGACAATGCGTCGGGGGCCACCGTGACGCCGTGTTTGGAAAACTCCCCGTAGCTTGGCGTGATTTGACATTTTGAACAGATGCCACGCCCACCACAAACGGAATCCAGATCAACCCCGAGCTGACGTGCGGCGGTCAAGATTGGCGTGCCTTTAGGAAAGTGTCCGCGTTTCCCCGAAGGGGTGAATACAACTAGGGGGTCGTTGGGCATGGGTCTGGCTCGCTCTTTAAACGTCTGACGTCAAGGTAGCGCCCGGTGTTTCGAGTGAGCGCTACTCTGCGTCACATAATGCACCGGGCGCGGCATTCCCTCCCCTAAATCATCATAATGGTCATGAAATTCCCTGCGATGTGTCACGGGATCAGGTCAGGGTTTTGCCCGCGTGCGTGAAAGATGAACCCAAGCAAATTCAATAACACCTGTGCGGCAAGGATCGACGTGCCGCCGGTCGGGTCATAGTCCGGTGCGACTTCGACCAGATCAACGCCAATAATGGGATTGCGCGCGGCCACATCCTGAAGCAATTCTAGGACTTCATAATATAGAAACCCGCCGTGGCTTGGTGTGCCGGTGCCTGGCGCTATCGATGGGCAAAACGCGTCTATATCGATCGTGATGTATAGCGGCTCTCCGGCAGGGACTGTTTGCGCCAGTTGGTCCCGGGTCATGGCGCGCGCCTGACGCACGGAAAGGATCCGGGAGCCCATGTCGCGCGCCGCCTGGTACCCTTCTTTGGCGGTCGAGCTCACATTGCGAATGCCAACTTGGGTTAAGCCGCGCACATAGCTTTGCTCTGCCGCCCGGCGCATCGGGTTGCCGTGTCCGTGCCGCACGCCATGACGTTCATCCACGAAATCAAGATGCGCATCGATTTGCAAAACATGAAATGCAGACCCTGTGTATTCGGGTCCATTATAGGCTCTAATACAGGGGATATTGACCGAATGATCACCACCGATCACGACGGGCAGTGCACCGGCGCGCAGAATAGAGCGCACGCCGGTTTCGATATTAGCGTGGCTTTTTTCCGTGTCCGTATGGACGATATCTGCATCACCCATGTCCACAATCTGAACATCAGCGGGCAGATAGGTCGCATCATCTTCATGATCATAAGCGCCTGCGTGCCCGAAACTGAATAAGGTCGATGCTTCGCGCACGCCACGCGGACCAAAGCGCGCACCCGCCCGCCATTGCGTGCCGCCATCGAAGGGGGCGCCTAGCACTGCAACATCCGCTGAAATGCTGTTCCAATCTGCAATGTAAGGGCGTTTTGCAAAAGTGGAAATTCCCACAAAAGGCAAATCCAGCCTGCCGCTCTCGTAGCCATGGTCTGCCATGTCGTCATATCTCCACTTGTTTTACGCTTTAGTTTTGCGCGCAGATCCGGGGATTGCAATTGCACTGGCCGCGGCTGCACGCAAAAAAGCCTCTTTTAATTCGGGCGGTCCCATGAAATAGGAAACTGCCAAATGAACACTCCATCAGCGAGGTAGACAATGGAGATTCGTGAGGCTCTCACCTTTGACGACGTTCTTCTGGTGCCCGGCGCATCTTCGGTGCTGCCATCGACTGCAGACACCCGGACGCGCGTCACCCGATCCATTTCGATGAACATTCCGTTGCTGAGTTCCGCGATGGACACGGTTACAGAGGCGCGCATGGCGATTGCCATGGCGCAGGCGGGCGGGATTGGCGTTGTCCACCGCAACCTCACCATCGAAGAACAAGCCCGCGATGTACGTCGCGTCAAACGGTTCGAAAGCGGTATCGTGTATAATCCGATCACCCTAAGGGCGGATCAGACGCTGGCTGATGCCAAGGCGTTGCAGGAACGGTACCGAGTGACGGGGTTTCCGGTGGTAGATGAAGTTGGCCGCGTGCTGGGCATTGTGACCAACCGGGATATGCGTTTTGCCAGCGAGGATAATACGCCTGTTTCTGTTATGATGAGCTCGGAAAACCTTGCCATTTTGCAAGAACCAGCGGATCGGGATGAAGCCATCAGCCTGATGAAGGCCCGGCGGATCGAGAAACTGCTGGTGACGGATAAATCGGGCAAACTCACCGGATTGCTGACGCTAAAAGATACTGAACAGGCTGTGCTGAATCCGACCGCGTGCAAGGACAACCTAGGGCGGTTGCGGGTTGCTGCTGCAACAACCGTCGGCGACGCAGGATACGAGCGCTCTGAGGCGCTTGTCGATGCGGGCGCGGATATGATCGTGATTGATACGGCACATGGTCACTCCGAAGGGGTGGCAGCCGCGGTGCGCCGTGCAAAAGACCTCAGTAACGAAGTGCAGATCGTTGCAGGCAATGTCGCGACGGCCGAAGCCACCCGTGCTTTGATCGACGCAGGCGCGGATGCGGTGAAGGTCGGCATCGGGCCGGGATCCATTTGTACGACGCGCATGGTTGCGGGCGTAGGTGTGCCGCAGTTGACGGCCATTCTGGATTGTGCGGCGGCGGCGGGCGACACGCCGGTGATTGCTGACGGTGGCATCAAGTTTTCGGGCGATTTCGCCAAAGCGATTGCTGCAGGAGCATCCTGTGCGATGGTGGGCAGTATGATCGCGGGGACAGATGAAAGCCCCGGCGAAGTCATTCTCTACCAAGGCCGGAGTTTTAAAAGCTACCGGGGCATGGGCAGTTTGGGTGCGATGGCAAGCGGTTCGGCGGACCGTTACTTCCAGAAAGATGCAGCCAGCGACAAACTCGTGCCCGAAGGTATCGAAGGACAGGTGGCGTACAAAGGTTCGGCCGGTGCGGTGCTCCACCAATTGGTTGGCGGTCTCAGGGCGGCAATGGGATACACAGGCTGCGCCACGGTTGATGAGATGCGCAGTAACTGCGCATTTGTTAAGATCACCGGGGCCGGGTTGAAGGAAAGCCACGTGCATGACGTGCAGATCACACGGGAAAGCCCAAACTACCGGGCAGGTTAATTTTTTCAGTAGGTTGTAGTGTGTTTTTAAATTTCCACTTTAAGATATGACGCCAGCGGCTCGGGTCGCTGCGGCCATCGAAATACTTGACACCATGGCGGCGGGGCTCGCGGCTGAACAAGCGCTGACCCGCTGGGCGCGGGCAAGCCGGTTTGCAGGATCAAAAGACCGCGCTGCGGTTCGCGATCATGTTTTTAGTGTCTTGCGACAAAGAGATACGGTGGCTTGCTTAGGTGGCGGGTCATCTGGTCGTGCGCTGATGATCGGCTTGATGCGCGCGCAGGGTGAAGATCTTGCGGCTGCTTTTACCGGCGACGGGTACGCTCCCGTGCCTCTGACGGAACAGGAAATGGCGTGCGTTGGCGATGCTGCGTCGTGTGACGCGCATTGGAACCTGCCAGACTGGCTGGTTCCCGTGTTTGAAACAAGCTTGGGCTCGGAGGCCGCGCAAGCAGCCGAGGTTTTGCAGCATCGTGCGCCGACGTCCCTTAGGGTGAACATTCAAATGACGACACGCGACGAAGCGGCTGCCATGCTGGCTGAGGACGGCATTGAAACAGTGAGGAACCGGCTGGCGGATACAGCGCTGACAGTCACGTCGGGCGAACGTCGTGTAAAGCTGTCTCAAAGCTATCAATCGGGGTTTGTTGAACTGCAAGACGCCGCATCACAGGCGGTCGTTTTAGCATTGCCTGATGGGCAATTGTGCCTGGACTATTGCACGGGCGGCGGCGGTAAGGCGTTGGCGCTGGCCGCTACAGGAAGGCATACGGTTTTTGCCCACGACAGTGATCCCAACAGGATGCGCGACCTTGATGCGCGGGCGGCCCGGGCCGGAAGCACCATTTTCCAAATTGATACAGCAGGTTTGGAAAGTCAGGCGCCGTTCGATCTTGTCGTGTGCGATGCACCTTGTTCAGGCAGCGGCGCGTGGCGACGATCACCGGAAGCGAAATGGAATTTTGATGCTGCCAGACTTGAGGCCCTTTGCGGCACGCAAGATGGCATTCTGCGTCATGCCGCTACCTTGACCGCACAGACCGGAACGCTCGCCTATGCCACATGCTCTATTTTGCGTGCGGAGAACGAAGATCGCATTGCCTTTTTTCTGCGTGAAAACCCAGGGTGGATATGTGTTTTTCAACAGCGCTTTGATGTCTGTGCTGAGGGGGACGGGTTCTACACCGCCCACTTGACGCGGCGCAAATAGTCACGATACTCAACTTCAGATTGCATGTCGTTTCTTGGTTAAGTTGGACTTAACTTCGAACGCTTTTGAATGACTGAGCGATTCGCTGGTTAGGAGCCCAAGTTTGTACAGCACTGCGTTGACGCCATCCAAGCTGACCCAATTCGCCATTGAGGCGCGGCGTCGGTTTGGGACAATTGTATTCAGTGCAGGCGTGCTCGCGGTCGTTGGAGCTATGGTGCCAGGTGACGTGGCACAAAAAGCGCTGTTTGCAGCAGCTGCGGCGCTCGTTTTGCTGTGCCTGGCGCTGCTGATCATCGGGGGTCTGCACCGACGCAAGAAAGCCTCTGCCCTTCGGATCATGGGCGATTTTATGGAAAAAGACGGCACCGCCGGTCTCATTTCAGACGCTGAAGGCACGATCTTGTTTCAAAACACTGCAGCGACTGCTCGTTTTCAGGGCGCAGGACAAAAAACCGTGACCTCAGCGCTCGATAGTACGGTTGCTAATCCGGATGGCATTGTGTTCCGGCTTCAAACGCGCGCCGTTTCTGAGGGCAAGGCACAAGAAAGCATCGTCACACGTCGCGGACACATCCGGATCAGTGTCCACAGTGCGGGCGCGGAAAACTATGTGTGGCGGGTGGAGGATTTAGATAATTCTGCCCCACAGGAAGAAAGCCCAGAGCTTCCGATGGTACTTGTGGGGGCCAATAACGCCGTTCTGCGCATGAACAAAGCCGCGCGCACTCTCGTTGGGCGGCGCGTTCCGGCGCTGGATCGATTGTTTCGATCATTGCCCTTCACCCCGGGTGCTGTGAGCGAAATCGATTGCGAAGCTGGCCCGGTCGAAGTCCTGGTGCTTGAACAGGAAGCAGGTGCGGGCCGACGTGCGCTGTTTTTCCTGCCCCCTGGTCAAATCAGCGCGGAGAAAGAGGAATGGAACGTCTTTCACAACTTGCCGGTGCCGCTCCTGAAAGTGGATCCGGATGGAAATGTGCAAGCCTTTAACCTGATGGCAGCCAACCTGATCGGCCTTGCGCTGGATCGCGATGTGCATCTGTCGGATTTCATGGAAGGGTTGGGGCGGTCAATCACGGATTGGCTGAAGGATACTCTGGCGGGGCGCGCGGTTCAAAACTCCGAGTTTCTGCGGTTGAAGCGCTTGGACAAGGAAGTCTTTGTCCAAGTGACGCTGAACCGCATTACCGAAGCGGGCGAACCTGCTTTGATTGCGGTTTTGAATGACGCGACTGAGTTGAAATCTCTCGAGGCACAATTCGTCCAAAGTCAGAAAATGCAAGCAATCGGGCAACTTGCAGGCGGTGTGGCGCATGATTTCAATAACCTTCTGACCGCGATTTCAGGGCATTGTGATTTGCTTTTGTTGCGGCACGATCAGGGTGATCCAGATTATAGCGATCTGGTACAGATCAATCAGAATGCCAATCGGGCGGCCGCGCTGGTCGGACAGTTGCTGGCCTTCTCCCGCAAACAAACCTTGCGTCCCGAAACACTCGACATGCGCGACACGCTCGCGGATCTGACCCATCTTCTGAACCGTTTGGTGGGTGAAAAAGTGACTCTGACCCTTACACATGACCCCGTTTTAGCGCCTATCCGCGCGGATAAGCGTCAGTTAGAGCAGGTTTTGATGAATCTGGTGGTCAACGCGCGCGATGCGATGCCTAACGGAGGTGAAATCCGTATTGAAACCGAGCAAAAACGCCTCAAAGACCCATTGCAGCGTGACCGGGTCACTGTACCCGTGGGCGAATACGTCACTGTTAAAGTGTCAGACGATGGGGTCGGTATCCGTTCTGACAAACGCCAGAAAGTATTTGAGCCATTCTACACCACAAAGCGGACGGGGGAAGGCACCGGACTGGGCCTCTCGACGGCCTACGGGATCGTCAAACAAACGGGCGGGTACATCTTTGTCGATAGTACGATGGGCGTTGGCACGTCCTTTTCGCTTTACTTCCCTGTTTTGGAGAAAGTGGAAGAGATCGTGATCGAAGCGGCGGAGGAACCGGCAAAACCTACCGGCAAACACGGTGACGGCGTCATATTGCTTGTGGAAGACGAAGCACCCGTGCGCGCCTTCGCAAGTCGGGCGTTGCGGCTACGTGGTTATACCGTACTTGAAGCCGATTCTGCCGAAGCTGCCCTCAAGACGCTCGAAGATCAGTCACTCAATGTGGATGTTTTTGTCACCGATGTGGTCATGCCGGGCATGGATGGCCCCAGTTGGGTGCGTGAGGCACTGAAGTCGCGCCCAGAAGTGCGTGTTGTCTTTGTGTCCGGTTATGCCGAAGACAGCTTTAGCGAGATGCAGACGAAGATTCCCAATTCGGTATTTCTGCCCAAGCCGTTTTCTCTGAATGACCTGACAGATACGGTATTGCAGCAGATGAACTAAGACGCTGGATCGCGACAAAGTTACGCCGGCTTTCGGCAGAATATTGGGTGAGGAAAAATTTATTTATCAATGCATTATGTTTATTTCTTACACCAAAAAAAAGCACTCTCATGCAGCAGAGTAATGCAGCGTGGCGCTTTCCCAGTAAGACGCCTCAAAAAAGTAGAGAACAACCATTCGTCCTTAAACCAGTCTTTAACTGGTTTTGGAAAAAGATAGTTTTACGAAATTTTGATTGAAATGTTCTCTTTTTAGTCCTAGTGAGAACGTAATAAGAACATTTGCACGGATTGACTGGCAATGATTGCCCGACGAAACGATCTGTGACAGTAAGAGGAAACAAAAATGAAAACGGCAGATTTACTCAGCATGAACAGCAAAGCATCCTCAGACAAACAAAAAGCGCTCGATTCTGCGCTGGCGCAAATTGAACGCCAGTTCGGCAAAGGCTCCATCATGAAGCTGGGGAAGGAAGGCGCCGTTCAGGACATCAAATCCAGTTCAACCGGATCGCTGGGTTTGGATATCGCTCTGGGCATAGGGGGTCTGCCTATGGGTCGCATCGTTGAAATCTATGGCCCTGAAAGCTCCGGAAAAACAACGCTGACGCTTCATTGTGTCGCGGAGCAGCAAAAGTCCGGTGGCGTCTGCGCGTTTGTGGATGCAGAGCACGCGCTGGATCCCTCATATGCCAAGAAATTGGGCGTCGATCTGGACGAATTGCTGATCAGCCAGCCAGACACTGGCGAGCAGGCTTTGGAAATCACCGATACGCTGGTGCGATCCGGCGCAGTGAATATGGTTATCGTCGATTCTGTGGCCGCACTGACGCCGAAATCCGAGCTTGAAGGCGACATGGGCGACAGCTCTGTCGGTGTTCAGGCGCGCCTCATGAGCCAAGCTATGCGCAAGCTTACCGGCTCCATCGCGCGTTCGAATTGCATGGTGATCTTTATTAACCAGATCCGGATGAAAATCGGTGTGATGTTTGGCTCGCCAGAAACCACAACGGGCGGGAATGCGCTGAAGTTCTATTCCTCAGTGCGTCTGGACATCCGTCGCATTGGCGCTTTGAAGGACCGCGACGAAGTTGTGGGCAACCACACGCGCGTAAAAGTCGTCAAAAACAAAGTCGCGGCCCCCTTCAAGCAGGTAGAATTCGACATCATGTATGGCGAAGGCATTTCTAAAATGGGTGAACTGTTGGATCTGGGCGTTGCGGCAGGTGTGGTCGATAAATCCGGTTCTTGGTTCAGCTATGGTGATGAACGCATTGGCCAGGGTCGCGAGAATGCAAAAGGATTCTTGCGGGAAAACAGCGCCATTGCTCTTGATATCGAAGACAAGATACGCGCAGCACACGGGTTGGACTTTGACATGCCCGAGAGTGAAAAGACTAAGGGCGACGATATTCTCGAAGCCTGAGGAGCGACGTCAGAAAATCGGTATTAATTGCGGGGCGTGTTCATGGAATGCGCCCCGTTTGCTGTTAATTGCCATGCAGCTTGTGGACAGCCGCCATCGCGGGGGGTATTTGATCGGGAACTGAATGATCTCGCCTGAAAGCCGCTCCCATGCAAACGCTGAATGATATCCGCTCCACTTTCTTGTCTTATTTTGCCAAAGAGGGGCATGAGGTCGTGTCCTCCAGTCCGCTGGTGCCCCGAAACGATCCGACGCTAATGTTTGCGAACTCTGGTATGGTGCAGTTCAAGAACCTTTTCACTGGCGTGGAAAATCGCGCCTACAAACGGGCGACCACGGCGCAAAAATGCGTTCGGGCGGGCGGTAAGCACAATGATCTCGACAACGTCGGCTATACTGCGCGTCACCATACGTTTTTCGAGATGCTCGGCAATTTCAGCTTTGGCGATTACTTCAAAGAAGACGCCATCCCTTTTGCCTGGAATCTGATCACACGGGAACTGGGGATTGATAAATCGCGTCTCTACGTCACGATCTATCACACCGACGATGAGGCGGCGGAAATCTGGAAAAAGGTCGGCGTGCCAGCAGATCGGATCATTCGCATCGCGACGAATGACAACTTCTGGATGATGGGTCCAACCGGTCCCTGTGGTCCGTGTACCGAAATCTTTTATGATCACGGCGATCACATCTGGGGTGGACCTCCGGGCTCGCCGGAGGAAGACGGCGACCGTTTCGTCGAGATCTGGAACCTCGTTTTCATGCAATACGAGCAATTCGAAGACGGCACGCGTCGCGATCTTTCGGCACAGTCCATCGACACTGGCATGGGCATTGAGCGGGTCGCCGCATTGTTGCAAGGCACGAATGACAACTACGCCACGGATCTGATGCGCAATCTGATCGAGGCGTCGGCAGATGCCACCAGCACGCATCCGGACGGCCCCGGAGCCACGCATCACCGTGTGATTGCAGATCACCTGCGCTCTACGTCCTTCCTAATGGCTGATGGTGTCATGCCAGCCAATGATGGGCGCGGCTATGTTTTACGCCGGATCATGCGCCGCGCCATGCGTCATGCGCACTTGCTAGGCACAAAAGACCCGCTAATGCATCGTCTTGTACCTGCTCTTGTGCGTCAGATGGGGGCGGCCTATCCGGAACTCGGACAGGCGCAAAGCATGATCGAACAGACGCTATTACAGGAAGAAACGCGCTTTAAGCAGACGCTTGATCGTGGGTTGAAGCTTTTAGATGAGGAAATCAGCGGTTTAGCTGACGGCGTCGATCTGCCGGGTACTGCTGCGTTCAAGTTGTACGACACCTATGGGTTCCCGCTTGATTTGACGCAGGATGCATTGCGTGAAAAGGGCCGAGGGGTAGACATCGAAGGTTTCGAGACGTCCATGGCAGAGCAGAAAGCCAAAGCTCGCGCGGCTTGGGCAGGGTCCGGAGAGGCGGCCGATTCCACGGTTTGGTTTGATGTGGCCGATAAGGAAGGCGCGACCGATTTCTTGGGGTATGATACGCAAACCGCCGAAGGCCAGATTGTGGCGTTGATCCAAGGTGGTGCCGCAGTGAACGAGGTCTCGGCGGGCGGCGAAGTGCATATCGCGCTTAACCAGACACCTTTTTACGCTGAAAGTGGTGGTCAGGTGGGGGATCGCGGTACATTGGCCTCAGCGTCTGGGTCTGCAGAGATCACGGATTGTCGTAGAACGGCCGGCGTTTACGTCCATGTGGCAACTGTCACGGAGGGCCGTATCGCCTTGCGTGATGCGGTCGTTTTAAACGTGGATCAGAACCGTCGCGCGGCCATTCAGGCTAATCACTCCGCGACGCATTTGTTGCATGAAGCCCTGCGCGAATCCTTAGGGGATCACGTGGCGCAACGGGGTTCTCTTAATGCTCAAGATCGTTTGCGGTTCGACTTCAGTCACACCCAAGCGCTGACGTTGGAGCAATTGAACACCGTCGAAGCGGAGGTCAACGCCTTTATCCGCCAGAATGGCCCTGTGGAGACCCGCATTATGACGCCTGATGACGCCCGTGCTTTGGGCGCGCAAGCCCTGTTTGGCGAGAAGTACGGCGATGAGGTGCGGGTGGTCTCGATGGGTCACAAGGCGGGGTCAGGCAAAGGAACGGGCGGTGAGACATACTCGCTGGAGCTTTGCGGTGGGACGCATGTGCGACAAACCGGCGACATTGGCGCTTTTGTGATGCTGGGCGATAGCGCCAGCAGTGCGGGCGTGCGCCGCATTGAAGCGCTTACCGGGGCTGCTGCGATGTCGTATCTGCGTGCACAAGATAATCGCCTTGCAGAGGTGGCGCTGGACCTTAAAGCCCAACCCGCAGAGGTGCCGGATCGCGTGCGTGCGTTGATGGAAGAACGCCGCGCGCTCTCCAATGAAGTAGCCCAACTGCGCCGCGAATTGGCCATGGCCGGCGGCGGTGGTCAGGCCACACCCGAGGTTCAGGATGTCGCGGGTACGCCGTTTATGGCGCAAGTTCTTTCCGGTGTGACTGGGCGCGACCTGCCGTCACTGATTGATCAGTTCAAGGAAAAGATGGGCAGTGGAGTAGTTTTGTTGATCGCGGAATCTGATGGCAAAGCTGCGGTTGCTGCGGGCGTGAGCAATGACCTTACTCAGGCCGTTTCAGCGGTGGATATCGTCAAAGCGGCCGTCGGCGCGATGGGTGGCAAAGGGGGCGGAGGGCGACCTGACATGGCACAAGGCGGCGCCAAGGACGCCAGTGCGGCAGATGCTGCGATTGCAGCTGCAGAGGACATTTTGAAAGGATTGAACCGATGAGCGCACTCTGGATTGCACATGTGACCGTCACGGACGATGAAGCTTACGCAAAGTATGCAGCCCTCGCAACTGAGGCCATCTCGGCACATGGCGGGCATTTCATTGCGCGCGGAGGGCGGTTTGTACAGCTCGAAGGGCGCGCGCGTCCACGCAATGTCGTGGCACGTTTTCCGGATGTCGAAACCGCTGAAAAATGTTATAATTCAGAAGTATATCAGCGCGCTTTAAGCCACGCTCGAAACGCGTCCGAACGTGAATTGATGATCATCGAAACCGACGAATAGCTCAGCTGGCGCGCGCCATGCGCTTGCGTTCGTGTGGATCAAGGTAGCGCTTGCGTAACCGGACAGCATTTGGCGTCACTTCGACAAGCTCATCGTCGTCGATATAGGCAATGGCTTCTTCGAGGCTCAGCTGGATTGGCGTTGTTAGACGCACGGCTTCGTCTGTTCCTGATGCTCGCACGTTGGTCAGTTTCTTGCCCTTCAACGGGTTGACCTCCAGATCATTCTCTCGGCTGTGTTCGCCGATGATCATGCCGGTGTAGACATCAGCCTGAGCGCCGATCATCATCTTGCCACGTTCTTCGAGATTCCAGAGCGCATAGGCCACTGAGGTGCCGTTCTCCATAGAGATCAGAACACCTGCGCGGCGCCCTGGGATGGGTCCTTTGTGCGGCGCCCAGCCGTGAAAGACGCGGTTCAATACGCCTGTGCCACGCGTATCGGTCAAAAATTCACCGTGATACCCGATCAACCCGCGTGACGGCACGTGGGCCACTATACGTGTTTTGCCAGCGCCTGCAGGTTTCATCTCAACCAATTCGCCGCGGCGCGTGCCGGTGATTTTTTCGATCACTGCGCCGGAATATTCGTCATCCACGTCGATCGTTGCCTCTTCGATTGGTTCGTGGCGAGCACCATCGATATCGCGAAACAGAACCTGCGGACGAGAAATCGAGAGCTCAAAACCCTCGCGGCGCATGTTTTCGATCAAAACACCCATCTGCAATTCGCCTCGACCAGCCACTTCAAAGGCTTCGCCTCCGGGTGTGTCGGTAATTTTGATTGCAACGTTGCTTTCTGCTTCTTTCATCAGGCGTTCGCGGATGACGCGGCTTTGCACCTTCTTGCCATCACGCCCGGCAAGCGGGCTGTCATTGATCCCGAAGGTCACAGTGATCGTTGGCGGATCGATTGGCTGTGCGGGCAGCGCTTCGGTCACTTGTGGCGCGACGATACTATCCGCAACCGTGGCCTTGGACATGCCGGCGAGGCTCACAATGTCGCCCGCTTCGGCCAGATCGATGGGTTGCTGTGTCAGGCCGCGAAAGGCCAGCACTTTGGTCACGCGAAAGCTCTCGATTTGTGCGCCGTCCCGGCTTAGCGCCTTGACGGTTTCACCTGCCTTTAAGGTTCCGGATTCAACGCGACCGGTCAGAATCCGACCGATAAAGGGGTCCGCGCCAAGAGTTGTTGCCAACATTCGGAAAGGCGCTTCGCGTTGCTCAAGCTGAGCGGGGGCAGGGACATGTTTCACGATCAGATCAAACAGCGCAGAGAGATCCTCGCGCGGGCCATCCAGTTCCATATCCGCCCAGCCATTCCGACCGGAGGCGTACATCGCCGGGAAATCCAGCTGATCGTCATCAGCGCCAAGATTTGCGAAGAGGTCAAAGCACTCATCCAGCGCACGGTCCGGTTCCCCATCCGGCTTGTCGACCTTGTTCAGCACCACAATCGGACGCAGCCCTAGGGCCAGCGCCTTGGATGTTACGAACTTTGTCTGCGGCATCGGCCCTTCTGCAGCATCTACCAACAGAACGACACCATCCACCATGGACAGGATCCGTTCGACTTCACCGCCAAAATCCGCGTGACCGGGTGTGTCGACGATATTGATCCGTGTGCCGTCCCATTCCACGGAGGTCGCTTTTGCAAGAATAGTGATCCCGCGCTCGCGTTCGAGGTCATTGCTGTCCATCGCCCGTTCCGTCGTGGCCTGGTTTTCCCGATAGGTGCCGGATTGCTTCAGCAATTCGTCCACCAGTGTGGTTTTGCCGTGATCGACGTGAGCAATAATGGCAATGTTACGCAAGTCCATGGGAGCGCCTCTTTCCGTATACGTTCGACGCCGCAGTGCAGCGCTGTTGCAGGGCGCATACCGTGCGATCCCCGCGAAAGCCAGAGCTAATCTGCTCCAGTCTTAATGCTGGGTGGAATTAGACAGAAGGTGAATCACCAGGATCCCGGATACAATCAGGGCAAGCCCAATCACTGCGGGCAGGTCCAGCTTTTGTCCAAACACCACAAATCCAATGGCGGCGATAAACACAATCCCAAGACCTGACCAGATGGCATAGACGACACCCACGGGCATGTACTTCAGCGTCAAAGCCAGCAGGTAGAACGAGATGCCATAGGCGACCACCACGAGTAAGGAGGGGCCGGTACGGGTAAATTGTTGGCTGGCTTGCAGCGCAGTTGTCCCGATGGTTTCCGTTAGGATCGCAAGGGTAAGATAAAGATAGTGCAGGGGCATGGTCAGTGCTTTCTTGCGTCACAAGGGCAAACGATGCGTGTCCTTGATGTCTTCCATGACGAAACTGGCGGAAACATCCGAGAGCGCAACGCGCCGGATCAACGATTGATAGAGTCTGTCATAATCGGCCATATGCGCAACGCGGGCACGGATCAAGTAATCCAGCTCTCCAGTCATGCGGTGGACGCCGAGGATTTCGGGCATGCCCTGTGTCGCCGCGCGCAGTGTCTCCTGCCACTCTGGCGAATGATCGGAACTGCGCAGCATGATAAAAACGCTCAGGCCCAAATCAAGCTTTTCGGGATCTAGCAGTGCAACGCGGCGCTTGATGTACCCTGCGGCTTCCAAATTTCGCAAACGTCGCCAACATGCATTGCGGCTCAGGTGGACTAGTTCACTGATCGCATCCAGCGGCAGGGCCGAATCTTCTTGGGCCAGATCTAGTAGCTTTTTATCGATGTCGTCCAATTTCACACGAAATCCAATTACATTGGGAATGTATTATCCAATTATAGTAGTAACACGCAATTTTGGGAAGTATTACACGAATGCAGCGATTACATTTGTCTCAATCAGATGGAGAACGAGATGATACAGCGCATATTCCTCAGCCACCCAGCGACAGTCGATGAGACCTTTTTGCAGCACATGGCATTTGCGCTGCGGTTCTCGGGGCTTTTGTTTGCAGCCGCAGGCGCGGCGTTGATCCACGCCATAATCCCCTGTCTTTTTGAAAAAACAGCGAGCAAAATTGTCGCGCGCCTTTACGAACGGACGCACAACAGGGGATGACAGGTTTAGAAAAAGCCTAAAATTCTATCGATAGGACAATCGTTTAAGCTTTCATACATTTTTGCAATACAGCGTGACCAGCGGGATGTGGGAGTAAACCAGAAGTAAGGTTTTCGCCCTTTGCGATTGTTCTCTATTTTGGCGGCTCTTGTGGCCGCCGTACCGTTATATGCCGCGACCGTTGATGATCGCATTGCGTTGTCGCAGGTATCACAGGCGGATGGTCAGGTGCACAGCATTGATTTTCTGCAAATGTCACGGGCTGCTTTTGGGTGGGCACAGATGGTGTTGGCAGGTGATAACGCAGATGCCCTTCGTGGTGCCTCTTCCGAAACTCTTCTTGCCCCTGGCCCTGGTTTTCCAATGCTCTCTGATGGGAAAGACAGATTATTGCTGCGCTTTCGATCCGAGGGGTTCTCTGGACAGGCTGCTGGCCTGTTTGCCGGGTCTGAAGGCACTACGATGCACGCATTTTCAATTTTCAAACTGTCGCTGCCATTGGTGGTCGTTTGTGTGGCGACCTTGTTCTTGTGGCCCGCTCTGCACTCAAACGGGCTTTATCCGCGCAGCCCCCGCCGGTACCGAAGAGTGCGGCACGTACCGGTTTTACAGTTCAGGTGGCGATGTAGCGGTCGCGCCGATGATTGAAAGTAATCACAAGGTTGAGCACCAACGCGCCCAGCAAGGAGTAAAGTACTGTTTGAATTGGGAAAAGGAGATAGGCGAAAGCAAAGATCACCCCGTCTGCGATCAATTGCACCCAGCCCGCTTTAAAGCCGGTAGTGTCTTGAATCAGCAAGGCGACAACGCCCAAGCCTCCCATGGACCCGTTGTGACGAAACATTGCGAGCAAGCCCATGCCCACCAGAGCGCCAAAGACAATCGCTCCCAATGCGGGATCCAACTGATCGAAAGTCATGCCAAGCGGTAATATTTCGGTCAGCACAGACATCAATGTCACGGACAGCAGTGATTTGATCGTGAATTCCAGCCCAAGACGCCGATACGCCAGAATGTAAAAGGGCAGGTTGACCACAAAGAACGTCAGGCCAAACGAATAGCCCGTCGCGTAAGAAAGGATGACAGCGATGCCCGCCGTTTGACCCGTGATCAGACCTACGGACGTCAGCACATGCATGCCGAGGCTGCAAAAGAAAATACCGAGCCCCAGCCCTTGAGCATCTTCGATGGTCGTGTGTGTACGCGGGTCTGAAGATATGGCTGACATGTCGCCGCGATAGGGCCCGCCCGGCTTATTGTCTATGAAAGACGTCACTTGCCCGATCGCGAGAGTAGAATTTCCCAAGCCGTGCCGCAAAAATAAGCAGCACTGTCTGAACTGTTATCCCGCCAGCGCATTGTTGAGGTTTTCGTCAACCTTTTCCAAAAAGCCCATCGTGGTCAGCCACCCTTGGTTTGGCCCGACAAGCAGAGCGAGGTCCTTGGTCATAAAGCCGCTTTCCACTGTGTCCACGACCACCTGTTCCAGCGTTTCCGCAAAGTTCAGCAAAGCGGCATTGTCATCCAACTTGGCGCGGTGCTTCAACCCGCCCGTCCAGGCATAGATCGAGGCGATGGAGTTGGTGGATGTTGCCTCGCCCTTCTGGTGCTGGCGGTAGTGGCGTGTGACGGTGCCATGGGCCGCCTCGGATTCGACCACCTTGCCGTCGGGTGTCATCAGGACAGACGCCATTAGCCCCAGAGAACCAAACCCTTGGGCCACGGTGTCGGATTGCACATCGCCGTCGTAATTCTTGCAGGCCCAGACATAACCGCCCGACCATTTCATCGCCGAGGCGACCATATCATCGATGAGGCGGTGTTCGTACCAGATCCCGGCCGCTTCAAATTGTTCCTTGAACTCGGTTTCATAGATTTCAGCGAAAAGTTCCAGAAAACGACCGTCATATTGCTTGAGGATCGTGTTTTTGGTCGATAAATACACCGGCCACCCAAGGCTGAGACCATAATTTAAGGAGGCACGGGCGAAATCGATGATCGATTTGTCCAAGTTGTACATGGCCATGACGACACCGCTGTCGGGCGCATCAAATACTTCGTGCTCGATCTCTGCACCGTCTTCGCCCACGAATTTCAGGGTCAGCTTGCCCGCGCCGGGGAATTTGAAATCAGTCGCGCGATACTGATCGCCAAAGGCGTGGCGACCGACGACGATGGGTTTTGTCCAGCCCGGAACCAGTCGCGGTACATTGCGACAGATGATCGGTTGGCGAAAAATCACACCGCCCAGAATATTGCGGATGGTGCCATTGGGAGAGCGCCACATCTTTTTCAGGCCGAATTCTTCAACGCGTGCTTCATCGGGGGTAATGGTGGCGCATTTGACCCCGACGCCATGCTGCTTAATGGCGTGGGCTGCATCTACCGTAATTTGATCGTCCGTCGCATCGCGTGATTCCATGCCGAGATCGTAATACTTAAGATCGATATCCAGATAAGGAAGGATCAGCTTTTTCTTGATGAAATCCCATATGATACGGGTCATTTCATCACCATCCAGTTCGACAATTGGGTGTTCAACTTTGATCTTGGACATGGGAGCTCCTGTGGCTGGGATCGCTTGACAGACTGAGGGCCGTTTAGCGCAGAAATCTTAAAGGAGAAAGTATTTTGTATACAATTGCATACAGAAAGTGCTGTTTAATGCTTAGGACGGCATTTTCTCAAAGAACGCGCTCAGTTTGGGCTGAAGCCATTGCCACAATCGGGGGGTGCCCTTGCTGACTGGCGTGCCTACGCGTGCCTCCAACTGGGCGAGGGTTACGCTGTAGTCACGCCAACTGCCGCCCCCGTTGGCGAGGTTGCCAATGGGCGTTTGCACCCGATCAATCGCCTTGGCGAACACGGCATCTGGGCTTTGTGCGGCTTCAAACTCGTCCCAAAGCACTCGAAACGTATCTCTTTGATCTTCGGGCAGCAGGCCGAAAAGTCGATCGGCCGCCGCTTTTTCTGCAGCGTCCTGCGCTGCCGCATCGACGGCGCCGTGGATGGGGTTGTCACCGGCGTCGATTTCGACAATGTCGTGCAGCAACAGCATTTTCAGGACGCGGTCAATGTGGACATCCGGGTCCGCCTGATCTGCTAACACCAGTGCATACAACATGACATGCCACGAATGCTCCGCAGAATTCTCGAACCGGGAGGCATCATGTAACTTGGACGCGCGCAACACTGATTTCAGCTTGTCCGCTTCGCTTAGAAAAGCAATCTGTGCTGCGATCCGATCACTCATTGGGAGGTGCAACTGCGCTGTCGGCAAGGTCTTTCTTGATTTGGTCCAGTACCGCGCGGGCGCGTTGTTCGGCGCGCCGCACCCGCACAGCTGTCAAGTAGGCTTCTTCCATGGTCTGTGACGAGCCGCCGATCGTATCGGCGATCCGCTGCACAAAAGCATCATCTCCTGTGGCGTTGATGATCTTGAGGCTTTCCAATGCCAGTTCGTCGGCAACGTCTTCTACGATACCCATGGTTTAGCGTGAAGTCTCCGTGAGGCGGCGTTTGACATAATCGGTGGTGGTGTCGATGAGCGTATCCGCAAAGGGCTCTTCGAAGAAATGCCCGGCGCCTTCAACCTGTTCATGCGTGATCGTGATACCCTTTTGCTCGTGCAGCTTTCTGACCAATGCTTCGGTGTCGCTTGGTGGAGCGACGCGATCCGACGTGCCATTAATGATCAGACCAGAGGCCGGGCAAGGTGCAAGAAACGAGAAATCGTACATATTCGCTGGTGGAGCGACCGAGATAAACCCGGTGATTTCCGGGCGGCGCATCAATAGTTGCATCCCGATCCAGGCGCCAAATGAGAACCCGGCAACCCAGCAGTGTTTTGAGTTGTTGTTCATGGACTGCAGATAATCGAGCGCGGAAGCTGCGTCAGACAACTCTCCGACGCCCTGATCGTATTCGCCCTGACTGCGACCGACGCCGCGGAAATTAAACCGCAGAACCGTGAAGCCCATATTGTAGAACGCATAATGCATCTTGTGCACGATCACATGATTCATCGTGCCGCCGAATTGTGGATGCGGGTGCAGGATGATGGCGATTGGCGCGTCGCGTTCTTTTTGAGGATGATAGCGGCCTTCGAGGCGGCCTTCGGGTCCGGGAAAAATGACCTCGGGCATGAGCGTCCTTGCAATTCGAGTTCACGGCCCTTGAAATCTTGACGAGTTCGGTCGGGTACCTTAGAACGGTTCTAAATCCTGTGTGGAAGATCTCGCCTTCCGCGATCCATGGACTTAAGGTTTAACGCGCGCCGCGTCAATCGTTTGACCGGCCCGCAATGCCAAGTGGGGAGAAGTGCCGTGAAGCTGTCAACAAAAGGGCGCTATGCCATGGTTGCACTGGCGGATATCGCGTTGCAACCTAAAGGCAGTCTCGTGTCGCTTGGTGACATTGCGCAACGGCAATCGATTTCACTGCCCTATCTTGAGCAGCTCTTTGTCAAACTGCGGCGCGCCGAGTTGGTACAGTCTGTGCGGGGACCGGGTGGCGGCTATCGACTGGCGAAGGATGCGGCAAATATTCGTGTGGTGGATGTTCTGAGTGCCGTCGATGAAACGGTGGATGCCATGCACAAGGGGGCAGGGGCATCGGGCGGAGCGTCAGGAAGTCAAGCGCAGTCGCTGACCAATCGCCTTTGGGAAGGTTTGAGTGCACATGTTTATGTGTTTTTGCACCAGACGCGGCTTTCAGACGTGGTTGCCAACGAACTGGCTCCCTGTCCTGCGGTGCCCAACTTGTTTGATATTGTCGACGAGGAACCGGCAGATGCATAGCATCGCATTAGCAAATCAGTACTGTTGGGCACAGTAATGGAGCGGGTCTATCTGGATCACAATGCGACGACGCCGCTGCGTCAGGAAGCGCGCCGTGCCATGATCGAGGCGATGGATGTGCTGGGTAATCCGTCTTCGGTGCATAGCGAAGGGCGCGCCGCAAAGGGACTGCTGGAGCGCGCGCGCCGCGATGTTGCACAGGCCATCGGAGCCGACGGCGCGGACATCGTATTTACCTCTGGTGCGACAGAAGCCGCGGCACTGGCCTGTGCCGGACGAGAACTTCACGCTAGTGACATCGAACATGATGCAGTGCGGGCATGGTGTCAGAACGATCTCGTGGCCGATTCCTCGGGTCTGGTCACTGTGATGCCACCGGAGGTTTCAACCCTGCAAATGGCCAATTCCGAAACGGGCGTTGTGCAGCGCTTACCCGAAGGACTCGTGGTCAGTGACATGACACAGGCTTTTGGCAAGATTCCACTGGACTTCAACGCATCAAACGTTCGGATGGGGTTGATTTCGGCGCATAAACTGGGCGGCCCCAAGGGCGTTGGTGCGCTGGTCGTGCGACGTGGCCAGGACATACCGGCGCAGATCCGAGGCGGTGGGCAGGAAATGGGCCGCCGCTCTGGCACGGAAAACATCATCGGCATAGCGGGGTTTGCAGCGGTTGCCAAAGCTGCCGCACAGGATGTTACAGCGGGTCGATGGGATGAAATCGAAGAACTTAGAAAGATTCTAGAAAACACCCTTGCAGCCGACGCAAAGACAACTATTTTTGTCGGGAAAGATACTGATCGTTTGCCAAACACCGCTTGCCTCATCACGCCCGGATGGAAAGGTGAGGCCCAGGTGATCCAGATGGATTTGGCCGGTTTTGCTATTTCTGCAGGCTCTGCCTGCTCCAGTGGCAAGGTCAAAGCCAGTACGGTTTTGCAGACGATGGGTTTTGACGAAGTGACCGCAAGTTGCGCCATTCGCGTGTCCTTGGGGCTGGATACAACAAAGAGCGAAGTGCTGCGGTTCGCGCAGAGCTGGCTTGAAAAAGAACAGAAATTTCGCGCCCGCGCGGCGTGAGACTTGGAGGATACGATGACAGCACTCGACCATCCGACGGCCGATGAGGTGCAGGTAAAAGAGGGTGTCGATCAGGACACCGTCGATGCAGTTCGTGAAGTGGGCGGCAAATACAAATACGGCTGGTCCACTGACATCGAAATGGAATACGCACCCAAAGGTCGCGGCCCGGACCTCGTGCGACTGATCCCTGAAAAGAACGAAGCGCCGGAGTGGATGACGGAATGGCGCTTGGCTGCCTACGATCGCTGGCTCCAGAAAGAAGAACCCAAATGGGCGATGGTTGATTATCCTGAGATCGATTTTCAGGATCAGTATTACTATGCCCGTCCCAAGTCGATGGAAGTGAAACCCAAATCGCTGGACGAAGTGGATCCCAAGCTTTTGGAAACATACAAGAAACTTGGCATTCCGCTGAAAGAGCAGATGATCCTCGCAGGTGTTGAGGGCGCTGAAGAGCTTGGCGACGAGCCGCGCAAGGTCGCTGTGGATGCGGTTTTTGACTCCGTCTCTGTTGGAACGACGTTTCAGGACGAGCTGAAAAAAGCTGGCGTGATCTTCTGTTCCATATCAGAGGCGATCAAAGATCACCCGGAACTGGTCAAAAAATACCTCGGCACGGTCGTGCCCGTGTCCGACAATTACTATGCGACGCTCAATTCGGCGGTCTTCTCTGATGGTTCGTTTGTCTATGTGCCGCCCGGCGTGCGCTGCCCGATGGAGCTATCGACTTACTTCCGCATCAACGCGGAAAACACTGGCCAGTTCGAACGTACGTTGATTATTGCCGACAAGGGCTCTTACGTGAGCTATCTTGAGGGCTGCACCGCGCCGCAACGCGACATCGCGCAACTGCATGCGGCGGTGGTCGAGATCATCATCGAAGAAGACGCGGAGGTGAAATACTCCACCGTACAGAACTGGTATCCCGGTGATGAGAACGGCAAGGGCGGGATCTACAATTTCGTGACAAAACGTGCCGATTGCCGGGGTGACCGGGCAAAAGTGATGTGGACGCAAGTCGAAACGGGGTCCGCCGTGACCTGGAAGTACCCGTCCTGCATCCTGCGCGGCGATGACAGCCAGGGCGAGTTCTACTCCATCGCCATCGCCAACAACATGCAGCAGGCCGATACCGGCACCAAGATGATCCATCTGGGCAAGAACACCAAAAGCCGGATCGTCTCTAAGGGCATCTCGGCGGGCAAGGCGCAGAACACCTACCGCGGGCTGGTCTCAATGCACCCCAAAGCCAAGGAATCGCGCAACTACACGCAGTGCGACAGCCTGTTGATTGGTGACAAATGCGGGGCTCACACTGTGCCCTACATCGAAGTCAAGAACAACTCGTCGCGTGTCGAGCACGAAGCGACAACCTCCAAGGTGGATGACGACCAGCTCTTCTACTGCCGCTCACGCGGGATGGACGAGGAAGAGGCCGTGGCGCTGGTGGTCAACGGTTTCTGCAAGGACGTGCTGCAGGCCCTGCCCATGGAGTTCGCCATGGAAGCGCAGCAATTGGTGGCGATTTCGCTGGAAGGCTCGGTGGGGTAGAGGTTTTGGACAATATTTCGGTACACGGAGAAAGTGCGATTGGTGCCGCGAACATGGGGCGTCGACAAGCTGACACCCATGTTCGCGTTGGTGTACTTCTTTGGTTTGTGCTGACGGCAATCTCGACTGTTTTTGCGACCACTCGTTTGGGCGGCTTTTCCATCGGTTTGATGGTTTTTCTGCAGATTGCGTCGCTGTTAGCTGCAGTTGCCGTTACAAAGATGCTTGGCCGAATGAACCGCAGAAAACGGGAAGCTGAAGACGCCGCTTTCCGACAGACACGCGCCGCTGAGAAAGCCCGGCAATTGGCCGACTTCGTCAAAGAGAGAGACGAATGATCCTAACGACAACCAATACCATCGAGGGCCACACAATCACCGCCTATAAGGGTATCGTCGTGGGCGAGGCGATCATGGGCGCGAATATCGTGCGGGATTTCTTTGCCTCTGTCACAGATGTGATCGGCGGACGCTCGGGTGCCTATGAGAGCAAACTCAAAGACGCCCGCGACGAGGCGATGCAGGAAATCGAAGAACGCGCCGCGGCCCTTGGGGCGAATGCCGTCGTGGGCATCGATCTGGACTATGAGGTGATCGGGGACAGCATGCTAATGGTTTCCGTCTCCGGCACCGCCGTCGTGATAAGCTAGAACATAAAGAGCAGGCCTTAGGGCATTGATATATTGACGCTTTGAGCGTTGGGGAAAAGGAAAGAAAACTATGCTGAGCATCAAGAACCTTCAGGTCAAGCTGGAAGAAGAAGATAAGGAAATCCTGAAAGGCGTCGATCTCGAGATTGGAGCCGGCAAGGTGCATGCCATCATGGGCCCCAACGGATCAGGCAAATCGACGCTGTCCTACGTGCTTTCCGGCAAAGACGGGTACGAAGTGACGGGCGGTGAAGCGCATCTGGAAGGCGCAGACGTGCTGGAGATGGATCCGGAAGAACGCGCTGCCGCAGGACTTTTCCTCGCGTTTCAATACCCGGTCGAAATCCCCGGTGTCGGGAACATGACATTCTTGCGCACAGCCGTGAACGCCCAACGCAAAGCGCGCGGAGAAGACGAAATGTCGGCCGCCGAATTCCTGAAAGTGGTGCGTGCGCGCGCCAAGGAATTGAAGATCGACGCGGATATGCTCAAGCGTCCGGTCAATGTCGGTTTCTCGGGTGGTGAGAAAAAACGAAATGAAATCCTACAGATGGCGATGCTCGAACCCAAGATGTGCATCCTCGATGAAACGGATTCTGGTCTGGATGTTGACGCGATGAAGCTGGTAGCTGAGGGTGTGAATGCCCTGCGGTCCGAAGGGCGCGGTTTTCTGGTGATCACGCACTACCAGCGCCTGCTCGATCACATCAAACCGGATGTTGTGCACATCATGGCTAACGGCAAGATCGTGAAAACTGGCGGTCCTGAGCTGGCGCTTGAAGTCGAAAACAACGGGTACGCAGACATACTTGCAGAGGTGGCATAATGGCCGAACCAGCGGTTCAACAGTCGACAACTGACGCTCGGCTCGCAACTTTGAACATGCCAGAGGGTGGTTGGTCCGCCACGGCCCGCAAAGAGGCGCTTGCGCGAGTGCAGTCCACGGGCCTGCCGGATCGTCGTGACGAATATTGGAAATACACCCGCCCTGATACGCTGACGCAAGCAGTCGCGGCGCCTGCAGCCCTGTTTGACAATGCCGAAGCGCCGATTTTCGGAGACGTCGACCGGGTTAACGTCGTGTTCGTTGACGGTGTTTTTGACGCGGAAGCCTCCGATGATCTGACCTTGGAAGGGGTCAGCATAGAGCGGCTTGCTGAAGCGTCCTCGGATATCCATTGGGCGCGCGACCTTTACGGAGTGCTGGAAGCGCGCGGGCAGGACCCGGTTGCGCGACCACTCGCAGCGCTCAATACAGCATTTGCGACCGACGGCGTTGTCATTCATGTGACAGGCAAGGCCTCCAAGCCGATCAGTCTGCAGTATCACCACCGCGATGAAACATCAGATGCCATTCTGCACCATGTCATCCGGGTCGACCCGGGGGCCGAAGTTACAGTGTTGGAAAACGGACCAGCAGCGGCCCGCTTCAACAAAGTAATGGAAGTCGACATTGCGGATACCGGTGTTTTTCACCACATCCGGGCACAGGGGCGGGATCATGAACGCCGTGCTGCAACCCATATCTTCACGCGTCTTGGCCAAGAGAGTGTCTTTAAGAGCTTTACTCTGACGGCAAATGGCGTCCTGACTCGCAACGAGTGTGTGATTGAACTGACCGGTGATGATGCCATGGCGCATGTTGCTGGTGCTTGCGTTGGCGATGGTGATTTCCACCACGACGATACGGTTTTTGTTACCCATGACGCGGTGAATTGTGAAAGCCGGCAGGTGTTCAAGAAAGTGCTGCGCAATGGTGCGACGGGCGTCTTCCAAGGCAAGATCCTCGTACAACCGGGCGCGCAAAAGACGGATGGATACCAGATCAGCCAATCGCTCTTGTTGGATGAAGACAGCCAGTTCCTTGCCAAGCCAGAGCTGGAAATATACGCAGACGATGTGGCCTGTTCGCACGGGTCGACATCGGGCGCTATCGACGAAGACGGCTTGTTCTATCTACGCTCACGTGGGATTCCTGAAGGACCAGCGACCGATCTTCTGACACTCGCATTCCTGGCCGAAGCGGTCGAGGAAATCGAAAATGCAGAGCTGCGTGAGGAAATCACTGGGCGTCTGGCCGCCTGGCTGGAGCGGCACCGCAGCTGATGGCGGTCACCCGCAACATATCGGCCACTTACAAAGGGCCCGGTCGCGTTGTGGCTGGGCTTTTAGCGCTGGGGCAGCGAGAAGATCGTTTGCTGGCCTATCTCATGGCAGGATGTGCCGTGGTATTCGTGGCGCAGATGCCACGCCTGGCGCGGGAGGCCCATCTGACCGGCGAAGATCTCAATATGCTGATGGGGGCGACGTTGCTCGCCTGGGTTTTTATCGCACCTTTGGGGTTTTATTGCCTTGCTGGGATAAGCCATTTGCTGGCCAAGATTTTTCGAGGTAAGGGCACGCATTACGGGGCGCGACTGGCCCTGTTCTGGGCGCTGCTTGCCTCGTCTCCGCTGATGTTGCTGAACGGGCTGGTAGCAGGTTTCATCGGATCGGGGATTCAGTTGCAAATCGTTGGATTTGTGTGGTTTACGGTGTTCATGTGGTTTTGGATTGGCGGGTTGATTGTTGCTGAACGGGCAGGGAACGAATGAGCCAGACAATTAGTCTTCCCGATCTTGCTTTGCTGACGCTCAGGGATCCTGCTGCGGCTGCGCAAATTGTTCTGCAATGGCGTGTCCCGAAAGAGGCGTTGTGGACTGCAATCGCGCTGGTCACCGTGCTCATGACCATCATGTCGACGCTGTCCAACATGATTTTTCCGGTGCCAGAACCACTAAGCGGCATCGTTGGCAGCCCCTTTATCTACTTTCTTGTTGCGGCAGGCGGTTTTATTGCCACGGTGCACGCGGTCTATTGGACTGGGCGCATGATGGGCGGGCATGGCGAGATCCGCGACCTGATGGTCTTGTTGCTTTGGCTTCAAGCTTTACGGGCTGCGGCGCAGGTTTTGGTGTTGATTACATTGTTAATGGCACCGGTATTGGCGAGTTTTCTTGTCATTTTTATCGCCGCTGCGACGCTGTGGATTTTCGTGCAGTTCGTCAGCGCCGGTTTGCGCTTAGAGTCTCTGTGGCGCGCGTTTTTTGTCCTGCTGATCGGTGCCACGGCGTTGATCGCAGGTCTTAGTTTTCTGCTTTCCTTGATCGGCATTTCTGCTGTGGGAGTACCTTTGAATGTATGATGTCAACGCGATCCGCGCGGATTTCCCGATCCTCAGCCGTGAGGTGAATGGCAAGCCGTTGGTTTATCTTGATAACGGTGCTTCGGCACAAAAACCTAAGGTCATGATAGATGCCATCAATCAGGCCTATGCGCATGAATATGCGAATGTGCACCGAGGTTTGCATTACCTTTCTAATCTCGCCACAGACAAATACGAAAGCGTGCGAGGCGTAATCGCGCGGTTTTTGAACGCGCGTTCTGAAGATAATATTATCCTCAATTCCGGCACCACAGAGGGCATCAATATGGTGGCCTACAGCTGGGCCATGCCGCGTCTGCAGGCCGGGGATGAGATCATCCTGTCGGTTATGGAGCATCATGCGAACATCGTACCCTGGCATTTCCTGCGCGAACGTCAGGGCGTGGTGCTGAAGTGGGTCGATGTGGATAGCACAGGCGCGTTGGATCCGCAGGCTGTGATCGATGCGATCGGACCAAAAACCAAACTGATCGCTATCACCCATTTGTCCAATGTGCTGGGCACGCGCGTGGATGTAAAAACCATTACCGCTGAGGCACAGGCACGCGGCGTGGCTGTGTTAGTGGATGGTTCGCAAGCTGCGGTGCACCAGCCTGTCGACGTGCAGGATATAGGCTGCGATTTCTACGCGATTACCGGGCACAAGCTGTATGGGCCTTCGGGTTCAGGCGCGATTTATGTGAATGCGGACCGTATGGCAGAGATGCGCCCCTTCATTGGCGGGGGCGATATGATCAAGGAAGTCAGCAAAGATTCCGTCATCTACAACGATCCGCCGATGATGTTCGAAGCAGGGACGCCCGGGATCGTCCAAATCATTGGCTTGGGCGTGGCTTTGGAATACATGATGGATCTCGGCATGGAGAACATTGCCGCGTATGAAGACACCTTGCGAGACTACAGTGTGGAGCGGTTGGGTGGCCTGAACTGGTTGCAACTTCAGGGCACGACGCCCGACAAAGGCGCTATTTTCAGCTTTACCCTGGACGGTGCCGCGCATGCGCATGATGTCTCGACGATTCTGGATAAAAAAGGTGTGGCGGTACGCGCGGGTCAGCACTGTGTTGGCCCTTTGATGGACCATATGGGCCTGACGGCAACCTGCCGCGCGTCTTTCGGTCTCTACAACACAAAGGCAGAGGTCGACGTTTTGGTGGATGCGCTTGAATTGGCGCACGATCTGTTTGCGTGATTGCTCGAGAATGACGCGAGGCCTGCGCTTTTTTTGGACGGGAGATCTGAGCATGGGCCCATTTTCCACCGTTTCCGCTGCCGATATTCTCTTTTAACCTGCAGAAATATCGCGTAAGCACTGTTCATACAGAAAGCACCCATAGCTCAGCTGGATAGAGTGTCGCCCTCCGAAGGCGAAGGTCGTAGGTTCGAATCCTACTGGGTGCACCATTTTCCTTACCTCATCGGGCGTTCTTGTGGCTCAACAGTTGGTCCCTATCGGCGTTCGCAAATAAAATGTGTCGCATGCCAAGCGACTGTGCGCGGCTTCAACGCAGTAGAATTTCCAGCGATGTCATAAAAACCCCATGACATTGGGTCTCGGCGCGCACGCGGTGTCCCGGCGGGGGGATCACCTTTGGAATGTTCACATGAAACAAGGTGGTAGGCCCGGCAGGACTTGAACCCGCAACCAAAGCGTTATGAGCGCTCTGCTCTAACCAGTTGAGCTACAGGCCCGCCACA
>JBGCDG010000039.1:0-11226 GCA_045105195.1 Roseobacter sp. | reverse complement strand
ATAAATCTCCCAAACTATTCCCTTCCGCGCCCGCCACCGGCATTCTTTGACCTGTAAATATCCCCGCCGGAGGCATAAAAAAAGCCCTTGTTCCGCAAGGAACAAGGGCCATCCCCGTCATGCGACAGGTCTTATTCTTCCGCGAAATCCTCTTCGGACGCAACGCGCGCTTTATCGGCGGCACCTTTCGCGTCGCGGTCACGGTCGACAAATTCGATGATCGCCATCGGCGCCATGTCACCATAGCGGAAACCCGCTTTCAGGACACGCACGTAGCCACCCTGACGGTCTTTGTACCGCGGCCCCAGTACGTCGAACAACTTCGCGACATACTGGTCCTGCTTAAGCTTGGACGCGGCCTGACGGCGCGCATGCAAGTCCCCGCGTTTCGCCAGCGTGATCATTTTCTCAATGATCGGGCGCAGTTCTTTCGCTTTGGGCAATGTTGTTTTGATCTGCTCATGTTCAATGAGCGAGCCGGCCATATTCGCCCAGAGCGCCTTGCGGTGCTCATGTGTGCGGTTCAGGCGGCGGTATCCACGTGCGTGACGCATTTTCTATCTCCTATGTGCCCGTCGAGGGGCTGATTTTGCTTTGTCTGGCCGGCGATGCGTGTCACCGGCTCTCCTTGGGGCATTCTGCCCAGGCATTCCCCGCTCTTGCGGGTATTTGGCGAAGACCCCTTAAAAGGAGTCTTCGAATTTCTTGGCCAGATCTTCGATGTTGTCTGGTGGCCAGTCTTCGACGTCCATACCAAGGTGCAGCCCCATGCCGGAAAGCACTTCCTTGATCTCGTTCAAAGATTTGCGACCAAAGTTTGGTGTACGTAGCATTTCTGCTTCTGTCTTTTGGATCAAATCGCCGATGTAGACAATGTTGTCGTTCTTGAGACAATTTGCAGAGCGTACCGACAACTCCAGCTCATCGACTTTCTTGAGCAGAAGAGGATTGAATTCCAGGCCATCGTCCTCGTCTGCGCGGCTTGCAGACTCCGGCTCATCGAAGTTCACGAAGATGCCAAGCTGATCCTGCAAGATCCGTGCCGCAAAAGCGACCGCATCATCCGGGGTCAGGGATCCGTCAGTTTCCACTTTCATGGTCAATTTGTCATAGTCGAGCACCTGACCTTCGCGGGTCGGCTGCACATCATAGCTGACTTTCTTGACCGGCGAGTAGATCGCATCAATTGGGATCAGACCAATCGGCGCATCCTCTGGCTTGTTCTTCTCAGAAGAAACGTAGCCTTTGCCCTGGTTCACGGTCAGTTCCATGTACACATCCGCACCGTCATCAAGGTGACAAATGATATGGTCCCGGTTCAAGACTTCGATGCCCGCTGATTCAGAGATATCACCTGCTGTCACGACGCCCGGCCCTTTCGCAGAGATGGAAAGACGCTTTGGCCCTTCCACTTCCATGCGTAGACTAACACCCTTGAGGTTCAGAATAATGTCAGTCACGTCCTCACGCACGCCAGCAACGCTGGAAAACTCGTGCAGAACGTTGTCAATCTGTACTGACGTAATCGCAGCACCTTGCAGCGAGCTCATCAATACGCGACGCAGCGCATTGCCCATGGTCAGACCAAAACCGCGCTCAAGCGGTTCCGCCGTGACGGTTGCCTGACGGGCAGGATCGTTGCCAGGTTTGACGTCGAGTTGTTGCGGCTTGATTAATTCAGCCCAATTCTTATGGATCATGCGTCCCTCCATTCTTGTCAATACCCCATGTCCAATAGGCACTGACGCTCGAGGTTTCAAAAAAGCGAATAGGGACCGCGCTACTTTCGCGGCCCCGAAATCTGATCACCTTTATACGCGGCGGCGCTTTGGTGGGCGGCATCCGTTGTGCGCCATCGGTGTGACGTCACGGATCGAAGTGATATTGAATCCGGCAGCCGCCAGCGCACGCAACGCGCTTTCACGGCCAGAGCCTGGACCCTGCACTTCAACTTCCAACGTTTTCACGCCGTGTTCCTGCGCCTTGCGTCCTGCATCCTCTGCAGCCATCTGAGCTGCGTAAGGTGTGGATTTCCGCGAGCCCTTGAACCCCATGGTGCCCGCAGACGACCATGCAATCGCGTTGCCCTGCACGTCAGAAATCAGAATTTTGGTGTTGTTGAAAGAAGAATTCACATGCGCGACGCCAGCCGCGATGTTCTTGGAGGCCTTCTTTTTTGTGCGTGTCTTTTCACGTGCCATTGGTCAGACCTCCTACTTCTTCTTGCCAGCAATGGCCTTCGCGGGGCCTTTGCGGGTGCGTGCGTTAGTATGGGTACGCTGGCCACGTACAGGCAGATTACGACGGTGGCGCAGGCCACGATAGCAACCAAGATCCATCAGGCGCTTGACGTTCATTTGAACTTCGCGGCGCAGATCGCCTTCAACGGAGTAGTTGGCGTCAATGTGCTCACGCACGGCCAGCACTTCGGCGTCAGAAAGTTCATTGACCCGGCGGGCCGCGTCGATACCGACGGCTTCGCAAATTGCTTTAGCAGAAGAGTTGCCGATACCGGTGATGTAAGTGAGGGCGATTGGGACCCGCTTTGCAGTCGGGATGTTTACGCCGGCGATACGTGCCACGTGTCATTTCCTTTTCGTTGCGGGTCCGTAATACCAGACCCTTTTTTCACAACGTAAGCCCGAAGCGTTTCACGGCATCGGGCGTCAGCTGATCAGGTGATCTTGCCGCGAGGGGGCGACCCTTTTGACAATTTGATTCTCTGTCGAGATGCTGCTGCGTATGGCCTTTCTTCATTGGCGTCAAGTTCATCTTTTCAGCTTTGCAGAACCTCTTTTTTTAATCACGGTGAACCGCAGGTCCACTGAAAGGAACACAATCAACAGGTGCATTTCCAACAATCGACTAAACTGCCAAAAAGGAGCCTCCATGAAAAAGCCTCTGAAAGATCGCCGCGCACAGAGTAACACTGCGTCGCGACGAACATCAGGTGCTCAGATGGCGCACAGGTACTCGGCAGGGTCCAACCTGGAGGCGCTTCAGCAACAGGCAGATCACAGCACCGCGCATCAAAACCTCACAGCGATAAAGCACAAAACAGTCGGAACGCTTCAACGCGAAGGCGCTGAAAAATCCGGTGCTCCGGATTGGGCGCAAGAAGAATATAGAAACAAAGTTGGCAAGAAAGGTCAGGTCGACACGCGTTCTGGCCCACGGATGCCTGACTATGGTGCGAACGAGGTGCCTAGCTGGAAGAAAAACGACCGTGTGGACGTACCAGATTGGGCCAAGCGGGAATACAAAGCCGATGCAAAGGTAACACTGATGGCCAGCGTCAAGGACGGCAAGATCGGTAGCATCTACTTTAACAACGGCCGCATCCGCACAACACATGCCGGTGGCCCAACCAAAAGCCTGCATCACGCGGGTATCCGCAACCAAAAATTCAATCTGGATTACGACGCCGCCTGGCGGCTGTTCTTGCAGAAAAATCGCGGCATTTATGCGATTTTCTACGAGCTGACAAACCCTGCGCAAACACCAAAAGAACGCCAAAGCGAAACATATCGATATTTATTCAAGCAGTGTGATGAGTGGCTATCCGTTTTTCTTAACCTCACGCCTGTGGATCAGCTTCCTGCATGGGTTACTCCGGTGATGGGGCCGGATGATGCGTTCGACACGGCTGCTACTGATCCGCCAGACGACATCACTCTTTTTGAGGTCTTCACGACGGTCAGCAACGGCAAGGTGGATCATTGGCACCCCTCGCGCGGTATTGCGGCAAAATTTGAAACCAACAAACAAGTTGTTTCCGTGTTGAAAACGGCCCTCGCCCACATCAAAGACATAACTGACACAGGACAGCGCAACCGTGCATTCTATGAGTTCATCAGCCGCCGGATCCCCAGTCTCGCGGATCAAATCAGACATCCAGACGAGATTTGATCGCCTAAAGATCAGGTACGCATGCGTCAGGAAAATGCCTATTTCTTGACCCTGCTACGCTGGAAATCTGCCCCAGGCCGTGGGCCATTCGGCATGCAAAGTAGTTATTAACCAATTATCGTTAAACATTCTGCCTATCACGTGTGTGGGAACAGCCGTACCAGAAAGGAGACGGCAGATGCATAATTTAGGCAGAATTTTCAGGCAGTCAGTTTTTTATTTAGTTGCGATGTTCGCAGTCTTAAGCGTCAGCGCGTCGGCAGATTTGCCGACTGCAGAACGATACGCTTCTAACAACATAAACACTGGTGAACGCGTCGATATAGCGCTGGTGCTTGCAGTAGATGTGTCATCCTCAATTCAAACCAGCGAACGACACTTTCAACGCGAGGCATACGCAGAAGCGCTTAGAGATCCACGCGTGGCTCAAATGGCGCTTGGCGGTCAATCCGGGCGCGTTGCCATCGCTTACATGGAATGGAGCGGCAAACGCTATCAACGCGTGCATTTGCCAATGCGGGTCATGTCTTCGCACGCAGAAATGGTCGCTTTTGCGGCAGATATTCTCGCCATTGAGGATAAGCCCAATGACCCGATGTATGTCCAACCCACGGCCGTAGGGGATGCGCTGCTTGCTGCTGAAGCCGCTATGTCCGAACTTCGCTCACCTGCGCGGGACTACATCATTGATATTTCCGGAGACGGTGTGCTGAATGATGGGTTGGCAATCCACGCCGCACGGGAACAGGTTCTTTCAATGGGTTTGACCGTCAACGGGCTCCCCATCGAAGTATCTGCAGACGCATCAACAGCACAAGGTTCCAGTTTCGACACCGTCGCCCGCTTTTATTCAGATTGTGTGATTGGCGGGCCAGGTGCTTTCCATCTGGTCGCGCGCGGGTTCGGCGACGTACGCGAAACCTTAATCATGAAGTTGATGCTTGAAATGGCACAAATGGAACCGACCCAAAAACGCCGCATTGCATCTGCTTGGAACGGCGGCGAACTGGGCGACCAGGCTCGCATAATCCCCGCGGTCGTTTTGGAACTTGCTCCGAACACAGCAGCGGATCCCGTACGTAAAAGTAACTGCGGTTCACACTAAGAAAATGGTGCAAGAAGTAAAAAATCCAGGCGACGCGTCAAGCGTCACCTGGAAAGATCTCAAGCGTCTAGGACTGCTTTGATTTCGCCTTGAACTGCATCGATCGCACCAAGACCATCAACGCGGCTGAGCATCTCCCTAGCGTAGTAATACCCAATCAACGGCGATGTTTGTTTGTAGTATTCCATCAATCGCGTTTTCAGGCTTTCTTCGTTATCGTCTGCGCGGCGTTTAAACTCTGTACGCTTTCCGCAGTTCGTGCACACGCCATCGTCCGGGATCGGTTTGGTGTTATCATTATATACTTCACCACACCCCGCACAGGTTGAGCGCGCAGTAATGCGTGCGACCAATGCAGTGTCATCTACCCGCATTTCGATCACCGCATCCAAAGTCTCGTCTGTTGCCTCGAGCAGGTCGCCGAGTGCATCCGCTTGCGCAAGCGTGCGCGGGAAGCCGTCAAAGATAAAACCGTTCGCCTCAACGGTCTCCAGCTTCTCTTTTATCAGACCAATAACGATTTCATCGGTGACGAGGGCGCCGCGTGCCATGACATCAGCAACGACTTTACCCATTTCCGTACCGCTGTCCTTGGCCTCTCTGAGCATGTCACCTGTGCTCAACTGTACCATGCCACGCTCGATTACAAGCGTGCGCGCTTGTGTTCCTTTGCCGGCGCCCGGAGGCCCCAAAAGTATGATGTTCATCGCCGCACTGGGCTCCGTTTCTTACGACCCTTGCCAGTCTTACCGCGCAGTTGCGACTTTTCAAGCAGACCTTCGTATTGGTGGGCCAGAAGATGGCTTTGCACCTGCTGGATTGTATCCATCGTTACAGAGACAACAATAAGAACCGAGGTCCCTCCGAAATAGAAGGGGATAGCGAATTCGCCGCGCAAGATTTCCGGAAGCAGACAAACGGCTGCAAGATACGCAGAACCCAAAACCAGCACGCGGTTGACGACATACTCCAAGTACTCCGCTGTTTTCTTTCCCGGTCGAATGCCCGGAATGAAGCCGTTCTGGTTTTTGAGGTTATCCGCCACATCATCCGTTTTGAAGCTGACATTGAACGTGTAGAAGTAGGTAAAAAACACGATCATCGTCGTGAAGAACGCCAGGTAAAGAGGCTGACCCGGCCCAAAGTTCGCTAGAAGCCATGACATAATCGGATTGGTCGAGTTCCCTGAGAACGTGCTGATCGTGACCGGCAACAAGAGCAGTGAGGATGCGAAGATCGCAGGGATCACGCCCGCTGGATTGACCTTGACGGGCAAATGGCTTGAGCCTCCGTCGTAGACCTTCATGCCAACCTGTCGCCGTGGATATTGAATATGTATTTTTCGTAGGGCCCGCTCCATGAATACGACGAACATAATCGTCGCGATCACCATAATGATGACACCGATGATCACAGCAGGGCTGATCGCACCCGAACGTCCGGATGCAAGGAACTGCGCAAGCGCGGCGGGCACTTCCGCAATGATCCCAACGAAAATGATAAGCGAAATACCGTTACCGATGCCCCGCGCTGTGATCTGTTCGCCCAGCCACATTAGAAACATAGTGCCGCCAACAAGCGTGATGACACAGGATGCTCGAAAGAACATGCCCGGATCGGTTACAATATCACCCGCTTCCAAGCTCACCGCGAGCCCATAGGCTTGAAGCGTAGCTAGAAAGACCGTGCCGTAGCGCGTGTATTGGTTAATCTTTTTGCGGCCCTGTTCGCCTTCTTTTTTCAACTGCTCAAGCTTGGGCACCATGGCTGTCATAAGCTGAACAATGATAGAGGCCGAGATGTAGGGCATGATACCGAGCGCAAAGATACCCATCCGTCCCAACGCGCCGCCGGTAAACATCGAAACCATGCCGCCGATGCCCTGGCCTGCCTGCTCCATAAACTCGCGCAAGGCAACGCCGTCGATCCCGGGAACGGGGATAAATGTCCCCAAACGATAAACGATCAGCAAGCCAAGCGTGAACAGAATGCGATTGCGAAGGTCAGTCGCCTTACCCAGCGCGGACCAGCTGGTGTTGGCGGCCATGTTTTCGACAGCAGAAACCATGTAAGGGCTCTCTTTCGTAACGGATACGCCGCCCAAGCCATTTTCCGGCGGGGCGGCGTCATGGAAAACTCTCAACGTATGTAAGCGGCGCACGCGCCGCCCACAAGCCTGATCTTGGACTTACGCCTCTGACGTTTCCGCGACAGGCGCCGTGATGGTAAGCGAGCCACCTGCATTTTCGACCGCAGCGACAGCCGATTTGGATGCTCCGGTGACCTCAATGTTGAGTTTGCCCGTAATGTCGCCTTTGGCCAGCACACGAATGCCGTCCTTCTTGCGGCGCACGAGGCCGGATGCAATCAGCGCGTCCTCGGTGATCGCAGCTTTGGCGTCAATTTTGCCGGCGTCCACAAATTTCTGGATCAAACCAAGGTTGACAACCGCATAGGCCTTACGGTTCGGTTTGTTAAAACCACGCTTTGGCAAACGTTGGTAGAGCGGCATCTGGCCACCCTCGTAGCCTTTGATGGCCACACCCGAACGGGATTTTTGACCTTTGATACCACGGCCACCCATTTTACCGGTACCGGAACCGGGACCACGCCCGACGCGTTTGCGTTTCTTGTTGGCGCCTTCGTTTTCAGACAGTTCATGCAGTTTCATTGTCGCTTCTCCTTTTGCCGGATGTACCCCCCAGCGACGGGAGCGGGCAAACGCGGCGTTTCGATTCTTTTTCACCCTAGAGGATGATCGTCGGCATATAGACGGCCCCTCGATTGGGATCAAGTCCTTTGCGGGGCGAGTGTTTACGTTTACGTTCCGACCAATCTTGAACAGCACACGCGAAGTTGCAAAAAAATGGGCTTGTACCGGATTTCTTTACGCGCTTTCAACTCATTACTAATAAAGCGTCGTCGCAACAGAAAGCGGGTTTCATATGCGCGAGAACGTCAAATATAGCATGGCCCCTCTGGTACGGCGTGCTTTCATAGTTGCCTGTATCGTCGGCCCATTTCTAACACTGATCAACCAATGGGACGGCGTGATATCCCTGCAGGTCAACATGTACAAGGCAGTCCTGACTTTCTTAGTGCCGTTCTGTGTGTCCCTGACTTCATCTGTAATGATGCAACGCCAAATCAGAGAGGCAGCATCGGCCCTTATCGTACCATCAACGGAACCGACGACGCAGAACCAGAACGATACGCTTACAGACCTTACCGCAGAGTTGGCGCAAGCGCGTGCGCAGCTTGAAGAAAAGAGCACGGCTTTCGATACGCAGGAAAATACGTTGCTGCGCGTTCAAAACGAATGCAGCGCGTTGCAGAAGACACTCAGCGAGGCTCGACAAAGCGACGCTGCCGCTCTCGAAAAATCGAAGAGCCACGTCGCGTCCAACACTATTGAAAAAGTCGAACCAATACTGGGCAATGCCTTGGAACTGGTTGGTCAGATACAAAACAACGCTCAGAATGTGAATACAACCTCACGCGAACGCGTCGTGTTCCTCGGTGGTCTGGTCGAACGGGGTCGTTCCGTTGGTCAAAACATTAAAAGCATGGGTCAGGAAGCTCAAAACACCAAGGATTCGGTCTCTGACCTGCGTGCGGATTTGTCGAACATCCAAGAGCAAATTGACACGTTGGCCAAAGGCGTCTCCGCATCGGAGGCTCCTGTCATCAAGCTCACAGAAATCAGCGGCGAGTTTGAAAGATCGTTCAGTGCAACCCGCGAAAGCTGTGGCAGCATCTCAAATCTCGCACGACAAACAAAACTGTTATCCATCAACGCTTCAGTCGAGGCCGCAAATGCTGGTGACGCCGGTCGTGGTTTTATGATCGTGGCGCAAGAAGTACGCACGCTCGCGGAACGGATGGCTTCAGACCTGAAATCAATTGATCAGCACATGGGCGACTCAGACGCTCAGTTCGAAGCCTTTCTGAGAATGCTTGAGGGCATTCAAAGTACTGTAGAAACAAGCAAGAGCACTGCAACGCAGTGCCTAGATGAGGTTCATCAAGCATCTTCGAGACTACAAGCGATTACGCAGCAGATCCTAGATATGGGCAACCTCGCAACCGAGCAGGTGCCGCTGGTTTTGCGCCTCGTGTCCGAGGTTGAAGAGATCAAAGCCAACACAGAAGCTGCGGTCACTGGTTCGGCACGCAATATTGAACTGTGCACTACGGTTTTGAACGATCTCAACGCGCAACCGGCAAACAAAAAAGCGGCCTCCTCATAGAGACCGCTTTCGAAAACAACTGCGTTGCACCCGGAAGAGAGCTAGAAAGCTAGCCCTTCTCCTCCACGATCTCCACCATGTGAGAGATCGAATTCACCATGCCACGGACGGAAGGCGTGTCTTCCAGTTCACGGGTTTTGTGCATTTTGTTGAGGCCCAGACCGATCAGCGTTGCACGCTGTTTTGCGGGGCGACGGATCGGGGAGCCGATCTGCTTGATGACGATAGTCTTTGTCATGGTTCGATCTCCTTACGCTTCTACCGGGGCTTCAGCCGCCGGTGCAGGTGCCGCGTCTACCTTGGGCAGAATGTCGGCCACTTTCTTGCCACGACGCTGCGCGACGGAGCGCGGGCTCGATTCCTTGCGAAGCCCATCCATGGTCGCGCGGATCATGTTGTAGGGGTTTTGCGAACCGATGGACTTGGACACAACATCCTTGACGCCAAGCATCTCGAACACGGCACGCATCGGACCACCGGCGATAATCCCTGTACCTTCTGGCGCGGAACGCATCACCACTTTACCAGCGCCGTGACGCCCTTCCATGTCGTGGTGCAAGGTGCGGCCTTCGCGCAGCTGCACCCGGATCATCTGGCGTTTGGCTTGCTCGGTTGCCTTGCGGATCGCCTCAGGCACCTCTTTCGCTTTACCCTTGCCAAAGCCTACGCGGCCTTTTTGATCGCCGACAACGACGAGCGCAGCAAACCCGAAGCGCTTACCACCTTTGACTGTTTTGGACACGCGGTTGATTGCGACCAGGCGGTCAGCAAATTCCGGTGTTTCGTCACGATCGCGACGGTTGCCGCGACGATTATCACGTTCTGCCATGAGAACTTTCCTTTACAAGGTGGGCGCTAAGACGGTGCCCGATTGTTTCAATCCTGGTGAGCGCACAAATTTTGCGTGCGCCCCCGGATCATCGAGGCGGCCCGCAAGCCGCCTGCAGTGTTTAAATCTTCAACCCGCCTTCGCGGGCTGCATCTGCAACAGCCTTAACCTTTCCGTGGAACAAGAAACCGCCACGGTCAAAATAGGCCTCTGAAACACCGGCTTTCTTGGCGCGCTCGGCGATTGCCGCACCCACCTTGGTCGCTGCTTCGACGTTGTTTTTGCCCACAACGCCCAGATCCTTCTCCAACGTGGAGGCGGACGCGAGCGTCTTTCCTGCCACATCATCGATCAACTGAACGCTGATATTTTTGTTCGAGCGGTGCACGCTCAGACGCGCGCGCCCGACGTTCACCTTGCGAAGTTTGTTCCGAACGCGCAGGCGGCGTTTGATGAACAGATCACGTTTACTGTTTGCCATTCTATGCGCTCCTTACTTCTTCTTGCCTTCTTTGCGGAAGATGAACTCACCTTTGTAACGGATCCCTTTGCCCTTGTAGGGCTCGGGCTTACGCCATTGGCGGATGTTCGCGGCAACTTGACCAACAAGCTGTTCGTCAATGCCTTCCACAATGATTTCGGTCTGCTTTGGCGCGGTCACTGTTACACCCTCGGGTGCTGTGTAATCCACGTCATGGCTGAGGCCGAGGTTCAGTTTCAACGTGTTGCCCTGCATCTGAGCACGATAACCAACACCTTGGATTTCAAGCTCTTTCTTGAAACCTTCGGTGACGCCTGTGACACAGTTTTGCACTTGGGTGCGGGACATGCCCCACTGTTGACGCGCGCGCTTGGACTTGCCGCGTGGTGTCACAGTGATCACGTTATCCTCAACCTTCAGATCTACGTCATCCGTTGCATTGAACGAACGCACACCCTTGGGGCCCTTGACTTCGATGGACTGACCCGAAACGCTGGCTGTGACGCCAGAGGGCAAATCAATCGGTTTTTTACCAATACGAGACATCTCTATCTCCCTAGAATACGGTGCAGAGCACTTCGCCGCCAACATTGGCGCTGCGTGCAGCCTGGTCCGACATCACACCCTTGGGGGTGGAGACAATCGACACGCC
>JBGCDG010000038.1:0-66741 GCA_045105195.1 Roseobacter sp. | reverse complement strand
TGCAGCACTCAAGGGGTTCACCTTGATTTTGCCATTCTCAATGCTGACCACTGACGTTGTCCCATTGTAGGACACATCAACAAGGCTCAGCGTGTTTCCGTCGGGATCACTGTCATTGGCAAGCACATCTACAAGTATCGTTTGGTTTTGCTCTGTTTCTGCGCTGTCATCCACTGCAACGGGTGCCAAGTTGTCATCTGTCGGCGGGGGTGGTGGCGTTGGATCTCCTGTGCCGCCATCTCCATTCACCAGCTCGGAGGTCGGCGCATTTGAATCGCGACTTACACTACCCTTCTGGATATGGATTTCGTCGATACCAGCTTGCGCGGAACGTGCAGACAACGTCAGCGTGAAAATTCCATCATTCTCGGCGATCATTTGATCGGTTACCGTGAATGTTGCGGGGCTTTTCTGTTCATGGACGTCGTAAGTCGTTGCCCAAGAAAAGCTTTCCCGTGCACCACTAAAGAAGACCTTTTTGAAATCGCCGTCCTCGAATTGAACGAAGAAATCGTTGTTGCGATCACTTGGCTCGCCCGTGACGGGACGAATGGCGCGCAGCGAAATGTAGTATGTTCCCGCTGACGTCACTTCGAAATCATATTCCAGCGGCGCTGTTTTCGCTGTGCCGCCATTGGAGTCTGCAAAGTAATCGGGGCCCGTCCACAGCAGGACGCCATCTCCCTTGCTGCCTGCGAATTGGTCGGTCAGTTGCCAGGTGTCGTTCGCTGCATTCCCTTCGTTTACAAAGGTGCCGTCTTCGGCTTGCATCACGACCCGGCCGCTGTCCATCTTGTAGTAGCTGTCACCCGTTGGGGCAGGGGGTTCTGGCGGCTCCGGAGGTGGGGTCGGTGTTTCGCCACTAGGCAGTGTAGGGAATTCGGGCGCGTCTGTGTTGCGCACAAGCAAGACCCAGTCTTTGCCTGTGTCAGAGGGAGCGCCACCGATTTGCCTGACACCACCGCCGCTGATCTGGCCATCCGCGATGAGATCGCCACCGGTTCTGGGGTTGTACCAGAAGACATCAAAATCTTCGCCGCCTTGTCCGGAGAGGTTGAGGTTCACATCACCCGCCTCACCGTAGGGGAGGTAGATCGCGTAGTACTGCCCTTCCTGCGCCATGACAAAATCATCATTGTCCGACGTCAGCCCATCCGCTTGAGCCATATCCCAGAAGGGAATGTAAGTATTAAAGAAATCAGTTGCCGCCGACGTCCATTGCCAGACGGATGTATGCGCGTCAAAGGTGTCGTAGTTCTGATCCAGTGAGTGACCGGATGATCCCTTGAAGTACCAGTTACCACCTGAGCCACCGGCTGTCAGTGTGCCCCAGTATGCCTCGCGCAACGTTTTTTCCTGCGTGCTGTCTGGGTTGTTGGAGTAGGGATCAACGATGCCATTGCTGCTGGAATCCTCGTCCCACGCCAGAACCCAAGGATCGCCTGCATCTGCAGACTTGTCACGGAATTCGATGACCCGATCACGGATGTTTTGAGCGGTCGTCTGAAACGATGTGCCGTCAAATGCTTCGTCATCCAGCAAGGGGTTGTACACTTGGTCAATTTGACCCGGATAACTGTGGATCACCACAAGATGGTCATAGGCATCAACCGACTTTAGATATTCTGCCTGATCTGCACGCTGCGCGTCCGTGTTGGTATTTTCTTCGCCGATGTTCCATTGAAGGCCGTTGTTATGTCCGAACCGGGCGATCATTTCACGCATGTAAACAAGACGTTCGACACTCAGGCTGGTGCCCGCCACGTCCGTTCCGCCGTCTAAAAGCTGGTCGTTTTCGGTTTCCTGCAACAGAACGTTTTTATAGATGCCCTGCGTATCCATATGGTCGAAAACAATTTCCCACTGGGAAAGCTTCGACACGTCATAGGTGGAAAATTTGTCTTTCTCGCTATTACTGATGCCATTGTCATTTTTGTTTACGGTGCTGGCGTCCAAGGTCCAGGGTGAGACGTCCCGACCATCGCCACCGGAAGTGTTGGTCAGCAGGTAGATGGAGTTAAGCCCTTGCTCTGCAATGTAATTCGTCGCGCCAATAATGGCTTTTCCCTTGCCGCCATCCCAAGTTGGGTCGCCAGCATTGTAATCGTCTACATGCGTAGAATAGTCGTGCCGCCCGTTCGCAGTATTGTCAAAATCTGTGTTGGCCAGAAAATTTTCCGGAATGCCTGGGCCGCCCCGCACGAAGTAATCTTGATCACCTTGGTGCTGCAGGTAATGCGTGCCTTCATCCTGAAGGATCATGCCTTTTGCCCGGAAGTCTTCGCCTGTTTTATCGGTGGGCGTCACCGTAAAAGAACCACCTTCACCGTCAATAAAACCAACGGCTGTTCCTGCGTTCGGTGCGTCAGCATAAGAGGTCGCCGCGATATCGTTGCCAGTGCGGAAATTTGCCTCGTATTCCCAGTTCCCTTCTGAGGGTGGGTTGAAGTTTACGCGCCAAATGTTGCCGGATGTTGCGTTTGAATTGGCAGCATCGCCGTCTGCGGCAAAGTATCCGGGAACGGTGATCGTCTCGCCGGTGTCTGTATTTCGAAAAGACACATCCAATCGATAGTCACGGAAAGTGGAAGGGTCTTCAGAGAAAGTCTGCGGTGCCTCAAAATCAATCGTGATTTTGTGCCATGTCATTTGTTCGCCTGTTACGGTCGCCATAAGTGCCTCAATATACTTCGGAAATATGCCTTGCTCGTTGCCGGGCAAGCGCATCTCAGTGGATGCGTGGACGCTATTGTGCACAATCGCATACGGTCAAGTTGCCGAAATTAGGGTTTTTGCCAATCAGCGGAAAACTGTATTCTTTGATGATTCACGTGAGCGTAAATCCGCATGCGAGCCGTGCGCAGTGTAAATGTGCGGAAATCCACTTATGATGCTTAACGAGATGTTAAGCATTAATCTCTGCGAATCTACCAACGGCAGATTTTTGAAATTAATATTCTACCTCAGGTAGAATATGTATTGTTGGAGATTTTTGATTCCAAAACGTTGGTCAGGCTTGTGCCTGCAACTTCAGGTGCAAACGGGAATCACTTGAGCCGCGTGCATTCAACTATTCGGATAATAGATGCTCTCTGAGCGTGTATGCACAAATATTCAAGCCAATGCGAAACATTCCCTGACGTCAGCTTTAAGGCTTCCATGCACACCCTTAAAAATGATCAGAGCGCTGATATGCGAACATTGCCAATCCCGTCACTAACCCAAGGATCCTCTAGGTAGCCGCACATCCAACATCCCGAGCCAGATGAAGGATGTGCATGAAAAGGCGTCGGGCTTTAGAAAATGAAATCTGCGAAGTTCATGTCTCCAATGTCGACATTCACAACACTGATTGTGTCGCCAGCGCCCGTGTCGATGATAACGTCCGATCCAGACTGAGACATGTGGTTGTTTAGCAAGTCCACGAAGTTCACGATGGCGCCAACCGCAGACAGGTTAATGTCTTCCAGATTATTGTTGGCCTCGAATCCGACAATTGTGTCATTTCCGAACCCATTGGCAAAAACGAATTCATCGTTGCCAAAGCCACCGTTCATTATGTCATTTCCATTGCCGCCGGTCAGTGTGTCGTTACCGGCATTACCATTTAGTATGTCATTGTTGTTGCCGCCGTTCATCGCGTCATCGCCAAGTCCACCATTCATCGTGTCATTGCCGTTGTTGCCATTCAAAGTGTCAAAGCCGAGACCGCCGTTAATAATGTCAAAGCCGTTGCCGCCAATAATCGTATCATTACCATCCTGGCCATTTAGGGTGTCATTGCCGCCGCCTCCAGCGATCATGTCGTTGCCATTCCCACCGTTGACGATGTCGCGGCCGTTTATGTCATTTTGCGCGGTATCGGAGTAGACATCGTTGCCATCGCCAAGGTCGACGACATCGCGGCCATCGCCTCCGTTGACCGTGTCGTTTCCGTTCCCGCCATTCAATATGTCGAAACCATTGCCGCCGTTGATGGTATCAAACCCGTTTCCGCCAAAAATGGCATCGTTCCCATTTTGACCGTTGAGGGTGTCATTGCCACCCCCCCCGTTTATCGAGTCGTTACCATCGCCGCCATTCACAACATCACTGCCGAAAGCATCATTCTGTGCCGTGTCTGTGTAGGTATCGTTGCCATCCCCAAGGTTGGTGATATCGCGACCATTTCCGCCGTTCACGGTGTCGTCTCCATTACCGCTATTGATGGTATCAAAACCATTGCCGCCGTTGATGGTATCGAACCCATTGCCACCAACGATAAAATCGTCGTCGTTTCCACCATTCAGAGTGTCATTTCCGCCGCCGCCGTTGATCTCATCATCGCCATCACCGCCATTAACGATATCCCGGCCAAAAATGTCATTCTGCGCGGTGTCCGAATAGGTGTCGTTCCCACTTCCCAGATTGACCAGATCACGACCGTTGCCGCCATTGACTGTATCATTGCCGGCACCTGTATTGATTACGTTCGCTGTGGCCGTCCCGATGATGGTGTCGCTACCGATGCCGGTTGTGATGTTCTCGAAATTGAGAAAAGATTCGTTACCTGGCGTGGGATTACCAGCGTAGTCGGTCTCACCATTCACAAGGTTTACGGTGTAGTTGCCGTTGAAGGACGTCGTGATCAAGGTATCGGTCCCGATCCCCCCATTCAAAAGCTCAAACTCCAGAGCCCCAGTCAGTCCCGCGTGAATGGTGTCATTTCCGCCGCCGCCAGCAAATACCCCATCTCCGGAAGAGAAAATGATATCATTTCCACCTTGGCCAAAAACGCTGTCACCCTTCACGCCTGCCTGCACAGTACCCCCAGTTAGACGTGTGAAGATAATGTCAGAAGAAACGAAGTTCTCCGTAGCTACATTGTAATCGTTTGGATTGATCGTATTGCTGCGTGGGTCCCAAATTGACGCGAAAATGTTATCGTTCCCGAACGAGGCATTCTGATAGGTAAACAGAATGCGACCATCACCGGTAACACCAATATTTGGGTTCGTGACATTTACAGTATCGTTAACAATGAAGGTAGAGCCATCCGTTGAACCGTCGGGGTCAAACCTGCGGGCGCGTATTTGGTTGAGTGTATCATCGTCCCATACGACGACGAAATCGCCGTCTGGTAACGCAACGACCTCTGCTTCGTTCTGGTCATTTGCGCCAATAGCAACATTGATCGGATTGGGGCCAACAGCGCCGCCAGTATTGTCGAAAACACGCGCCAAAACGTCGCCACCAAAGGTGTAGGTCACGACGAAACCACCATTTGCCAAAGACGCAACTTGAGGGTCGGTACCGTTGTCGACATTTACGAAGAATGTCGCAGTGCCTCCGGCGGGTGTGCTGATTTCAAATTCAATTCCGGTCGTGCCAAGGTCATCTTCCTCGTAGACAGTGACGAAGTTGCCTGTGGTAAGAACCGCGGTATCGCCGAGGCGGTCAAAATCGGCAGAGTTCTGTGCTGCGTCGAACTCAGCGCCCAATCCGCCCGCACTGTTTATGACGCGCGCGCTGATATTTTCGTTTCCGGCAGACACATCTTCATACGTGATAATGAAGCTGTTGTCGGTCAGATCCACTGCAACCTGTGGGTTGTCCAAATCTCCTGTGCCGTTTTCAAAAGCGGCCGAGCCTTCGTCCACGCGGGTGACGCCGTTGGCATTATAACGTTCATAAATGATGGAGTGTTCAGCTGAGTTGGAGATGTCATCATCCACATAGACGATGACGAAACCGCCATCATTCGTGGGTGAAATGTCGAAGTCGCTTTCATTATCAGCGGAACGAAACGTGTTGATTGCAAATGCATCTCGGATCAACCCTCCGCGTCCATTGTAGACTTTGGCGATGATATCTGACCCGGGCGCACCACCGATAGCGCCGGTCGTGGATTCCTGCCAAGCAACAAGGAAATTTCCGTTAGAAAGTCCTACGATCTGTGGGTCAGTTTGTGAACCTGTTGCGGCAGAGCCAGTATTCACTTGAAATTGGTTTAACCATTCTGTCGGGGTAGCCATCTTAAAATTCCTTAAACAAATAAAGGTTGAAAACTACACGATTAAGTTGATTCGAACAACGAACGCTCTGCCAAGCTTGAACGCGCAGTGCGGCGCTACTCAGTAAGAAGGGTGCTGATTGGTGCCATACTAGCTGATTGAAACAGCGGCTTTTGGATCGTTAGTTTTTAAGTCTTGGGGCGCTATATTTTGCCTAAAATATAGGGAGTTACGTCGTTTTCGCTCCAGAATTTCCGAGTTCTTACTGCGAGTACTCGGCTGCTCAGACGCAGTTTAAAACTAGTCGAAGTTCGTGTCTTTATCCCACGAGCGAAATGTAGTGTGAGTGATGGTGGCAGCGGAGAACGAACTCTTTGCAAGCATTAGGTTCTTTGGGTTCGGTAGCAAACTTCCGCCGAACAAAGGGCGTTTCTCTGAAACTTGGCAGTAAACTCTGCTTGTGACGCGCGGTGTGATGCGTAGCGATGTCGTAGATAGCGTTTGCACGTCCGTTAGGTGTCACGGAATTTAACGATATGAAAAGACGTTTAAGCGGAGCAACAGGTCTGCGCGTCAGGCGCTGGATGGGTTGGATAATCCACTTTTGTTGGTATGATCGATGCACGCAGCGTGATGAGGTTTGACACTGGAAACGGTCTCTGAGGCCAAAAAATGTTTCAAGTCGCACCATTTTTCAGATGTGTTTGGTACGGTTTTATTGGGTTCCACTGCTGCGCCCAAGGCACCAGTTTTTTGCGGGAACGCGTGGGTATGTTTTGCTAAAATGCGGTTGTTTAACAGATGGGTGAAACCCAGGCATCCAGCGGATGGCCTTGGCGATTAGAGACGAGGTTGATCGAGTGGATCTGGATTACATTATACTGACACATGATTGCGGCGTTGAAAGAGGACGTGCGTAAATTTCAAAGTTTAACCCAGACGTGGGCGCGCACGATTTGTGGGTGTTTTTGACTTGCTTTGTCCGGCGCGGACCACCACTCGATTTGATGACATTGGCTCTATCTGGCGTTTGAGAAGTATTCTCGGTGCCATGTAAGATAAGTTCCCACTCTTTAGGCGAGTACTTTTAACGCGAAAACGGTTGGACGCATGTAGCGCCATCTAGCTATCCAATTACTGAACATGGTTTTAGCATTGCCAGCGCCATCCAAAAATTGCGCCTCTTACCTAGCAGGAGATGTCGAAGCTAAATAGAAAGAGGACGGTGCGCGGTTTATGGGTCGCAAAAGCGTTTGCAAGATTATTTAAGATTTTTGCCAGCGTGATGTGAGGTTCCCAACGCGCGATAGAAGCAGGTATTTCGATTATCCGGGTAATCGAATGTTCTTTAGGTGATCCTTTTAGGCTGTGCCGGGCTAACGACGACCATGGCAAATGCAACACCTAACCCTCTGTGCGCCTGGGCAGTCCGCTGGTTTTCCTTAAGTTCGAAAAGGAACACCTGGAAAGGAAGGGCTGCTCAGGAACTGTGATTTGCGTTAAAACTCACCCCAACCTTCGAAGTCTTCAGCACCTACTGCAGCAGCTGGAGCCGACACAAGCGCTGGTTTTTCCGCAGTTGGTTGGACCGTTTTTGGCTTTGAAGGCTTTAGAGCACCGGTGCCGCCAGTGTCGAATTGTGAAGTTGCTTTCTGAAGTTCATTTGCTTCATTTGCTAAAACATGGCTAGAAGCTGTAACTTCTTCGAAGGCGGCCGCTTGCTTTTGCGTATTGGTGTCTACCTGAGAAACCGCAGATGATATTTCTTGAATGCCAGATGCTTGTTCTGATACGGCACGAGTTACATCTTCGATTTTTTCAGAGATTTTTATCACGGTTTTAGAAATGTCGTCGAGTGACGCCTTAGCGTTTGAAACGTTGTCGACGCCTTCTTTTACGGCCGCATCACTCTGGCTCAAAACCTGCGCGATCTCTTTCGCGGCCTCACCTGCACGTTGAGCGAGCTGACGTACCTCTGATGCAACAACTGAAAATCCTCGTCCGGCATCTCCCGCGCGCGCGGCTTCCACTCCTGCGTTAAGAGCCAGAAGATTAATTTGGAAAGCAATGTCATTGATGACATCGGTTACTCTATTAATTTCTTTGGAACCATCCGCGATACGATCCATCGATGATGCAGCATCTTCAGCGACACGTTCGCTTTCACTCGCTGTTTTCCGCGCTTCTTGCGCATTCTGGCTCACTTGGGAGATGTTGGAATTCACCTGTGAGATACTTGCGGTGAGTTGCTCAAGCGCGGCTGAAGTTTCTTCGACTGACGCTGCGTTTTGTTCTGCTTGCCGTGACAGAACATCTGCAGTCTGACGCAATTCTGATGCAGAGCCGGATAGTGTCGTGCCGCTTTCACTAATGTTTGAAATGAGCGCTGTCAGAGAATCCAACATTCCATTGACGTTTCTCTGGAGATCATCGAATGCTCCGCTGTATTCGCCGTTCATTCGCTGGGTCAAATCACCGTTTGCCACGCGTTCCAACACTGCTCCGGTGTTGGAGAGACCATCATCAACTGACTCCATCAATTGGTTTATGTTTATGGACAGTTCGTTCAAAATATCATCATCAAATGTGCTGTCGATACGGCTTGAGAAATCACCTTGTAGCGCAGTTTTCACCACGTCCCCGAAGGATACGCCCAGTTTACGCATCATTTCTTCACGTAGCGCCTTGGCTTGTTGCTCTGATTGTTCTTTTTCCTGCGCCATTTCGATTTCACGTTGGGCGGCTTTCTCACGCTCAGCATTCATTTCCGTCAAGCGCTCATGGGATTCTTTCTGCTCCTGCACCATTTTGTCGATACGTTCGGCATTTTGTCTGAAGACTTCAGTATTACGCGCAAGCTCTCCAATTTCGTCGCCCCGCTCTGTTCCTGGAACGTTGGTATCAATTGAACCTGACGCGACAGATTTGACTGCTTCGGTCAGGTCTTGCACCGGCCGCGAAATCGTTCGCGAGAAAAAGGTGGAAACGACAGAAACGCCCGCCAGGATGGCAAGGGCAATAAACAATGACTTTATCAGCGCTGTCTTGAGGCCGCCAAAGAGCTCTGATTTGTCTTCTTGAACGACAGAGACCCAGCGCGTGCCTAGGAACTCGATAGAGGCGGCAAAACCCATAACCGTCTGCCCTTGATGGCCTGTTTCTGTAAAGTGTCCGGATTCACCGTTCATTGCGGATGTGATAGCCGGATGCATGATCGATGTAACGAGCGTGTCATTAATTTCTGTTTGCGGAGAGTCCGAGCGCAAAAAGCCGTCCTCACCCACGAGAAAACCATCAGCAGTTCCACCCAAACCGCCCAGACCGGATGCGGCCTTACTCAATTGCGTAATTGGCATTTGATAGGCAAGGACACCCAACCTGTCGCCCTGTTCGTTGAAAACGGGGCGCGCAATAAAGGCGGCAGGTGCACCGGCACTGGGGGCGTAAGGCGCGAAGTCGACGAAAATTGCATTGGCATCAGCTTCCAGAACGGAGGCTTGGCGGAAAGCGTCGGCCAGGCCGGATTCTGCCCAGGGGCCATCATTCATATTGGTAGCGAAATCGTTTTCTTTGAAAACGCTGTAAACGAGGTTTCCATCGTTATCGAGCAGGAAAATATCGTAATAATCCTTCTCGTTTTGCAAGGCATCGAAGGTTGGATGGTAGACCGCGTGGATGAAGCCATAGCTAGAGCCTGTGTCGGCCTTCACAAGAAGGTCCTTTTCCCCCAACGGGTGTTCATTTTCTTCAATGTAGACGCGTTTCAGCACCTCGGTCGGGTTCTCAAGTGAGGTGTAGCCATCCGCGAGTGCGATAAGTGCCCCCGCTATAAAAGGTGCGCGCGACTGCAGCTTGAGGTCGGTATCGATGTCTTCCAGCAAGTGCGCAACGCGTTCACTTTTCAGCAAAGCGGTACTGACAAGTTTTTCTTCGGCATTTGCTGCGATGATCTTGGAGGTCATAAAGGCATTGGCAACGGACATGACTGCAATCGTCAGGGCAACAAGCGTTGCAATGACAATGGGGAGCTTTACCCCAAGGTTGGTATTTCGCATCAGCAGTTTCATAATCGCACCCGTTTATGTGCCAGACACCGCGCAGCAACATGAAAACACAATGGGGCGCGGGCCGACGTTAACAATCGGGATTGTGGTATCAGGAAGATGTTTGCAGTTCGTAAACGGCTATTGGACATGGTAAACGTAGTGCAGCCGCGGGTCGTAAACCGCCTAGAACCTTAGGTTATACGGAAACTGCTGCGTGCAAGCACTCTCTTTCAATCGTACCGGCGCGGTTGTTTAACTTGATCTGGCCTCGTTCAAGCACCACGAAACGGTCCCCCAGATCAAACGCAAAATCGAAAAACTGCTCTACAAGCACAATGGCCATATCGCCGCGTTGTCGCAGTAGTTTGATGACCTCACCGATTTGTTTGATGATGTTGGGCTGAATGCCTTCTGTCGGCTCATCCAGCAACAACAGTTTGGGTCGCGTGATCAAAGCGCGCGCAATTGCAAGCTGTTGCTGTTGCCCGCCTGACAAATCGCCACCACGTCGCGACAGGAAATCTTTGAGGATCGGAAAAAGCTCGAAGACCTCGTCAGGAATGTGACGTTGATCGCGGGGCAGACACGCAAAACCTGTTTCAAGGTTCTCGCGTACTGTGAGAAAGGGAAAGATCTCGCGGCCCTGCGGGACATATGCCACCCCATTCTGCGCTAGATAATGTGCGTTTGCTTTTTCAATGGGCTGACCCTCCAGCATGTATCGCCCGCCGCTGCGTGGATGTGTGCCGGAAATCGCCTTGAGCAGGCTGGTTTTTCCCACCCCGTTGGTGCCCATCACACAGGTTACTTCCCCGCGGGCGGCAGACATGGAGATCCCATTTAGGATTTGGCTGCCGCCATAGTGCAAGGTCAGATCTTCGATCGTCAGCAGGTTATCTTCCAAGGTAGACCTCGATTACTTTTTCATCTGCGGTGACATGGTCGAGCGAGCCTTCCGCCAAAACAGAGCCTTCGTGCAACACGGTCACTTTGCAATTGAGGCGACGCACAAATTCCATGTCATGCTCGACAACCACGACAGCCCGTGTTTTTGCGGCATCCACAAGCAAAGCAGTGGTGTGTTCGCGTTCCGCCGGGGTCATACCCGCGGCCGGTTCGTCAACCAGCAGCAAACGTGGATCCTGCGCGAGCAACATGCCGATCTCCAGCCATTGCTTTTGACCGTGTGACAGTTCTCCAGACTTGCGGTGCAGGGCGGCAGACAGCCCGATCTGTTCCGCCAACGCCGCAACTTTGTCATGGTCTTCGCCGCGCGGTCGGAACCGCAGCACGGACAGGGGCCCGCGCTTGTTCTTTAAGGCCAGCATCAGATTGTCGGCAACGCTCTGGTCTTCAAAAACGGTGGGGCGTTGAAACTTGCGACCGATGCCTTCCTGCGCAATCTGGCTTTCTGTCATGTTCAGCAACGACAGGGATTTCTCCCCCCAGAGCACCTTGCCGCTGTCCGGTTTAGTCTTGCCGGTTATAATGTCCATGAAAGTGGTTTTTCCCGCGCCATTGGGCCCAATGACGGCGCGCATTTCCGATTGGCCAATCTGAAAGGTCAGGTTGTTGATCGCCTTGAAGCCGTCAAATGAAACGGAAACCCCGGAGACTTCGAGAAGACTGCTCATCGGTCCGCCTCCTTTTCCTGTAGTGCGCCGGGGCCGGGGCCGAGATCTGCGCCATGGCGGTCTGGACGGCGGCGGTCTGCGATGATGTCAAACAACCCGCCGATCCCGCGAGGGGCAAAAAGCGTGACCGCGACAAAGGACAGACCCAGCAAGATTGTCCACCAGTCGACCCATTGAACCGTGTAGATCCCCAGATTGATGTCGGGTGCCTGTCCGCCAGTGAACCATGTGGACAGTAAGGACACGAAAGCCGCACCAATGACCGCACCATAGAGCTTGCCGCGCCCGCCAATAGCCACCCAAACCGCCAGGTAAATCGAGGCAATTGGCGCAATTTCAGCGGGATTGATGATCCCAGCTTGCGGATAATAAAGTGCGCCTGCGATGGCGGCCAGCACAGCGGTAAATGTGAAAATGAAGAGTTTGTAGGCTTCTACAGAGTAGCCCAGAAAGCGCACGCGGGCCTCATCGTCGCGTATTGCACGAATGACGGATCCAAATTTGCCTGACACGACCCAAGCGCATAAGACATACCCCAGCCCAAGTGCCAATGCTGAAGCCCAAAGGAAAATGACGGAGATCGTCGCTTGTGGAATATCATCGAGGCCCGGCAGGTTCTGCAAGCCGGATAGGCCATTGTTGCCACGCAGCCCGCTGTCGTTTTGAAAGAGGTAAAGTGCCAGCGCCAACGTCATCGCTTGGGTAAGGATCGAAAGATAGACCCCCGTCACACGGCTGCGGAACGCCAGCCAACCGAAAATCAAAGCGATTAGGCCCGGTACCAAGACGACCGCCAGTAATTGTAGGGGTAGGGAGTGTGCGACTGCCCAGATCGGCGGGAATTCCGATGCGCCCACGACGCCAAAGATCTGGCTTGCAATCCCGTCGGAGATCTCTTGCGGGGTCGGGGGCAGCTGCGCTTGTGCAAGGCTGTCACGCACAATGATTTCTGTCCGTGCATACATCAGCCACATGCCGATGGCATAGCCGCCGACCCCGAAAAACGCCATATGCCCAAGGCTGAGGATGCCGCAATAACCCCAGACGAGATCCATCGCTAAAGCCACCAGACAAAGGCACAGGGTCTTTCCCAAAGTTTTGATGAAAGACGTCGAGATTGCGCCGATCCCGAACCCTTCAGACAGGACCGTTACGCCGAGCGTAAAGACCGCAAGGCATCCGATAAAAATCAACACGGAAGGGTAGCGTGCAATGAAAGGTCTGCGTGGGGCGGCAAGGGTGATATCTGACATGCCTCAGGCCTCCGCTGCCCGGCCTTTGAGCGCGATGATACCGCGTGGCCGGAATTGGATGAACAGAATGATGAAGAGGATCATATAGGTCTGTGCTGCCAGTGTATTGGAAGGGTTCAGCCACTCGATGCTCTTTTGCAACGAGCCAACCATCGTGGCCCCCAAAAGTGTGCCCCAGATGTTGCCGACGCCGCCTACGACAACAGTCATAAAGCTCTGTACAATGTATTCACTGCCCATTTCCGAGGTCACCTTGGAGTAAAGCCCGATGGCTACACCGGCGATCCCGGCGATGCCGGAGCCAAACCCAAAGGTCAGCATGTTGATCTTGTCGGGGTTGATACCCATTGAGGCTGCCATGCGTGGGTTTTGCGTCACCGCGCGGACTTCGAGCCCGAGGCGGGTCTTTTTCATTACAAAGAGGAACAGGGCGAGAAACAGCAGCGCCAGCACGAAGATGGCAATGCGAATGTAGCTGATCGAAATGACGTCATTGATCACCCACGATCCGTCCAGCCAGGCAGGAGAGGTTAGCGGTCGCGCCTGCGTGCCGAAGATGTTCTTGGCCAACTGCTGCAGTGCGATCGAAACGCCAAAAGTGGCTAGCAGGGTTTCCAAGGGACGATGATAGAGCCAGCGGATGACGAGACGTTCCATGGCCACGCCCGCGCCGAAGGTCACGGCAAACGCCAACGGGATCGCCAGGAGGATCGACAGGGTGTAATCCGGCACAAAAAGCTGCACCACGTAGCCTGTGTAGGCGCCCATCATGATAAATTCGCCATGCGCCATGTTGATCACGCCCATAACCCCAAAGGTGATGGCAAGTCCGATGGCCGCCAAAAAATAGATCGAAGCCAGAGACAGACCATCCAACGCAAGATCTGCGGTTTGGCTGAGTGCAAGTCGCGTTTCGATATCGTTCAGCGCGATTTGCGCCGCTTGTGCGACGGCGACGGGAGCGCCGGTAAAGATCTGATAAAACTGGAATTCAACAAGGGCCGCTGCCACGTCCTCTTCGGTGACAAGCGGTGCGGTCACACCGGCCTCTGCAAGCAGCGTATAGGCAGATGCGCGGGCATCGTCTGTGTCCAGAGATGCAACCTGAACCCCAGCCACAGTGCCGCCATCGATGTTCGCGACAAGAACCGCGCGCAAGGCTTCGGGACTGATACGTTCAGGGGCAAGGTCAAGCGCGACAAGAATGTCATAGGCTGCTGGGGCAGGCAGCTCTTCCGCGCCAACCTCCAACGGCATCGCGTTTTCGGGAACCTCGGGAGCGGCCTCGATACGGGTTGCGATCAGCGGGTTCAGCATGGCGCGCAGATCCACGCTCAGATCCGCTTCAAAGCTTTGAATGGCTGTGATCCGCGCAGCGTCCGTTTCTCCAAAGCGAATGGTCAAGAGGCGTTCAAGGCGCGTGATGCGGTCTCTTAGACCTGCATCAGGTTCATTGTCGACGGCCGTGCGTAACGCTGCCAGATGCGCCGCATCAGGGTCCCGTTCAATCGCGGCGATCGCGGTTTCGCGGGTTGTTTGATCCGCAGAACTTAACTGGAACTGGACCAGTGCTGATGCGATTAATCCGCGAATTCCGGAATTCGGCTTGAGCTGCTTGAAGGTTTTCTTGTCGGCTTCCCCAATCAGTGCACCTCCCGCGACATCAAAAATGCGCAGCTGGCCATCGTCTGCTGCTTCGGCGAACACGAAGAGCCCGGTGTCGCGTTCAAACCACATTTCCTTGTCTTGCCACCGTTGCAGCAGGACCTGCGCGTCGTCCAAACCGCTTGCTGCCAACGCATCAATGGCTGGGCCAATCGTGCGCCGCGAGGATTTCGCGATGATCTCCCCATGGGTTTGCAAAAGCTGTTGGATGGGCGCGTCGATTTGCTGCGCTTGCACAGAATGCGTGGTCAAGGTCGTAAGGAAACAGAGGCACGCAATAACGCGAAAAGCCTTGAGGAGCATGGAAGTACCTCTTTTGGAGTGAGGGGCGCGCGTGGTTACCCAAGCGCGCCCCATCTCGTTCAATTGGTCAGATCAGTAGTTGGATTTGATCTGGACGCAAGACTCTGTTTCGGTGTTGTACATGCCACAGCCCAATTCTTGCCAATCCGACTTGAGCACTGCGGATTCTGGCAGGAAGTCTGTCCAAGCGTCGCCGGGGACTTCTTCGGTTTGTGAGATGATGTCGAACTGACCGTCTGCCTGGATTTCACCGATCAGGACCGGTTTGGCGAGGTGGTGGTTTGGCAGCATGATTGCCGTACCGCCTGTCAGGTTCGGGAACTCTTGGCCGTACATCGCGCTGCGTACCGCATCGACGTCAGTGCTTTCCGCAGCTGTGACCGCGTTCAACCACATGTTGAAGCCGATGTAATGTGCTTCCATTGGATCATTGGTCACGCGCTCTTCACCCATGCGGGCTTTCCATGCTTCGATCCAGGCGTCGTTGGCGTCGGATTCTGCTGACTGGAAATAATTCCAGGCGGCGAGGTGACCGACGAGGTTCGACGTATCGAGACCTGCAAGTTCTTCTTCGCCAACCGAAAAGGCAACGACAGGGATGTCATCGGCAGAGATACCTGCTGCGGCCAGTTCTTTGTAGAACCCGACGTTTGCGTCACCGTTAATTGTGGAAATCACACCGACTTTCTTGCCGTCTGCGCCCAGTGCGACAACGTCCGCCACGATTTTGGACCAGTCAGAATGGCCAAATGGCGTGTAGTTGACAAAGATATCTTCGGCCGCGATTCCTTGCTGCTGCAAATACGATTCAAGAATGTTGTTCGTTGTCCGTGGGTACACATAGTCCGTGCCCAACAGCGCGAATTTTTCGACTTCCAGTTCTTCGAGGAAGTAATCCGTGGCGGGGATTGCCTGCTGGTTGGGTGCAGCTCCGGTGTAGAATACGTTCTTGGAGCTTTCTTCACCCTCGTACTGCACCGGGTAGAAGAGCAGACCGTTCAATTCTTCGATCACGGGCAGCACGGACTTGCGGGATACAGAGGTCCAGTTGCCGAAGATCACATCGACCTCGTGGACGGAAAGCAACTCGCGCGCTTTTTCAGCGAAAAGTGGCCAGTCGGATGCGGGGTCGACTACGACCGCTTCGATATCGCATCCCAGAACGCCACCTTTTTCGTTCTGCTGTTCGACCAGCATTTCCATCGTGTCTTTCAATGTCGTCTCGGAGATCGCCATCGTGCCGGACAACGAGTGCAACACACCCACTTTGACCGGGCAATCAGCCAATGCAGGCAGCGTGCTCGCGAGAACCAAAGCGGTGGTCGCACCAAGTAGTTTCTTTGACATCGTAATTCCTCTCTTACGATGCGCGGCACGGTCGTGATGTCAGTGATAGCACCCCAGCGTCGCCACGCGTATTTGTATCAGCTTGCGATGGGGTCTGCTTTTTCAGCTGAGACCCGCCGCACATTCCTGTTCAGGCTTTATCAGCCCGGGCCACGCTATGGCGATAACTTGCCGTGATTGGAGTCGTTTGCGCACAGCGCTGATCGTTTCAGCGCAAAATTGACTAAAAAATATGCGATATGAATTTAGGAGATTAATAAATAGGCGTCTTTGAGATGTGGATAGGCTTTAGCCGTTCAGCAGCAAGGTCTCGCAGGCACTCATATAGCGCGCCGCCAGGTATCGAGAGCGCGTGGCGCGGGTCTCGTCTTGTTCGAAGCTTGCGTTGGTCAGCAGAGATGCGTGCGCCATTTTCACCTCAATGCGGTACTTCAAAATGGCGCGCGCATCTTCGGGTGGCTGGCTGGCCTGAAGCAGGTCGTCAAAGGCTGTGTATTGGGTTTGGAGTGCGTCAGCGTTGGGTGTCCCCATGAGCCAAGCGTGTTCCAGTTCAGCAGAGGTGCGCCCGAGGCACCCCGCAAAAGTTTGAGTAATGCCATCTTGGGCTTGCGTGCTGGTCGTAAACATAAACGCCATTGGGAATACGCACAAAAAAGTTTTTAAACCGCACATGATTTAATCATTTATGGAATTTTACTGCACGTCAAGAAGGCAAAATGAAAACTTTTGCACGTTTTTAATGACGTTGGGTGCGTTTTCCATCACCCGAAAGCAGATCCAGCAGCACATCTTGAGAAACCCCACGATACGGCGGAGCAGAGCAACTTGAGGTTCTAGGGAACTCAGACGAAATCGTGAAGCAACTGCGCGCGCGTAAAAACCCGTGTTCACAATGTAACCGAGACAGCTTGTTTTTGTTGCAGTTCAGGCGATGCGCTGTCCTTGTACCCACACACTTTGGATAGCTGGTACCTCGTTCACAATCCCAAAGACGGTGAAGTCGGCGCGTTTGCCCTGTTTGATGCATCCCCGGTCATTCAAACCTGCATGACGGGCAGGATTAGAGCTAACGGTTGCTACTCCAGCGGCCATATCGTCCCAGAGAGCGCCAAGCATCACAGCGCCCTGAAGCAGTGCCGCCGGCACGTAATCAGAGGACAGAATGTCGAGCCGTCCGCGGTGTGCCAGCGTCTCAGCGGCGACGTTGCCGGAGTGTGATCCGCCACGTACCAGATTTGGCGCACCCATGATCGTGGCAATTCCTGCACTGTGACAGGCATCAGCAGCCTCCATCGTGGTGGGGAACTCCGCAACCGTAACGCCTTGGGACTGACTGTGCAGAACCTGCGCCACAGTGGTGTCATCATGGCTTGCCAGTGTCGCGCCATAGCGTTTTGCCGCAGCGACAGCTGCAGCTTCGTGGCGCGTGCCGAAACGCTCCTGGAGACCGTAGAGAAAATCAATGTACTCTGAGAACCCGTCCCGTGACAGGCCGTTTTTACCAACGACATAGTCCTCAAATTTTTGCAGATCGCGAAACTGGCGTTGACCCGGCGTGTGATCCATCAAGGACACAATGCCCACTTTGTCGTCGTGGTCAAATGCGCTCAATTCGTCTTCAAGCGTCTCTGAGCAGATCTCTGCGCGCAGGTGAATGTGGTGGTTAACTTTCAGCGCGCCAGCACGGCGCATTTCAAGGATCTCATTGGCCATCGAACGGGCATAGCGTTGATACCGTCGCTTGCCGCCATCCGATTCAATCGAACCTACGCGGATCGCGTCAAATACAGTCGTGATCCCGGTGCCCGCCAACTCGCGGTCATGGGCAAGGATAGCTGCCTTGTGCGGCCAGTTCACCTTGGGGCGCGGCTGCATATGCCGTTCCAGATTGTCTGTATGTAATTCGATCAAACCGGGCGCGAGGTAGCGTTTTTCGCAGTCAAGCGCGTCAGCAGAGACGGACCCGCCCGGGTCGATCTGGTGGATAAAACCATCGCGCACCAAAACAGAGCCGTGTATGATTTCATCGGGCAGAACCACTTGAGCATTAGCGAAAATCGTGTCTTTTGTCATAGTCGTGTCACGCTTGTTTGGCACCGCGTGATCGCGTTCGTGCCGGGAGAAAAAGAGTGTTTCAAAGATATGCGGTGTATTACACACCTGAAGGCGCGCTCGCGGAGTGTGGTGCTGCATGGCTTGGTTGGGACGTTGCGCGCGGCGTCTACCGGGAGCACCCGAAAATAGGCGATCTTGACGTTGCAGGGTTGACCCAGACACCGCGACGCTACGGTGTGCATGGGACGATCAAGCCACCTTTTTTTCTGGCGCCGGGCAGCTGCAGTAAGACGCTTTCTCAGGAGCTTGAAGACCTGTGTCATCGTCTTGCGCCCGTCATGCTGGAGGGCTTGCAGGTGCGTACTTTGGGACGTTTCATTGCCTTGACACCTGTCGGTGACACAAAAGCCTTGTCCGAACTTGCCGCGCGGGTCGTGAGGGATCTGGACCATTTTCGCGCACCAACGCGTGAGGATGAATTGTCCAAACGCCGTGCCAAGGGGCTTTCGCTTTCGCAAGAAGGCAACCTTGCGCAATGGGGCTACCCGCATGTGATGGAAGACTTCCGTTTTCATATTACGCTGACCGAGCGCATCAATAAGAACAGGGATCAGGTCGTAGAGGCCGCTCATAGCCATTTCGCACCGCATCTTCCGGTGCCGTTTCGCGTCGACAGCCTGACCCTTACCGGTCAGGACGCAGACGGCATGTTTCATGAAATTCATCGCTTTTCACTCAACGGATAAAGCTGACTGATGCAACCTGCGACCGTCTGATCAAGAGGGCCGCTATTGTCGATGGTGGCCGATGTAATCCCCGTTGGCAGCGAAACAGGTGCACGCGCCAGTCTGCGCGCGATATCCGTGGCGTCTTCGCGGCCGCGATCAGTGAGGCGCTGCTGCAATGCGTCTGCTGTGGCGGTTAGCGCGATGACTTCAAATTTGGAAAACCTCTCCGCGGCCGTCTGAAGAACGCTGCGCGACAGATTTAGCAGGACATCCTGACCCGCGTTGAGTTGTACATTTACGGACGTTGGAATGCCGTACAGCAAGCCATGCGCCGACCAGCAAAGCGCGAATGCGCCCTCTTTCTGCATCTTTTCAAATGTCTTAGGCGTCACGCCATGGAAAATTTCGCCACCGACGTCCTCGGGCCGCGTTATCACGCGACGCGCGCAGGTCAGTCGCGGTTCGATAGCGGACAGGCCAGACATCACGCTATCTTTTCCCACACCCGATGGGCCAACAATTGCAATGATCCGCCCCGTCATGCGGCGGCCGCCTGAGAAAACTCCGACACGTCGATTTCACAGTTGCAAACACGCCTGCGCACTTCTTCATCGTGAAAAATCCCAACAATAGCAGCGCCGCGGGCCTTGGCGGCTTCGATCAGTTTCAGAACGGTTTCTTTGTTGGCCGCGTCCAAGCTCGCTGTTGGTTCATCCAGCAAGAGTGCGGGGTAGGGGTATGCAAATCCGCGCGCGATGTTAATGCGCTGCTGTTCGCCGCCTGAAAAGGTCGTGGGGCTGAGAGACCAGAGGGGCTTTGGAATGCGCAGTTGTCTGAGCAGTGTTTCTGACCGATCTAGGGCTTCTGCGGATTTAAATCCCGTGGCCAGCAATGGTTCCGCGATCACATCGCGTGTGGCAACGCGCGGTACGACGCGTAAAAACTGGCTCACATACCCCAGCGTAAAGCGGCGCAGCTTGAGGATGTTACGGGGGGCTGCACGGGCAACGTCAATCTCGCCGATCATGATTTTGCCGGAAGCCGCGAGGTAATTGCCGTAGAGCATTCGCATTAGCGTGGATTTCCCCGACCCGGAAACCCCTGTCAGTGCGACACATTCTCCTCGGGCAACGTCGAATTTTGCATTGTGCATCACTGGAATGACCGTGTCGGCTTGATTGTGCAGCACAAAGGATTTTGAAAGTTTTTCGATATGGATCATGGGGTCAGACCTGCAAAAAGGATGACACAAGAAGCTGAGTGTAGGCATGTTGCGAATCATCAAGCACCTGATTGGTCAGTCCGGTTTCAATGATGTGACCATCTTTCATCACCATAAGCTGGTCCGCCAAAAGCCGCACTACGGCCAAGTCATGCGTGACAATGATTGCACTGAGATTCATTTCCCGCACCAATCCTCGCAAAAGATCCAGCAAGCGGGCCTGTACGCTCACATCGAGCCCACTGGTCGGTTCATCCATGAAAATCAGTCCGGGGGCCAGTTACAAGATTGCGTGCGATTTGCAGACGCTGCTGCATGCCGACGGAAAATGCGGTGGGACGGTCGTCCATCCGGTCAGCAACAATCTCGACACGTCCAAGCCAGTCCGTTGCCGTCTCGCGCATTTCGCCGTAGTGCCGCGCACCGACAGCCATCAGCCTTTCACCCACATTGCCGCCAGCCGAGATACTCATGCGTAGGCCATCGCGTGCGTGTTGGTGAACGAAGGCCCAGTCCGTGCGCCCAAGCATGCGCCGCTCCGGCTCGCTCATCAGGACCGTATCGCGCAGGCCCTGCTCGCGGGTATCAAAAAACATAGCACCCGTATCCGGCGTCAGCAGTTCTGCCAGGCAGCTCAGTACTGTGGATTTGCCCGACCCGGATTCACCCACGATGCCTATTACTTCGCCTGGGTAGAGGTCAAAAGAGACGTCAGCACAGCCCATTCCTGGGCCGTAATATTTCGAAACGTCGCTGACCTGCAAAAGCGGTGTCATGCGCTTGTCTCCGTGCTGGCTGAGGCGCGCGTAGCTCGGTGGCCTTGGGCGCGTCGGGATGCGCAGTAATTGGTGTCTGAACATATAAACGCCCGCCTGCCATCATCATCTATGATCAGCTCATCCAGGTAACTTTCATGTGCACCGCAAAGACTGCAGGTTTGGTCAGCTTTGCTGGCTTCGAATGGATGGTCGTCAAAATCAAGGCTTACGACTTTGGTATAGGGGGGTAATGCGTAGATGCGTTGCTCACGCCCGGCGCCGAACAGTTGAATGCCCGCCATCTCCAACTTTGGATTATCGAACTTCGGGATTGGGGACGGATCCATGATGTAGCGCTCTTCCACCCGTACAGGATAGGCATAGGAAGTGGCAATCGCGCCATGGCGTGTGATGTCCTCGTAGAGCTTCACATGCATCAAGCCATACTCTTTCTGGCTGTGCATTTTCCGGGTCTCCACTTCGGAAGGTTCCAGAAAACGCATCGGCTCCGGGATGGGCACTTGGTACACAAGAATCTGATCGTCGCGCAGGGGCGCTTCGGGAATGCGGTGGCGGGTCTGTATGACAGACGCCTGCGCGGTTTCTTCGGTTACAGCAATACCTGTTGTTTTTTCAAAAAACCGACGGATCGACACGGCATTGGTGGTGTCGTCAGCACCCTGATCGATCACTTTAAGTGTATCGTCCGGTGTCAGCACCGCCGCGGAAACCTGAATGCCGCCTGTTCCCCAACCATAAGGCATTGGCATTTCGCGACTTGCAAAAGGCACCTGATACCCCGGGATGGCCAAGCCCTTAACGATGGCGCGGCGGATCATGCGTTTGGTCTGCTCTTCCAGATAAGCGAAGTTGTATTCGCTCATATACGTCTCCAGGGGCCTGGCGCAGTGCGGACATGGATGTCTGTCTCGAACCATGCACCGCCTCCTGCGAATTGATCCTCCTCTCGCGTAATCTCGCAGCCTTTCAAGTAACAGCGCAGCAAAGCACCAACAGCACCATGGGCCACTACAAGAATATCTCCCGTGGTTTCGTCCAACTCTGCGAGAGTCTTGATCGCGGCAACCACGCGCGCCTGTGCTGCCCGCGCACGCTCCCATCCGCAAATAGATGTATCCGGCTGCGCAAAAAACGCATCTGCGGTCCGTTCGAACTCTTCTGAGGGTAAAAAACCGGTTGCGCTGCGATCATTTTCACCAAGGGCTGAACAGGTTTTGGGTATCAGGCTCAAGCGCTGTGCTACAGGTTCAGCGCCCTCGCGTGCTTTGCGTTCCGTACTGCTATAAACAGCTGTCACATTGGCTGCATATACACTCTGCGCAAAACCATCATGGCGCTTGCGCCCGACATCTGAAAGCGGCCATTCCGGAACGGCCACGTCGGGGTCAATCTTTACTTCTGCGTGGGTGAGGAAAATCAAACGTCTTTTGTACATTTTTTGGCCTCTTGGTGCGCGGGTGTGGCGTCTCGGCGCAATTTCCGGATCAATTCCAATTCTGATTGAAAATCGACGTAATGCGGTAGTTTGATGTGCTCAAGAAACCCTGTCGCCTGGATGTTATCTTCATGATATAAAACGAACTCTTCGTCTTGCGCTGGTGCGCCGACAAAATCCTCCCCCAGTTCTTTCCAGCGCAAAGCCCGATCTACAAGCGCCATGGATATCGCCTTGCGTTCAGACATGCCAAACACAAATCCATAGCCACGGGTGAATTGAGGGGGGTGTGTTTTGGAGCCGCTGAACTGGTTCACGGTTTCGCACTCGGTAACCTCGATCTCGGCCACCTCAATGGCGAAACCCAGCTCAGGGATGTCCATCTCAACCGCCACTGTTCCAATGCGAAGTTCTGCCACATGGGCATGATTGCGCGCATATCCACGCTGCGTTGCGTAGGCCATACCCAGCACAAAACCTTCGTCTCCGCGCGTTAGGGACTGTAAGCGCAAGGCGCGTTCTGTTGGTAACTCGAGTGGAATGCGCGTGAGGTCGGGCGGAGGATCTTTTGCAATGGATTCGTGTTGGATGAGGTCTTCACGCTCAAGAAAGGTCATGATGTGCGGTGTGTTTTTCTCCCTGTTTGCCCGTGACTTATTAGCTTTGGGCGGCTCGCCATTTGCTGCTAATTTGAAATCCAAAAGCCGATGCATGTAATCAAAGGTGGGCCCCAGAACCTGCCCGCCGGGCGCATCCTTGAAGGTTGCCGAAATCCGCCTTTCGCACTGCATAGTGGTGGTCTCGATCGGATTGGACGCGCCAAAGCGTGGCAGGGTCGTGCGGTAGGCTCGCAGAAGGAAAATAGCCTCGATCAGATCACCCCATGCCTGTTTAATGGCAAGTGCCGCAAGGTCTCGGTCAAACAGCGATCCTTCTGCCATCACCCGATTTACCAAGAGACTGAGTTGTTCACGGATTTGGGCCAGCGATAACTCATCGACCGAGGGATCTCCTCGGCGCGCTTCGGCCAGCCAGGCATGGGCATTGTCGATTGCACGCTCTCCGCCCTTTACCGCGACATACATCAGGACACCTTTGTCGTACGCGGCAACGCCGCCAGATGCGCGCCGCTGGTGAAAAAGAAATCCAGACCCAAGGGAAACAGACCAGCATTGCGCTGAAAAGCGCGGATTTCAGGTAGGGATAGCACCGTGTTGGATTCGATACCTGGGCCGGTCAATACAGCACCTTCGTGCGATTTCGATGCGCTTTCCACGACCAGTGTGGTGGAGCGGTCGGGATACTCCGGCGTGCCGATAGAGAAGGCGGGCAGAGGCAATGTATCCCATCGGCCAATGGCGAAGTGAGCGTCATTGGCGTCTGCAAATGGTGCACCTGTGTGAAATGAAATCCAATCGCGCACGTCGAGTGCGTCATGGGAAGGCGCGAGGAAAACCTTTGTGTCGCAGTCGCAAAGGCACAGTATGAGGCAGCCTGCGGCGACCGAGAGTGGCGCGGGTGGGGACGTGCCAGTTACAGTTTCAATGGTGCCCGGCCGGGCCATTGCTGTCATGATGTGTCGGAAAGCAATTGCGGCGTCGATCGGCGCGTTGGTAAATCTGCCTTCAAAAGCCCGTGCTTGCATCAGTCTTACCCGCGCACGAGCGTGAAAAAGTCGACCTTTGTCGCGGCGGCCTTTTGCGCACGGTCCTTTCGGATCGTTTGAGCACGACGTGATAAGGGATCTAGGATGTCATGCTGAACTCGCTCTGCGGCATCGGTCTGCATCAACGCGTCGATAAAGGCGGCCTGAAGCGCTTTGTCTTTGTCGCGGCCTTGCACATAAGCATGTCCATCAACCGCATTATGTAGCCGAACGGAGCATCTGGTGATGGTGACTTCGCCGAGGTTGAATCCGCTTCCTGTCGCACCCATTCGACCCTGCACCATGACGCTGCCAATTTCTGGCGCACGTAGCAACTGGTGCGCTGGAGACGCGTCAAACGCTGTCCAAAGCGCGCTCAGTTCCTTTGCTGTCGATTTGGACAGCAGGCTCATCCAGCTTTTGCGCACAGTATTCGAAACCTCGATTTGGTCCATCTAGACACCTTGCTGATTTGTCTATCTATGTATACAACTAGACAAATTTTGACATAATGTGCCCCAAAGCGCAATACGGTTTCGAGAGGGTTGGGTGAAAGTATGGTCAAAACACCGGTCTGGAAGTCCATTGTGGGCGCACTGAAAACGGAACTGGCGCAAGGCCACTATGCGGCCGGCGAGAAACTTCCGACCGAAGCGCGCCTTGCAGCTCGTTTTGGCGTAAACCGTCACACTGTGCGACATGCATTATCCGCCATGGCCGCGGAAGGGCTGGTGCGTAGTCGGCGTGGCGCAGGTGTATTTGTGTCTCAGATTCCTACCGACTATCCGATTGGAAAGCGTGTGCGGTTTCATCAGAATTTAACGGCTGCGGGCCGTGTGCCAGCCAAGAAAATCCTATCTCTTGAAACTCGAAATGTAAATTTGCGTGAACAGGAGGCACTCGCGCTGGAGGATTGTGCGCAGGTGCACGTCTATGAAGGCCTTTCGATCTCGGATGGCCAGCCCATCGCGCTCTTTCGTAGCGTTTTTCCAGCAGAACGCTTTCCAGACTTGCTGGAGCGTTTTCGTGAAACAAGTTCAGTGACTGCTGCTCTGATGCTTGTTGGGATTGCGGATTACACGCGAGCATCGACAGCTTTTACCGCGAAACGCGCTACGGTGACACAAGCGCTTCATTTGCAGATCAAAGAGGGAGCGCCAATCTTACGGACGGTCGGTGTTAACGCTGATCTTGCCGGGCGGCCCATCGAGTTTGGTCGCGCTTGGTTTGCGGGCGATCGTGTGACGTTAACGGTCGCTGACCAATAGAATGTCATGGCGATAGGGCGTCTGTGTTGTGCCTTTTGGCTATTTTGTCTGGGCCGGACGCCTCGTATCAAAACCATCAGAAATGATAGAGGGGGTCACCTGCAGCGAAATCGCATCAAGCTAAAGCATCTTTGGCTGAAAGACCGAAAGTGCGTTTCTACATGCAATTCATTGTTATTTGAGCGATTTCGGCTTCACCATTGCTTGCATAGCAAGCTTTGTTTTTGCTTGGGAATTTGGAGACTACGCACACGCCTTGCGACCTTGCCACACAATCGATTCGTCCGTTTCAGAGCTATCATCTTGGTGTGAATCTGTTGTGGAGGAGTTGTCCATGAGCATTTTCTCAAACGCCGAAAAAACGCGGCGGACGTGTTTCTCTTTGTAAGGGAAGGTCGTTTTGCAATCCATATCGTGAACGATCAATGCATTGTCGACTTCGAACAAGACAAGATTGCCATGCGGGTCTTCGCTGCAATCCAGGCCAAAGTAATTCAACCCAAGTTTCTCGGAAAGCTGTTCAATCGCTTGTGCATGCCGTTTGCCAAACCCACCTGCGAAACTGTGCATAAAGGCGGATTCTTCCAAACGTTTAGATGGCGATTCACTCATTTGCGCATTCATGTACCAAACGTCCCATTGGTCAGAGATCGCCATGTGACAAGGAAAAGCCTTTCCGTTGACCACAATAACGCGGAACTTTCGGAATCTTTGGTCATGCTCGGAGGCATAATCAACAAACTCAGAGACGAAAAACTCCTGTTCATCACGTCTATCTAGGTAGTCTGAAAAGTCTTGTTTAGAATGGATTTTTTCCAACCCAAGCCCAGCATGCGATCCCACCGGCCTGCACACAAAAGGATAGGTTCCGACCTCTCGAAACGTGCGAGCTTCGGCTTCTTCTTTCAGTGCGTTTCGAATTTTTTCCCGTTCGATGCGTAGTGTTTTCGGTACGCAAAGCCCCGCTACATCTGCGAGAAGTTCAGGTAACATATCGCGTTCCGGTTTGATCAAGTTTTCGGGCAAATTAAGTACTTTGAAATCAGAATCTTTGGTCAGCGCCCGCACACGATCAAACATTGCTTCTGCATCCTCGGCATCTGCTGGCATAGCGCAAAAAGCTACATCGTGCTGCGGCAGCTCTTGGTTTTTTTCGCCGCTCGTAGATTCGCTACCTAAGTAGTATGTTACGATATTGAATTCGCCACCGGGCAAGAGAAATTCGACCGGCGTGTTTGCACCCATCTTCGATTGCGCAGCAAAGATCAAAACCGTTCTAGGTGCTTTCTTGGGTCGGTGTGTTAGATATACTAGGCAGTTCTCAAGCGCTTTGGCCTGCCATCGCAACCCGTCTGCTACTCTGCCAGAGATTTGCGCAATGACCGACAAGTCCATCAGCGTACTGGCAGAGGCCGTGCCGCTCGCAAATTGAGACATGAGCTCCGTCTCAAGGAGCTTAAGGTCTCCTCCTTCGAAGGCTATTCGAGTTAAGGCTGCGAGCCCAAGTCTGGGTTGAGGTTCCATTCTGGTTCCAAATCATTGTTACAGATAAACCTTGGCACACGCTTCTTAAATTTTAATGTACTCTCATCAACAGAACACTCCGCAACCCAGCAGAACAGTTTCTGCGCAGTGCATTTGGATTAAACATAAAATAATCAGTGAGCTAATTCGAAATTACGACAAGTGTGACAAGCGGTGGAATGAGTTTGTGCGGCCGGAGGTTACTTTCAGAGTTGGAAAGGTTATTTTTTTGCTTTTCAAGTTTTCTACGCACATGGCGTTTGAAGGTTGCGTCGGCCGATCCGTTTCAGGCGACTCTCGTCTTGAATGGCTGGAGACGTCGCAAGGCGCGTACTGCGGAATAGGAAAGTGACGCGAGCAATCTGTGCTCAATCCGCCTTATTCAGTTATTTCAGTACTTTACCTTGGGGTTATCAATTAGATCTGTGCCAAGAAATCACGATTCATGTCCCACCCCTTGGTCGAACGGACCGAATACCAACAGCGATCATTCTTTGAGAGGCTAGGCTGGTCGTTGATCGGTTTTTTCATACATTATCGCCGTGTCATATGAAGAGTGGCAGCCGGTTATCCACTTTCGCAACGAGTGCTAGGTTCCTGAAATTATCAATGTAGCAAAGCCTTCAGCGTCAAAGAAAGCACTTTTTGCTTAGCTGACAAGCAGCTACGCCTTGTTTCAAGTTTTCTTCTGACGAGAAAATTCATTTCGCTTCCGATTAACTGTGGCAGATTTTCTCCATCTAAAGGTCTTGCGCTAGTCGTCTTTTGCAATTACACGACCCGCGACCGACGACAAGCTAGTCCGCGTGACCACAAAGAAGCCGCGACGGAAAATTAGCAATAATGTCGGTTGTTGAGACACGCATGCATCACATGCGTTCGCCCCTATAGCTCAGCTGGTAGAGCAACTGATTTGTAATCAGTAGGTCCGCGGTTCAAGTCCGTGTGGGGGCACCATTTCTCTTAAAGAAACCCTTTGTTTCCTTGATAATAGCGCGGTCAGTTGTCTATCACGACACACACGTCGACACACATCGAGGACGCAAAGATGGCCCTGAGCACCAAAATCAAACATGTGGACAAGCGGCCAAACGGAGCTCTTAGGTTCAGAAGGCGTTTTCCAAACGATGTTGCGGAGGCGCTTGCCGAGCCAGCCCTGCACGTCCACATCAAAAATCGCGAAAGCCTCGCCATTTTTCGAGAATATCAGGCCATCATGCAAGAGTTCGACCGGATGGTTTCCGAGGTCCGCCGTCACATCGCAGGAAGCGACACGAGATCACCAATCTAAAGATGGCACGAAGCACTTCACAAGCGCGAAGAGTTGGTATCAGATACCGTAGGCCTTGAGGACGATCCAGAGTTTGCCGCAAGGGAGATCGCCAGAGGCCTCTCCGAGCAGCCGAATACTGACCCCCTGTTGTTAAAGGCCTTGGTGAAGCCAGACGCCGATGCTCCCAAACTGTCACTGCAAGACGCTAAGAATATGTATGCTCGGGACAAGCGCATGCCGGATAACGAGGTGGTTTGTCTCGACCGCATTACACGTCGCCTTGAGGAAGCCCTCGAGCCGCTCGATAAGGTCAACCTTGAAGGGCTGCGACGAGATTACGGAAGGCGCGATATGGACCTGATTCTTAAGTAGACCAAGTCAGATGGTCAGCCTCTGTCTGTCGCCACGTGTGACAAGGCGAGCAAAATAGTGGCCGTTATGGTCAACAATGCAGTGCGTGAAGGTGATATTGACATCAAGAACCCCTTTATCGGTCTCCCATGGCCCAAGGACGCAGGCCCTTAGGTGAATATGAAATTGCCTTTGCCAAATGATCTGATCGAGCGCATTGAGGAGCGCCTCAAGGGGGGATGAACCAAGGAGCTTCCCTTTATGTGACGGCTGTTCAAAGGCACAGATATGCGACTCGGTGAAGTCGCTAGTCTTGCTTATGAGGATTTGGTTCTCAACACAGAGACACCTCATTTCCTCGTTCCCCCAATTGCATCCGAGACCTCAAGACAGGATCAAGCAACCGTTCAGTTCCCTTTTCAGGAGATGCCCTGACAGCCGCAGAGAAATCCGTTGAGAGGGCTAATTCAGGTGAGCCTGTCTTCCCCTGATATAGTGCACCACAAGACCACCTCTCCGGAGAAGCCCAATGGACGCAAGCCAAACTTCGATCGAGCCAGCTTTGAAGCTGTGCGAGCGAGGCTGAATGCAGGACAAGGTCACTCGGCTATTGCCAAAGCCACCGGCGTCAACCGGAACGCCGTAATCAGGATTGCCCAAAACCCTTCGAAGGCAGAGGCTGCACTATAGAAGTGGGGTTTGTAACGCCGCAATCCATATACAAGCCCAAGACGCCGTTACCAGTTGAGGACGGGACCAACCCGAGGCACTTCGCTATTGACCGTGCATGGCAACTTGTAACCCAAACCTTAGGCATAAACGGCATCAGTTGGCGGTATTCTGAGCGAGCGCAATTCACACACATACTAGACACAAACTCGCTTGATGCGCGTCCATCGGACTTACCCGCCTATTGGACTCCCAATGGCCTGTTTCATGGCGAACCTATTAACACCCATACTAAAGGCAAACGCCGAACTGCGTCGCCAATTAACCCACCCCATAGCACTAAAAGGGGTCAATCGTGTTGTAACGCAATTAACCCCCACCCTTGCCCTAGCAAACCGTTTTCGACCATTGCCCACAACATAGCCCCAGACCGAACGCTAAGAGGTATTGACCCGCATCTGAGGCCCAAAGAAAGGCTACCCCTTGCCGTTACTGTCACCTGTTATTTTCGCTCGTGACTGCTTGAGGGGGTGATCAATATTTGAGGGGACGGGTCACAGCGATCTGATAATCCGCCCTCCGCATATGTAATATACACCCCCAAGATGCTTTGGCTTCGCCTTCGCTAACAAAAAAACACCCATTAAAGGTGAATTCTCAGTTGACCCAGCTTCGCTGAATGACCCTGAGAATACCCATTAACATGATGGACCCAATTCTGCTGACGCAGTGATGACCAAGATAATCACGGCACCTTTAAAGGGGATGCCAAATCATCATCTCCTTGGGTCTCCAAGGACAAAGTCTCATGTGATCGCCGACCTTGAAGGGCCAATCTGATCGAACCCTGAGCTACTCAGAACGCCATCAGGCTCACCTTCACATGCACCTCAAGGGGAAGAGGTCCGTCTGACGACGATGATGACCTCACATCTCTAACACCACCTCCATCACAACTGAAAGGAACCCGCTATGTTCGACGCTGTCGTTCCAATAGTTATGCCTGTGGCAGACAATTCAGACTGTCCCGCGTGTGGCACCTCATTCACGCGCAAGAGGTCCAACCAAACTTACTGCTCAAAACCATGCCAGCGCAAATCCTCAAAGAACTCAGCTAGAGGTGACCGTAGCGCCGAGAACAAACAACGTTCGTCGAAGCACTATGAACGTGCAGCACGGCTCACAGAAATGATCTACACAACGCCACCTCAAGAGCGCCTTGAGATGATGAAGCACATCCTTTCCTTCATTCCCTAAGATGCAAGCCTGAGGAATATCATGACTACCCCTGAACTTCACATGAAGCCACCGAGAGCGGACAACCGGAAGAACGTCACAAAGGCCGCAAACGCCTGCACCCAGAGGTTCTTTGGTCTATTAATCAAGCGATACATCGTTGCTGTCAAAGCGGGAACAGAGCCAAAAGGCATCCCTCTTTCTGACTGATGCACCACACCAATTTTACATGAGGGGGCTATTCTGAGCTCTGAGTGGCAATCTGAGGCAAAACTCAACGGTCCGAAGAAGTTAATGCAGTTGACCCCAAGGAATCTGCTTACAGCGACATCTAAGCTAATCAGCGTCGCCTAAAGCCAACAAGAGCAGACAGGCCAGAATAGGAGAGCCAAACAGGCTTATGAGCACCCAAATCAACTGGCTTCGGTTTCTTCGCTCTGCCATGCCAGCAGGAAGAAGAATATACAGCCAAAGCACAACAAACAGTGCAAGCAAGCCGACTACTAAGGGAAACAGACCGTCCATCATCAACCACCTGTGTCTAGCGCCACTGATCGATCATTCACAAATTCGAACGTGTCTCTGTCGAGGCCATACTCGCCATGTCTATAGGTCCAACGGGTATATTTGCGTCCGCCAGTGATGTAGTATTATTCTTCATCTGGCAAACCCTACGCACAGGTGGCTGCTAAGTGAGCCATGCCAAGTTCGACGTCACCGGTCAATGCGCTGTTGTAGTCTTTTCGTGAAATATCGCCCCGGTTTAGAACCTCTGCCAAAAGCCGTTTAGCTATTCCGCGTTCGCCAGACGAAGCATTATATGTGAAGTATGAAGCAGCATCACATAGGTCTGCAGATAAAACGCTAGACAAATCTGATCGTGCCCCGATTTCTTCCAATTCCTGACTGTAATGTGGGTTTGTGCAAGCCGAGGCGCTGAAAGCAACAAAAGCAACCAAGCACACTGACCGAAAGTTCATTTCTTGAAACATAGCCTTTGTATCCGACACAGCGCGTCGCCTGCGACGACCGGTATAACTCACCAGCAAAATATACTGGCACATCAAGGTATTGACGTTGTTGCCCCAGTATTTGATTTGGGTTGGCCCCGTGCGGACAATCGCAAGCAATGAACAAATGGTGAGACACTTGTGACGTGCATAGATAGTGAGGGGCAGACCTAATTTAAGAACTGCGCAACCACACTTTCGCGACACACAAAAAGTGACCATCACGCCACACTTTTGCGCCACCCCGAAAGACATTCTATAGTGTAACTGTTTGAGCATCGTGGAATGAATTTGCCTGCTTCAAAAACTGGTTCCATTCAAGCTGCCCGTTGCAGCGCCCGTCGATGACAGTGTCCAGCTTAAGGGACGCCATGAACTCCTGCTCTGTCTAATTCTGTGGGACAAGCGACGATTACTTTTAGCTACATGCAAGCAACAATCATGTACCGGTTTGGGAAGACGGGTTTGGTGATAGCATTTCAGATTGTCCTGTTGGTCAAAGCGACCAGCCACCCAAGATTACGCTGTGTGTGCCCACAGAATGTTTTCCCAGAAGCGCGATTGCATAAAGGAACAAGTCACCACGTGCAATTTGCAAACAGGTGCGGAGGTTAAACAAGCCCCCTTGTTTTTTTCACGCCAGGAGCCTTACCAAATTCAGACTGGATGAATAACGCTGGAGCAATTGATGACGAGGGATTTGTTTTGATGGGATACGATGTTGATCCAGGCGGCACGTCACCATTTGCCACTTCGGTGCCGGGCATCTTCGCTGTTGGAGACAGTTGCTACGGGTCGGAAAACATGTTGCGTCTGGTGTGGGCAAAGGCTCCGTTTATTTCAGTTACGCGTTTGGTTACTTGACCGCTGGAAATGAGCATGGAAACGGATGACAATCTGGCGCATGCACCGTCGTAGGCGCTGGCGTTTATCAGTTGAGTTGCCGTGTAGTTTCGCGCTGCTTTACATTCTAAAATTACCAACGAAAATAATAGGGTAGGCTGTACTTTCTTAGGGAGTGAAGAACCGAAAACACGCATGAAATAGCCAGCATCTAAAACGGTCGTAGAGAGCTGGAGAACCAGCGGCATAAAATCGCTCGTAAACTGCACTTCCAGTCACGTCATGAATTGACGAAAACTGCCAGTACTCTACTTAAGCAAGTATTCACGCGCGGAGAAAACGATGCGACATACGATGAGTCTTTTCTTTGCTATAACGTTGACTTTGATAGCGTCCGTCTCGAGCGCTCAGCAAGGTCCACCAGCAGTGACTGTGGCGCATCCAGTCGTCAAAACTATTGTCGAAGATGATGAATTCGTTGGCCGGTTTGAAGCGCGCGCAGATGTTTCTATTAGAGCCCGCGTAACTGGTTATCTGCAGGAAGTGCATTTTGCCGACGGCAGCCTCGTGGAGAAAAACCAAGTCCTTTTCACAATTGACCAACGCCAGTTTCAAACAGCGGAAAGGCAAGCCCAGGCGCTGATAGATGTGGCACAAGCGACTTTTGACTTTGCTCAAGAGCAGTTGGAGCGTGCGCAGTCCCTCATCGCAAACGGAAACATTGCGCAAAGCTCGCTGGATGAGCGTCGTGAAGCATTTCTTTCGGCTCAAGGTGCTTTAGAGCAGGCGCGGGCGACGCTGGAACTCGCGAAATTGGACCTTGAATACTCCACAATCAGAGCGCCGATGGCGGGGCGTATTGATCAGGCACAGGTCGACCCGGGTAATCTCGTGTTGGCCAATGATACGATGCTGACGTCTGTCATATCCTCTGATCCTATCTATTTCTTCTTTGATATCGATGAGCGCTACTTTCTTGCCTACGCGCGCGATGCGCGCGTGCGTGGTGAATCGCTGCAGGAGGGTAGCGGTGGTTTGGAAGTAAGAGTATCGGTCTCTGATGACAGCATTCCACCGCAGACAGGTGTCTTGGATTTTTCTGAAAACCGGATCGACAATGACACTGGCACGATGCGCGTACGCGCTATCCTGGATAATCCGGACGAAATTCTAACTCCCGGTCTTTTTGGGCGTGTGAACGTGCCGGGATCGCTACCCTATGAAGGGATCCTGATCCCGGATACGGCGATTGTCGCCGATCAGAATCGCCGATTGGTCATGTCAGTAGATGACCAAGGAAAAGTTACGCCAATCCCGGTTCGACCGGGGCCAAGGATCGACGGTTATAGAGTGATACGGGAGGGGCTGGATGGCTCGGAAGTGATTGTAGTCGAAGGCATCATTCGTGCGCGGCCTGGGTCCGTCGTGTCCGCAGAGATGATCGAACTGCCACCGATCGCAGAAAATTAATATGGGTCGCTTTTTCGTCAGCCGCCCCATCTTCGCCATCGTTGTCGCAGTTCTCACCACAATCGTTGGGCTGATCTCCTACACTCAGCTTCCGATCGAACAATATCCGGAGATCGCGCCTCCCTCAATCGTGGTGCGCGCTGCCTATCCCGGCGCTGATGCAGAGACCATCGCTGCTACTGTCGCAACCCCACTAGAACAGGAAATCAACGGTGTGGAGGGGATGCTTTACTTGTCGTCCTACTCGACCGCCGACGGTTCAATGAGCCTGACGGTCACCTTTGAACTGGGCACCGATTTAGATGCAGCACAGGTCCTTATTCAAAACCGTGTAGCCATCGCTGAACCACGGTTGCCACAAGAGGTGCGGGCGCTTGGCGTCACGACGACGAAATCATCACCAGACCTGATGATGGTTGTTCATATGCTGTCACCGGACGAAAGTTTTGATCAACTATATGTGTCGAACTACGCGCGAGCACGGGTGCGCGACAGGCTGGTGCGGCTGGACGGAGTAGGAGATCTGCTCATTTTTGGTGAGCGAGAATTTTCGGCACGCATCTGGCTGGACCCTGACCGACTGTCTTCTTTGGGATTAACCGCTGGTGATGTAGTTGCCGCACTGCGTGAGCAAAACGTACAAGTGTCTGGCGGATCTTTGGGGGCACCGCCCAACAACAGTGACAGTGCCTTTCAAGTGACAATCACAACACAAGGCAGGTTGGAAACTCCACGAGAGTTCGGCAGGGTGATCGTCAAGGCCTCCGACGAAGGGCGCGTGGTACGTGTTCGTGATGTTGCACGGGTCGAAATCGGTGCGCGGTCCTATGTCAACAATTCCTATCTGAACAACAAACCGGCAGTTGCGCTGGGGATATTCCAAAGACCCGGGTCAAATGCCCTAGCTTCGGCCGACGAAATCATCACTGTCATGGATGAGTTGGCCGAGGACTTCCCAAAGGGCCTTGAATACCGTGTCGTGTATAATCCGACTGAGTTCATCGCTGCATCGGTAAATGCCGTCTATCAAACCTTGTTTGAAGCTGTGTTGCTTGTCGTTGTCGTCATCATCGTTTTTCTGCAAAATTGGCGCACCGCTATCATACCCTTGTTGGCCATCCCCGTATCTCTTGTGGGGACATTTGCGGTGATGTTCGCACTTGGTTACACGCTTAATCTGTTAACCCTCTTTGGATTGATCCTTGCGATTGGCATCGTTGTTGATGACGCCATCGTGGTGGTGGAAAATGTCGAACGGAACATTTCCAACGGCATGACACCGCGTGAAGCTTCTGCCCACACGATGGACGAAGTGCAAACTGCGATCATCGGAACAACACTCGTGCTGATAGCGGTTTTCGTTCCAGCGGCTTTGGTTCCTGGTATCACCGGCCAGTTTTACCGACAATTTGCGGTGACAATCTCTGTTGCGACGGTCATTTCCACAATCAATTCGCTCAGCCTGTCACCCGCATTAGCCGCCAGCATTCTCAAACCACATTCAGATGGACCATCAAAAAATCCAATCACGCTAATAACAATCCCACTGACGCACATGTTCAACTATTGTTTTGGCAAACTGACCGATGGCTATGCGCGCGCTGTAACGGCACTGGTTAGCTCGGTAAAAATGCTGATTTTATCGACGGTTGTCTTTGCGGCGCTGATTGGCGTGACCTTCTGGGTCAGTCAGGAAGTGCCAACTGGGTTTATTCCAGACGCAGATCAAGGCTATGCGATTGTCGTCGTTCAATTGCCCGATGGTGCTTCGCTTGATCGGACCGACGCTGTCATTCGGCAAGCCACTGAGATCGCGTTGGAAACGGACGGTGTGACGAACGCTGTTGCCTTCGCGGGTTTTTCAGGGGCCACGTTCACGAATGCCAGCAATCAGGGCGTCATCTTTACCACATTTGAGAGCTTTGAGGATCGCATCGAAAGTGGTCTCAGTGCGGAGGCTATTGTGGGCAGCCTTTTCGGACGCATGCAGGCGTTACGGGAAGCATTCATCATTGCAATCGCACCACCTGCTGTGCGCGGTGTTGGCAATGGCGGTGGATTTAAGCTTCAACTCCGAGAAAACGAGAGCGCGGATATGTCTCGGGTGCTTGGGTCCGCCTATGCGATCATGGGGGCTTCGGCACAAACGGATGAAGTGCAAGGCGTGTTCACGACGTTCTCGGCATCTTCGCCGCAGGTCTATCTTGAGATCGACCGCGTGCGAGCACAGATGCTCAATGTACCGATCGGTTCCATATTCGAAACCTTGTCGATCAACTTGGGCTCTGCCTATGTGAATGACTTCAACTCCTTTGGCAGGCTGTTTCAGGTGCGTGCGCAGGCGGATGAACAGTTTCGTCTTGAAGAGGCGGATATTTCGGCGCTCAAAGTGCGTTCGGTCTCAGGTGCTCTTGTGCCTCTCGGAACGCTTGTATCGATTGTCGAGACAGCAGGACCAGCATTGGTGCAGCGGTACAATCAACAAGTATCCGTTCCAATTCAAGGCTCCGCTGCACCAGGGGTTTCCACCGGTGAAGCGTTGATTGCGATGGAAGAACTTGCAGCAAGTCTGGCGCCTCCCGGCGTCGACTTTGAGTGGACGGAGTTGGCCTTGCAAGAACGCAATCAGGGCAACACGGCCGTCTATATTTTCGCCTTCTCTATCCTGTTTGCCTTCCTCTTTTTGGCAGCTTTGTACGAAAGCTGGGCTTTGCCCATCGCCATCGTGCTTATTGTTCCGCTGTCCGTACTGGGTGCTCTAGCGGGCGTATTGTATCGAGGTATGGACAATAATATTTTGACGCAGGTGGGATTGATCGTCCTCGTCGGTCTAGCAGCCAAGAATGCAATATTGATCGTCGAATTTGCAAAGCAAGGAGAAGAAGAACGCGGTTTGACGCCTGTTGAAGCTGCCATTGAGGCAAGCCGCCTTCGCTTGCGTCCCATCCTTATGACGGCCTTTGCATTTATTCTGGGTGTAATCCCGCTACTGATCGCAACAGGACCAGGTTCTGAAATGCGCCAAGCTCTGGGGACAGCCGTGTTTTTTGGGATGTCCGGTGTGACATTCCTGGGTCTGTTTTTTACGCCCATCTTTTACGTTACGATACGGCGCATTTTCCCAATTGAAACGACAGCTGAGGGCTCTGTACCGGAGCGATAAGGTCGGTGACCAGCAGTCTTCATCCTTACCCAGACGGTCGTAGCAGATGATTTTATCTAAAGATATGCCAGTAACCGTATGGTGGTAGAGCGCGACGATGCTGATTTCCGCAACCTGTCTTCCGAAGTCTGTGGGCAACAACAATTTGCCGAATAGGCTCCCACTATGCGTCTTTGGTTCGACGCGGATTCTGTGGGGGCATCTGGTCTATATCCGCCGTTGAAACCGCCCCAGACAGCGCTTTGCGTTATCAGCTTGGTTGTGGAAATTGCTCCGCCGTTTGTCTTCTCGGCGGACTTTGAATTCGTATGCGGCCGCATCACCGCACAGGCATCTTCAGCCGTAAATGCCTCATGGTATTTGCACGTGTCATACGTCCCGTTTGCAGTGACACTTTAAGCACCTTTATCATGCAGCGGCTCGAAAGTTCCGGTAGCAAGGCGACAGGGCACAACTGCACATCGCTCTCAGCTATCGAGTTGGATCCATATAGGGCAACCCCATCAGGCCGATTATGCAACGGTCATCGTTGGAGTATTTATTCACCTGATTGCCTTTTTGAGGCTGGCGTTTCATTGAACGTTTCAGGGTATTCAAGGAGGTCTTCGAAAGACATCGGTTTGGCATGAAAAAAGCCTTGATGCAGATGGCATCCCGCTTGAGCTACCAACGCAGATTGGCTTTGCGTTTCGACGCCTTCGGCAACAACGTCCATCCCAAGTGCATTACCAAGCTGGACGACAGTAGATAGCATCGCGCGGGCATGCGTGGAGTTTTCGATATCGGCAATGTAACTGTGATCGATTTTCAGAGTATCGAATGCAAAGTGTTTGAGGTGGGTAATCGAGGCGTATCCTGTGCCAAAATCGTCCAACGCAAACCTAAAGCCATGCGAACGCAGCGTATCAATGCGTTCGCGCGCAGTTTCAGGTACCTCAATCAAAGCACTTTCGGTGATTTCGAAGATCAGATTTCGGGGTGTAACACCAGCACTCTTAGTGATCTTCAAGACACGATCAGTGAAGCCATCTTCAATCAATTGTAACGGCGAAATGTTTAAGCTCAGCGTCAAATTTGGGTTGGCTTTTATCCGTTGGCAGCACTCAGTGAGTACGTAGGCGCCGATATCTGGGAGTAGGCCCTTCGCCTCCGCGACCGGGATGAAAGCGTCCGGAGACACCGCGCCCAAAGACAAATCGTTCCAACGCAGCAATGCCTCCGCGTAAACCATCGCCCCAGATTGCCCTATGACGATCGGCTGGAACTGCAATTTAAATGGGGAGCGTCCATCCGTTACATCTTCAATGCCCGATCTCAGTCGCTCTTCGACAGATTTTTCCCAATCATGCGCCTCTTGCAGATCTTTGCTAAAGAAAACTGGCTTCTGGCCGCCAGTGCGCTTGGCATGATACATGGCGACGTCAGACTGAGCCAATTGGAGTTCCCAGGAACTGCCAGGAGTGGCTACGGATACACCGACGGACGCCCGCACGATCTGAAATTTGCCATCCAGATCAACCGGATTGGCCATTTGCTTGATGATCCGATTGCAGAACCCATGTGCCGCTGTTTCTGGGCTGGGCCCGAGCAACAGACAGACGAATTCATCACCTCCTAAGCGCGCGATGTAATCGTCAGGTCGTACCGACGCCCGGAGCCGTTGCGCAAGAACAAGTAAGGCCTGATCACCCGCGTCATGGCCAAGGTCGTCATTGATGTTTTTGAAGTCATTGAGATCGAGATAGACGACGGCTGCTTCACCCTGCTTAAAAGCGTTTAAGACTCTCCCTTGCTTGACCTTTTCAGCCAACCCTGACCGGTTCAGCAGTTGTGTTAACGCATCGGTTTGCGCTGATGATCGTGCGATTTTCCCTTCAATTACAATCTCTTCAGCCATTCCATAAGAGGTGCGCGCCACGTAGAAAAGGAGAGCCGATAACAGTATGGACATCGTCCCAATGGCGGGCAACGCGGCCGATAGAAGTGTGTTTCCAGGCCGTGGCTGTTGCCAGATGAGGTCGGACACAGCCATATCCCCTGCATTCGTCAGCAACCTGTCATCAAAGCCTGTTGGCACGGCTTCACTGGTAGGGATCAAGCGCAGGCCTTCCACAAGATATTCACTTGAAATCTCGGTCAGCCGTTCATCCGAAAACAGGAGGCCTGAGATTAAAATAGGCGGTAGGCCATCGGCCATCAGTTCAGGTTCATATGGAAACATATGGCTTGCTGCGAGAAAGTAATGCTGTCCGTCAATCCTGGTCAGTCCAGTGACCGAGACTTCAGGTTCAACGGGGAGTCTGCCAAGAGCGTCAACAAAATCCTGTATCACGTCCACAGGTAGAACGCGATTTTGGTTTTCGCCTGCATTCGAGGCGTAACCATGGACGGCCTCATTCGCAGACGTAACAATCTGCGCAATCTCCAAGACGCCGCCCTCTGAGACACTTTCACCGATGTTTGAATCGACCCAGGCGGTATCTCCATCGATCACGGCCAGATACGCTTCCTCCCAGTAAGCGAAATCAACGTTCGTGAGTGACACACGATGCGATATTCCGTCAATTGCACTGTTCACCAGGTTGCGCACGTGATCTGCCGATTGACGGTTTGCCTCTGCCGCCATCCAAAATGACAACACCATCACAAAGCCGACAGTGACTATGCCCGACACAACCAAGCTGGCAAATATGTATGATGGGACGCTTTGACGTCTCTGATTGTCTTGATTGGGCATCTTGCAGCATTTCCAGAGTGATCCGACCAAGTATCATAAACCAAAAAGGAGTTAGTGATCGGTAAAACAAAGGTTTTTACAAGAATTGTCGGGTTTCCAGCTTGCGCGTTTGTGTCTTCGATTTGGGCCACACCAGACCGAAGCAGAAAGTGTAATGAAAGTGGACCTTCTCTATCCTACGGCCCAATACGACGGGTCTTCCAAGCGAGATCAGAAAAATAAGCGCCGTGTGAACAGCTGATAAAACAGCATGTTTCGGGTCGATTGGTCGTTTGCGTGGCTCTACAACTGCAGTCCCCAAGCATGATAGGATTGTAGAAAATGACCACTTTAAGGCAACTAGTACGGGCAGCGTATGGCATCCATTTTGCTGACCAGATAGCGCTGGTGTCGGTGCCACTGGTCGCCGCGCTGATCTTTGATGCGCGGCCTGAGATTATAGGGGTGTTGATCGCATGTCAGTCGATGGCACATCTGCTAGGCTCGATCCCAATTGGAATACTTGTCGATTCCTATCCACAAAGAACTTTGGCGATCAGCGCAACACTCCTTTCATTGATTGGCTTGATCGGCGTAGCAGTTGCTGTGGTTTTTACTCAGCTTTTCTGGTTTGGGCTCTTAGTTGTAATATCGGGTTTTGGCGTCGTGTTGTTTATGCTCACGACACTTTCGATTATTCCAAAAGCTGTCGCGTCAAGGGATTTGGGGTCAGCAAACGCACGCATTGAATTGCCACGCGCATTGGCTTCCTTTGCCGTACCACTATGTGTCGGTATCGCGGTGTCGTACATTTCTGCAGGTTGGCTGTTCCCGCTCGCGGCCGTCGGCGCAGCCATCGCTTGCATGTATGCCCTGCAGCTTCCCAATGTAGAGGTCACGCCGGTTTTGGAATCGAGCGGTGTACTGCACAAGATTGTAGATGGTGGGAAATTTGTGTTAAATCATAATGTTTTGCGTGCCATTCTCTTGTGCGCGATCTTCTGGAATTTTGCGTTTTCAGTATTGTTGGTGACAATGGTGCCGTTGATCCGTGACGTGTATTTGACGGGAGCAGGCACGTTCGGGATCGCGCTTGCGACGTTTGGTGCGGGGGCGATCACAGGGTCATGGATCAGTCGCACGTACGGCGCGCGCATTTCGCCCAACGTCATTTTGTTGTTCGGACCCGGGATTTCCATCCTGTCGCCCACAATCCTCTATCTGGTCCCGGCACACGGGGCGGTACCTGTCATTTGCGTCGCTTTCTTTATCATTGGATTTGGTCCGTCGATGTGGCTAATCGCGCAAAATTCCGTCCGTCAAACCGTCTCTCCTCCGCACATGCTCGGCCGCGTCAATGCGGTCATTCAGACGGCAATTTACGGTGTGCGACCCTTGGCGGCGTTGCTCGCAGGCGCCATCATCGGAGCTACGACACCTCAAACGGGTTTGGCTCTGGTATTCGTCGCTTTCGTTCTGTCTTTCTTGGCGGCGACGTTCAGTGACCTTCGATACGTCAAATGTTACCAAGGCCTCAAGGTTGCCCGATTAGCGTAATCCAAGCGTTTGATCCAAGGGGCCTTGAACCTGTTAATTGAATGGGTTTGTTTGCATCGATACCTGTGTGCACACGTGCAATCGACCAAATGGAGGCGCTGCTATGAAATTTGCCGTTCTGGCTGATGTACATGGCAATGCGTTTGCACTGGAAGCGGTTATCAAGGACATGGACGCGATCGGTGTTTCAGAGGCTGTCAATTTGGGAGATTTCTTCAGTGGCCCAATCAACGCGGGTAAAACTGGAGACATGTTGATAGCACGTGATTTCATCTCAGTTCGAGGCAATCATGATCGCTACCTCATAGAACAGGACAGATCAGACATGGGGCCGTCTGATGCTGTAGCATTTGATCAGTTAAGCAAAGAGCATCTTGCTTGGATAACAAGTTTGCCGTCTACGATGACACTCTATGACGACGTGTTTTTATGCCATGGTACGCCGAGCAGCGATGCAGAGTACTGGCTTGAACGCGTTGAAGGAAATGGCGTTTTGCGTGCGGCCACTTTGAATGAAGTGAGGCAGGAGGCAGCAGGAATTGACGCAAGTCTGATCTGTTGCGCACATACCCATATTGCACGCGTTGTTCGGTTGCCGGATGGTCGAACCATCGTCAATCCCGGAAGTGTCGGTTGCCCCGCTTACGATGATGAGGCCCCGGTGTACCATATCGTTCAAACAGGGTCACCTCACGCATCTTATGCTATTGTTGAAAAAGCACGAGGCGCATGGACCGTGACATTTCGATTGGTCCCTTATGATGCGGGCAAAGCAAGTGTATGCGCCTTAAGGCACGGGCGAAAAGATTGGGCCTGTGCGCTAGAAACCGGATGGTTTGAAGACTGACGAATGACTTTGGTTTGAGCCAGAAAAGGTCAACAGTTCTTTGAACCGGTTAAAGCACCGGAACGCAGTGCAGGGCTTCTCGCGAATGGACGCCGGCTGGCAGTTCGTAGGAAAAGTCCGATCATCTCGCGTCGTTCATTCGAGTGAACCGCGGCGAAAGGATGCGAATTTCCGAAACCACCGCACGCCGCTTTTGTCATAAACGGTGGTTCAGCAAACGGTCGCGGCGTGTCGCCTACTCCCCAACAACTTCCGAAATCGTAGTCTCTGCGAGCCTATCTATGAGGCTTTGTTCGATATCTTTCATCACGCTTGAAACCCGACGATGCAAGGCATGCTCGACGGAGCATTCATGCGCATGGTCATGCGACTCTGAGGCGATAAGTCTTTCATCCAGTGCGACATAAACGTCTGCTAGCGTAATGCGCTCTGGCTTTTTGGCCAGACACCAGCCGCCGGCATGACCCTTTTCTGACGTCAACAACCCGGCCTCGCGCAGCCGCCCCAGCACCCGCCGCACGACAACCGGGTTGGTTCCTGCATGATCCGCGATGTCGGCAGACGTGCGCTTTCGTTCTGGGTCCCCCGCCATATGACTGAGGGTGTGCAGGGCAAGCGACAGGCGGCTATTGCGCTTCATAGGGGGATGTTCTCCAAATTGACGGCCTACGTAACAATTGGTGTTGCATTCGTCTAGTAACTGCGTAGGTTGCGTGACTCTCAAGTGCTGCATTGGAGCGTCATAATGTCTGACACCCGCCTTCCTGTAACAGTTCTTTCCGGTTTTCTAGGCGCCGGCAAGACGACTCTGCTGAATCGCGTTTTAAACAACCGGGAAGGGCGCAGGGTTGCCGTAATCGTCAATGATATGTCCGAGGTGAACATCGATGCGGACCTTGTGCGCGCGGATACGGAACTCAGCCGCACGGACGAAACCCTGGTTGAAATGTCGAACGGCTGCATTTGCTGTACATTGCGTGACGATCTGCTTGACGAGGTGCGCAAGTTGGCGGGCGAGGGGCGTTTTGACTATCTGCTGATCGAGTCTACAGGAATTTCCGAACCTTTGCCGGTTGCTGCGACCTTTGATTTTCGCGATGAATCTGGCGATAGCCTTTCGGATGTTGCAAGGCTCGATACGATGGTCACTGTGGTCGATGCTGTGAACCTGCTGAACGACTATTCATCCCAGGATTTCCTGCGCGATCGGGGTGAAACCATGGGCGAGGAAGACGAACGCACCATTGTGCATCTGCTGACCGACCAGATCGAATTCGCAGATGTAGTTGTCCTCAACAAAGTTGCGGACGCAAGCCCCGAAAAGGTGGATGCAGCGCGCAAAATAATCCGTAGCCTCAATGCCGATACAGAGATCATCGAGACCAATAATTCTGTCGTCGCCGCGGAAAAGATATTCGACACAAAGCTCTTTGATTTCGACAAGGCGCACGAACACCCGATGTGGGCAAAGGAGCTGTACGGTTTTGCTGATCACGTGCCAGAAACTGAAGAGTATGGCGTAAGTTCATATGTTTACCGCGCGCGACAACCTTTCATCCCAGAAAAAATTCTTGCCGTGCTGAATGGCGAGATGCCGGGAGTCATCCGTGCCAAAGGGCATTTCTGGATCGGCACGCGGCCGGAATGGGTGGCGGAGTTTTCATTGGCCGGGGCATTGTCCACGGTGAAACCGATTGGAACTTGGTGGGCGAATGTCCCGAAAGAGCGGTGGCCTGAGCACGTTGCTGCATCGGATTACATCCATCAGCATTGGTCGGAGCCTTGGGGCGATCGTCGGCAAGAATTGGTCTTTATTGGCGCGGGGATCGATTGGTCCGCGCTGAGGTTGAAATTGGATGCCTGCCTTGTGCCTGGCGTTCTGGCCGCTGGGCCCGATGCGTTACCGCTTGATCTGCCCGATCCGTTCCCCGGGTGGCGTCGGGTGGAAGACGCAGCGTGAGTTTCATCAGAAAGACCGTCAAGGATGCGGCGGTCGGTGTCGGTGTCGCAGATAATCCAACTGCCTTGGACACCTTCCTGAAACCGGGATGTGCGGCTGCGATCTGGCGTCGGCAAACGCCGGCAAAGGTCCAGTCTTGGTTGGATCGCGTTGATCCGGACGCCCTGCCTCAGGGGCGGGCTATTCTGCGACGCCATTCAGTATTTGATACGGTGAAACGCTTCTTTGATGCGGCTGATTTGCCTGTCGGACCTGAACGAGATTGGCTTCACAAGGACGTTGCCAGCCTGGCTGACATGTTCTCTAAATTGATGACCGCAGAGCATATGCGGCTGCGACTGGATGTCATCACCACCAACGCCTGTCGCAAGTTTCACATCGACGCGATTACCGCGCGGCTGGTGTGTACCTATCGCGGGACTGGGACCCAGTACGGAATATCAACCGACGGCGATGATCCCAAGCGCGTGTTCACAGTGCAAACAGGTTCCCCAATTTTACTGCGCGGAACACTTTGGCCAGCGCAGCCGGCTTCGGGTTTGTTGCATCGCTCTCCCCCCATTGAAGGGACAGGTGAGACCAGGTTAGTGCTCGTTTTAGACCCTTTGACGGATCCGGAAATGGAAACATGAACCGAAACCTCGGGAGTAGCAGCCTGCGACGCAAACAGCGTTCGGGCGATCCCATGGCGGCATTTGACGGTTTGCCTGCTCCGGTCAGGCGATGGCTGTCAGAGGCAGCGCTTCCGTGGTCCCCCACGTCCGTGCGCCGCATCTGGTCAAAATCGCAGGCACGTGGTTTGTCTTCCGAGGAAACGCTCTTGTCGCTTACGCGGGCTGAGGCGCTTACCCTCGCCCGAGACCGGCAATCAACCGCATTCAAACTCTATTCTCAAACCTGAAGGAAATACTAATGTCGTTCTTCTCGCGTCTCGCTATGGCTGCTTTTGTAGCGCTTGGCACCGCTCTGCCTGCAACAGCTCAAGACGGTAGTTTGACGATTGCCATCGGCTTTGGCCCCACGGCGGAAATCCCAGACCCTCGCGCGGGCTACAACGGCTGGATGTCCAATCAGACAGGTGTGACCGAGACGCTGATGGGCATTGACTATGATCTCAAGCTGTATCCCCGGCTGGCCGCCAGCATAGAACAAGCATCACCGACGGCATGGCGTGTCGTTTTGCGCGAAGGGCTGACCTTCCACGACGGATCACCCGTAACTGCTCAAGCAGTAATGGATGCCATCGCGCCGATTTCCTTTGAGGGTCACGCTGGCCACAATGCCCGCGTTGCAAAGCTGCTGGATCTTGCAACCATATCCGCGGATGGCGACGATGCGATCATGTTTGAGACGAACAGCCCTAACGCGGCATTCCCGTGGACTCTTTCAGAGCCAGGGATCGCAATTCTGGGTGAACCTTCGGACGATTTCCCAATCAATGCCACAGGGCCTTACATCTTTGAAGAGGCGGTGCCAGAGCAACTTTACCACGTCAAAGCCAACCCAAATTATCGCCTTGGTATGCCGGGGTTGGAGGAGGTACGAGTTGTCGTCGCCGGCAATCCTGCAACTGCGGCTTTGGCGTTTGAAGCCGGCGAAGTCGATATGGTGATCAACTACCCGGAAACTGATTTTGAACGGATACAGGATACTGGTGCACTTGGCTTTGCGGCGCCAACGGCTCGGCTCTATTTCTTTACCGTAAATGCAAAAAGTGGCCCGATGTCGAACCCACTGATCCGTCGGGCTGTCTCGTTAGCGATTGACCGTCAGGGCATCGTAGATGCGGCGCTGTCGGGTGTTGGTGGTGTTCCTGCTGGGACAGTTTTTCCAAAGGGCAAAGGTTGGGCGGCGGATATCTCGGTGTCCTATGATCCAGCGAAAGCTGAGGAGCTCTTGGCTGAGGCAGGTGCAGTCAAGGAAGGTGGTCGTTGGATGCTGGACGGCGCACCGCTGGAAATCGACATTGTGACCTATGCCTCGCGTGCAGCTTTGCCTCCGACGGCAGAATTGACCCAGGCTTTTCTTGCGGCGATTGGTGTCATTGCAAACATCAAAGTCGGTGAGTGGGGCGCCAGCAATGACGCAATGGCCGCCGGTGAAGCGGATATGTTCCTGCAAGCTTGGGTGACGACTCCGCAAGGTGACCCGGGTGCCGTTTTGGAAACACTGTTGAAATCTGATGGCGGCTCTAATTCCGGTGGTTACGCTAACCCTGTCTTGGACAAGCTGCTTGAAGATGGCCGCCTGACTTTTGAGCAAGAAAAACGGGAAGCGATTTATGACGAGGTGCAAGAGATCATTGCTGCCGATGCTGGCATGATCCCAATCTTCCACGTAGCGCAAACGAATGTCGCCAAAGCAGGGCTGACCGGTTACGCTGTGCATCCAACCGAAACCTATTGGATAACGCACGAGACAAAGTTCGCTGAATGACACTTACTGTGACGGGCCTGAGCGCGACGCGCTCGGGTCAAACGATCCTCCATCCCACATCGCTTGAGATAGAGCCCGGTGTTCGCATCGGGCTTGTTGGTGCATCGGGGTCGGGAAAATCAACGCTTGGCCACGCCTTGATTGATGCATTGCGCGCGCAAGGGCACAGCGTCGCCCATGTTCCTCAAAGCCCGGATGAGGCACTGGATCCCCTGCGCAGCATGAACTTTCATTGGCGCGAGGCTGAACGGGCCTTGGGTTTGAACGCGGGTGCCGCAGATCAAACAACGCTTTTTAAGGCTCTGAAGATCGAAGGGGGCGACCTTCGACATCGCCCTTGGGGCTGGAGCCGCGGAATGCAGCAGCGATTTGTTATTGCGATGGCCTTGATCGGCGCGCCTGATCTTGTCGTTTTGGATGAACCGACCTCGGCGCTGGATCCTGTGGTGGCAGCGGCCACTATGGACCTGCTTGATCGGCATCTAAAAGGCAGCGACACTGCGATGATGCTGATTACGCACGATCTCGGACTCGCGGCACGGCGTGTCTCGGCGCTCGGCGTAATGCATGAAGGTTGTCTGGTAGAGCAAGGCCCAACAGAAGAGATTTTGGAACGCCCGGTTACGGACGCCGCCAGATCCTTGGCTGCGCATCGAAATTGGATGGCGCTGCCGTGCTGAGAGTGGATCAGGTGTCGGTCAGTCGCGGCAAATTTGTCGCCTTGGACGACGTTACGGTGTCGCTTGCCGCTGGGAAAACTCTTGCGGTTGTCGGCGAAAGCGGGGCGGGAAAATCGACACTGATTACGACGATCCTTGGTTTGCTTCGACCATGGAAAGGTGCAATCACTTGGAAGGGCGCCCCGGTCCCGATGTGCCGCCCGGCTTTGGTGATGCAAGAACCCCGGTCGGCCTTTAATCCCGTGCTGCCGCTCAGGCGTTCGGTAATGGAGCCGCTCATCGCGCAGAAGATAAATCCGCGAACACAGGCAGCAGATGGCCGATTGCAGCGGTTATGCGCTGGTTTGGAGTTGTCTGCGGAGCTTCTCGACAGGCGCCCGGGAGAGGTTTCCATCGGGCAAGCCCAGAGGGTTGGCATCCTGAGGGCCCTCATTGCGGCACCGCCACTTGTTTTGTTTGACGAGCCTCTCTCGGCACTTGATGCGGTCACGCAAAAGCACACGGCACAGCTCATTTCTGACCTGCAAAAAGAAGAAGGCTTCGCAGCACTGATCGTCACACACGATCTTGGGTACGCCGTCGCGCACGCCGATCAGATCGCAGTTTTGAGATCTGGCCGCATTGAAGAGGTCGCTGAACCGGATCGCTTTGCTAGGGCACCAAAGTCGGCGTACTGCAAGACGCTACGGGATGCAGCTATCTCGCTCGGAGCGTTGGAGGCCGTCTGATGATTTCAACCGTAGTAGGCCTTTTCCTGCGCGCTGTTGTGGTGCTGACAGGAACGGCATTCATTACCTTTGTGCTCTTGTGGAATGCCCCAGGCGATCCAGCGCAAGCAATAGCTATGGCAAGATTTGATGCACTGCTCGCGGAAGATGTTATCGAACAGGTGCGTCGGGAGGTCGGGCTGGATGCCAGTTTCTGGATGGCGTTCGGGGAATGGGTGTGGCCGCTTCTTGTGCTCGACTTTGGCAACTCCGCTGTTACGGGCCGTCCGGTTTGGCCCGATCTCTGGGCTGCGATTTCCTATACCTTCCCTTTGGCATTGGTTGCTCTGGCCATCGGTCTGGCCATCTCACTGCCGTTGGCCATGCTTGCCACACAACGCCCAGGGGGCCTGCTTGACCGTTTGACGGTTGCAGTCGCTTCGCTGGGCACCGCTATTCCGGCGTTCTGGCTCGGGCTGCTGCTGATCCTGCTCTTTGCGGTCCAACTGGCCTGGCTGCCTGCCATGGGTGCGCGAACGCCGATCCATGTCATTCTCCCGGCCCTGACACTGGGCCTGGGCATTGCAGCGTCACTTACGCGGATCATCAGGTCCGGCATCCTGGAGGCCAGAGGGCAGCCGTTTCTCCCGGCTATCCGGCGTCGGGGTGTGTCTCCCAGCGCCATTGGCCGGGACCACGTTGCACCACACGCTGCTGTTCCGGTTATTACTGTTGTTGGTCTCGAACTCGCCTTCCTTCTCGAAGGGCTCGTTGTGGTTGAAGTCATTTTTGGACGGCCGGGATTGGGTACGTTTCTGACATCAGCAATCGTGGCCCGAGACTTCCCACATGTGCAGGCGGTAGTGGTTCTCACCGCGCTGGTTTTTGTGACAGTCAACTTGATTATCGACGTGATCTACAGACAGATAGATCCTCGCATCGGAGAGCGTGATGCGTAGCGTCGCTTTTCTGGGTGCAGCAATTTTTTTCTTTGCTGTGATTGGCCCGTTTTTCGCACCTTATGATCCAGTGGCCATCAACATCCCCAAACGCCTTTCACCGCCGAGCGATGCTTTTTTACTGGGGACGGACGCACTTGGTCGCGACATCCTGTCCCGACTTCTTCACGGTGCGCGCTGGTCATTGGGATTGGCCTTTCTGATTTCGCTCGTCGGCCTGTGCATCGGAACTATGGTTGGCCTCGTTGCTGCGCTCGGGGGAAAGGTAACGGACTGGGCGATCATGCGAACAACGGATACTTTTCTCGCGCTTCCGGAACTTGTCGCCGCGGTCGTAATCGCCGGGCTTTTGGGGGCAGGGACGTGGAGCCTGATCTTTGCGTTGAGCGTTACGGGCTGGATGCGTTACGCCCGCGTGGCGCGCGGCATCGGTCTTTTGTTGCAAACCCGCGGTTACGTGATCCAGGCCAGACTCGCCGGAGTGTCGCCATGGTCGATTGCGCGCTGGCACTATATGCCGTCGCTCTTACCGTCGCTCACGGTCATTTGGACAGGCATGTTCGCCCGAGCAATCCTTGGGATCTCGACGCTCGGGTTCCTCGGTTTCGGTATTCAACCTCCGATGGCTGAATGGGGCACAATGTTGCTTGATGCGCGTATTCATATGCGATCAACGCCATTGCAGATGATCTGGCCTGGACTTGCAGTTGTTATCAGTGTGCTGGTGATCAATCTGGCTGGGGATGCGCTAAGAGACGCTCTTGCCAAAGAGGATCACCCTCAGTGAGCATAACAGACCGTCCGTCGCTGGGGATCAGCTTGCGCATCCTTTCCGGCCTGCTTGCGGCCGGCATGTTCGTCTGCGTGAATGCGGTCAGTCACCACGTGCCCTTGGGCGAGATCGTATTCTTTCGGTCTTTCTTTGCTCTCATTCCATTGGTCCTTTTCCTTTGGATTAGGAATGAATTTCCATCCGGACTGGCGACCAAACGACCTGGCGCGCATTTTTTCAGGTCGGCCTTTGGGGCTCTTGCGCTTTTTACGTCATTCACTGCCATTGCACGGTTAAATGTGGCGGAGGCGATCCTCATTGCGCAACTGTCGCCGATCCTGATGGCCGTCGCTGCCGTCGTTTTACTATCGGAACGATTTACAGTGTGGCGCGTGATCGGTCTGGCTTTTGGATTTGTTGGCGTCGCCGCCTTAGTCTGGCCTGAACTCGAAAAAGGCTCAAACGACCCTGCACGGTTGATCGGTTACGTCTTTGGGTTGGTTGCTGCGGCACTCTCTGCTCTCGCGCTCATCATGGTGCGTAACCTCAATCGGACAGAAAGCCCCGGTGCGATTGCTCTGTATTTCGTCCTCGCATCCATGCTGGGGGCATTGCTCACACTGCCATGGGGCTGGGTGGTACCAGAAAGCCAAACACTTTTCCTCTTGATCGCAGCCGGTCTTTTTGGCGGCTTTGCTCACATTGCGATGACATTGGCGTTTCGGTACGCTGAGGCATCCAGGCTTGCTCCATTTGAATACGTGGCTGTGCTTTGGCCTGTTCTGGTAGACGTGTTTATCTTTAAATTGCAGCTATCGGCCCCCTTTTGGATAGCTATGCCGATGATTTTGGTCGGTGCCGCGATCGCTGCAGCCGAAAAGGGCAGTCAGGGCAGCGCATGTTCTGCCAAAATGGTGTCTCGATAGCCGTTAACTTGGCGACTACGTCTTGATCTTGACCACTGGGTTTGGAATCATCGATTGGTCAATTCAGAGAGGATCCATACCCAATCGATCTAACCTTTTTGAGGGCGTAGAATCTACAACCGAAGGCTCAAAATGTGACTGTTTCCCCGGTTGCGGCAGCGCGTTGTGCAGCAAGTCCCATCCGCACCGCCCAAAGCCCGTCTTCGAATGTAACCGCTGGAGCCGAGCGTTTGCCACGCACAAGATCCAGGAATTCTTGATGCTGAAAGAAGGTCGATCCATTGTGATCTCCTGCGCCAAGCAGGTGCGGATCAACGGGCGTTTCCCGCAGGTAAGGGCCTATTGGATTTCTTGGGCTGATCTCGATTCCAGGGATCGGTGCCGGGCCAAGTTCGGCAGGCCAAAAACGGGTAGGGCCGGGCACAAACGCCTCTACCTTTCCACAAGGCCCCACAGCAGAGATGACTTCCTGATAGCGCGCGCCTTCCGCAAACATACAAAGCTCCAGCATTGCGCGCGCGCCACCATCAAAGTCCACGATGGCATAGCCGTGATCGATGATGTCCGGGATCTGACCCGCGTAACTTTCATCGAGATGATTGACCGCTTGACCTGCACTGGCCATGACACGTACCGGCGATTGGTTCAGTGCCAAGCGCATAAGGTCAAAAAAGTGACAGCATTTTTCGACAAAAGTCCCGCCGGTCTTTGCGTTGAACCGGTTCCAGTCGCCAACCTTTTCAAGAAAGGGGAACCGATGTTCGCGGATGGTGAGCATTTGTATACCGCCGGTGACGGTGTCGGCCGCGTCCAGCAGTGCTTTGATTGGAGGCATGTAACGATACTCCATCGCAACCCAGATTGGCGCGGGATAGCGCGCGGCAATCTCGCGCAATCGATTGATGTCTTTGGGGTCGGTGAGTAGCGGTTTTTCGACCAAAAGAGGCAACGGGCGTGTTGCAGCTATTTCCGCAATTTGATCTGCATGGCAAAAATTGGGGCTGGCGATCAGCAGGCAATCCAATTCGGACCGAGCGAGAATTTCCGCGATACTGGCGCAAAAGACGGCCTCTGGCGCGAAAACGCGCGCTGCGTCGCGCATTTGGGGGTCGGGCTCAAAAATAGCGCCAACGTCTGCGTCGGCCAGAAGAGCAATGTTCTGCAAATGCTCCTGACCCATCATGCCACAGCCGATCAATCCATATCTTACGAGAGGAAGCGCCATCGTGTTTTCCTTACTTAAGTCGCTGCACATAGACTGCGCGTTGGGGGTGAAACCAGGTGCGGGAAAACTCCACTGGGCGCTTTTCTTCCGCCCAACTGTCGCGCTCGATGTAACCGCAGGGGGTGCCAACTTGAGCAAAACTGGCGGGAGTCCACGCCGGGAAAACCCCTACGCTGACCCGGTCTTCGGCACGTGTCACCCAGAAATTCAGCCGTTTGAAATAGGTCTGGTACAGAGAATCACCGAGCATGTGCCGGTTCAATGTGCCGACCGAGGCGTCCAGCCAGATCTCTTCTACCGCGATTGCTACATCATTCAGCCATCTGCGCCGACGGATGCGCGTGGCAAATTGCGAGCGTCCAAAGTCAGGCAGATCGGTCGGCTTTTCCATCGCGTCCAGCGACAGAACATCCGCAGATGGCAGTCCGCCACCTTCACGCAGTTCAAGCCGAAACATTGCATACAGCCCGGTTGGGTGCTGGGCTTTCCTTACGTAGTTTCCGGATCCCTGAACGCGCCGCAGCAACCCTTTTTCCTCAAGATCGGCCAGCGCCTTGCGCAACGTGCCGACCGATGTGCCATAATCCCGGGCCATATCACGCTCTGGCGGCAAACGCTCCCCGTCCAGAATGCGACCGGCGTCAATCTCTCGGATGATGAGCTCGCTCACCTGTATGTACTTTGGCAAAGCGCCGGGGTGATTTCGCGGTGTGGGCATCAGAGAGATTGCGTCATTTCATTAAATTGATACAGCATTGATCTACATGATCTCGCCTGCTATGCAAGAAGATAGTTGAGACGCTTTTCAGGGGTTTTCTGAATGACAATCGTACCGGTGACATCTGCCGATCTTAGCGGAGCCGAAGTGTCGTGGTTCTCGGCACTGTGTTCTGACGATTATCAGTTTCTGGGCGTTCCGGACGGCAGCTTGCGTTCTAGTTGGGCACATTGTTCAGAGATTGTAAAAACCGCTGAGGCGCAGGGTTTCCGCAACGTTTTATGCCCGTCTTCTTATCAGGTTGGGCAGGATACGCTGAGCTTTGTGGCGGGCTGTGCACCCATCACCAGCAAAATTAACCTTTTGGCCGCGGTGCGGTGTGGCGAGATGCAACCCATCATGTTGGCGCGTACGCTGGCGACGCTGGACCACATGTTGGAAGGGCGTTTGACGGTCAACATCATCTCGTCAGATTTCCCCGGTCAAAAGGAACCCAGCCCTTACAGGTACCAACGCTCGCGCGAGGTGGTCGAGATCCTTAAACAGGCGTGGAATCGCGACGAGATCAACCATCAGGGAGAGGTCTACAGCTTTTCCGGTCTGACAACTGACCCTGTGACACCCTATCAAACGGGCGGGCCACTCTTGTATTTCGGTGGTTACTCGCCCGATGCACTTGATCTGTGTGCAGAGCACTGCGACGTTTATCTAATGTGGCCTGAACCCAAAGAGGCGCTCGCAGGTCGTATGCAGGCTGTGCACGCGCGCGCGGCAGAAAAGGGGCGCACGCTGGATTATGGCCTGCGCGTCCATATGATTGTTCGTGACACGGAAGCCGAGGCGAAAGAATACGCTGATTACATCGTGTCCAAACTGGATGATGAGTACGGCCGCAAGATTCGCGAACGGGCACTGGATGCCACGTCGCTTGGTGTGTCGCATCAAGCCAAGAACCGCGACGTTGCGGATGAGTTCGGTTATATCGAGCCGCATCTGTGGACTGGGGTTGGACGGGCGCGTTCAGGGTGCGGTGCGGCCTTGGTCGGCTCGGCGGATCAGGTGCTGAGCCAGATCGAAGAATACCGCAAGATGGGCATGCGCGCGTTTATTTTCTCGGGATATCCGCATATCGAAGAAGCCGAATATTTCGGTCGCCTCGTTATGCCAGAGTTGGAAACCTGTTCACTTCCGCATGCCTATGGGCGGGTGCCGGATGCTGCGCCGGCGACGCCACTCGCCGCAGGAGAACGTCGCTGATGGAACGTGTGCAGTTTCCGCAAGCTCTGGAGCTCAGTCGCATTGTTTATGGCATGTGGCGCCTTGCAGATGACAGCGACACTTCGGTGCATCATGTGCGGTCCAAAATTGATGCATGCCTTGCGCAGGGGATCACCACGATGGATCAGGCCGATATCTATGGCGGGTATGTGGCTGAAGGCGTTTTCGGAGCCGCATTGCAAGAAAGCCCGGGCCTGCGTGCACAGCTCGAAATCGTGACCAAATGTGATATCGTGGCACCGGTTGGAAAATACGCCGACCGCAGGGTCAAATATTATGACACCTCCGCTGCGCATATCACCGCCTCGGTCGAGGCCTCGCTGATGCACATGGGTATCGACGAAATCGATCTTTTGCTGATCCACCGACCTGACCCGATGATGGACGCTGCCGAAACAGGTGCCGCATTGGATGGTTTGATTGCTGACGGTAAGATCAAGGCGGCGGGGGTCTCTAACTTTCGTCCCTGGGACTGGGATTTGTTGCAATCGAACATGCAGCAGCCTTTGGTCACCAATCAGATTGAAATTAGTCTCAGTGCGCGGTCATGCTTTACCAATGGTGATCTTGCCCAGGCGCAAAACCATCGGATCCGTCCGATGGCATGGTCTCCGCTTGGGGGCGGTAACTTGATGACGCAGGACAGCCCACTTGGCGCAACGCTCGACAGGATCGCCGCCGCACAAGGTGTGGATCGCGCAGCTGTTGCGGTAGCCTGGTTGCTGGCGCACCCAGCTGGCATTCTACCGGTTATGGGGACTAATACGCTCGACCGTATTGCGCGTTTCGCGACAGCCTTTGATGTTGAGATGGACCGCCAAACATGGTTCGAATTGCTTGAGGCTGCCAACGATCACGAGGTGCCCTAATGCCAGATGGAACGCTACAGATGATGCCTTTTCAGGGCTTTGAGCCAAACGCCGAAACGCAGCGTCTTTTTCGGGATGGATTGGGCCGCTTTGCCTCGGGCGTAACCATCGTCACGGCGGCTACGGATGACGGTGGTGTCGGAATGACGGCGAATTCGTTCTCCAGCGTGTCGATGGACCCGCCATTGGTGCTTTGGTGCCCGGCAAAAAAATCAAGCCGCTTCGCGCTTTTTGAAAACGCGTCCCACTTCGCCATCCACGTCCTTGGCGCTGATCAGGAAGCCGTGGCGCTTGATTTTGCGCGTTCCGGGACAGCGTTTGACGGTATCGATGTGGAAATGAATGCAAATGGCGTCCCTTTAATGAGCGCCTGCCTGGCGCGATTTGAGTGCGAAACAGAGGTTCTTCACGATGCGGGTGATCATGCGATCATGGTTGGTCGTGTCAGGACTGCGGCTTTCCGGGAGGGTGCGCCGCTGATTTTTTCTCAAGGGCGTTTTAGACGGTTTGACAACGAGGCGTAAGACGCCAACGAATGAGGGCGCGGGGAAAACCTGCGCCAGCCGGACAAGGCGCCGGCAATAGGGAGGAGACCCAGTCATGGGTGCACTGCTGCTGGTGTTGACACCGCTGCGGCTGATAAACGAGGCCGCTCTGGCGATAGGGCGTGCCATCGGGATCGTTGCCGTCGCGTTCATGGTCATCGCGATCTTAATTCAGGTTTTTTACCGCTACGCATTAAACAACGCTTTGCCATGGCCGGACGAGGCTGCTCGGTTTTGCATGTTGTGGATGACAGGGCTTATGGCGCCCACCGCCTTTCGGCGTGGGGGTTTTGTTGCGATCGACACACTTGTGGTGCTCTTGCCCAAGGCGATCGGCGCGCTGTTATCGCTGCTCTTGCTGGTGCTTAGTTGCGGCGTGCTGGTGATCGCAGTCCAGATCGGCTGGTCCGAGGTAACGGGCTTTGCGGGCCGCTTTGCCACGGCTTCGCTTTATGTGCCGACGGATATGAGCTTTGAAAACTGGTTTCGCGTGCCGCGCAGCTGGATGATGGCGTCGATTTTGGTAGGTGTCATCATGCTGATTTCAGTGAATGTTGAACTCATCCTACGGGCCATCGTAAAAATGCTGGGTGGTGCGGACCATCTGCCGCCGATTTCCCTCGAAGAACAGTTGGGGGCAGAATAATGTTGGTCTGGTTTTTACCGCTGTTTCTGCTGTTTTTGCTCATTGGCTTGCCGGTGTTTTTCGGCTTGCTTGCAGCGCCTGGTATCATGCTTTGGCTCAATGGGCAGGAAAAAGACATCACGCTGCTGTATCGCAATGTCTATAACGGCATGGACAGCTTTCCTCTGATGGCGATCCCTTTCTTTATGCTTGCCGGTGAGCTGATGAACAAGGGCGGCATCACCATGCGGCTGGTGGAATTCAGCCAGGCTCTGATGGGGCATTTGCGCGGCGGGCTTGCGCATGTGAACATCCTCTCATCGATGCTTTTTGCTGGCCTCTCTGGCTCTGCGGTGGCCGATACCTCTGCGCTGGGGTCCATGCTGATTCCCGCGATGGAAAAGCAAGGCTATAGCCGCAAATTTGCCGCGGCTATCACCGCGGCCAGTTCCGTGATTGGGCCTATTATTCCGCCCTCGGGGATCATGATCATCTACGCCTATGTGATGGGGGAAAGCGTCGCCGCGCTGTTTCTTGCAGGCATCGTGCCGGGTGTCATGGTGGGTCTGGGTTTGATGTTCATGGTCAAGCTCATGGCGGATAAGTACGACTTTCCGATCGCGACCAAGAAACACACTTGGGGCGAACGCGGGCAGGCGAGCCTTAAGGCGTTCTTCCCGCTGCTGACTCCGGTGATCATCCTCGGGGGCATCCTTGCCGGTGTCTTTACACCGACGGAAGCGGCAGCAGTAGCAGTGGCCTATGCGCTCTTCATCGGTCTTTTCGTGATGCGCACGCTGAACGTTAGCGAGCTACCAGAGGTCCTCAGTCGTGCGGGTATCACGTCGGCGGTAGTGCTTCTTCTGGTCGGGGCTGCGATGGCCTTCAAGACAGTCGTCAGCCTAAGCCATGCGCCCGAAGCCATGGCCGAATTTGTGCTGTCGCTTACCTCCAACCCGCTCATTCTATTGTTCCTGATCAACCTGCTGCTCTTTGCCGTCGGGATGTTCCTCGATGCAGGTCCCGCGATCATCATCCTGGGCCCGATCCTTGGGCCTATTTTTGTCAGCCTTGGCGTCGATCCGATCCACTTTGCGATCATTATGAGTGTCAATCTTACGGTGGGTCTTGCGACACCTCCCATGGGGTTGGTGCTTTTTGTCGCCTCGTCGGTCTCGGGTGAACGGGTCGAAGCGATCTCCAAGGCGATCCTGCCCTTTTTGGCGGTGGAAGTGGTGGTGATTTTCCTGATCACCTACATTCCGGCCATCTCTATGACGATCCCGCGACTGACGGGCTTTGCAAACTGATGTAACTGAAAAAAACTGATCCTATGGGAGGACTTACATGCTGAAACAAACCTTAAAATCTGTGGCGCTTGCTGCACTGCTGGCAGGCACGGCCATCGCGGCGCAGGCACAGGATTTCACAATCCGTGCAACCGCCAATTCCAATGAAAATGACGAAGACTACGACGGTCTCGTGGTCTTCAAAAACTACGTTGAAGCTGCATCCAATGGTGCTATCGGTGTTGAGCTTTTCATTGGCACACAGCTTTGCTCGAACGGGGCGGAATGCCTGCAGGGCGTGGCTGATGGCACGATTGATGTCTATGTCTCCACTTCCGGTGGTGCTTCGGGCATATTCCCATATGTACAAGTGCTGGATCTGCCGTATCTGATGGCGGATGACCGGATCGCGGAACATGTGCTTTCGGGTGAGTTCACGCGCAAGATGCGGGTTATGGCGCTGGAGGATTCCGGTGATAGCATTCGTCTGATGACCATCGGCAACACAGGTGGCTGGCGCAACTTTGCCAATACGAAACGCCGGGTGGCGGAACCTGCGGACATGGAAGGTCTGAAAATTCGGACTGTTGTCGCCGATCTTCCACAGGAATTGGTCAAAGCGCTTGGAGCGGCACCGACGCCGATCCCGTGGCCTGAGCTTTTCACGTCTTTCCAGACTGGGGTCGTAGAGGGTTCCAAGAACGGGATTACCGACATCATGGGCATGAAATTCCCGGACGCGGGGCTAAAGTACGTCACGCTTGATGGGCACGCTTACATGGGTGCGCTGTGGTGGATGAACAACGAAAAGTTCATGTCCATGCCGGAAGACGTACGTCAGGTCGTCGTGGACGGCTTTTATGCGCTGCAACAGGCGACATTTGCATCCCCTAAGCGCAAGTCAATCCCGGCTTACGAGCAATTCGTGGCAGAAGGCGGCGATCTCTATGTGCCGACGCCAGAGCAAAAGGCGGCTTTCAAGGAGGGTGCGGCACCGGTCTTTGACTGGTTCAAAGGCAATGTAGGACGCGGCGAAGAGATATTTGAAGCTTTATCCGTCGCTGTTGGTGAGGCCGAAGCAGACGTTGGTGCCGCGCGCGCGGCTGATTTGAACTGAGTGCCGAAAGTGCTGTAATCAGGGGGCCGTCTCTTCGGGCGGCCCTTATTGTGTTTTGCGGTGGATCATTACTGATGGCTTGCTGATTTTGCCGCGCAGTGACACGCTCAGCGAAACGGATACATCCACACTTTGTAGTCTTCTACGAGAATATGCGCCTTATTGATCTCTTCCGATGTCATTTTCTTGACCACGTCTTCAAGGCTGATGGCCGCATCAGGGTCCCCGCCGATGGCGGAAAGCGTGTACCACATGTAAGCGCGGGTCAGATCGACGGCAGGCAAACCTCGCCCGACTTCATAGTACCAGCCGACCCCGGATTGAGCGCCTGCATGACCTTTCATGGCCGCCCGCAGGTACCATTCAAAGGCGCGCTGGTCGTCTTTCGGTACGCCAAGGCCCATGGCGTACATTACGCCGATCAATTCCTCAGCTTCGGCATTGCCCGAACGTGCAGCTGGCCAAAGCGCCTCATAGGCCTCAGCAAAGCGGCTTTCCTCCATCAGATCGCGCGCGTCTTCCAGCTCTGCCATTGCGGGGCCAGCCATCAGTGCAAGGCAAAACGCAATGCTGCGCATGGGATTCTCCTTTTGTTCACAGCGACGATGTCGCAGGCCGGTGATCTACCGAGGCCACTGACCGCGGACGATTTCATTGAATTTGATCCGGTTCAAGCCGCCTTGGGTCAGGAGTTGTTCTATGACAACATCCTGTCGGGTAACCGCAACATCAGCTGTGCACATTGTCACCACCCGAAATTTGGCACGGCTGACGGTTTGAGCCTTGGCATCGGGGAGGGCGGGCAGGGCCTTGGTCCGGACCGCACTCCAGGCACAGGTGACGCACAGATTGCCAAACGCATTCCGCGAAATGCGCCGGGGCTTTGGAACCTGGGCGCGCGCGATCTGACGGTCATGTTTCACGATGGGCGTCTGAGCCAATCCGATCTTTATGGCAACGTTTTCAATTCACCTGCCCAGGAATGGCTGCCGGAGGGGCTGAGTTCTCTGCTGGCGGCGCAAGCGCTTTTCCCGCTGGTTGCACAATTTGAGATGGCGGGTAATCCGGGCGAAAATGAGGTGATTGGGGCTGTGCATGATCGCATTGACGCGGCTTGGCCGATCCTTGCAAAGCGCGTGCGCAACGACACGCGTTACGGGCCAAAATTTGTTGCAGCTTTTGACCATATTGATCACGCTGAAAGTGTCACAATCGTTGAGATTGCAAACGCGATGGCGGCCTTCATAGCGCTGGAATGGCGCAGTATCGACAGCCCCTTTGATCGTTATCTTGCGGGCGATAGCACGGCGTTGAGCGATCCGGCGCGGCGAGGGATGGCCCTGTTTTACGGCAAGGCACGCTGTGCTGATTGTCATGCCGGCCCGTTGATGACGGATCAGAAATTTCACGCCTTGGGGCTACCTGCTTTTGGTCCTGGCCGGACACGTCAATGGGATCCTTATGCACGGGATGTGGGGCGTATGGCGGAAAGCAATCGGCTTGAGGACGCCTATGCTTTTAAAACGCCAATGTTGCGCAACGTTGCTCTGACGGGGCCATATGGGCACAATGGCGCCTATCCGACGCTGGAAGGTATCATCCGCCACCACGTAGACCCCACGGCAGCGCGCGCGACTTGGGAGCGTGCCGATGCGGATCTGCCCAAGGTGCCATGGCTCGCTGTGGGGGACTTTATCGTGCAGTCAGACAGTTTGGAATTGGCGCGCCAGAACCGCGCGATCAAAAACGTCGATGTTCGACTTTCAGATCCGGAGATCGCCGAACTTGTTGCTTTTCTTAATGCCTTGACGGGAGGCGGCGTCGACGCGCCACTTTTTGGCGTGCCTGCATGGTTTGCACCCTAGCGCGCAAGAGCGCCGCGAAGTGCGTGATAGGACGCCTTGGGTGTTCGCTCCAATGTGTCAAAATCCACGTGCACCAGTCCGAACCGTTTCTCATACCCCAGCGACCACTCGTAGTTGTCCAGTAGCGACCAGAAGGTATACCCGGCCAAAGGCACGCCGGCTTCTAGTGCACGGCGTGCAGCGGCAAGATGCCGGTCGATATAATCCATACGCTCGGTGTCTGGCTGGGCGATCTGGTCGGGATGCGCCATGCCGTTTTCTGTCACGTAAATGGGCAGTGCGCCGGTGTAGTTCTTGTTCAACCACGTGAGGATATGTTCCAGTCCATCAGGTTTTATCTCCCAACCCATCTGGGTTTTCGGCAGCGGCCCTTCGACTTCCTTGCAGGAAGGCCAGGGGCCGCTGTCCGCTACGATCCTCTTGCAGGTATAGTAGTTCACACCGAACCAATCGAGCGGTTGCTGGATGAGATCAAAATCGTCGTCCCAACCCGTTGGCATAAATGGCGCAAGTCCTTCCATCACCTCTTGCGGATAAGATCCTTTAAAGAGACCGCCGACAAAGAACCTGTTGTAGATCCCCTCGTACCGTTTGGCTGCCAGACGCGCAGCCTCTGATCCGTCAGCCGGATGAACGTCTTCAAAATTGCACACAGCACCGATGTTCTGAACACCCAGTGCGCGCATGGCCTGAACGCAGCGGCCATGTGCGGTTAGAACGTGGTGCATGGCGTGCGCTGCGGCGCGGATATCGCGCAGGCCGGGCGCTTGCAGGCCCATGAAGTGCGACAGCCAGGCGACACACCAGGGCTCGTTGATGGGGGCTGCACTAAAAACACGATCCCCGATACGCTCCATGATGATGGTCGCAAAATCCGCCATCCAATGCGAGATGTCGGGATTGGCCCATCCCCCCCGGTCAGCCAAAGCAGAGGGCAGTTCCCAGTGATATAGCGTCGCCATGGGTTTCAACCCTCGTGCCAGCATGCCATCCACCAAACGGTCATAGAAATCCAACCCTTCGGCATTTACGGAGCCACGGCCTTCCGGCATGATCCGCGCCCAGCTGGTGGAAAACCTATAAGCATCAAGCCCCATCGCTTGCATCAAATCCAAATCTGCTTCCCACCTGTGATAGTGATCACAGGCGATCTGGCCATGCTCTGCGCGCACCACGTTGCCGGGGGTTGCCGCAAAGCTATCCCAATGGGTTTGCCCGGCGCCACCAAACCCGTGGCCTTCGATCTGGTAGCTTGATGTTGCGGCTGCAAACAGAAAATCAGGCGGAAAGTCGCTACGTGAGAATTTCATGCGTTTGATCCCGTGGAGACTGGCCCGGTTGACATGCCCTGAACGAACTCTGCCTCCCAAAGCTCTGTGGGCGGGGGAGAGTGCGGCGAAGCAATCCGTTCGATCAAAAGAGCTGCACAGCGCGCACCGGCATCCCGGACAGAGGACCGCATGGCGGTGAAAAGCGGGGTGTCGCCTGCGTTTGGCAAACAGGAAAGATCATCATCGAAACAGGCCACTGAAACGTCACGGCCAATCTGTAAGCCACGCGCTTCAATGGCACGTTTGATCCCCAGCGCCAAAACGATGGAAGAGGCGAGGAATGCCGTCGGAGGGTCTGGCAGCGCGAGGAGATCAGTTGCGGCAACAAATCCGTTTGGTTCCGACATATCCGATGTCCGCATCAATTCGGTGCCTGGCGCGACCCCGACTGCTTGTAAACCTGCGGTATAGCCTTTTCGGCGACAAACCGCGAAATCCAGTGTTTCTAGCCCATTCACCAATGCAATCCGGCGATGGCCCAAATCAGTCAAATGTGCGGTCAGTTCCCGAAAGGCGCGTTCATTGTTGATGTCCAGCCACGCATAGCGACCGGTGATTGCAGAGGCGCGCCCATGCACAAGGAAAGGAATGTCGAGTTCAGCCAGAAAAGAGATGCGACGATCGGCGACAGCGGGCGCCTGGACGATCACGCCATCGATGGCGCCACGCTCAGCAAAAGCGCGATAGGCATCCAATTCACCAGCGTCTTTCACGATGGTCAGCGTCATGTTGTAACCTTTCGCAGCATAGACTAATCCGGCGCCTGCGATGAAGTCGGAAAAGACAACATTGACCAGTTCATTTTGGCGCGACATCGGAATGATGTGACCGATGGACATGGAACGCCCGGTCGCGAGGGTGCGCGCTTGCAAGTTCGGGCGGTATTGGTGCTTTCGCGCAGCCTCAACAACGCGCTTGCGGGTGGTTTCATTGACTTCAGGGTAGCCGTTAAGAGCGCGGCTGACTGTCGTTTGTGACAGCCTTAGCTTCTCAGAAAGATCCTTTAAATTCATGATCGTAAACAGTACTCTTCAAGTTTAACTATGCGCACTTTGCACATGTTCGATGGGGCGAGTCGCGCGTAGCATGACATCGGAACGAAAATTCTAAAAGCGCTTTGAATTTCTTTTCGTGCGGCTCTCGCTTTGGTTGACAGGTCTAAGTGCTTGGTTCACGCTTTCCAAATCCAAAGCGCTTTGAAGCGATTCTCAGCAGGGCGGAAATGAAAGTCCGGAGCAAGCCGGACTTAATGGGAGGACATCATAATGGCACGGTTCTATGCCGGCGCGGCGGCGCTGGCTCTTTTGACAGGTATGGCGCATGCAGATGGTCACCTGATTTACCCTGTTGGAGAGGGTGAGTTCAGCTGGGACAGTTATAACGCGTTCGCGGGAAAACATGATCTGACGGGTCAGACGGTAGAAATTACCGGCGCTTGGACCGGGAATGAAAAAGAGCAGGTTGATGCGGTTTTCGACTACTTTGAGGCCGCAACAGGTGCCACGGTAAATTACTCTGGGTCTGACAGCTTTGAACAGGACATCGTGATTTCGTCTCAATCGGGTTCTGCACCAAATCTGGCAGCCTTTCCGCAACCCGGCCTTGCGGCCGATATGGCGAGCCGCGGCTTTCTGTCACCGATGCCTGAAGGTGCGGCTGATTGGGTTGCCGAGAACTTCGCTGCTGGCCAGTCCTGGGTCGACCTGGGCTCTTACGCGGATGAAAACGGGGACAGCCAGTTCTTTGGCTTGTTTTACCGCGTGGATGTGAAGTCACTGGTTTGGTACTCACCGATCGCCTTTGATGAAATGGGATACGATATTCCGGAGACCATGGAAGAGCTGAAGGAACTGACCGATCTTGTTGTGGAGGACGGCGGCACACCTTGGTGTATTGGTTTGGGATCAGGTGCAGCGACCGGTTGGCCTGCGACCGACTGGGTCGAAGAAATGCTGCTGCGGACGCAACCGCCCGAAATCTATGACCAATGGGTGACGAATGAATTGAAGTTCGATGATCCGGCCATCGTCGCTGCGATGGAAGAGTTCGGGTACTTCGCTTTAAACGAAGACTATGTGGATGGCGGCAGCTCAGCAGTCGCAAACACGGATTTTCGGGACAGTCCTGCAGGTCTTTTTGCGATCCCACCCAAGTGTTACATGCATCGTCAGGCGTCCTTCATCCCGAACTTTTTTCCCGATGGCACGCAAGCGGGTGAGGATGTGGATTTCTTCTATTTCCCCGCCTACGAGAGCAAAGACCTCGGGAAACCGGTTCTTGGCGCAGGTGCGCTGTTCGGCATAACGAATCCGTCCGAAGCGACGAACGTGATGATCGAATTCCTGCAGACACCGATTAGCCACGAACTCTGGATGGCGCAGGGCGGTTTCCTGACGCCGCACACCGGCGTCAACCCGGCGGTCTATGCCAGCGACACGCTGCGGGCTCAGGGCGAAATCCTGCAGAATGCGACAACGTTCCGTTTTGACGGTTCTGACCTGATGCCGGGTGAAATTGGTGCGGGCGCTTTTTGGACCGGAATGGTTGATTATGTGACGGGCACGCCCGCTGCAGACGTCGCTAAATCCGTGCAGGACCGCTGGGACGCGATCCAGTAACGCGTAATTCTTGGACCGGTCGCCCGAACAGCGCGCCGGTCCAGGACAGACAATAGGCGGGGAGGAGCCAAAATGTCACCGATTGTTCAAGGCATGATGACGATTGTGATCGGTGTCGGAGGATGCGTCGGTTACTTTTTCTTCTCGAACCTGATCCTCGACAAGGTGATCTTTCCTGCGCGAGGACCGAACCTCAGCCGCAATATCAATCGCGCAAACATGGTGCGCCCATGGCTTTTTCTCTTGCCCGCAATGTCGTTGCTCGGCCTCTATCTGCTGTATCCTGTCATCGGGTCTTTCTGGCGTTCGCTCTTTAACCGTGCAGGCGATGATTTCATCGGCTTTGACAATTATGCGGTTATGTTCGCGGACGAAGGGTTCCAGATCGCTTTTTTCAACAATTTTCTCTGGGTTATTTTCGTTCCGGCGACCGCGACTTTTCTGGGTCTGCTGGTGGCACAACTCACAGATCGGCTACGGTGGGGCAATATTGCCAAGTCACTGATCTTCATGCCTATGGCGATTTCCTTCGTCGGCGCGTCGCTGATCTGGAAATTCGTCTATGCCAACAACGCGGATATTGGCTTGATCAACGCATTGCGTGATTTCTTCGGCGCGGCTGAACCTTTGGACGTTTTGCAGGTGGCCTTCTGGAACAACTTCTTTTTGATGGTCATCTTGGTCTGGATCCAAACTGGTTTTGCCATGGTGATCCTCTCCGCTGCCCTCAGAGGGATCCCCGAGGAAACGGTCGAAGCTGCCATCATTGACGGCGCCAACCCGATTCAGGTGTTTTTCCGCATCAAAGTGCCTCAGATCATGGGCACGATCGTAGTTGTCTGGACGACCATCACCATCCTCGTGCTCAAGGTTTTTGACATCGTCTACACCATGACCGGCGGGAACTTCGGCACAGAAATCCTGCCGAGCTACATGATGTCCTACATGTTCCGGGACGATGGGCGCGCCACGGCTGTGGCATTTATTATCATGATCGTGGTGTTGCCAGTGATGATCTGGAACATCCGCCAAGCTCGCGCTGAAATGCGCTAACCCGGGAGAGAGTGAGCATGGACAACATCGCCGGCACGAAATCTGCTCTTGGATGGGTCGTTAATCTTTCCGTTGTGTTTCTTGTGGTGCTTTGGCTGATCCCGACTGTGGGGCTTTTGGTATCTTCATTCCGGGACCGTGACCAGATTACGGCATCGGGTTGGTGGCTGTCTCCCTTCGCGGTCGAGCAGAACTATCAAGCCCGTGCCCCTGCCGCAGAGGCCCGTAAAGACGGCGATTTCTTTGTGATTGAAGGCAATGTGTTTTCAGGTGGCGAAGGCGAGATCCTGCGGTTCGGTGGCACGCGTTCGAACCCTACGGCTTTTGCGCCCGGGGAGACAGCAGACCTGCGGCGTGATCGGAGTCTGACGGTTCAGGCGAATGGCGATTTTGTCTACAAAAACCCAGAAGAGATCAAACGTGACCCAAGCATCTATTATTCAACGGCCACACCGGCAAGCTTTTCGCTGAGCAATTATCGCAATATCCTGTTTTCCAATGGGATGGATGTTGCGTTCATCAACACTTTCACAGTGACCATTCCAGCCACAATCATTCCTATTTTGATCGCGGCTTTCGCGGCCTATGCGCTGGCCTGGATGGACTTTAAAGGCAGGGGCTTTTTAATCGCGATGGTGGTGGGGCTGCTTGTTGTCCCGCTGCAATTGGCGCTGGTGCCGCTGTTGCAACTGCACAACAAGGTAGGCATCGGGCAGAGTTTTTTGGGTATCTGGCTGGCGCATACCGGCTTTGGCCTACCGCTCGCGATTTATCTATTGCGCAACTATATGGTGGGTTTGCCGCGCGACATCATTGAATCTGCCAAGGTCGATGGCGCGACAGATTTTCAGGTCTTTACCAAGATCGTTCTGCCACTGAGTTTTCCTGCGCTGGCATCCTTTGCAATCTTTCAGTTCTTATGGACTTGGAACGATTTGCTTGTGGCCAAGGTCTTTTTGCCCTCGAACTCGGAAAGCTGGGTCATGACAGTCAAGATTGCTGATGATTTGTTAGGCTCGCGCGGGGGGGATTGGGGTATTCTTGCGGGTGCGGCGTTTATCTCTATCGCCGTCCCTTTGATTGTCTTTTTCACCATGCAACGGTACCTCGTGCGCGGCTTGCTCGCCGGCTCGGTCAAATAACGAAGAAAGCAGTCCGCCATGGGGAAAATGGAACACAATTTGCATCTGGGCGTCGCCGACAAGGATTGGTGGCGTGGTGCGGTCATCTACCAAATTTACCCGCGTAGTTTTCAAGATAGCAACGGGGATGGCATCGGCGATCTTGCCGGTATCTCGCAGCGGATGGGGTATATCGCGTCGCTGGGTGTGGATGGGATCTGGATATCGCCGTTCTTTACGTCTCCGATGAAGGACTTTGGCTATGACGTCAGCGACTATTGCGACGTTGATCCGATGTTCGGCAGTCTGGCGGATTTCGATATTCTCGTGGAAACAGCGCATCAGCATGGGTTGAAGGTGATGATCGATCTGGTGCTCAGCCACACGTCAGATCAACATCCTTGGTTTGTCGAAAGCCAACAGGACCGAAACAACCCCAAAGCGGACTGGTTCGTGTGGTCCGATCCAAAGCCTGATGGCACGCCACCCAACAATTGGCTATCGATTTTTGGCGGGCCTGCATGGCAATGGCATGGCGGTCGGCAGCAGTATTACCTGCATAATTTTCTGGTTGAGCAGCCAGATCTGAATTTTCACTGTGAGGCGGTTCAAAAC
>JBGCDG010000037.1:0-21063 GCA_045105195.1 Roseobacter sp. | reverse complement strand
GCGATGGACTAGTCATGGTCCAAGGCGTTTGCCATATTCGCAGTCGGCCCATGCTTACGTTCGACTTCGGGATTTTCCCCTAACAACCAAAACGGTCAATGCTCGATGTGGTGAACTTTAGGGTGGGCAGTAAGGTGGATGAAAATCTGTATCTTAAATCTACATATTTTTTTTAAACGTATTTTTCAACAAAAGTGGTGCCCGGGGGCGGAATCGAACCACCGACACGAGGATTTTCAATCCACTGCTCTACCCCTGAGCTACCCGGGCACGGGTGTCGCGAACGACTGGGTGTCAAGCTTCTAAAAGTTTGGTGAGAAGGTGTCCAGTCTCTTTTTCAGTGTCTTACGTCACAAACAGACAAAAAAGCCAAGAGGTTCATTACATTCGATTAATCCCTGACTTTAGCCCGCCTGGCTAAAACCAGAATCTCCGCTTTTTACTACTCGTCATCGCTCAAGGAGGATATCAGTGTGGTGCTCTTCGCGCTTTTTCCGCCTGATCTTCAGTCAAAGCGTCTTCCAATGCATCAACATCCTCTGGATCGTTTGATGGCACTGAGTATGACCCGTTTAGCCAGCGTGCCAAGTCAAGGTCGGCACAACGCTTAGAACAAAATGGACGGTTTTTCGGATCTGTTTTTTTTGCACAAATCGGACAGTTCATGATCGCAGTCCCTGCCGCGCATACCGCGACCGTTTGCGTTGGAGCTCATAGTGGCCCAGCGGCGTCCAACCCACTAATGCAGTTTCGGTATCATCTTGCTTAAATGCATGCCGCAATGCGCTTTCAAAGCTCCGCCTGTCTTTCTTGGGCATCGGGGCGAGATCCAATACGATCTGGCCCCCCAAACCGCGTAAACGCAGCGCACGTGGCAGCGCTTTTGCACAAGACAGATTAGCCTTGAGACCTGCGGCAAGCGACGTGTCTCGACCCGTATTGACATCGACGGCAACCAGAGCCCGCGTCGGCTCAACAAAGAAGCTTGCGCCACCACCAAGGGACACTTCAGCGCCAGTTGTGCCATCGAGAGCGTCGAGAACGCCGTGAGTCTCAAATCCACTCGCTTGAGTCACAACCTCTGCAGGATCAACCCAGTCCCGCCACGCCAAGACATGCGGCCCGTCTCCCTCAGAGAGCGTTTCCATGTCGCTCCCGGTATCTTCCATCACCTGTTCTGCGACGCCCACCATCGACTCGATGTCGTCTGCAATCTCGGTTTCGTCCGCTTCCGCCGCACCCGATCGCAGGATAAGTCCCACTTTTTTCCCGCCCAGCGCATCATGCGCAATTTCCAGCAATCTGTCGCGCTCAAGCTCATCACGGATCGACCGACTGATATTTAATCCCGGTGCGCCTGGCGTCACAATGACATAACGGCTCTTGAACAGGAGCTTTTGTGTGACGGGCAGTGCTTTGCCCGGCTCTGCATAGCCCGTGACCTGAACCAGCATCTTTTGCCCCGGCGCAAGGCCTTTAACTTGGCGCAGGAAAGCATCGCCATCGGGCGTTTTGAGGAACATACCTCCCTGCCCTTTAACCAGGCGGTCCGCGATGGCCCGGTAAATTGTTCCAACACGGGGCGCGTCGCTGTCGACTAGAAAGTCTTCAAGCTTGCCGTCAACCATCAGTGCCGCCGCTTCGCGCTCCTCAAGATGGTCCAGAATGATGGTTCTGCCCTTCATGTCAGCCCCTTGTAACCTGCGGCTTTCAAAAGCCCGGATGTTTCCGCCAAAGGCAACCCCACGATGCCGGTATAGGACCCGCTGATCCATGGGATGAATGCGGATGCCGGACCTTGGATGCCATAGCCTCCTGCCTTGCCTTGCCAGTCACCCGTAGCGATGTAGCCATTGATCTCTGCGTCGGACAAAGACTTCATGCGCACCTGACTGACCACATCTTTTTCCCAAACCTTCTCGCCTACGCGCACTGCGACGGCTGTGATCACCCGGTGGCGTCGGCCAGACATCATCCGCAAAAACTTGTGCGTTTCTGGCCCGTCTTCAGGTTTTCCCAGAATACGACGCCCAAGAGCCACAGTCGTATCAGCGCAGAGCACGATATCCTGTGCTTTTGAAACGACAGCATGCACCTTTTCCCGCGCCATACGCGCACAGTAGCGACGTGGCAATTCACCACGCCGTGGTGTTTCATCGATATCGGGCGGCCTGATATCGTCAGCGCAAACGCCGATTTGCGCCAGCAATTCCTTGCGGCGCGCCGATCCGGACCCCAGAATAAGCAAGGCTTATTTGAATCGGTAGTTGATCCGACCTTTCGTCAGATCATAGGGGGTCATTTCGACTTGTACTTTATCGCCAGCCAGAACACGGATGCGGTTCTTACGCATCTTGCCCGCCGTATGCGCGATGATTTCATGGCCATTTTCAAGCTCGACCCGAAACGTCGCATTCGGCAGGAGTTCCTTCACGACACCGGGAAATTCGAGCGTATCTTCCTTGGCCATGTTCTCTCCTTGTTAAACGCGTCCGCACCATACGGACGTCGCCTAAATGAGCGTATTTGCGCGATTTTTCAAGAGGAATTCACCTCAATTTAACGATTGGTGCCGGAGCGTCACGACTGGATTGCTCTTTGCCGGGGTCTCCGCGCGGTATTGCCAAGTCATTGGCGGCAGATTGTGAAAATTGGCGAAGCGCAGTTATGCCGCCATTTCGGCGGCGCAGTCGGCCCAGAGGCTGGCAGTCGACGCACCGATATCTTTCGCCCCTAAAGCCAATCCGGGTTCATGCCGACAATATCAGCGCGCATTGCAGACATTGCCGAGCCAATCTCTGACTCCGAAATCACGAGGTTGAAATCGCCGCGCAGTAAATCCTCGGCAGACTTACCATTTCGAGGCACAGTACCCAGCGGCATCCCCGCCAAGCTGGCCGTTTTTTGGATATGCGCAATGGCCGTTTCGACCTCATCACAATCGGTCTCGCCCAGTTTCCCGTATCCACCCGACATGTCATATGGCCCGATAAACAGCATATCGATGCCGTCCACCTTCGCCAGCTCTGCAGCATTTTCGACCCCAACAGGATGCTCGATCTGCAGCATCAGCGTAAGGCCTTCATTTGCCGCCGCAGCGTATCCCGCCGTGGCCCCATAGTGACTTGCCCGAATATCCCCCGCAAACCCACGGCTGCCTTGAGGCGGATAGCGGCACGCGGCGACTGCTGCGCGCGCCTCTTCGACCGTGTTGACCAACGGAATCATGATAGAGGTGATGCCAATCTCCAACACCTGCTTGAGCAAGACGGGGTCGTTGGCTGCAACGCGGACCATCGAATGGCCCCCAGCCGCTTCGATCGCCCGCGCCATATGCGCCGTGGTTTCGATGGATGCAGGGCCATGCTCATTATCAATCAGCAAAAACCGAAACCCGGCGTAAACTGCAGCTTCCGCCATGACCGGCGATCCGGCTTCAAGCCAGAGCGCGCGCGTTTTTTGACCCTGGGCGATGCGATTTTTCAGCGTTGTCATGAGTGTACCTCTTGCCTGACAGCGACGCCTCGAATGGCGCGGATGATAAGAAAGCTCCAGAGAGCCAATGTTGCGATACCAAGCACCGCCGCCACGGGGCGATCAAAGAATCCCATTACGTCTCCTTGGGTCTTTAGCATTGTGATTAGGAAATTTTTCTCGATCACTTTTCCGAGGACGATGCCCAAAATTGCCGGTGCAATCGGAATACCGTTTTCTTCCATCAGATAGGCCAGAACGCCCAGACCCAGCATGATCCAGACCGAAAAAACCGTGTTGTCCACAGCATAGGATCCGACAATGCAGAAAATCAGGATGATGGGCATCAAGATACGCGTGGGAACTGAAAGCGCGTGCCGCGCGAGGCGGATCGCGATCATGCCCAGTGGGATCATAATGAGATTGGCCAGCGCAAAGGCTAGAAAGATCGCCAGAACCAACGTTCCATCGGTTTCAAAGACACGCGGGCTGGGCGTGATTCCCTTGAGCATCATCACACCGATAGCAATGGCTGTTACGGTGTCGCCCGGGATGCCAAAGACAAGAGCGGGCGTCCATGCACCGGCAACGGCAGCGTTGTTAGCGGCCCCCGCATCTGCAATCCCTTCGGGGTGCCCTGTTCCGAATTTCTCAGGTGTTTTCGAAAACTTCTTTGAAAGACTGAAGGCCACCCAGGCCGCAATATCCGCGCCCGCCCCTGGCAGCGCTCCCAGAAGGTTTCCGAGCACCGCGGAACGCAGAATATTCTTCCAATAGACGCGCACGGTATTAAACATCTGCTTGCTTAGGCTGCCGATTTTCGCGACGGGCACTTTGACATCAAGATCCACCGTTACGGAACGCAAGACCTGCGACAAAGCAAACATGCCGATCATGGCCGGAACGAAACTGACCCCATCCAGCAGGTTCATCTGACCAAAAGTGAAACGCGGGTGGCCCGTGGCGATGTCGATGCCGACGGTGGAAATCAGCAGGCCAATCAACAAAGACAATGCGCCGCGTGACAGGGACGCAGAAGAAACGGCAACAGCGGCCGTCAGGCCAAGACAGCCGAGCCAAAAGTATTCCACGGAGGAAAACTTAACGGCAAATGCCGCAAGTTGTTGAGCAAATACCGCCAACAAAAGCACCCCGATGAGCCCGCCCAGAGAAGCCGTGATCAAGGACGTGCCGAGCGCTACCTCGCTTTTCCCATTCTTGGTCAGGGCATGGGCCTCATCTACGTAGGCAGCTGAAGCTGGGGTACCTGGGATCCGCAACAGTGCGCCCGGGATGTCGCCTGCAAAAATCGCCGTCGCTGATGCTGTTGCGATGGCTGCCACAGCGGGCACGGGATCCAAAAAGAAAGTGATGGGCACCAGCAAGGCGACAGACATTGTAGCCGTCAGCCCGGGGACCGATCCCACGAACAACCCGAAGATGGCTGACAGCAGGATGGTGAGCAGCACATCGACACGCACCACAAGGGCAAGAGCTTCGGTGAAATTTTCCATCAGGTGAGCAGCTTTTCAATGACGCCGCGTGGCAACGGAACCCGCAAGCCAACGGAAAACCCAAAGTGCAACACGACGGGTAAGATCAGTGCGATTGTCGTACTCAGCCACAGCGGGTTCGCCAGCAACAAAAGGAGCCCAAGCGTTGTCAGAAAGATCGTCAGCATAAAGCCAAGGGATGGCGAGGCGACAATATAGAACACAACAGCCCCCAATACTCCAAGCGCGCGCAGAACGTTGATCCTAGAGCCCATCCAATCTGGCACAGTCACCCAGGGTTCTTGTGCCCCCTGACCTCTGATCGCGATCCACCGCGCCACCATGCCCAGACCACAAAGCGCAATGCCGCTTCCGATAATGGTGGGAAAGAACTCCGGGCCGTACTGCATGCCAGCCATGACGGGAAAAGTCCGCGCATGCAAGACGATGGAGACTCCGATCACCAACATGATCAGCCCCATAAACGCGTCATTGATTTTCATGGTGTTACCTTTGACGACCAAACGGTACGGGGCGCGCGTATTGGCGCCCCGCCACCAGGTTTACTTGGCGATGCCGATGGCTTTCATCGTTTGACCGAGGTTGTCGGAGGTTGCCGCCATCATTGACGCCAGCTCTTCGCTGCCCATCATGACAACATCTGATCCCCGCGACGCTTTGAAATCAGCCCACTCCTGAGTTTCAAAGACCTCCAGAGCGGCTTTCTCGTAAGAGCAAGCGATCTCTGCATCCATACCTTCGGGTCCGGAGACCGTGATGAAGGCTGCGAGGGTCCAGTTGCTGTCCAACGTCTCGGCAGTGGTTGGTACATCCGGCAGGGCAGAATTGCGTTCCGAATGCATATACGCAAGCGCTTTCAGCTCACCGCTTTCGATCAGCGCCTTACCCTCGGACAACGCAGGCGAAGCTACATCTACACCACCTGCGATCAGTTCCTGCATGGCCGAAGCCGCGCCATCGGATGGAATCCAGCGGATCGCTTGCGGGTCCATGCCCTCAGCGTTCAACATACCCGCCAAAGCAAGGTGCCAGATGCCACCTTGTGCTGTTCCTGAACCGGTCAGTGATCCAGGATTTTCTTTCGCGTTCGTCAACAGCTCATCCAACGAATTGAACGGTGAATCCTTAGACACAAGAATGCTGGCTGGCACGATATCAACCAATGCAATGGGCGTGATGTTCGTGTGGTTCAACTCCGTCAGCCCAGCATGATGCATCGTGGTGATCTCGACTGTGGCCGAGCCGATGGTATAGCCGTCAGCATCGGCCGTTGCGATGGCCGAGTGCCCAACGACACCGTTACCGCCGGTGCGGTTTACCACATTAAAGGGCTGTCCCATCTTTTGTTCCAAAAGGCTGGCAAGCATGCGGGAATTGGCATCTGTGCCACCACCAGCGCCCCAAGGCACAACGTACGTCACAGGGCGATCGGGTTTCCAATCACATTCTGCCAGCGCGGGTGCTGCCGCGACACAGGCCGCTGTTGCCATAAAGGTCAGCATTATGCATGTGTGTTTCATAGGTATTCCTCCACTGTCTTTGTTGCTGGTGGCAATCTTGGACCACCAGCGCTTATGCACTCGTTCGGGAGTGCGACCGTCGTGTCGCGCATCCGGTTTTTGACAACCGCGTGGCCGGTAAATCCGACATAAAAAGAGCTGCGCACGCCTCTTTCTCACTGAACGTAGCCGAGCCATCCGGCATACGTAAGGTTCTAATGCAGCTTATGGCCGATTATTTTGTGCATAATGGTACAGAGACTTCCGAACACAGAGAACTCCGCCGCATCGTCTGTCGACCCGCTTCTTGACCGTAATGGGTTCAGCGAACTGGACACTCTACCCGGTGTGCGATCAAATGCGCGCATGCCAGTTACTGACATTCTTGCTCTCGGCGAGCCCTTGATCGAAATGATCCGCCTGCCCTCCCAACCGGACGGAAGCGTATTGTACAAACAGGGCGTTGGCGGGGACACGTTGACCGCCGTCGTACATGCCGCCAGGGCTGGCGCGCGCGTTGGTTACCTTAGCGCAGTGGGAGACGACGCACTTGGCGATGAGATATGTGCTTTTTGCACAGCCGAGCGCATTGATACAACGCATCTGCTCCGGCGCTCAAACGATCCAACCGGGTTGAATGTCATTGACCCGGATCCTGTAGCACGGCGCTTTTCATATGCACGACGCGGCTCTGCAGCTAGCCACTATGGCGTCACAGACCTACCAGAAGATGCCATCGCCAGAGCAAAAGTACTGCATGTGTCGGCAGTCAGTCAGGCCGTCAGCCCGTCGATGCGCGCAGCCGTCCAGAAAGCCGCAGAGATCGCGCAAGCCAATGGCACACAGGTATCTTACGACCTGAACCTTCGCCTGAAACTATGGTCGATCGACGTCGCACGCGATTGTATCCGGGACTTCCTACCCTTCGCAGACATTGTATTCCCCTCGGATGACGAGGCTGCACTGCTCGTTGGAACAACCGAAACTGATGCTCTTTTGGACTATTTCGACAGCTTTGGTGCCAAACAGGTCGCGCTCAAGCGTGGTGCAGCCGGTACGATACTGTCGTCACACGGCAAACGGTTCGACATCAGTGCACCGCCAGTCAAGGCGCTGGACAGTACTGGGGCCGGCGACACTTTCGCGGGCGTTTTTCTTGCAAAGCTCTTGGAAACCAATGACCCGGTCGCCGCAGCGCACCAAGCCGTCAAAGCAGCTGGGCGCACTGTTGAACATTATGGGGCAATTGGTTGGACCGCCTAAACCGCTGGTCTTCTAACTTACGCCATTTTGCATTCTTTGCGTCTGCGATACCGTGCTGCGGTGCACTTTTGCGTCAGCCCGAAAACCGCTCAAAGCCGCATGGGCGCGCAGATTCAGAACTTCTCCTTATTTACCCTACTCGGATAACTGTCGGTCGATATCATCCAACAAGGCCTGAACGGGCTCGGTTCCGCCCGAGAGCGTCACGGCGCGTTTAGCGAGTTCTTGTGCTTTGGACAAATCACCTTTCGCTTGTGCGGACCGCGCGAGGTACACGACGCTCGGCCAGTGATTGGGATTAATGTCGAGAACCCGGCGAAAGGCTGCATCTGCCTCTTTGGTCAACCCACGCGCCTGCGCGATTTCTCCGACCAGGAAGTGTGGTTCAAACCAAGTGGGAGCAGCTTCTGCCGCGCGTGCCGCGTCATCATATGCAGCTTCCAGATCATCAAGCCGTACATTGACAACGCTGCGACCTCGCAAAAGCTGTGCGTCTGTCGAAAACCGCACCAACGCGTCGTCGTAAACCGCTTTGGCCGCATCGTACTGTCCTGTCGCCGCGACAATAGCGGCATGTTCACGCCATGCATCAACGGCCTGAGGAAACTCTGCGACGAGCCGTTCCGAATGGGTTGTGGCGACGGTAAAATCGCGCACAAACAAGTTGGCCCGTGCCGCCATCGACAGACTTTGCCGTAGAAGATCGGGTGTTGAAGTGGCCTCCACCGCGCGCTCCGCAGCCGCGACTGCCTCGGGATACCGACCGACAGCAGCAAGTGCGCGAGCATAGGTCAAATTGGCGAATGCGTTCGCGGGTTCGGCGGCTGCAGCTACAGTCAAAACATCGGCAGCGCGCTCTGCATCACCCATTTCGACAAGCAAGGCCCCCATGGCCCGCGCAATGGCGGTATCCTGAGGCGCAGCCTCCAGCCCTCGCGCATATCGCGCAAGCGCCGCATCTGCGTCCCCCATCTGTGCATGGCTGTTTCCCAGCGCCAGGAGCGCCTCCGGCACTGCATCCGAATCTGGAGCATCCCAAGGTTCCAAAAGCTTAAGTGCCTGTGCTGCACGTCCCAATTGATTGTAAATCAAAGCAAGGTCAGGCTTTGAACCAAGCGCATCCGAGTCTTCGACCGCAACCGCTGCCTCAAGATAGACAAGCGCCTGCGACGGCTCTCCACGTTCAGCCAAAGTGCGCCCAAGACGTGCATTTGCCGGACCATATGAAGGCTGCAGCTCAGCAGCGCTCTGCCAGAGTTCGATCGCGCGCTCGATATCGCCGGAAGCCTCTGCCAAATCACCGCGTTTCACCCAAGCGGTGAGCCGCATCTGATCAATCTCTACTGCGCGTGCATAGGCATCATCAGCGCCCTGAATATCCCCTTGAAGGGCGAGTGCGACGCCAAGAACTTCCCAAGCGATTGCATCATCGGGTACGTCATTCAGACGTGTGCGCAGCATGTCTTCGGCGCGTTCATAGTCGCCTTTTGTAAGCGCTGCAGAGATCGGCACTAAATAAGTCGATCCCGGTTCAGGCTCCGGCAGAGCGTCTACCGTGCTCCCCATAGCTGCCGTTCCCAAAAGTAAAAACGACGACACAAGTGTCAGTTGCCGACAGAACCGGCGCACATCAAAATGCATTGCTTCACCTCGCTAACAAACCATCGAAAAAAGAAAGGCAGCGCCCGAAGACACCGCCTTTACATATCATGTCAGTTTCGTTCGACGTTCACGCCGCGCGACGCCGACGGCGAGAGATGAAGCCGAGCCCACCCAAAGCTGTCATCAGAAGCGGCAGAGCGGCTGGTACTGGAACGACTTCTGCTCCAAAATTGTCGCGCTCACGTGCAACGACTCCGCCATCCACGAGGGCAACCGTGTCGAATATAGAGGGACCGTCCGCAAGGCGCGTGAACGTCACGTCAAAAGTGAATGTCCGCTCTTCGGAGCGGTCATAGTCACCCATGGCAAACGCACCATCGCACAGGCCAATGTCAGCATCTGTACAGACAACGCTTACGTCAATGAGAGGCATTCCGGCGCTGCCGTCAACGGTCACTTCATCATAGTTTGCAAAACCGGCCAGGATGCCGTCCGTCACATCATCTACGATGCCTTCAACGCTTGCTGTCGCCGAGAACACTTCGGCTCCAAGCTGATCTCCATACGTAGATTGCACGGAGAAATCCGAACCGCGATAGGCCAACGCCACCAGCGTAATGTCATCTTCGGCAAGTGCGGCCTGGGCACCAGCCAGGTCACCCTTGGCTGTTGCATCGGTAAAGACGAACATGAAACGGCTAGAACCATCGCGCCAGTCTAATTCACCACCCGCAAGATCAACTGCAGTGTATCCGGATTCCGGGAAATCAAAGCCACCGTCTGGTACGGAAAGCGCAACGTTGTTGACTTCGTTTTGGAAGGTGGCGCCGTTACCGGTCAGGCCATCCCCAAAGACAACAATTGCATTGTCACGATTGCTGGGATCATCAGCTGGTGTCAGGTAGGCGCCTTCAGAAAAGACACCGACGCTCGCGTGCACATCACCAAAACTATTGTTGAGCGCCGTAAACACTTCAGTTGCGGCGGCTTTAGCAGCATTCACCTCGCTGCCCATGGATCCCGACGTATCGATCAGGAAATGCACATCTATGATTGCATCTGTCGGACCGCCTTCGGAAATGACGACGGTTTTTTCGATTGTCGTGCTTTCACCTACGGCTAAATCTGCCGAAAACTCCTCAGGATCAATCGAATCAGCCCATGATGGGCCTGCCGCTAGACACAGTGCAAGCACCGGCGCGGCGGTTAAAATTTTTGAAAACATTGTTTATCTCCATACCCTTTCCAACTGCATTAACAGTAGCCGCACCCAAAAAAGCTGCGGCTAGCAACATTATAGTTAAAAAACGCTTAATCCACCTAGGACTTTTTAACTTTTTGTTGACACAATTTCGGTCAATTTCCGTAGTCCTAAGAGGTTCCCAGATAGGAAAACTGGCTGCATGAGAGATCCTTTTAGGCGAAAATCAGCTGACTTTTCTGCGCATGGTTGACCGACTTTCATCTTAATGGCGGCGTCGTTAGGTGCTGCGAAGTCCCGCATTTGAGACAAAGCACGGGGACAACTTTAATCCCCGTCGTTGTTCAATAGCCTTGGCTCATCTTTTGTGTCGTGGACATGCAACAAACCCTGTCCTGACTTTTGTTTGGGACGGGCGCATCTGCGAATAATGATGCAGATGGCGCGACTTTCGTGATGTACTCTTCGCAACGCTCGCTATGCTCGTTCACATCACGGAAGCGATCAGCACAACAAAGGGCGAAGATGCAAAAAATTGTTATTCTGACCGGCGCTGGAATTTCTGCAGAGAGCGGCTTGGGCACGTTTCGCGCCGAAGGCGGGCTTTGGGCACAACATCGCATTGAGGACGTGGCAACACCCGAAGGGTTTGCGCGCGACCCCAAACTTGTCGTTGATTTCTACAACGCGCGACGCAAACAGGCGGCAGAGGCGATCCCAAATGCAGGCCACACAGCACTTGCAGAACTGGAAGCACAATTTAACGGTGACGTGATTGTCGTGACGCAAAATGTCGACGATTTGCACGAAAAAGCCGGATCGCAAAAGGTGATGCACATGCATGGCGCACTGAAAGGCGCACTTTGTGCGACCTGTGATCACCGTTGGCCTGCGCCGATGGAGATGGCGCCGGGAGACCCCTGCCCGTCCTGTGGGGCGCCAACAGCCCGTCCTGACATCGTCTGGTTTGGCGAAATGCCCTACGATATGGACGAAATCTTTACGCATTTGTCAGAAGCGGATGTCTTTGCCAGTATAGGAACATCAGGGAACGTGTATCCTGCGGCCGGGTTTGTCGCCGAAGCCCGTCGCTCTGGCGCACAGACGATAGAATTTAATCTCGAGCCTTCAGCTGTTGGCGGCCACTTCGATGATATCAGGATTGGATCCGCAACCCAAACGCTCCCCAATTGGGTCGCAGAAATCCTAAAAAACGGGGTTTAATCAGTTCGTTGCAGCGCCATGATCAGAGTGGCCATGCTTATTTGCACCATGTTTGGGTAGGCGTTCATTGTCCACTGGGATCGTGACAACAACCGCGCCTGCACGTTCAAAAGTGAGCGTTACGCTCACGTCGGCCCCTTGTTCTAACGGGCCTACAAGGCCCATGAACATCACATGATCACCGCCACGTTGCATCTGGTAAGTTGCCCCCGCTTCAATCTTGATGCCGCCTTCAATCTCAGTCATTTTCATCACGCCGTCGCCTTGATCGATATGGGTGTGAAGTTCGACGCGCTTGGCAATATCCGAGCTGGCGCTGACAAGACGATCCGCTGTGTCACCTTTGTTTTCGATGATCATGAAAGCAGCTCCCGTTGGCGCATTTGGACGTGAGGTCCGTGCATAGGGATCGGTGATGATAAGGTCAGCAAACCCCATTCCCGGGGTCAAGAGAAGTGCCGCAGCAAGAATGCCGCGTGTCAGTGTAAAGCGAAACATATGGTCTCTCCGTCGCGTGTATTTTGGCTGTAAGATGGCGTTCTTCAAACAGAATATGGGGGCGCGCGACTTAGAAAGCCTTGCGACAGCGCACGGCGCGGCACAAAGGCAAGCAACTCTGCAAAATAGATCGCCATTTCATCATGGGGCACTGTGACAACCGAGAATACAGCCGGGTCAACTGCTAAATGCAAAATACACTCAGGACACACATGCGGCGGCGCTGTCGGCGCACCATCCGCATCAACGTAGATTTGTTTGGTGTCTGCCCCCACGCAAATCACCATCGTACCGGCGGCTGCCATTGCGCTACGGCTGATCATCATGCTGTGCCCCGTCAGGATCAGCACACACATCAGCGTCATATTCAAAAAGTGTTTTACAGCGTATCGCATCGGCACCAGTCACTATCCGATTTCGATAAAGCTTCGCCAGCAAAAAAGAAAACCCTGCCCGAGGACGGACAGGGTCGGTAAATCAAATAAAGATCAGAAAGCGCTTTAGCCCAGCACTTCTGCGTCGCCAGAAGCTTTTTCGATTGCCTTCTTCACTTTCAGCGCGCTGGCGGAAAGTTCAGTATCTTTCGCTTTGGCCATGAATTTATCCAAACCACCGCGATGGTCGACGGTCCGCAAAGCCGCAGCTGAAATCCGGAACTTGAAACCACGACCCAGTGTTTCGGACTGGAGGGTCACGTCGTTCAGGTTCGGCAGAAAACGCCGACGGGTTCTGTTTTTGGCATGGCTGACGTTGTTGCCAGTCATTGGGCCTTTTCCGGTCAATTCGCAAACGCGTGACATGGGTTCATCCTTTTATCTCAGGTCGTCCGGCGGTCCGGTAAACGACAAGGGGGGCGGCCGATGGCCACGCCCCGGAATTTCGTTCGCTGGCTTTAGTGGGAATCACCGGCACGGTCAACCCGAACAGGGCCTAAATCACGAATTAGGCCCTGCCTTTTCCACAAGCCTCGCCAAAAAAGCCCCCGCCGCCTCCGAGGGCATCATATCACCAGCGGCCACCCGATCGCCAAAGGACTCCAGATCAGCGCGCGCGGCGGGTGTCTCAAGCTGTGCCAGCATCGCGTGGCGCACATCTTGTTGAAACCAGTAACGGGCTTGCATTTCACGGTTTTGCGCCCAAAACCCTTGGTCGCGACGCCAGACTGTCACGCGCTGAATGTCAGCCCAAACGCCCGTCAACCCGTCTTCTTGCAACGCGGAAACGAGGCTGGCTTTTGGGAACCCCTCCGGATCCTGTGGGCGTTTACGGAGCAATCGCAAAGCACCAGCGTAATCCGCACAGGTGCGTGTGGCCGCAGGTTTAAGATCCCCATCCGCCTTGTTGATCAGGATCATGTCCGCGATTTCCATAATCCCGCGCTTTACGCCCTGCAGTTCGTCCCCCCCCGCAGGTGCCAGCAGGAGCAAAAAGAGATCGGATATCTCTGCGACAACCGTTTCCGACTGGCCGACACCGACCGTCTCGATCAGCACCACGTCAAATGCAGCCGCTTCACACAGCGCAACCGCTTCGCGGGATCGACGGGCGACGCCGCCCAGATGGGTTTGACTGGGCGAGGGTCGAATAAACGCATTCGGATGCCGCGCAAGTCGATCCATTCTGGTTTTGTCGCCAAGGATCGATCCGCCAGACCGCGCAGATGACGGGTCCACAGCCAGCACAGCCACACGCAAGCCGAGACCGACAAGCATCATGCCAAAGCTCTCGATGAATGTAGATTTGCCCACGCCAGGCGTGCCTGAAAGGCCAATGCGCAACGCTTGGCGCTCTCGTGGCAGAGCCTGCAACAAAGCCGTGGTCTGGGTCCGGTGGTCTGCGCGTGCGCTTTCCACCAGCGTGATGGCTCGTGCCAACGCACGACGTTCCCCTTGGGTGATCCCTTCTGCCAGATCCGCTACATTCATGCGCGTGCCCCTTTGCTCTTGTGCGTTTTCTGGCAGCAGCATGCAAATGTCCAGTGCTTGGCGCTGCCCGATGCTTGGGCTAAGCAGGGCCATGCCTGACGTCCTTCCCATCGATGCCATTCTTCCGCAGCTCACTCAGACCCTGCAAACGCACAGTCGTGTTGTGCTGCAGGCACCGCCCGGAGCTGGCAAAACCACGCGGGTACCGCTCGCTTTGCTGGATGCAGACCTTGTACGTGGGCGCATCCTGATGCTGGAGCCACGCAGGCTCGCAGCGCGAGCCGCGGCAGAACGCATGGCGCAGACATTGGACCAACCAGTTGGTCAGACGGTTGGCTACCGCATTCGGGGGCATTCAAAAGTCAGCAAGGATACCCGCATCGAAGTTGTAACCGAAGGCATTCTGACCCGCATGTTGCAGGACGCCCCAGATCTGCCGGGCGTGGGTGCGGTGGTTTTTGATGAGTTCCATGAACGCTCGCTCAACGCCGATCTCGGCCTAGCATTGTGTCTCGAAGTGGCCGAGGCGCTGCGCGAGGATCTGATGCTGGTTGTGATGTCTGCTACTTTGGACGCAGAACCCGTTGCCACGCTGATGCAAGCGCCAATTTTGACCTCGGAAGGTCGCAGTTTCGACGTAACGGATGCATGGTTGCCGCGTCCGCGCCCCAAGACACAGCGCCTTGAGAGCGCGGTGTCGGATGTGGTGTGTGACGCAATGGCTCAGGAAAAAGGCAGCGCCCTGGTTTTTCTGCCCGGCGAAGGGGAAATCCGGCGCACCCAATCGATCTTGCAGAACCGCTTGCCTCAGGACACGACACTGCACCCCCTTTTCGGTGCGATGGACTTCAAAGATCAGCGCGCCGCCATCGCACCATCGCCCCGAGGGCGCAAGATCGTGCTGGCCACATCGATCGCAGAAACATCGCTCACCATCGAAGGAATTCGCATTGTGGTGGATGCAGGTCTGGCGCGCCGATCAGAATTCGACCCCGGCTCCGGCATGGCGCGGCTGGTCACTTCAAGGCTCTCACGTGCCGAAGCCACGCAGCGTGCCGGTCGCGCAGGTCGGATGGCGCCCGGCGCGTGTTACAAGCTTTGGACCAAAGGCGAAGATGGCGCCCTGCCCGCGTTCCCGCCCGCTGAAATAGAGGTTGGCGATCTGACCGGCCTTGCGTTGGAAATTGCACTTTGGGGCAGCCAGCCGGAAGACATGCGCTTTCTGACGCCGCCCCATGCAGGACGGATGACGGAAGCGCAAACCTTGTTGCACAGGCTCGGCGCGCTCGACGCAAACGGACGGATCACTCCGCACGGGTGCGCCGTCGCAAAACTCCCCTTGCATCCCAGGCTTGCGCATATGGTGCTTTGTGGCGGAAAAGACGCCGCCTTGCTTGCGGCTCTTTTGGCAGAGCGCGATGTGTTGCGCGGGACATCCAGTGACCTCACCTTGCGCGTTGACGCAACGCGCGATCCAGAGCAGTTTCGCGCAGCAACCGGAAAAGATCCACACCGCGCAACGATCCAGCGTGTGCGCACGGAAGCCAAGCGCCTATCTCGCATGCGTGGAAACGACAATCCGGTCAGCATCGCCGTGATGGTCGCCCGCGCCTATCCGGACCGCATCGGATTGCGCCGTGCCGGAGACGCCCCGCGTTTTGTGCTTTCTGGTGGAAAAGGCGCGGTTTTACCGGACGGTGACGCCCTCGGGAAAGAGCGATTGATCGTGGCCACCGATCTGGACGGTGATCCGCGAGAAGCGCGCATCAGACAAGCCGTCGCCCTTACAGAACAGGAGTTGCGCGCCACTTTCGCGGACCAGATTGAATGGCGTGATTTATGTGCTTGGTCAAAACGCGGCAATAGGGTCGAGACCCGACAACAAGAGATCTTTGGCGCGCTGATTTTGGAAAACCGAATTTGGCGCGACGCCCCGGCGGATCAGATCGCCGTTGCGATGTTAGAAGGGGTACGTCAGCTTGGCCTCTTGCCTGCGCCCACCGCGCGACGCTTCATGGCGCGTGGGCTATTGATGCGGCGCAGTGATCCTGCATTCCCGGATCTATCGGATGCCGCGTTGATGCAACGGCTTGAAGATTGGTTATTGCCATATCTGGGTGGTGTCAAAAACGCCTCTGACTGGAGAGGATTTGATATCCTACCCGCGCTGAAAGCTTTTGTCGGGTGGGACGGTTGCCAAACGCTGGATCGGGCCGTGCCACCACACTTCGTCACGCCGCTTGGGCGCAAGGTTCCCATCGATTACGACGATGGGCAGCCCCGCATAGCTCTGCGTTTACAAGAGCTTTTTGGCGTGACATCTCATCCGACCGTGGCGGGCACACCGCTGCAGGTGACGTTGTTATCCCCTGCGCAGCGCCCCGTTCAGGTCACCGAGGATTTACCAGGGTTTTGGGCCTCGTCTTATGCGGATGTGCGCAAAGACATGCGCGGACGCTACCCCAAACACCCCTGGCCAGAAGACCCAACCACCGAAGATCCGACCCTGCGCGCCAAAACCCGGCGCTGACATCAATCACACGTCAAGACACCAGCGCATAATCGCCTTTTGCGCATGCAAACGATTCTCGGCCTCATCGAAGATCACGGACTGCGGGCCATCCATGACCTCAGATGTGGCTTCGTCGTCCCGATGTGCTGGCAGGCAGTGCATGAAAAGTGCGTCTGGTTTTGCCTGCGCCATTAGCTCGGCATCCACGCGGTAGGGACGCAGTTGGTTATGGCGTCGCTCGCGCGCAGATTGCGCGTCGTGCATCGACACCCAGGTATCCGTCACCACAAGATCGGCCCCCTCCACGGCGCGCGCAGGATCACGTTCGATCTTGACATCCACCCCCTTGGAGCGCGCCAAATCTACGAAGCACTGTTCCGGATCCAGCGTTTCCGGTCCCGTGAACGTTACATCAAAACCAAACTGCCCAGCAGCGTGCAGGAACGAGGAAAACACGTTGTTCCCATCCCCCGACCAAACAACTCTCTTGCCCTTGATCGGGCCACAATGCTCTTCAAACGTCATAACGTCCGCCATGATCTGACATGGGTGTGTGCGGTCCGTCAGGCCATTGATGACAGGCACCGTTGCAAATTCCGCCATCTCCGTCAGCACAGCCTCATCAAAGGTACGGATCATGATCAGATCGACATAGCGGCTGAGCACACGCGCCGTGTCTGCAATGGTCTCGCCATGCCCCAATTGCATGTCGGAGCCCGACAGAACCATGGTTTGTCCGCCCATTTGGCGCACGCCCACGTCAAAAGACACACGGGTCCGTGTGGAGGGTTTTTCAAAGATCAACGCCACCATGTGGTCCTTCAGAGGCTGATCTGCGTCCGCCGCCCCGCGAGGTTGTCCAGTGCGGGCGGATTTCATCGCCGTTGCCTGATCGATAATGCCCCGAAGGGCCTCCGGTGGTGTCAGGTGGATATCTAGAAAATGGTTCATGTCAGTTTTGCTTTATCTTGATATGCGGAGCGATGCGCCCCTTATTTTAAATGGTTAGGCAGCCACGACCGCGCAGGCAGCAGCATCTAGTCGAGTGACCGCTTCGACGATTTCGTCGTCACTGATCGTTAACGCTGGCAACAAACGCACCACATTATCCGCCGCTGGCACAGTCAGGATATTCTCGCCGTATCCCGCTTGCACCACGTCGATATTGGTCGCCTTGCATTTGATACCCAGCATCAAACCGGTGCCGCGCACACTTTCGAAAACCTCCGGATGAGACGCGACGAGTCCTTCAAGACGTTGCCGCATCATCGCGCCCTTTCGCGCCACTTCTGACAAAAACTCAGGGTCCGCCACATGGTCAACGACAGTACACCCCACAGCACATCCCAAAGGGTTGCCGCCATACGTCGAACCGTGCGTGCCAAGTCCCATACCGCTTGCCGCTTCTTCGGTGGCCAGGACAGCCCCAATCGGGAAACCGCCCCCGATGCCTTTTGCGACCATCATAATATCGGGATAAACACCCGCCCATTCATGTGCAAAAAGTTTGCCCGTGCGCGCCACACCGCATTGTACCTCGTCAAAGATCAACAGGATACCGTGCTGATCACACAGATCGCGCAGACCTTTAAGGCACTGGTCTGGCACAGGCCGAATGCCACCTTCGCCTTGCACCGGTTCAACGATGATCGCCGCAACATTATCTGATACAGCGGCCTGCAAGGCGTCGTGGTCTCCAAATTCAAGGTGGGTAAAACCGGGCAAAAGCGGACCAAAGCCCTTTGTCATTTTTTCGGACCCGGCCGCGGCAATTCCAGCCGAAGACCGCCCATGAAAGGACCCCGTAAAGGCAAGGATTTGAGAGCGATCCGTTTCACCCTTTTCGTGCCAGTATTTACGCGCCATCTTGACCGCCAACTCACATGCCTCGGTGCCCGAGTTGGTGAAAAATACTGTATCAGCGAAGGTCAAGTCCGTCAGTTTGTCTGCAAGCGCCTGTTGCTGAGGGATCTGGTACAGGTTCGAGGTGTGCCACAAAGCGCCCGCCTGTTCGGTCAATGTTGCGACCAGCTTGGGATGCACATGCCCCATGGCCGTGACCGCTATGCCCGCCGCCAAATCGAGGAAACGTCGCCCATCTGCCTCGATCAGCCAAGAGCCTTCGCCTTTTACAAAGCTCATGGGAGCACGAGAATACGTCGGCAGTAGAGTCGGGATCATGTCATCATCCTCAAAAGAGCGGCGCAAGGTCAGAACGCAGAACGTGCATGAGCCGGCACCACAGGTCAATATTGTTTGAAAGGTTTCGAAAAGAACCGTGCCGGGCGGGCACAGCAATCAGGAACGCATCAAGCGGAGGCGCGCGTACGTCGTCGCAAAGAGATGTGAGCGTTCTTTTCCATACTGTTCCATTAGGCCAGACGCGCACAGAAGCAAAGCACTTTTTGCACTTTGTGGCGCAATGTGTTGTCCGGGCAGGCTCAGGCGCGGATTCAATGATTTTCGCCGCTTGTATCTCCTTACTGAGTGCTTAGAATAGGCACCTACGCTGATTGTACGGCGGCTCGCAGTTGTGGGCCGCCTTCTTGACTTAGGGATATGCTGATGTCTTGGACGGACGAACGGGTCGAATTGCTCAAGAAGATGTGGGGGGAAGGTCAATCCGCCAGTCAGATCGCCAAGGAATTGGGCGGCGTCACCCGTAACGCCGTCATCGGTAAGGTTCACCGGTTGGGACTATCCAATCGCGCGACGACGACGACCAAGTCTGAACCCAAAGCCAAACCGTCTCCTAAAGCGGAGGCCAAGCCAAAACCGCAACCCAAACCGGCGGAGCCTGCGGCAAAGGCGTCAGAACCCCTGGCCGCCAAACCGATTCCAGCGCGCAAGCAGATCATTCCAGCAGGTCAGCCTCTACCGCCACAACCCTCCGCAAATGAGATCAGTCCAGAAGCGCTGGCCAAAGTGTCCGCCATTGAGAAAAAAGCCAAGAAGCTGACGTTAATGGAATTGACCGAGCGGACCTGCAAATGGCCCGTTGGGGATCCCGCAACCGATGACTTCTGGTTTTGTGGCCTGCCCGTTCAGCAAGGCAAGCCCTACTGCGAGGCCCACGTAGGCGTTGCCTTCCAGCCCATGTCTTCGCGCCGCGATCGACGTCGCTAGTTCCGGCGCGCTTCCCAGCTTTTGGATGTGAAACAATCGCAAACGCAAAGGTGAGTTGCGCCGCGCGTCCTGTACGGTATCACGATACCCACTTGAATTGACCCGGAGCCCGATGACCGTGACCAAAACACACACGATCCGCGCCGCTGATGCGCTTGCACGCAGGCTTGCAGCAGCAGGCTGCCGACACGCGTTTGGCATGCCCGGCGGCGAGGTTCTGACATTGGTGGATGCGCTGGAAACGGCGGGCATCACATTTCATTTAGCGAAACATGAAAACGCCGCGGCTTTCATGGCCGAAGGGGTGTATCATCAGACAGGTGCACCGGGCATTCTGGTGGCCACCGTGGGCCCGGGCGCGCTCAACGGCGTGAACGCTGTCGCCAACGCGCATCAGGACCGCGTGCCGATGCTGGTTCTCACCGGCGCCGTCGATCAGGATGAGGCCGAAACCTACACGCATCAGGTTCTGGATCAGCAAGCTGTGTTCCGCCCGATCACCAAGGCCAGCTTTTCGCTTGTGCCAGGGGCTGCGCATGTCATGGCCGACAAAGCGGTGGGTATCGCAACCGAAGGGCGACCCGGTCCTGTTCATATTGATGTGCCAATCTCCGTGGCCGATGCGCCAGTACCTGCCAACGCCCCACCGCCGCGCGTAGATGCGACACGCTGCGCGCCCGCCGGCGCAGACCTTGAGACAGCGCGGAGCTGGCTCGCTACAGCGGAACGCCCCATTATGATCGTGGGTCTTGATGCCATGAATGAAAACGCCAAAGGGGCTATCAAGGAGTGCGCAGAGACGTTCGGCGTGCCCGTCATCACAACGTACAAAGCAAAGGGCATGCTGCCGGAATCCCATTCCCTTTCCTTGGGTGGCGCAGGCCTGTCCCCACTCGCGGACAGCCATCTGCTCCCGCTTGTGGCAGAGGCAGACCTGATCCTCTGCGTGGGCTATGACCCGATTGAAATGCGGGTCGGTTGGCGAGACGTGTGGTCGCCCGCGTCACAGCGCGTGATCGACATCACCGCTGTCGCGAACTCGCACTACATGCATCAGTCCAGCCTCAACATTATTGCCGACTGTTCAGCGTCGCTCAAAGCCATTTGCGAAGGTATTCCGCCACGCAACACCTGGCAGAACGACGCACCAGCCAAGACCAAGACCGCCCTTACCACGGCATTTCCAACCGATGACACCTGGGGGCCATCTGCTGTTATAGACGTC
>JBGCDG010000036.1:0-60302 GCA_045105195.1 Roseobacter sp. | reverse complement strand
GGACCGGGACAGTATGGCGAACATGCTGTCGGACCGCTCGAAGATGAAGTTCTTTACCGAGGCTGTGATCCCCCCTGACAGCAACCTGATTGGGCGCGAAGTGACCGGGGTGCAGCTGTTCAAGCGTGAAGGTGTGCGTCTGATCGACGTCGTGCGCGGAGATCTGTCGCTGCGCCGCGAGTTGAGGGATGTTGTGCTGCAAGTCGGTGACCGGGTGGTGCTGCGCACCCAAATGACCGAGCTGCTGAGCCTGCAGGCCAACAAGGAATTGCGCCGGGTCGATCAGGTATCGGCTGTTGAAACCACCACGGTCGAGGCGCTGATCACGCCGGGCTGCAAGATGGTCGGCCGCTCGCTTGGGTCACTGCGCTTGCGGCGGCGCTATGGCGTTTATCCGCTGGCCGTGCATCGTCGCAATCAGAACATCGGGCGGCATTTGGATGCACTGGTGGTCAAGGTGGGCGATACGTTGCTGCTGGAAGGAGCGCCCGCCGATATCCAGCGATTGGCCGCCGATCAGGAGATGGTCGATGTGTCCCACCCGTCAGCGCGCGCCTATCGACGTTCCCATGCGCCCATCGCCATTGCGGCACTGGCGGGGATTGTGGTTCTGGCGGCGCTGAACGTCGCCCCCATCCTGTTGCTGGCCGTGCTGGCTGTGGCCCTTGTGCTGGTGACCGGCTGCATCGACGCGGACGAGGCGTTTTCCTTTGTGGACGGGCAGTTGCTGGCGTTGATTTTCGGGATGCTGGCCGTGGGGGCCGGGTTGCAGAATTCAGGCGCGATTGCGCTGATCGTGGACGGGGTGTCTCCGGGCATGGCGATGCTGCCCGCGCCGCTGATCGTGTTTGTGGTGTTTTTGATGACCTCGACCCTGACCGAAATCGTGTCCAACAATGCGGTGGCAGTGATCATGACGCCGATTGCGATCAGCCTTGGGGCCGCCCTTGGCCTTGATCCGCGCCCGCTGGTGGTGGCGGTGATGATCGCAGCCTCCTGCGCCTTTGCCACGCCGATTGGGTATCAGACCAACACGCTGGTTTATGGTCCCGGCGGGTATAAGTTCAGCGATTTCATGCGGGTGGGGATACCTTTGAACTTGAGCATTGCAGTGATTGCGTCGCTGGTCATTCCATTCATCTGGCCGCTCTGAGGGGGTGTGCAGGAAGAGGGAAATGTCTGTTTTGAGCCCAAAGGCGCCGGCTCATGACCTGCGGCAAAATGCTTATACCTACAGCCCTAGCTCCTCTTTCAAAAACTCAGTGAACTTTTTCGGCCCTTCAATTTTCCGCCCATTATTTGCTTCAGAGAAAAAGAAACATTTAGGATCGCCAACGCTCTGAGATAAATCAAACCACGCTGCCATGTATCCTTGATGCATAAAGAAGCAGAACTGGTTTTTGAGTTGATCAATAGATATCGCATTCTCAAAGAGCAGTTCAGGAAGCACGGCCGTGTTTTCCCGGACATCGGTTAAAAACCAATCACTTCCTTTCAACCGGCCATGCTTATCATTGCCCATCCAAAGCAAGAATTCGCGGTAGGCTCCTGGAAGACGCCGCTCTAAGTCCTGTTCCAATATCTCTACATCACGTTTTGAACATCCTTTGGGTTCACCAAACTCAGAGGCATAGCGCGTAGCATACATATTTTTGATCGACGTAAGGTGCATTGCATCCTTTCATGTAGGCCGAAGCAATAGGGTGCTTCCGTTATTAATATTCTCATTGGGGTCATCTCGGAGAGAAATATGCAATCGGTCAACGGCAGCTTCGTCCCGCACAGCCGCCCCGCAGCCTACGCAATCGCCCCCGACCGCCCGGCATTGCGTCCTGAAAAGATGCAACCGCCCAGAAATGTGCCCTCAAGCGCGTTATAGCCGTGATAGCCGCCACCGCCAAAGCCCGCGACTTCGCCAGCGGCGAACAAGCCGGGCACGGTGTTGCCATCCGCCCCGATCATCTGGCTGTCCAGATTGGTCTGCAGCCCGCCCAGCGTCTTGCGCGTCAGGATATGCAGTTTGACCGCGATCAGCGGGCCATTGGCCGGATCGAGGAACTTGTGTGGCTTGGCCGTGCGCAACAGCTTGTCGCCGCGATAATTGCGTGCGGCGTGGATCGCCATCATCTGCGCGTCCTTGGAAAACGGGTTATCAATCTGGGCATCGCGCGCCTCGATCTGGGCGCGTAACTTGGCCTCGTCAATCAGGCCGCCGCCTGCGATCTGGTTCATACCGTTCACAAGGGTGCTCAGGTCGTTTGCGACCACGAAATCCTCGCCCTTTTCCTTGAACGCCTCGACCGGGCCTGTGGCGTTGCCCCCCGACAGCACCCGCTGGCGGATCACTTCGGCCCATTTTTTCGAGGTCAGGTCCGGGTTCTGTTCCGACCCTGACAGGGCGAATTCCTTTTTGATGACCTTTTGGGTCAGCACAAACCAGCTGTAATCATATCCGGTCTTCAGGATTTCGCGCAGCGTGCCCATAGAATCAAAGCCGGGCAGGGCAGGCGGGGCAAAGCGGTTACCGGTCGCATCAAACCACATGGAGCTTGGTCCCGGCAGGATGCGGATGCCATGGGCCGGCCAGATCGGATCCCAGTTCTTGACCCCTTCGGTGTAGTGCCACATCCGGTCCCCGTTGATGACGTGCCCGCCCGCCTGCTGACTGATGTCGATCATGCGCCCGTCCACATGGGCCGGAACCCCTGCGATCATGTCTTTGGGCGCGGGACCAAGCCGATCTGTGGGCCAGACCTTGCGCACCATCTCGAAGTTACCGCCGATGCCGCCTGAGGTCACGATGACCGACGGGGCGCGCAGTTCAAAACCGCCAACCGGTTCACGGTTGGTCTTTTGGCCGCGCGCGCTGGTGTCATCGGCAAGGCGCGTCCCGCTAACGCCTTTGGCCGCGCCGTTTTCCATGTCGATCCGATCCACCTGATGGCGGAAGCGGAACTCGATCAGACCCGCTTTTTCATGCTCTTCGCAGCGCCGCACGAAGTGTTCGATGATACCCGGACCGGTGCCCCATGTGAGGTGAAAACGCGGAACCGAGTTGCCGTGTCCGTCTGCAAACCCGCCGCCCCGTTCGGCCCAGCCCACAATCGGAAACCAGCGCAGGCCCATGGCGTGCAGCCATGGGCGCATCTCTCCGGCGGCAAAGTCGAGGTAAGCCTCGGCCCATTTGCGCGGCCACGCGTCCTCGTCCCGGTCGAACTGGGCGCTGCCCATCCAATCGTTCAATGCCAATGCGCGGCTGTCCTTGATCCCCATGCGGCGCTGTTCGGGCGTGTCGATCATGAAGAGCCCGCCAAGCGACCAGAACGCCTGACCGCCCAAGAAACTGCGCGGCTCCTGATCGACGATGATGACCCGTTTGCCCCGGTCCCCGAGTTCTGCGGCGGCCGATAGCCCGGCAAGGCCTGAGCCGACAATGATTGCGTCTGCGGTGTCCATGAGGTGTCCTTAACGTCTGCGAAACCAGATCAGAAACGGGATGGCGACGAGGTACATCGTGATCCCGTAGACGCCAGAGGGCAGGGCCATGGCACTGAACCCTTCCGTCTGGCCCGAGATCAGCCCGGCCAAAGCAATCCCGAGCGTGCCGTTCTGGATGCCAGTTTCAACCGACACTGTTTTGGCCTGTTCCCAGCTGAGGGACGCCAGCCGGGCCAGCCCCAGTCCGATCAGCAAAAGCGCGATGTTGAGGACCAGCAGTGCGGGCCCGAGCGTGGGCAGGTTTGCGATGAACACGTCCCAGTTGCCTGCAAGGGCTGCGAGAATAATCACGATGAACAGGATCGTGGCGAGGGTCGACAGGATCGGTTCAACGCGCATGGCCACGTGTGGGCCAAAGTGTCGGATGGTGACCCCGATGAGAACTGGCAATGTTGTAATGATGAAAACTGCAATCGTGAGGGAGACCACCGAAACGGGCGGCCCCGCAGTCCCCATGAAATGTGCGACGCTCCAGGCGGTGAGGGTGGGTACAGACAACAGGCTGAGCAGGCTGATGACGGCGGTGAGGGACACCGAAAGGGCCACGTCCCCGCGCGCCAGCTTGGCCACGATGTTGGAGGTCACACCACCGGGGCAAAAGCTCAGCAGCATGAAACCGACCGCGATGGCGGGGGGCAGGTTGAACGCCATGACGGTGACAAAGGCCACCAGCGGGATCAAGACAACTTGGGACACGGCCCCGATCCAAAAGGCCTTGGGTGCCCGCAACACCCTTGCAAAATCGCCCACTGTCAGGCCAATGCCGAGGCTGAGCATGATAATCGCCAACGAGATCGGCAGACCGACGTTGATCAGAATTTCCATGGATGTCCCCCTCCGCCGGGCAGGTTAAACCTGTGACATGCAATCGCGCAATATTAACGCTCGGTCAGGGGCGGACTTGGCTTGCCAGAACAGGCGAACGGTGCGTTCGCATCAAATCCGGGAACGATGCAAGATGCGCTCTCAGTCCCGCCAGTCTGCCGCGATCAGGTCTGAGGCTTTTTCACCGATCATAATGGCGGGGGCGTTCGTGTTGCCTGACACGATTTCCGGCATGATCGAACAATCCGCCACACGCAGCCCCTGAATGTCGTGCACCCGCAGGCGTTCATCGACCACCGATGTCTTCTTGTCCTGACCCATTTTGCAGGTGCCGGTCGGATGGTAAATCGAGGCCGTGTTGTCGCGTGCCCAGTTCAGTGTTGCGTCATAGTCATCCATAGGCAGGCTCGCATGCGGGCGGAATTCTTCGGAAATTTTCGATGTCAAAGGGGCGTTGCGCGCAATCCGCCGCGCGATGTTGACCCCTTCGACCACGGTCTGACAGTCGGTTTCGGTCGACAAGTAGTTCGGGATGATCTTGGGGTAGGTGCGCCCGTCGGCGCTGGTCAGCCGGATTTCCCCTTTTGATTCCGGGCGCAACTGGCACACGGACATGGTGAAGGCTGAAAACGGATCGGCCCCTTTGCCGGGGTTCTCGGCGGACAGGGGCTGGACGTGGAACTGGATGTCGGGGGTCTCAAGATCCTTGCGGGTTTTCATGAAACCAGTGGCGAGGCTCGCGGCCATTGTCATCGGCCCTGCGCGGAACATGAGGTATTTGAGGCCAATGCGGGCTTGACCAATAAGGCTTGAAACCTCGTCATTCAGAGTTGGTTCGTTGCATTTGTATACGAGGCGGGCCTGCAAGTGGTCCTGCAGGTTTTTCCCCACGGCCGGCGCATCTGCGATGACATTGATGCCATGTTCGGACAGTTGTTCGGCCTCTCCGATACCAGACAGCATCAGAAGCTGGGGCGAGTTGATCGAGCCGCCGGACAATATGATCTCGCGGCCCGACTCGACGGTTTGCAGTTTGCCGCCGCGATCCCGGTACTGGACGGCGGTGGCGCGCTTGTCCCTGATGTCGATCTTTTCGACCTGCGCATGGGTGATGATCGTCAGGTTTTCGCGGGATTTGACGGGGTTGAGGAAGGCGACAGCGGACGAACACCGGCGCCCGTTTCGCGCGGTGAGCTGGAAAAAACCCACCCCTTCCTGATCGGCGCCGTTGTAGTCGGGGTTAAACTTGTACCCGGCAGACTGCGCCGCCGCGACCCACGCATCCGTGATGGGGCGCTGAATGCGCATGTTGGACACGGACAAATTGCCCTGATCGCCGTGGAACTCATCCGCGCCGCGTTCGTTTTTCTCGGACCGTTTGAACAGAGGCAGGACATCGTCCCAAGCCCACCCTTTGTTACCCATTTGTGCCCAGCGATCATAATCCTGCGGCTGGCCCCGCACATAGAGCAGCCCGTTCAGGGATGAAGAACCACCCAGCACCTTGCCCCGCGGCCATTCGATCGAGCGACCATTCAGGCCCGTATCGGGTTCGGTTTTATAGCACCAATCGAGCTTTGGATTATGGATGGTTTTGAAGTATCCTACGGGAATGTGTATCCACGGATTCCTGTCGGGCGGTCCCGCTTCCAGCAGAACGACTTTCACTTTGGGGTCGGCGCTCAGGCGGTTGGCAATCACGCAGCCCGCAGACCCCGCACCTACGATAATGTAATCCGCTTTTACCACAACATCCTCCTCGGTTGAGAAAACACTAGGCAAAAAGAAATTCCTGTACTAGTCTTTTTTGATAGAAGTAGTCTCAATAATTGAGAAAATGGGAGGAAGAAATGACAATCAACAACAGAATAGGTGGAGTCTCACGACGAGATTTCTTCAAAGTCGCAGGGACTTACGGGCTCAGCTCCACGCTGATGGCCGCTGGTGCCTTTGGCGGCGCAATGACTGCGGCGAATCTGGCCGCAGCGGCGGAGTCGACCTACGAACGCCGCTTTGCCAAGGAAGCCAAGTTCAACTTGAAGTTCGGCGCTGCAGGCTTCAACCCACAAAACCTTTTGATCGAACGCGCGGGCGCGCTCGAATTTGCGCGTGACCTCGAGGCCCGCACAGACGGTGAGATCCGCGTCGAATTCATCGGCAACAACCAGATTTGTAACCAGCTCAGCTGCGTTGAGAAGACTCAGCAAGGCATCGTTGACATGTATGCTGCGTCCACACAGAACTCTGCGGGCGGCGCGCCTTATCTGAACGTTCTGGATTATGCTTATATGTTCCGTACCCGCGCGGACATCTACTACTTTATGTACAGCCCGGAATCACAACGGATCCTGCGCGAGCCTTTCGAAAAGCGTCACGGCCTAAAGTTCCTCTTCTCCCACGCAGAACTCCGGGGCATCCAGTTGGGTCTGTCATGGGAAGACAAGCCGACGGTCACAAACATCGAAGAGCTCTTCGGCTCCAAAAACCGCGTGACGGGCACACAGCTTGGCCGGATCGCCATGAACGCCCTGAACCTGAACCCTGTTCCAATCGCATGGGAAGAAACACTCGATGGTCTTAAGCAAGGCCTGATCGACGGTGCAGAAACATGGGCCTCAGCCGTGGCATACGCCAACATGTCGCCTGTGGTCAGCCAGTCGGTTGATCTGCGCTTTTTCTGCGGAACTGAGCACACGGCAATGTCCGCATCCGTGTTCGACAGCCTTGGTGGCGAATTGCAAGACGCCGTGATGGAATCTGCCTATCTTGCGCAGGTGCATGTCCAAGCAGCCAACGAAGCGGCACTGGTCAACACCGTTGGTGCGACCGACCCACAGCTTCCCGGCACGATCTTTGCCGAGAATAACGTGCGCATGGCAGGTCTGTCCGATGCAGAGCGCAAAAAGGCCGAAGAAATGTGTTCGCCAGAGTTCCAACCACAGCTTTGGGAGCAATGGCGCGAGCGGATCAACAACTGGTCCGGTGGCGCTGACACCTATCAGGACATCTACAACGATGTCCGCAACAACCCGCACGCACTGGCCGAAAATGTCGAGCCGCGCCGGTGGTGGAAAGCCTAAGCTACGCGTTTGTAGAACAAAAGCCGGTCCCCGTGTCGGGGGCCGGTCCTTTCGTCCGCAGCAAAAGACCGCATACACGAAAAGCGCGATTAGACGCGCTTTTGGCAGTTTAAAGGCACGCGCGCGGACCAAACCTTTGGGAGGGACAGGGTTTGTCGATTATTTCTGAAATAGGCGCGATTTTTTCAGCTGTGGCATCGCAAGACAGCTTTGAAATCACGGGTGCGCTTCGATCCGATGCAATGTGGCTCGTTGGTGCCGTCACTATGCTGATCGGCGGATATCTTATCTCGCTGATTTATCACAGAGTGCCTTTGCTTGACCGCCACCTGGAACGTACGATCATGGTCGGCTCATACCTCGCGATCGGGTTCATCATTTTCTGGGCCGTAGTGGATCGCTTTATCTTCAACAGTCAGTGGCCATGGTCCACGACCATTCCACCGTTCCTCTTTATGGTCATGGCCTGGTTCGGCGCCGCTTACAACATCCGGCTCCGTACCCATCTGAGCTTTTCCGAATTTCGCACGAAAATGGCACCGACTGGACAGTTGGCCTGCCTGTTTCTCGATTTCATGCTGTGGTTGGGCTTCGCACTTATCCTCTTTGTCACAACCTGCAGGGTCACCGCGAATTCTGCGGCTAACTTTCAGATTGTTCTTGGCACGGATAACACCATGCAGTGGTGGTTTCTGATCACGGCACCCGTTGCTGCGATCTTGATCGCCGGACGTGCCATTGAGAACTTCCAGGACGATCTGCAGAAATACAAGGCGGGTAAACCGCTTATCGAACAAGCTGTGATCGGGGGAGACACATAATGACTGACGGAACCATCATCACGCTGATTTCGCTCGGCGTCACAATGCTTTTCATGCTGGGCGTGCCCGTTTTATTGGTCATCGCCTATTGGGTCATCGGCTGTTCGTTTGTTCTCGGGCTGACCCTCGATAACATGGGGGCAGAACTGCTGAACGTCTTCAACAAGGGCTATGCGCTTTTGGCCATGCCGCTGTTTATTCTGACCGGTGACTTGATCAACAAATCCGGGATCGCCAAACGATTATCGGATTTTGCGTATGCCTGTTTGGGGTGGTTGCGCGGCGGTCTTGCCATGGCATCTATCGGGGCGTGCGGCCTCTTTGCTGCAATCTCCGGATCGAACTCGGCAACCACAGCAACAATCGGTTCCATGCTGCACCCGGAAATGGTCAAAGGCGGCTATGACGAGCGCTTCTCGGCTGCGACCGCTGCTGCCGGTGGTACGGTGGGCATCATCATCCCACCCTCGATCATCTTCATCGTCTATGGCTTCCTGCTTCAACTCGAAGTGGGCGAGCTCTTTATTGCAGGGATCATCCCCGGTGCCTTGATGGTACTCGCCATGATGCTGACCTGCTGGATCGTCTGTAGCCGCAATGGTTGGGGTCACCTGATCGCGATCAACCCAACCCGCATTTCCAAAACCGCTCTGGGCGGCTGGCTGGGCTTCTTCGCCATCTTCCTCGTCCTTTGGGGCATCTACACCGGTAAATTCTCACCCACGGAAGCCGCTGGTGTAACTGTGGGCTTTGGCATCATTGCAGGCCTTTTAAGCTGGGGCCTGAGCCGTCTGTTCCGCATCAAGGACGACAAGACCTGGGATGAAAAAAGCTACGGTGAAATGCTGCTCGTCGATGGGTTCACAATTCCTGAGATACCCAGCATCGTGGTGCGTTCTGCACAGATTACGGGCATTCTTGCGCCATTGATTGCGGTGTCCGTCGTGATGCAACAAATCCTGTCGCTGCTGGGTGCACAGCAGGTCATCGGAGATTTCGTGACCTCGATGGGCGGTTATTACGCTGTTCTGGCAACTGCGATGATCATCGTCTTTGTGTCGGGAATGGTTTTAGAATCGCTGCCTGTCACGATCATTCTTGCACCGATCTTGGCGCCAATCGCGGCCAGTGTGGGTGTGGATCCGATCCACTTCGCGGTGGTCTTCCTCGTGGGTGCTTCGATTGGATTTATCACGCCGCCATATGGCTTGAACCTCTATGTGGCGTCCGGTGTGACGGGTGTGCCGTACTTCCGACTTCTCAGATATTCAACAATGTACCTTGTTGCTTTGCTCGCAACTTGGATTCTAGTAGCATTGATCCCTGAGCTGGCGCTATATCTGGTGCCCGGTAAGTAACTAAAGACGGTACGCCTATGCCAGACGACTGCTCTAACGAAAAACAAAACCAGACGCCAACAAATCTAAGGCTTCTGGTTTTGCTGGAAGAAGTCGTAAAAGCGGGGGTCCCTGTGACGCCCTCTGCGCTGAAAGACCAGTTGAACCTGCCGAAGCCCACGTTGCATCGGCTGTTTCACACCGCAGAGGAAGAAGGGTTCCTGCAACGAGATATCGATGGCCGGTCTTACGGGCCAGGCCATCGACTGAGACGCTTGGCGGTGCACACTGTGTCGTCCCAACGCTTACGTGCCGTGCGCATGGCCATTTTGAGCCGCGTCGCTGACAAGATTGGTGAGACCTGCAACATCGCGATACCCGACCGCGATGGTATGACGTACCTTGACCGCGTCGAAACACACTGGCCCCTCCGGATCCAACTTCCTGTTGGCAGCAAAGTGCCCTTTCATTGCACAGCAAGCGGCAAGATGTATCTGGCAAGCCTGCGCTCTGCCTACTTGGACCGGTTCCTTCAAAACCTGTCACTTGAAAGCCAGGCACCGGGGACATTCACGGACAAGGCCGCATTGAAGTCAGAAATCGAGCTGACCCGCAAACGGGGCTATTCGACCGATGGCGAAGAATTCATGGAAGGCATGGCCGCGGTGGCTGTGCCGATCCTTGATACGCAAGCCAGGCTGGTCTCCACGTTGTCGGTGCACGCCCCGCTGCAACGTCTCGGGATCGATGATCTAGTGGCGCGGGTCGATATTCTGCTGAACGCTGCTGAAGAGCTCTCCGACCTCATTAACGCCTGAGCGCAGCCGGGCGCTTTTGGGCGCGCGACACGCGACCGTCGTCAAACGTTGTAGTTTGGCAGAACATCAAGCGCGGATTTCAAAGCCTCACCCCATTGCGAGGAAATCGCCTGATAGATCTCATCTTCCGCATCAATGCGCATCTGACGTCCGGTTTCAAAGCTATCGTTTTCGTAAACATGCACATCAAATGGCAACCCCACGGAGAGGTTGGATTTCGCTGTGGAATCAAACGATACAAGCAAGAGCTTCAACGCCTCATCAAAAGCGAGGTCCGGGTCGTAAGCACGCACGAGGATCGGTTTCCCATATTTGGTTTCACCGATCTGAAGAAACGGCGTATCCTGCGTCACTTCAATGAAGTTGCCCTGCGGATAGACGTGGAAAATGGTAGGCTTACCACCTTTGATTTGACCACCTACAACCACGGACGCACTGAATTGATCCGTGTTTGAGGTCGGACCATTGGGCGCGCTATAGGCAATCACTTCTTTCAGCGTGGCTCCTACCAGTCGCGCCACCTGGAACATCGAGGGCTGCGCAAGAATATCCGGGTCCCGGTCCATAGTCGCCTGCGTCCGCTCTTGAAGCAAACTGACCATGGCCTGCGTCGTCGCCAGATTGCCAGCAGTCATGATCGTAATCGATCTTTCGCCCGGCACTGACCAGGTAAAGAGCTTTTTACTGACGGCAAAGTTATCGACACCCGCGTTCGTGCGTGTATCCGCCATGAAAACAAGCCCGGAGTTCAGGCGCATGCCTACGCAGTATGTCATGAGAATCTATTGTTTACCGTTTTACCTGCGCAAGGCTTACTGCTGGACTTGCAAAGATACAATGAGACTCTCGTCGCCCGCGCCGCCGCGCAACCCGTGGATCGGCGCTGCGTCATGGGCATCCCGCCCAATGGCGATCCGAATATAGCGATGATCCGGGCTGACCCCATTCGAGACGTCGAACCCGACCCAACCAAGATCATCGAGATGCACCTCGGCCCAGGCATGGCTGGCATCCTGATCGACGCGATCATCCATCAAAAGGTAACCGCTGACATAGCGCGCAGGCAGGCCCATGGCCCGCGCGGCGCTGATAAAGATATTGGCGTGGTCCTGACAGACCCCTTTGGCGACGCCCACAGCTTCTTCGGCAGTGGTCTTGGCGTCGGTATGGCCACCCTCATATGGGACCGCCTCCAGGATTGCAGCGCTGAGTGCGTGAAAACCATCCAGCTGATTGTCATGTGCCCCAATGACTTTTGCCACCTGTTGGATCCCCGGACCCGCCAGTGTTACTGGAGTCATTTGTTTGAAATACCAAAGCGGTGCGCGCCCGTAGACGCGACCCAGAACCCCAGCGGCGTCGTTGGTTTCGACTTCGCCTGTTGCCACAATCGTCAACCTCTGACTGCCGGGTGTAGCACTGACCAAGTCCACATGGTTACCATGATGATCCCGGTAGCTTGTTTCTATCACGCCGCCTTCTATGTCCAACGACCAATGCCCGACAGTCTGCAACGTCGAGTCCAGCGGATGCAAGCGCACCTGCTGCAACGCGAAGCTGACAGGTTCGTGGTAAGAATACTCCGTCGTGTGTTTAACCGTGAGCTGCATTATGCGTTGAACCTGTAATCCTGCTCGATCTGCATGCCGAGTGCACTGGAATCGCTGAGATACCCCAAAAGAAAGTCATGCAGACCTTCGTCGAAAATCGAGGCGATATCGCGGTTGGTCAACCGTGTGTGCAGCGCTTCGGCCATTGCAAGGCTTTCCGAGCGCGCCCCATATTCCTGGGCCAGATATCCCAGATTGCCCACCACTTTCCACGAACAATAGGCAAGCGACCTCGGAAGGCGCCCATCGAGGATCAGAAACTTTGCGATGTTGGAGGCGTTGTACTCCGCATCCATCGCCGAGCGGAAAGCCGCATGGGCCGAGCAAGACCGCAAGATCATTTCCCACTGGACGTTATCCATGCGGCTGCCCACGAAAGACGCAGCGGGCAGCAAAGCGTAGTACTTCACATCGACGATGCGTGCTGTGCTGTCCATCCGTTCCATGAAACTGCCCAGGCGGCAGAAGTCGAAATTATCGTTGCGCAACATCGTGCCGTGCAAGGCACCGCGCACGAGTGATGTTTGTTGGCGGATCGCGTCCAGAACTTCCGGCAGGTCTGTTTCTGGCACCGGATCCTTGAGAATGCGATTAAACAGCATCCAGGTCTCATTCACCGCAGACCAGACTTCGGTCGTCAGAGCGGTGCGCACCAGACGCGCATTGTCCCGCGCGACCTTGATACCAGAGAGCACCGATGTGGGGTTATCCGGATCGCGCAACAGAAAATCCGTTACGTTGGCACTATCATAGGAATTGTATTTCGCTTCATAGCTCGGCTGCGTAGCCGAAGTTATGATCACCGACTTCCATTCCGAAGCCGGATCAGTCGAGCGGGTCAGGGCGATGCGAAATCCGGCCTCTATCAAGCGCGCGGTGTTGCCCGCCCGCTCGAGATAACGAAACATCCAATAGAGGCCCCCGGCTGTCTTTCCAAGCATATCAGTCCTCCACCACCCAGGTATCCTTGGTGCCGCCGCCCTGGCTGGAATTCACCACCAGGCTGCCTTCGGTCAGAGCAACCCGCGTCAGACCACCGGGCACAATGTCGATCGCATTGGGTGAGACAAGCGCAAAGGGGCGCAGATCCACGTGCCGCGGCGCAAGCCCTGCATCCGTCAGGATCGGCACGGTCGAGAGCGAAAGCGTTGGTTGTGCGATATAATTGGCCGGTTTTGACTTCAGCTTTTCAGCAAAGTCTGAGATTTCCTTTTTGCTGGCCGCAGGCCCGACTAACATGCCGTAGCCACCCGAGCCGTGCACCTCTTTGACCACCAGATCCTTAAGGTTCTCCAGCACGTACTTCAGCGTATCAGGCTCCGAGCAGCGATACGTTTCCACGTTCTTCAAAATCGCTTTTTCGCCAGTATAGAATTCAATTATTTCAGGTACATAGCTGTAAATCGCCTTGTCATCCGCCACACCCGTGCCGGGCGCGTTGGTGATGGTGATATTGCCCGCGCGGTAAACATCCATGATTCCAGGCACGCCGAGCATGGACGTGGGATTGAAGGTCAATGGATCAAGGTATTCATCGTCGACGCGACGATAGATTACATCAATGTCCTTGTACCCACGCGTCGTCCGCATCGCGAGTCGCCCGTCAATGACCCGGAGATCATGACCCTCGACCAGTTCCACACCCATCTGATCTGCGAGAAAGCTGTGTTCATAGTAAGCTGAGTTATGAATGCCAGGAGTCAGAACAACAACACAGGGCTTGCTGCCACACCCTGGCGGTGCGGATGCTTCCAAAGACCGGCGCAGGTTCTTGGGGTAATCGCTGACGCGTTGGACCCTGATCTTGGAGAACAGCTCCGGAAACATTTGCAACATTGTCTCACGGTTTTCCAGCATGTAGCTGACACCGGATGGCGTGCGTGCATTATCTTCGAGCACATAGAATTCATCTTCGCCGGTGCGTACGATATCGGTGCCGACAATATGCGTATAGACGCCGCCCGCAGGGGTGAAATCCATCATTTGCGGCAGAAAAGCTTCGTTGTTCGCGACAAGCTCCACGGGCACAATACCAGCGCGCAGGATTTCCTGGCGGTTATAGATATCATGCAGGAAGGCATTTATCGCGCGCACTCGTTGCTCAATGCCGCGCGACAGCTTGGTCCATTCCGAGGAGGACAGGATGCGCGGCACCAAATCGAACGGGATCAGACGCTCTTCGGCGTCTGATTGTCCGTAGACATTAAAGGTAATTCCGGTCCGTCGGAAAAAGGCCTCTGCCTCCTGCGCTTTTTTAGAAAGCCGGGCGACATCCTGCTTGGCAAACCAGGATTCGTAGCGTTGGTAGGGACTGCGCACGCCATCACTGACGAACATTTCGCTGAAGTGCTTGTCTTCTTTGTTCATTTGATGAGGTTAACGGACCATAGGCGCAGCGCAACCAAGTTTCTCTGTCTGTCGCCCGTGGACCGTAACGTCATGCTACAGAAGGAATAAATGCCCGAAAATTAACCTTTTTGGTCATCATCGCGTGCGGATCTGCGAAAAAGTCGCACTGCGCGCACGGAAATATCCGCTTCAAAGGTCCGCCCGATGGCGAGAATACCGATCCGGCGCAAGGCGGCCGGGTCAAATGCGACCTCTGTGCGGTGCGGCATAAAATCGGCAAAAGGAAAACGCATGACCTTCCAATTCTCACTTGCACTAAATGCCCTTCGGAAAGATTGCCAAGGCCGTTCCAGCTGTGTGGTGCGCAATCGCACCTCGTAGATTTCATTGTTGCCGCGCAATTCCAACTCGATCCCGTCCCAGGACGCTGGATCTACCGCCGCCCTGGCTTCGGCCAGATCAAAAGCCATCTGGACAAAGCCGCCGTTGTTTTCCAGTGAAACAGTCCCCGTGAGCGTGACGTACGCCAAGCCGTCTGCGTCTTGCAATTGCAATTCACCGGAGGAGACGCCACCCATCACCTGATCCGAAACGTATTCCCAGCGTGGGGTAAGCTTCATTGTCATATCTTCCGCCATTACACCGCCACCAAGCATCAGGCTCCCTGCTGTGATGCCAAGCAGCCACCGACGCAATGTATGGCGAGGCGTCTCATTCATCCAGCGAGATAAAGACACGCGGGATCAGGGCGACCAGAAAAGCTGTGGTCAGACCAAAGGCTAAAATCCCATTGGCCGAGGCCATAGCCGCAAAGGTACGAAAGGCCGGACCCACCGTCAGATCGCCGTAGCCCGTGGTCGTATACGTCACGAGCGCAAAGTAAATCGGCTCTTCATAGCCCGGCAGCGCGCCGAGCAGCCAGAGTGCAATAGCCCATATATAAATGTGCAAGGTATGCGAAATCAGCAGAACAAAAACCACACCTGAAGCGACCGAGAACGTATGTCTCATTGAAACGTTCCGCAACGCTGTTCCGCGCGCCTGCAGAGCGCGCGACAGCCAGACGATGATCGCAATATGCACAAGCGTGCACCCAATCAAAATGCCACTGCCCACCAGAATTTGAAACAGAACGGACATTTCAACCGCACATCCGACGGATCCGGGCAGCAAAGACGATGTTGAGACCAAAGCGCTGTCTCATACCTGACAACCTTTCCGCATGTACTTATCCAAGGCAACAATAGGTGCATGTATTGTCTGCCGGGCACCCATAAGCCAGCCCACAGTCGTAAAGCAAGCCCGGTGGTGTCGCGGACGCGCTCTTATACCTAGAGTAGGCTTGTCAGGAGGGGATGGGGGAAGCTGCGGCGTACGGTGACTGCGTAAAATGCTTCCATCAGACCCAGATCAAATGGGGCGGTCACCAAGCGCCCAGAGGCAATTTCATCGGCCAGCACAACATCCGGCGCAATCGCGACCCCGGCATCTGCGCGCGCCAGCAAACGGACCATGGCCATATCATCCACATCCGCCGCAATCCGTGGCGTCACGCCAAGCCGGGCCACGAGACTGTCAAACCCGCGCCGGATTGCGTTATCAGTCGGAACAATCAGGGGCTCTTTTGTCAAAAGGTCGGGCAGCGTGTCATGTGTCATACGTCCAGGCACACCGTGGATACCGATCCGCTGCTCTGCGAGCCGGTGCGCCGTAAAGTCCGCCCCCTGCGCCAGCGTTGGCGGTTCGGTGGTTAGCATGACATCAAGGGCCAGTGCACGCAGCCCGCTGGTTAAAACATCATTGCTGCCCGATTTGAGGATCAGTTCAACGTCAGCATTCCCCAGTACAGGTTCCAGAAATCTGAGCTGAAAGTTGCGGGATAGAGTCGACACTGCACCGACACGCAGCGGCGGCATATCACGTGCGCCCTGCGCCAGTGTCGCGACGAGCTCTTCGCCAGTTCCAAAAATGCGATCGGCATAATCCAAGGTAATTCGGCCGACTTCCGTCAGCACCAATTGCCGCCCGACACGGTCAAACAGCGCATGACCCAATCGCGCCTCAAGCGTCTTGATCTGCGCGGAAAGCGCAGATTGCGAGAGGTTCATCACCTCTGCTGTACGCGTCAGGTTGCCCTCGTGCGCGACTTCTCGGAAATACCGCAGATGGTGATAGTTCAAAGTATCCATAGTTCTATTTAATAGAACGTTTCTGCATAAAAGATATATTTTTATGTGGTTCTTCAATGCGTCATACGAACGGTACACCGCAAGTCCAAGGAGCCTCGCATGACCATCGTCGTTGAAATCGCAAGCACAGTGCTTGACCAGATGCAAAAGCCAACACTGGCTTTTTTGATTGGCGGCATGATGCTGGCTGCCCTGGGCAGCAAACTCGAAATACCTGACCCGGTTTACAAATTCATTGTCATTCTGCTGTTGCTGAAAGTCGGGTTGGGCGCCGGTATTTCGATCCGCGAGGCTGATTTTCTATCGCTTGCGATCCCTGCGCTCGCTGCTGCTGGCATCGGCATTGCGATTGTTTTGATCGGTGGTCAGACCTTGGCGCGCTTTCGGGGGGTGACCCGGATGGATGCCATGGCCACAGTGGGATTGTTCGGCGCCGTCTCCGCATCCACATTGGCGGCCGGCATGGCCATGCTTGACGCGGAAGGCATCTTTTATGAAGGATTCATCGGCGCACTTTATCCCTTCATGGACATCGCAGCCCTTGTGACGGCAATTGTGCTGGCGCGGATGAGCGCTGCAAGACGCGCGACGTCATCAGCGCAACAGGGTGGCACAGCGACCGCAACAATGGGCGGTGGGAAGATGGGAGGCGCTTTCCATTGGGACATGGTCCGGTCCATTCTGGTCGACACCTTCAGGAGCCCTGCGATTTCCGCACTGCTCTTGGGGATTGCTATCGGTCTTTTTGCCCGCCCCGAAAGCGTCTATGCGACCTTTTATGAGCCACTGTTCCGGGGTCTTTTGTCCATACTGATGCTCTTGATGGGCATGGAAGCCTGGTCACGGCTCTCGGAGCTTAGAAAGGTGGCCCACGCATACGTTCTCTATGGCGTGTCAGCCCCCCTTGCCCATGGCCTGATCGGATTTTCTTTTGGCCTCGGCGCTCACTACCTGACAGGATTTTCAGCCGGAGGTGTTGTCTTGCTCTCCATCATGGCCGCGTCCAGTTCTGATATCTCGGGCCCGCCGACCATGCGGGGTGCTTTACCAAATGCTAATCCATCTGCCTACATCGGGGCCTCCACCGGCCTGGGAACACCTGTCGCGATCCTGAGCATCCCGCTCTTCATCGCACTCGCCGATGCATTGATTGGATTTTGACAAGAAAACCTCCTCTGTCATTTACAGAGGAGGTTTTCGCTTTATCGCGTAAAGCCGCTGATTGATTCAATTTATCTTAAGTTTCACGCTGAATACTCGCCTCCAAAGACGAAAAGCGCAGACCGCTACGTGATCGGGCACCCCCCCCCGGAATCTGCTTAAAGCGCGCTTGGTACCATTGGAAAGCGAGGAGCATCCGTGAATCTGCCAAAGCACCAACCGCAAGCACCTGACGCGCTAAAGGAACGCACCCAATTAAGCGACATGCCTCCGGAACTTAGAGGCGTGCCGCTTGTACATCGCTCTGCCGCGCTCATCGTTATCCGATTGGATGGTCTGAACGTGGTCGCCTGTAGTGGCAATATTCCCACTCTTTTGGAACTTGCAGAAGACCAGATCATAGGGTCCAGCCTTGCAGAGGTTCTGCCTCAACTGGCGCAGGAAGTGAGTGCAACCCACTTATCAGAGGATCGGGAATATCACGCGTTGGATTTTACGCTAATTCACTGTGCGCAGGCGCTCGACGCGATTGTACACAGGCAGAACGCCTTCTGCGTCATCGATTTTCTGCCTGTTTCGAGGCGCGCAGGGCTGATGCGCAAAACCAGCATGCGTCTGGCCAGCAAAGCGCGCACGCAGATCTTGCGCGCGCGATCTATCGAGTCTGCCCGAGATATCGCCGCAGATACGATCCGCGCCATCACAGGGTTCGACAGCACGACAATTTTTCATATCGCACCGGATCACGCGCCTGAAATCATTGCGGACAGCAGCACAAAGCACACCAAGTTCATCGCGCGTGACAAGCTGCAAGATCTCAATATTGCCGCGCGTTTGGATGCGCTTCTCGACGCGGCACCGTGGTGGTCTGCCACGGCCTTCGATGCGCCTCCGGTCGAGATCACCACACAAACTGAATACGCGCCGGATCTGTCATTTTCGCTTGGGCGATCCGCACCTGCTGCTTTGCTGAAAACACTGCAAGACACAGGTGCAGAGGCCTCTTTTGCATATCGTCTGCGCCAGGAAGACCGTGATTTTGGTCTGGTCGTGGGCATGAGCACAGCGCCAGAGGCATTGGAATTCGATGATTGGTATCTGCTGGACGAAATCGGCGCCACTTTGATGCTCAGGCAGACGCAAGCCGAACAAGATCAAATCACCGAGAAAATTTGGCGCTTGCGTCGGGTCGAAAACAGATTTGCAGGCGCAATGCGCCACAATGATGCGATCGAGGACGTCATCCCAGTGTTGATCCCCATCCTCAAAGGGTTGCTCGGCGCGGAGGGCTTCGCATTTCAATATCGTTCCGAGCTGTTCCTTTCCGGGCAAACACCTCCGCCAGCGTTTATTGACGCGCTTATCAACTGGGCGACGGAGGAAATTGGGGCAGAAACGCAGTTCAGCTCAGTCAAGCTGCATGAAACATGGGCACCGGCGCAAGGCCATATCGACACAGCTTGCGGCGTTCTGATACAACCCATCATGCTCACAAGCCTGTGCCGACTTGTTTGGTTCAGAGGGCCACAACAAAACACCCCCGCGTCGGCCAACAGCGCGCGCACCAAAAGTCAGGCGACCCAAAAAACTAGCTCTCATTTGCCCGGCATGCCTGCCGCTTGGGCACAACAGCGCGCCACCCAGTCGATTGCGTGGCAGGTTTCAGAGCTGCGGAGCGCGCAAAAAGTGTTCGCCGAGTATCTAGAAGTTCTGGCCGCGCAGTTCGCGCTCAAAGAAGAAAACCTCGCTCTGCGACAGTTCGCGGAACGTGCGGCTCACGATCTGAATGAGCCCTTACGGGGGATCTCCATGGCCTTGAACATCATGGAGGAAGAGAACTTCGAAGAAGAGGTCGTGCGGCTCACGCATGGCCTCGCAGCCGGATCTGCACACAGGTTGACACATCTAACAAGCGATTTGCTCGAGTTCGCGGTTCTGGATGCCACGCGTATCGCCTTTGAAATGACTGATCTTGGCCCTGTCTGCCAAAATACAATCGACTTGCTGACACCCCAGATCGAGGAACTGGGCGCGATAGTGTCTCTGGGCCCGTTACCCGCGTGGCCCGTCCAGGAAAGCATGATCACGCGTCTGTTTCTGAACCTGCTCGGTAACGCCCTGAAATATGCGCACCCAGATCGGCACCCACAGATCGACGTGTCGGTGCTGAATTGCACTCCAAATCTCCTCCAGATCGCCGTGTCAGACAATGGCTTGGGCATTCCTGTTGATTCTGCAGTGAAAATCTTTGAACCGCTACAGCGACTCCACCGGCATGATCAGATCGAAGGGTCCGGGCTTGGCTTGAACATTTGTTCGGATATTGTTGCCGCACATAATGGCTCTATCAAACTTGACTGTGATTATGAACCAGGCGCGCGCTTCGTCTTCACTCTGGGCAAGCGCGCTTAGGCAGATCCCCCCTGCGGGTCGCAAAGCCCTCCTGCGCACAAAAACTAGACACACGCATATTGTGCGGCGCACATTCACGCAAAAGTCGCACATCACGCATTTACAACCCGCCCGCCTCATCGGATCACTGCGGCTGTGGCTGAAACTATGTCAATCATTGTTGTCGAAGCGGACCGGGATCGCGCATTGCAGATCGTGGACGGCTTACGAAAAGCGGGCGATTTCAATATCGAAGTAATCGCGGAGCCGACGCGACTCGCGCGTCAGATAAAGGCGCGTCAACCCGATATGGTGTTGATCGACATCGCAAACCCGTCTCGCGACACGCTGGAAGAATTAGCTCTCGCTTCAGGTCCCCTTGATCGTCCAGTGGCCATGTTCGTAGACAGATCAGAAGCCGGCCTGCTCGATGCGGCGATCGAAGCTGGCGTTTCTGCATATGTCGTCAACGGTCTGCAATCCGAACGCGTGAAACCCGTACTTGATGCTGCCATCGCGCGCTTCCGGGTTTTTCAGCGCATGCGCACAGAACTGGCCGAAACCAAACGCGCTCTGGAAGAACGCAAACTAATTGACCGCGCCAAAGGTATGATCATGAAAGCCCGTGGCGTCGAGGAAGACGCCGCATACGCCATTTTACGTAAAGCAGCGATGGACCAGGGCAAACGTGTGGCTGACATCGCTTCGGCATTGGTCACATCTGCAGGGCTCTTGTCGTGAAACGCGCCGCCATACCAGTCGGGTTCATTCCACTCGTAGACGCAGCCCCTGTTATCGTCGCGCAGGAAATGGGTTTCGCTGCTGAAGAAGGCATCTCGCTTGACTTGCGGCGTGCACCCTCCTGGTCGAGCCTGCGGGACATGTTGAGCTTTGGTCAAGTGGACGCGGCGCATATGCTGTCAACGCTTCCCGTTGCCGGAGCGCTGGGGCTCGGGGGCACCAGCACAGCGCTTTCTGCCGTCTCTGTTTTGTCAATGAATGGCAATGTGATCGGGGTAAGCCGGGATCTGGAACACCGCCTGAGGGCGCAGTCTTTCGAGTTTGATTTTCACGATGCTCTGGCAGCAGGGCGCGCACTTTTGCACGCCAGCACGTCCCCTTTGCGGATCGGAGTACCTTTTCCGTTCTCAATGCACGCGGAACTGGTGCACTATTGGTTGAATGCGATCGATGCGGAAAAAATGGGGAATATCGAGATACGTACGGTTCCCCCGCCCCTGATGACCGAAGCGCTGCAGGCCGGAGAGATCGACGCATTTTGCGTTGGCGAGCCCTGGGGATCCCGGACAGTCGAAAAAGGCGTGGGTGCCCTTTTATTACCGGGTACTGCAATCTGGGCCTTCGCGCCCGAAAAGGTGCTTGCTGTGCGTCGCGACTGGGCAGAAACGGAGCGTTCGTTGCTGAACCGGTTGATCCGCGCCACGTGGCGTGCGGGGCGTTGGCTGGCGCAGGAGGGATCGGTCATTCTGGCCACCGAGCTTCTAAGCAAAAGCGCCTATCTGGATTTACCACCAGAAATCATCGAACGATCCCTATCAGGCCGTATTGTGATCTCGCCGGGCGGAGAAGAACGGGTCACGGATCGCTTTATTGCCTTTTCCGGCGGTGCCGCAAGTTTTCCATGGCGCAGTCAGGCCGAATGGATCGGGCAACAACTGGCAGATCGTGCCGGCCTTGACCCGGCACAATCGCGAAAGCGGGCACGCGCCGTGTTCAGAAGCGATCTATACCGCGCGGCGCTCGATGGTACCGGCGCAGATATGCCCGGTGCGTCTTCGAAACTGGAAGGCGCTTTGGACGCAGACACTCCCGTTGCCGCAGGGGACGGGCAGATGATTCTACAGCGCGATCGCTTTTTTGATGGGCGCGTTTTTGAGCCAGACGCCGAAAAGCGCACATAAAATATGCAAATGCAGCAAATTTTACGCTGCATCGCAGCAAACTTGACGCTGGTGTTGCGAATTCCCTTGGCCACTACCCGCAAATGAGAAATAGTCGAACGCGAAGAGCAGCGTAGCGCTTCCCATATACATCCCTATGACAGGGATCTCCTGAGCAAAGTCGCTCGACCACCCGCCATTCCTCCCCCGGCGGTATTGGTCGGCGACTTTTTTTTCGCCCGCAGTACGGGCTCCCAGACTGAAAGGTTTCATAAAACCATGAGAAATCTGATACTTGTACTTACCGCATCGATTGCGCTCGCGAGTCCATCTTATGCGCAATCACTTGAGCTTGAGAAAGACGAACTAACTTTCGGCTTCATCAAACTAACCGATATGGCGCCGCTCGCAGTAGCATATGAGAACGGCTACTTCCTGGACGAAGGCCTTTTTGTGACGCTTGAAGCGCAGGCCAATTGGAAGGTTTTGCTTGATGGCGTGATCGACGGTCAACTCGACGGTGCGCATATGCTCGCAGGCCAACCTCTGGCGGCCACAATCGGTTTTGGCACTGAGGCGCATATCATCACACCCTTCTCTATGGACCTCAACGGGAACGGCATCACCGTGTCCAACGAGGTGTGGGAAATGATGAAGCCGAACATCCCTGTGATGGACGACGGGCGCCCGCAACACCCGATCTCCGCCGAAGCGCTCGCCCCTGTGGTGGAGCAGTTTCGTGATGAGGGTAAGCCTTTCAACATGGGCATGGTTTTCCCAGTCTCCACCCATAATTACGAACTGCGTTACTGGCTCGCCGCGGGTGGTTTGCACCCTGGCTATTACAGCCCCGAAAACGTCTCCGGCCAGATCGGTGCCGATGTTTTTCTAAGCGTCACACCACCACCACAGATGCCTGCAACCTTGGAGGCAGGCACCATCCACGGCTATTGCGTTGGTGAACCATGGAATCAGCAGGCGGTTTTCAAAGGCATCGGCGTGCCGGTCATCACTGACTATCAACTCTGGAAAAACAACCCGGAAAAAGTCTTCGGCATCACGGCAGAATTTGCTGAGCAGTACCCGAATACCACCCTGGCCGTGACGAAAGCGCTGATCCGTGCGGCAATCTGGCTTGATGAGAACGACAACGCCAACCGCCCCGCAGCGGTCGAAATTCTCAGCCAACCAGAATATGTCGGTGCGGATTACGAGGTGATCGCAAATTCCATGACCGGGTTCTTTGAATTCGAAAAGGGTGACAAACGCGACATCCCCGACTTCAACGTCTTTTTCCGCTACAACGCGACCTACCCCTTCTATTCCGATGCGATCTGGTACCTGACACAGATGCGCCGCTGGGGCCAAATCGCCGAGGCCAAAGATGATCAATGGTATCACGACGTGGCGAAAAAAGTATATAAGCCAGATATTTACCTTCAGGCAGCCCGCCTTCTGGTTGACGAAGGCATGGCAAACGAAGCCGATTTCCCTTGGGAAAGTGACGGCTACAAAGCCATCACTCCGGCCGAAGATATCATCGATGGGATTGCCTACGATGGACGTGCGCCCACCACCTATCTCGAAAGCCTGCCAATCGGCTTGAAAGCCAGTCAAAAGGTCATCGGCACCGAAGTGCAGGGCTGATCTTTGCCAAAAGCGGCGGCTCTCCCGGCCGCCGCTGACCCGCTCCCCGAACCCTGCAGCGCCCTGCGCCTGCCTGACATTGCCTACGTCATCCCGCGCACTTGCGCCGCAGAAAAACGGAAAAACAACATGACCGCCATCGACCCGATCAACGCCCCCGACCGCGAGGCCAAGCGCCAGCGGCTCTTTTCCCGGATCAATACCGCCGACAAATGGTTTCAGGTGCTCGGCCTTGCTTGGCTTACACCGCTGCTGAAAGCCGCTGCCGGTGACAATCCAAAGGCCCAGATGCAAGATCTTTGGCGCCTCGCCGGTGTGCCACTTGTCGCAATTCTCGCCTTTCTGCTGATGTGGGGCACGCTGGCGCCGAAGGTACAAACATCCCTTGGTGCGATACCCGGACCCGCGCAGGTCTGGTCGGAGATGGCCAACCTGCATGACGATGCGCAGGCTAAGGCGGCCAAAGAAGCAAAATTCCAGGCGATGGTCGAAAAACGCAACCAAAAATTGATCGAGGCAGGCCGCGCAGACGAGGTGAAAAATGTCGCCTACACAGGCGCTCCCTCCTATTACACGCAGATCTGGACATCGATCAAAACGGTCTTTTTCGGCTTTCTGATCGCAACGGCGATCGCAATCCCCCTTGGTATTGCGGCGGGTCTATCTCCGACGGCAAATGCGGCCCTCAATCCGTTGATCCAGATCTTTAAACCGGTTTCACCGCTTGCCTGGTTGCCAATCGTAACCATGGTCGTCTCAGCGGTTTATGTCACCAACGATGGCTGGTTCGCCAAGTCGTTCCTGGTCTCGGCCATCACAGTGACGCTGTGCTCGCTTTGGCCGACGCTGATCAACACCGCATTGGGCGTCGCAAGCATAGACAAAGATCTGGTCAATGTTTCCAAAGTACTGAAGATGAACACTTATACCAAGATTACCAAACTGGTGCTGCCCTCCGCACTGCCGCTTATCTTTACCGGGTTGCGCCTCTCTTTGGGTGTCGGTTGGATGGTATTAATCGCGGCGGAAATGCTGGCCCAGAACCCTGGTCTGGGCAAATTCGTGTGGGATGAATTCCAAAACGGATCCTCTTCGAGCCTCGCGCGTATCATGGTGGCCGTCTTTACCATCGGCATCATCGGCTTCCTGCTGGATCGGGTGATGTATGCGCTGCAATCCCTCTTCACCTTCACGAACAACCGGTGACTCGTGCTGAAGAAGCGAAGCGGTAGCGCAGAAATGGAGCAAGACATGAGTATTCTTAAACTGGACAGCGTCTCGAAAAACTACGGCGAAACACCCGTGCTCAAGGACATCGATCTTGACGTCCGCGAAGGCGAATTCCTGGTGCTTTTGGGGTTTTCGGGGACTGGCAAGACAACTTTAATCAACCTTCTTGCCGGGCTCGACACACCGACCACGGGTGCGGCCACCTTTAAGGGCGCGCCAATCACTGAACCCGGCCCCGAACGAGGCGTGATTTTTCAGAGCTATTCGCTCATGCCTTGGCTGACTGTAAGCGGGAACGTCGGGCTTGCGGTCGATACTGTTTTTCCCAACCTGTCGCGGGCTGAAAAGGCCCATAAAGTGGACCACTATGTCCAAATGGTGGGATTGGGTCATGCGGCCACGCGGCGACCTGCGGAATTGTCAGGCGGGATGCGCCAGCGCGTCAATGTTGCCCGCGCGTTAGCGATGAACCCCGAAGTTCTGCTGTTAGACGAGCCGCTTTCAGCACTTGATGCCTTAACCCGTGCCAATCTGGCGGACGAGATCGAACATATCTGGGAGCAAGACAAAAAAACCTGCGTGCTGATCACAAATGATGTGGATGAGGCCATTGTGCTGGCGGATCGGATCATCGCGCTTAATCCAGACGGAACGCTGGGCACTGAGTTCAAGATTTCGATCCCGCGCCCGCGCGAGCGCACCGAGATGAACAACGACGAAACCTTCAAGGCGATGCGTTCACAGATCACGAAGTATCTCATGGATGTCGGCATTGAAGCCCGCGTCGAAGGATCTCGCACGTTGCCGGATGTCACGCCGATCCATGGGGTGCCAAAAGCAGTGGTCGAGGCGCAAAGTGGCATGATCGACAATCGCTTTCTTGATTTCAGTATGCTGCACAAGGTCTACCCGACGCCGAAGGGACCGCTTACGGTGGTCGAGGATTTCGACCTCAAGATCGATAAGGGTGAATTCATTTCGCTGATCGGGCACTCAGGTTGCGGCAAGTCTACCGTGTTGACCATGGCCGCTGGTCTCAACGAGATCTCCAAAGGAGCAATCAAACTTGATGGGCGTCACGTCGAAGGTGCCGATCCTGAGCGCGCGGTGGTCTTTCAATCCCCCAACCTCTTTCCCTGGCTCACGGCAAAGCAGAATGTCGCCATCGGGGTCGACAAGGTTTACCCTCGTGCCTCCACGGCAGAACGTCAGGATGTGGTGGAATACTATCTCGAACGGGTCGGTCTCGCCGATGCAATGGACAAATCTGCCGCGGATCTTTCGAATGGCATGAAGCAGCGTGTAGGCATCGCGCGCGCCTTTGCGCTCTCGCCAAAACTGCTGCTGTTGGATGAGCCCTTTGGGATGCTCGACAGCCTCACACGATGGGAGCTGCAGGAGGTACTGATGGAGGTGTGGTCACGCACCAAAGTGACCGCCATTTGCGTCACCCATGATGTCGACGAGGCAATTTTGCTGGCTGATCGCGTGGTCATGATGACCAACGGCCCGCAAGCCACCATCGGCAAGATCACCAAGGTCGATCTGCCGCGCCCCCGTACCCGCAAGGCACTGCTGGAGCACCCGGATTACTACAGCTACCGGCAGGAAGTGCTCGATTTCCTGGAGGAGTACGAGCATGGCGCGACCCCCAAACCGAAATCCATTGAAACAACACCGCCCAAAGCGGTAGCAGCGGAGTGACCGCGATGACACAAAAATTGATCGTTATTGGCGCAGGGATGGCCTCTGGTCGGGTGCTGGAACACCTGGTCGACGCGCAACCAGACGCCTGGGACATTACCCTTTTCAACGCAGAGCCACGCGGCAACTACAACCGCATCATGCTTTCGCCAGTGCTGTCGGGCGAAAAGACATACGCGGAAATTGTTACCCATGATGACGCCTGGTACGAAACGGCAGGCGTGACGTGTCGATTTGGCGAACAGATCGCAAGCGTTGATACCGTTGCAAAGACCGTCACGGCACAAAACGGTGACGTGCTGGCGTATGACAAACTGGTGTTTGGCACCGGGTCCACGCCCTTCATGATCCCCCTGCCAGGCCATGATCTGGAGGGCGTCATCGCTTACCGCGATCTTGAAGACACGCAGGACATGATGGCGATGGGTAAAGGCAACAAAGTCGTTGTGATCGGCGGTGGCCTGCTGGGTCTTGAAGCCGCCGCTGGAATGGCCGCGCGCGGCGTCGATGTGACCGTGGTACATATCATGGGGCACCTGATGGAACGCCAGCTTGATGAAGCAGCGGGGTATCTTTTGCGCAAGTCTCTTGAGGCAAAAGGCATCACGATCCTCTGCGGGGCCAACTCCAAGGAAATCATCGGAAAAGATGGCAAGGTCCACGCCTTAATGTTGGACGATGGCACAGAGCTTTCCTGTGATCTGTTGGTCATGGCCGTTGGGATCCGCCCGAATGTGGCGCTGGCCAAGGACGCTGGTCTGGCGATTGGGCGCGGCATCCATGTGGACGATCAGATGGGGACCTCTGTCGCGGATGTGCTGGCGGTGGGCGAATGTGTTGAACATGACGGCGCCCTCTTTGGACTGGTGGCACCGCTTTACGATCAGGCGAAAGTGGCCGCACAGACATTGATGGGTGCAGAGGCGGCCTTTACGCAAAAAAGCCTTTCGACCAAGCTGAAAGTCACGGGTTGCGACCTCTTTAGCGCGGGTGATTTTGCGGATGGTGAAGGGCGCGAGGACATCGTCTTTCGCGACCCGGCGCGCGGCGTCTACAAGCGACTGGTGCTTGAAGGGAACAAGCTGGTTGGCGCTGTGATGTATGGCGATACCGCCGATGGGAATTGGTTTTTCGGCCTGATCAAGGATAGCACTGACATTGAGGACATGCGCGAGACGCTGATCTTTGGCCCTGCCTATCAGGGAGGGTCCCGCATGGACCCGCTGTCAGCCGTTGCAGCATTGTCGCCTGAGGCAGAGATCTGCGGCTGCAACGGCATTTGCAAAGGAACCATCGTCGATGCCATCTCGGGCGGTGCCACTGACCTGGGCGCTGTGCGTAAGAACACCAAAGCCAGTGCATCTTGCGGGACCTGCACGGGGCTCGTGGAACAATTGCTGCAGGTGACGTTGGGCGATGAATTCCAACTCCCTGCGGCTGAAACTGTTTGCGGTTGCACCGAACTCAGCCACGCGGATGTGCGTCGGCTGATCAAATCCCAGAATTTGCAAAGTCAGGCGGCCGTCTGGCAGGAACTGGGTTGGACCACACCCAATGGCTGTCACGTCTGCCGTCCTGCCGTAAACTTTTATCTGTTGGCGGACTGGCCCGTTGAATATCAGGACGATCCACAGAGCCGGTTCGTCAATGAACGCAAACACGCCAACATCCAGAAAGATGGGACTTTTTCCGTCGTCCCGCGTATGTGGGGCGGGATCACCAACCCCGATGAACTGCGCGCGATTGCCGATGCGGCAGACAAGTACAATGTCCCCACGGTCAAAGTGACGGGCGGCCAGCGGATCGACCTGTTAGGCGTTAAGGGCGAGGACTTGCCCTATATCTGGTCCGATCTGAACAAGGCCGGATTGGTGTCCGGGCATGCCTACTCCAAAGGGTTGCGCACCGTTAAAACTTGCGTCGGCACAGATCATTGCCGCTTTGGGACGCAGGATTCAACGGGGCTTGGCATCACGCTGGAAAAGATCCTCTGGGGATCATGGACACCGCATAAACTCAAGCTTGGTGTGTCGGGCTGCCCGCGTAATTGCGCCGAAGCCACCTGCAAAGACATTGGCATCATATGCGTTGATAGCGGCTTTCAGATTGGCATCGGCGGGGCGGCGGGCATGGACGTGCGTGAAGTTTCCCCGCTCATTCAGGTCGCGACCGAAGAAGAGACGATCGCCGTCGTCATGGCCATCACACAGCTTTACCGCGAGCACGCTAAATACCTCGACCGTATCTACAAGTGGATGGACAAAGTGGGACTGGCGTGGATCCAGGAGCACATCGAGGATGCCGTGATCCGCAAGGCACTGGTCGAGCGTTTTGAACTTTCCCAGACCATCTACCGCAAGGACCCTTGGGCAGAACACGCGAAAGAGGCGCAAAAATTCGCGCCCCTCTCAGACCTGACACTGGAGGCTGCAGAATGAACTGGATCGACGTTGGTCATATTGATGACATTCCCGAACGCGGGGCGCGCATCGTGAAGACACCACTGGGATGCATCGGGCTCTTTCGCACCGGACCATCAGAGGTTTTTGCCGCCTCAAACAGCTGCCCACATAACGGCGGCCCGCTGTCGGAAGGGATCGTGCACGGGCACTATGTGACGTGTCCGTTGCACAATTGGGTCTTTGATCTCAATACCGGCGAGGCACAGGGCGAGGACGGACGCATTGAAACATATCAGGTGCGGCTCGACGGTGATCGCATCCTGATCGATTCAGATTCCATGGGACGCCGGAGCGCCGCCTGATGGAAACACAAACCAGACCCGCAACACGCTCGACCTGTCCTTACTGTGGGGTTGGCTGCGGCGTGCTCTTGCGCCCTGACGGTGCTGGTGGCGTGTCTGTCAAGGGCGACCCCGATCATCCTGCCAACAAGGGCCGGCTGTGCTCCAAAGGTACAGCCCTTGGGGAGACCGTTGGGCTTGAAGAGCGACTGCTGACGCCCAAGGTGGATGGCGCGCCCAGTTCATGGGACAGCGCGCTTGATCTCGTGGCTGACACGTTCAAACGGACGATTGAAACACACGGGCCGGACAGCGTGGCCTTTTATGTCTCGGGGCAATTGCTGACCGAAGACTACTACGTCGCCAACAAGCTGATGAAAGGGTTCATGGGGTCGGCCAATATCGACACAAATTCGCGGCTTTGCATGGCCTCGTCAGTGGCTGGCCACAAACGCGCGTTCGGGACTGACACCGTACCCGGTACTTATGAGGACATCGACGAAGCGGACCTCGTGGTGCTTGTTGGCTCCAACCTCGCCTGGTGCCACCCGGTCTTATATCAGCGTCTGATCGCTGCGCGCGAAACCCATGGCACCAAGATCGTTGTCATCGATCCCCGACGCACGGCCAGTTGCGACCAGGCAGACCTGCATCTGGCATTGGCCCCCGGCAGTGATGTGGCCCTATTCAATTACCTGTTAACGCAAATCTATGAAGGCGGCGCATGCGACAAGGCGTTCCTGCAGCATGTGGATGGCTTTGACGCGAGCCTAGAAGCAGCTTACGCCGATGATGTAACAGTTACCGCGCTTGAGCGGGCTGAAATTGAGGCCTTTTGCACGTTGTGGATGCAGCACGAAAAGGTAGTGACTGTCTACAGTCAGGGCGTCAATCAATCGATCGCCGGTACGGATAAGGTCAACAGCATCACCAACTGCCACCTCGCCACAGGGCGGATCGGCACACCCGGGTGCGGACCACTCTCTGTCACCGGGCAACCCAACGCGATGGGTGGGCGCGAGGTTGGTGGCCTCGCGAACATGCTGGCGTGCCATCTGGACCTTGAAAACACGGATCACCGCGCCGCCGTGCAACAATTCTGGGGTGCAGGCCCCCTGCCGCAATCGCCTGGGCTCAAGGCCGTCGATATGTTCCGCGCCGTCGGTGATGGTCAGATCAAGGCGTTGTGGATCATTCACACCAACCCCGCGGTGTCCATGCCCGATGCAGGCGCAGTGGCTGCAGCCATTGACGCCTGCGCATTTACGGTTGTCAGCGATATCACAGAACACACCGATACCGCCCGATTGGCCAATGTGCTGCTGCCCGCCACCGCTTGGGCGGAGAAAAGCGGCACGGTCACAAATTCCGACCGAACCATCAGCCGCCAGCGCGCAGTTCTTTCCGCGCCCGGTGTGGCCATGGAAGATTGGCGCATCCTCGCAGAAGTCGGCAAACGCATGGGATGGCCGAAAGCCTTCGATTATGAAACCCCAGTCGAGATTTTCCGCGAACATGCGGCTCTGTCCGGGATTGCTGCAGGTTTCGGTCGCGACTTCGACATTTCCGCACTGCGTGCCATGACGGATCAGGCATGGGATGACTTTGCACCGGTCCGTTGGCCTGTGTCTGATACAAAACAGGGCGGGCGGTTTTTTGGGGACGGGCGGTTTTTCCATGAAAATCTGAAAGCCCGCATGCTGCCCCTGCAGTGGCGTGCTCCTGCAGCGCAAACCGAACCGAAGTTCCCCTTACGGCTGAATACAGGCCGGAATCGCGATCAATGGCATACGATGACCCGTACCGCCCTTTCTCCGCGCCTCTCGGCACATCTCGCTGAACCCTACATTGATCTGCACCCTGAGGATGCCCGCACATTAGGCATTCGTCAGGCGGCTCTTGTGCGCATCCGTAATCCATTTGGTCAGGCCATTTTACGCGCGCGCATCACCGACGCACAAACACCCGGTCACCTCTTTGCGCCAATTCATTGGACGGCAGAGACCGCGCCTTGTGCCCGGGTGGACCGTCTGGTCGCGCCAGAGGTTGATCCGGTCTCCGGTCAACCTGAAAGCAAGGCGTCAGTTGTTGCAGCAGAGGCTTTTGAAGCCGCCTGGTATGGCTTTGCCGTATCCACAACAGCTGTGCAACCAACGTCGGAATACTGGGCGCGGGCACGCACACAAACCGGTTGGCGCGTTGAGCTTGCGGGTCAGCTCCCCGTTACGGATTGGGAACATGAGGCACGACGGCTCTTTGATCTGCCGGATGCGAACCTGCAAGCGTTTGAAGATCATGCCCGCGGCGAACACCGCCTTGCCTTTCACCTCGATGGTCGCCTCTGCGCGGCACTCTTTGTTTCCAAAAGACCTGTGGCCGTTATGCGCGACTACCTGACGACACAACCCGGTGCTGCCTGCCCGGACATCCTGACCGGCATGCCCACCGCAGATCGACCAAACCCGGGCCCGATCCTCTGCGCCTGCCTTGGTGTCGGGGTTAACACCATCCTCTCAGCCATTGAAAGCGATGGGTTGATGAGCGTCGAAGCCATCGGGGCGGCATTGGGGGCCGGTACCAACTGCGGTTCCTGTCGGCCAGAAATCGCAGCATTGATCGGATCCCGCGCCTTGAAACAGGCCGCCGAATGACAAATCGCATCCTTCGTCCGTCCATCGTTGAAGCTCAGGAGAACGCCAGATGAAAAGTTTCCCGATGTTCATCCGCACCAGTGGTCGCAAAGTGGTGATTGCCGGAGATGGCGAACAAGCCGCCCAAAAAATGCGACTGATCCTGAAAACGGATGCGGAAATTACGCTGGTGGCACATGAGCCCGACCCGGAACTGTTGGATGTGATCGGTAACAGGCGCGCCGATTGGCACAGGGGTGCCGTGACGCCGGCCACCTTCAGCGGTGCCGCGATGGGTTTTGTTGCGACGGGGTGTCCTGGCGCGGATGCGAGCCTACACGCTTTGGCCAAGGTCGCAGGATGTGCTGTGAATGTCGTGGATCAGCCTGACCTGTGCGATTTGACCACACCGTCGCTTGTTGACCGCGATCCGGTGGTCGTAGCCATCGGCACCGAAGGCACGGCTCCGGTTCTTGCCCGCCAGATCAAGACGAAAGTTGAAGAGGTTCTCGCGCCTAATTTGGGCGGCCTAGCCGAGGTCGCAGGACGGTTGCGCGGTATCGTGGCACAGCGGGTACCGCGCGAAAAACGCCGCGCGTTTTGGGCATGGGTTTTCTCCGGCACGCCGCGCAAAACCTGGACACGCGGCGCGGAAAGAGAGGCCGCTGCAACTATCAAAGCAGCGGTTGCGTCCGGCGGCGCACCAGACAGCCCCAATGAAGGATCAATCGCCCTGATTGGCGCAGGTCCCGGGGCAAAAGACTTGCTGACGCTGCGCGCGGTGGCACGGTTGCAGGAAGCAGACGTAATTTTCTATGACCGCTTGATCGACCCGGATGTTCTTGAACTCGCGCGCCGTGATGCAGAGCGCGTCTATGTCGGCAAGGTCGTCGGAGCCTGCGCCTGGCCACAGGAAAGGATCAACGCGTTGATCGTTGCGGAGGCCCGCAAGGGGCGCAATGTCGTGCGCCTTAAATCCGGTGATCCCGGTGTGTTCGGGCGGGGCGGCGAAGAGATCGCAGCCGCCAAAGGAGCTGGCATCCCGTTTGAAATCGTGCCCGGTGTAACAGCGGCCTGCGCCGCAGGCGCCAGTGCCGGGCTATCGCTCACCGAGCGTGGTGCAACAGATACGCTGGTGTTGGCAACGGCTACGGGTGCACATGGGGGTATTTTGCCTGACAGCGTGCGTTTTTCGGGCCCTGGCACCAGTACGGTCTTTTACATGGCGACCCGTCAGGCTGGCCCCATCCAGCGGGCGCTTTTGCAACGCGGATTGCCAGCGCACGCAGTGATAACCGTCGCTGTGGATGTCTCCAAACCGACGGAGCGTATTCTGAGCTGTGAGCTGCGCAATTTGAAACCCTGCATCGACTCTGCTGGGATAACGGGGTGCGCGGTTATTCTGGTCACATGGCCGCGCACCATGATTGGAAAACGCGCGCTTATCGTCGAAACGGTTCCAACTTGTGTTCCCCGTCTCGCGTTGCGACAGCGCGCCTGATCCTTTTTAGGCCGCGCGCGTGGTCAGCAGGCGCGCCTCAATAAGTTCGTCGAGAACGTCGCAGCACTCCGGGTCTCCTGCCGCGATATGGAGGGTTGCGCGGAGCATCCCAGCTTTCGAGCCACAATCAAATCGTCTGCCGGAAAACTCAAAACCAGCCAATCCGAGCCTTTGCGTGCCCGCAGCAATGGAGTCAGTCAACTGAATCTCGCCGCCCGCACCCGGCGTCTGGGCTTCAAGATCTTGAAAGATTGAGCCATCCAGCAGATACCTGCCAACAACGGCATGTCGCGACGGGGCATGTCCCGGAAGTGGTTTTTCGACCATACCGTCCGCATAGACAATTTTTCCCTGTTTGCGCGTGACAGACAAAATCCCGTATTTATCTGTTTCATCTGGAGCCACGGTCATCGAAGCGACCATATGGCCGGCATCGCTTGCTTCATAGGCTGCGATCATCTCTTTGAGGCAGCTCTGTCCCACAATCAGGTCGTCCGGCAAGATCACCGCAACAGGGCCAGGTAAAACATAAGGTTTTGCGCACAGCACCGCATGCCCCAGACCTAAAGGAACAGGCTGCATCGTGAAGACAACATCATCTGCTTCTTCGCTTAAAGCTGCTTCTTCCAGAACTTCCGCCAATTTCGGCTTGCCGCGGGCTTCCAGCTCGGCGCGTAATTTCGCATCGTCCATCACATGGCGTTGAATTGCAGTTTTAGACGGATGACTGACAAAGATCATCCGCTCGATCCCGGCGTTCTGTGCCTCCTCGATTGCATATTGTATCAGGGGCTTGTCGATAACGGGCAATAGTTCCTTGGGCGTCGCTTTGGTGGCGGGTAGAAAGCGCGTGCCAAGACCCGCGACAGGAAAGATGGCAGTCCGGATCGAATGGTTCATTGAAAAGTCTCCATTTGCTGATGCTGCACTGCAGAGAATAGGCCCTCCCTCGTGAGGGTCAAAGGGAACGGCACCTATTGCGTATTCAACTTCTGGGTGTGCGCAAAAATTAGTCTTTCAGTCGTAGAGTTCTATTTTTTGTGCAAAATGTAACGGCGCGCTGAACAAAAGCAGACCAAATGTCGCGTATTGTGGGCGTCAGGTTGACCGGGTGGCTGGTGAACATAAGCTCGCATTATGTCGATGACGTAATCTTCGAGAGCCGTAGAGCCAGCACGCCGCGAAAGCGTGTTTGGATCCGTTGTCATCGCGACTTTCCCACTTTTTGAGGTATTCATGATTATGCACAGCACTGCCAGCGCGGTAAAAACTGACATCGACGCTGGCTTTGACCCGATCCCAACCCGTGGTTCTATGGCGTGGGGCGCCGTCTTGGCACAGATATTGACGCCATTTATCATACGTCTCCCACCGCAGATCAGGGAAAGTCTGGAAGGTTTGAACAACGCCGCTTTCTCTCTGGTGCTTTTGCCAAACGATCTGCGAACTGCGCCCGACGCATCAAAGCCTTTGCGCAGGTTTCATACCATACGGGGCCGTTTCGCCCCCCGGGTGATGTCAAAAAACTACCATAAAACAATCACTTCTGGAAAGACGTTCAAATGACCCGACACGAAAAGATGGTGCCCACGACACTCGCGCACAAGCGGTTCGTTCTGGCGACAGATTTGGATGGTACTTTTCTGGGCGGCGGCGCAAGCGCACGACAGGCTTTTTACAACTGGATAGACACACATAGGGATCACATCGGCCTGATCTTTGTCACGGGACGCGATCCTGGGTTTATTTCGGATTTGACCCGCAACAGTGGCATACCCAAACCCGACTACGTGGTCGGAGATGTCGGCACTACGATTGCACATGTCAACAGCGCGCATGAAATCCAGCCGATCAGCGCGTTGGAAGCCCCCATCGTGGAGGCTTGGGCAAACGCGTCGCAAAACGTACTGAACATACTGAATGGACAGCCCGGCTTGACCTTGCAACCCACGCCCTTTCGCCATCGTGTCAGTTACGATCTGGATCCCGCAGCCTTTGACAGTGCCTGCATAACAGACATCGAGCAGTTAGGTTTGGATGTTTTAATATCGGACGACCGCTTCCTTGATGTGCTGCCACGTGGCATCAGCAAAGGCCCTTCGCTGCGCCGTTTGCTCGACCACCTTAGCGTTGCCAACGACAAAACGCTTGTGGCGGGGGATACGCTCAACGACCTGTCGATGCTGGAAATGGGGCTGCCCGCAGTCGCTGTCGGCGGATCCGAAGCAGGTTTGGTCGCGCGTGTAAAAGATCTTGCGCATGTGCACACAGCCTCAGGCATTGGCGTGTCAGGCATCGTCGAAGCGATTACCACCTTCAACCTTTTCCCCCAAGAACCAAAGGACCTGTAAAATGTCTTCTGACCTTGTGATTGTCTACCATCGCCAACCGTACGAAGAAGTTGAAGAAAATGGCAAAACCGTTTTTCGCGAAAACAAGAGCCCGAACGGCATTGTGCCTACGCTGAAAAGTCTGTTCGGTCAGGTTGACCACGGGTCATGGGTGGCTTGGAAACTTGCAGAAGATATCAATGCACCAACTTTCGAGCGTCGCATCGAGATTGATGACGAACACGGCACATACACCGTGTCGCGGCTACCTCTAAATGCGGATCAGGTACGCGAGTTCTACCACGTGACATCCAAGGAAGCATTTTGGCCGATCTTGCATGCCTTCAAGGAGCGTTACAACTACGACCCCGTGGATTGGGATAATTTTCGCGACGTAAATCAACGCTTTGCGGAGGCTGCGGCAGCAGAGGCCGCCCAGAACGCAGTCGTATGGGTGCATGACTACAACCTCTGGCTCGTGCCAGGGTATCTGCGCGGAATGCGGCCTGATGTTAAAATCGCTTTCTTTCATCACACACCGTTTCCTGCCGCTGACATGTTCAACGTTCTGCCCTGGCGCAAGGAGATCATTCGCAGTTTGCTTGCCTGTGACGAAGTCGGCTTCCACATTCCACGCTACGCGTCAAACTTTGCCTCGGTGGCGCGCAGTCTCTTTGATGTGGAGGTCACGAACCGCGCGCAGGTTCCGGACAAATGGATTTCCGAGGGTACGGCACTCACGGAACGCGTTTATCCCCGGACCATTCAGACAGAAGACCGAGAAGTTGCCGTCAGTGTGACGCCCGTGGGCGTCAACGTCGGGTTTGTCGAGGAAAAAGCGGTCGCACCCGAGACGGTAGAAAAGGTGGACGCCATCAAAAAGGAAAAAGGTGACAGCAAGCTTATTCTCTCCGTGGGGCGGACCGATTACACCAAGGGCGGCACAGAACAAATTCTGAGCTTTGAGAGGGTGTTGGAAGAACGCCTAGACCTACATGGCAAAGTCCGGCTGATGCATGTGTCGGTATCGGCCAACCGGAATATGGTCGCTTATGAAGAGATACAGAATGAAATCGAACAGGCCGCAGGTCGGATCAACGGACGCTTTGGCACATTGGAATGGCAACCCGTTGCCCTGATCTCTCGCGCTATTCCGTTCGCGCAGTTGATTTCCTATTACCGTGCAGCTGATATCGCTTGGATCACACCTTTGGCGGATGGCATGAACCTAGTGTGCAAGGAATTCCTCGCGGCAAAGGTCGACGAGGAGGGCGTGCTGGTTTTGTCCGAATTTGCAGGTGCCGCGGTGGAATTGGATCATGCCGTGATCGCCAACCCATTTTCCCATCGCTCCATGGACAAGGCCATCTTGCAGGCTCTTGAAATGGGGGCTGAGGAACAAAAGGCACGGATGCGCAAACTACGAGCTGCTGTGCGCCTCAGCGATATAAGCACATGGCGACCACTGGTGATCGAACGGGCGAAATCAGCAAAAACCAAGGCCGCGGAATAGACTGCGCGCACAACCGTAAAAAGCTAAACACGCTGCTCATGCCACACGACGTTTGGCGGTCCAGTAAGTCCAAAAGTGCTTAAAATCTGAAGGGCAATCTTCAGAGAATCTTACCGCACGTCGCTTAAAGCCTATCCTTTGTCTTTGATCGTGGGAAATGGGTTGAGCACATGAATGCGACAAGCAACACGTCCGTGGAAACATTCGCGCGCAGTGTTCCCGGGTTGGCATGCCACTACACCTTGTTTTCGGATGGCGCCGAAAGAATTGATGTTCTCAACGATTATGCACCACAGATTTGGGGCCTGACCGCACAAGAAGCCGCAGAGGATCCTGCCACAGTTTGGGGCTTGGTCCACGCTGGCGATGTTGAAGAGCTTAGACGCACTCTTGAATACTCTGCGGCGCAGCTGACTCCATGGGAGTTGCAGTGGCGCGTCTTCGATCCCCGTGGCAACAAAAGATGGCTCACGGGTCGCGGCACGCCCGAGGCGTTGCCATGCGGCGCAATCCGGTGGCTCATCTTCGTGTTCGACATCACCGCCCGGATCGAGGCGGAAACGGTAGCAGCAGAAGCGCTGGACCAACTGAACGTTGCGCTTGAAGCAATTCCTGACAGCTTTGCACTCTTTGACGCACAAGAACGCCTGGTCACCTGCAACAACGCCTTCCGGCACACCTATGGCAGAAGTAAAGCGGCATTGGTCAAGGGCGCTGACTTCGAGAGCATTTTGCGCGCGGGCCTTGCCGCAGGGCAGTTCCGCGTGATGCCCCAAGATGAGAGCAATTGGTTGGCAGGTCGATTGCAGAATTTCCGACGTGCACAGGTTGTCGAAGAAGTTCAACTGCATGACGGTACTTGGCTGCGTGTTTTAGAACGACCGACAAGCACGGGTGGACGCGTTTCAATGAGCAACGACATCACCAATGCAAAACGCCGGCAGGCTGAACTGGAAAGTGCGGCGTTAACAGATGCATTGACTGGTTTGCTGAACCGTCGCGGCCTTGGCGAAAAGATCTCCGGTCAGCATGCAACTGTGCGCGATGATGAGCGGATCGCCTTTTTGCACGTGGATCTCGACAAGTTCAAAAGCGTGAATGATACGCTCGGACATGAAGCCGGCGATTTTGTACTGACCAAAGTTGCTGGAAAGCTGACAGAGCTGGCACCACAAAACGCCAAAATCGCCCGGTTCGGCGGCGATGAGTTCGTCCTTGTGCTTCCCTGCGCGCCCAGTGAGGTCGACGTTTTTCAAATTGCTGAACATATTCGAAGCGCGATTTCCATTCCGCTGAAATTCAAAGGCCGTCTGTGTCAGGTAGGTGCCACTGTTGGAATTGCGGTTTGGTGTCCAAATGCCAACTACGCGATCGAGCAAGCCCAGCTTGATGCGGACACAGCGTTGGTTCAGGGTAAAATTCAGGGCCGCGATCGCACCATCATTTTCCGTGAAGAAATGCGCAATCGTGCGCTTGAAAAGGCGCATCTTGCCAGCCAGGTCAAATCCGGCATCAAGAAAAAACAATTCGTTCCCTTCTTTCAGCCACAGATCGAACTTCCAAGCGGGCGTCTTCGTGGCTTTGAAGCTCTCGCCCGATGGCAACGGCACGACGGTAAAGCGACCTCGGCAAGCGCTTTCATCAATGTTGCCAGCGAAACCGGTCTGGTTGCAGATATCGACAAAACGATACTTGAGCAGTCTTTTGACGCGTTCGCGTCTTTACAGGCTGCAGGCCTGAATGAAACCACCCTGAGCATCAACCTTTCACATGCCATGCTGCGGAGTGCCAATCTTGCTGACCTGCTTTTGTCCTGTGCAACTGCACATGACATCGCGCCACAATTCGTGCACATCGAAGTTCTCGAGACCGCGTTACTTGATCACGTGTCAGAAACTCTGAAAAATAACATCAGCCGTCTTTCGCATACCGGTTTTCAGATCGATCTGGACGGTTTCGGCACTGGCCACACGGCATTGGCGATCTTGCGGGAATTCCCTATCAACCGGATCAAACTCGCACAGAGCATCGTCAGGTCCATCGATCAAGACCCTACTCTAAAAGCCATTTCCGAAGGGATACACGGGCTTTGTTCGCGTATGAACATTGAGGCGATCGCAGAAGGTACGGAAACAGACGCACAGATTGACATGCTGAAGGAAGTCGGTTTCTCCCTGTTTCAGGGCTATCGGATTGCGCGCCCAATGCCCTACGATGGTTTAATCGACTGGCTTGAATCGCGTGGTGACATGTCCGGCGATTTGAACGTCAGGGCGATGTGTAACGACCGATTGAAGCCGACCGGATAGGAAAGCGGGCCATACTGAAAAAATGCGACGTAAACGCTGCTCGCATTTTAAGGGCAGCATCGCTACCAGAGGCGAATGTCTGAAACAACAAAGCCTCGCATCTAGTTAGGTCCGGCCAAATGCTGCGCTGCTGTCGGTGACGTTTTGATATGAAGGTGGCTCTTTGGGAACATTCCTGAAAGCTGAGCTTCAAATCCAACGCTCCATCTTTAGTTGATTTTTTCACCTATACATGCCAGTTTTTAAATATAATTTAAGATTTTAGGGATTTTGGGGGTCTAATTAGTGAGGACAGTTCTTCAGTGGACTGCGGTCGTTTTGTCGGTGGCGGCGTCGGCGGTAGGATCGGTTCAAGCGATGGCAAAACCGGTATCGCCAAACACCGAGCCCGAAATTTCTGCTTTGGAAGATCAGCTGGAACAGGCGCGACGCGCTCTCGGCGTCGAGCCAGAGGCACAGATCAAGCCTAAGCGATTGGCGCAGTGGTTTAATTGGCCCAATTGGGACAACTGGCCAAATTGGAACAACTGGGGCAATTGGGCGAATTGGGTGAACTGGTAGTCCCATGCCGACGATAACACCCATCCAGCTTCTGGTGATCCAACCCACATCATTTTGCAATCTCGACTGCAGCTACTGTTATCTGCCTGACCGCGGAAATCGTGCAATGATGAGCGCGCAGACCCTTGCAGCAATTGGCCATACGACTGTGGGAAGCCATCTTTTCAACGATGAGACGACCCTGGTATGGCACGCCGGCGAGCCCTGCGTGCTTCCGCCCGACTGGTATCGCAACGCAATCGATATTCTGGAGCAAAACGCGGGACGCAAGATTCCGCGTCAGGCATTACAAACCAACGCTACATTACTATCTGATGACTGGATCGAGTTTATCAAGCAAGCCGATATTTCGGTTGGTGTGTCACTTGACGGGCCAGAATGGATCAATGATGCAAGGCGCGTAACGCGCGGTGGTGCCGGCACGTTCAAACGCGCGCAAGAGGGCATGGAAAAGCTGCGCGCGGCACAAATCCCGTTTCACATCATTGCTGTGGTGACGGCAGATGCATTGGCGCATCCAGTTGAATTCGCGCACGCCTTGGCCGACACCGGAGCCTATTCCATTGGCCTCAACATCGAAGAAATTGACGGAACCAACACGCGTTCTTCGCTGTTCGATGCATCGCCAGAAGATAGATATGGTGCTTTTTTGAGCCAATTTATGGACGGAATAGAGCGTTTGGATACACCGCCAAAGCTGCGGGAGTACGATCGGTTTCTTGCGGCGCTCAAGAATGGCACCCGCACGACCCGACACATGGAAAACGTGCCCGGCGCGATCGTCTCGGTAGGACGTGACGGCGCGCTGACCACTTTTTCACCAGAATTGCTGGGCACATCGTCTGACCGCTACAACGACTTTGTTTTTGGAAACGTGCATGATCTGAGCGACGTCGCGCGCATGTTTCTCAATTCCAACTACCTCAAAGCGCTGGTCGATGTGCACAGCGGCGTCACGAAATGCCGGAAATCCTGTCGTTATTTCGGCGTTTGCGGCGGCGGTTCTCCATCCAACAAGCTTGGAGAGAACGGAGTGTTTGATAGCACGGAAACGGCCTTTTGCCGATTATCGGTCAAGGCCACTTTCGATGCGATGTTGGCGCGAACTGGTGTGCTTGTGTAAGTAGGACATGCGATATGAATGACGATCAACCGCAAAAAGTCGAGAACGAGCAGCCAGATATGGATGCGCCTGAGATCAGTCAAGTCGATGAGATCGCAAAAAATACCCAAGAGGATGAAACTGGAAAACCCGCAAAAAGTGCAAAGAAAAACGATTTGAACTGGGCTGGTGTCGCCGGGAAAGCCATGAACGCACCGGGTCAGGTCTTACGTTGGAGTGCGGGCGCGATCACGTCCCCTTTCGGCATTGTCGTTACCGCCATGATCCTCATCTACGCATTTGCACCCATTGATCGCACCCTGCAGTCTGTCGAGAGTTTTCTGCAGGACCATGTGCGCTTTGACCAATCCCGCGAGGGGTTGATCGTCGTGGATACGCCACAGCTTTTTACCCGGGAGCGGCTGATCAACGAGCGGCTTCAGGAAAGCGCATGGATCGAAACGCAACTGGAAGAAGTCGATCAGCTGCTTGAGAACGACAAGTTCGCACAGGTGGACACCGTATCTGTCACCCGTCGGTTGATGTCGATCGTTGGTAAAGACGGGCAGGATAACCTCGAAGCCGCCGATTTTGCAAAACTCAGTGAGCTCGCTGAAAACCTAGGGCTTTCCAAGCCCACCCCCTTGCAGCAATTCCGCGACGCCAAGAACTACCGCGAACGGCTGTCGTTGCAGCGCTACGACAGCATACTTGATGACGCGCACGACATTGGCTCTAACACGTTGCACCGGATGAATTTCAGACTGACGCTTTCTCCGGCACGCGAAAGGTCCGATAGCGTTGCGGCCGTTTCCATCACGGTGCGCGAACCGCGTGACCCCAGATTGCTGTTTGATCACTATGGCAGACTAGTGGTTGAAACCCGCAAGCGGATGGAATTGACCGTGGACAGCCTGTTGCGGGATCGTCGATTGATCCTGGATCGGGACTTTCAATTCCAGGCCTCTGAGTTGGAGTTGATCGATCAGATCCTCACCCACCGGGTGTTGGATCTAAAGCTGGTAGATGCCAGGGCCTCTGACCGCGGCAGCAGTGATATTTACCGCAACGCACAGCGCATGGTCGACAGAATGGTTAATCTCGTTCTCAAGCAGCAAGCGAATGAGCAAGAATCCCGCGCACGCGCTTATCTGCATACGCTGATCAACAGCGTCGGCATTCCCACTCTGACCGAAGATCTCATGCCCAACTATCCGGCTGATAGCCCAACCTATTGGAATGATGGGGGGATGCTGGAACCCTATGCGATCAATGCACCAAAACGCATGATTGAAAGCTGTGGCGCACCGTTCCGTATCACCAGTTTGTCGCCCGCGGATCTGTCTTTGAACGATGAACGATACCGCGACATGCGTTCCAAACACGTACGCAGCCAGCTTGGACCTTCGCGCCCGAAAAGTAACAATGGCGCGCCAATTGGCGCAAACGAATCGGGCCCGGATGCGCCATCTAAGCAAAGACCACGTCAAACCAACGAACCTCGACAACCCAGATCAACAGATCAGAACCAGAAACTGTCTACTGCGGAAGCCGCACGGCAACTTTCGAACCAATTTCAGGCATCTGTTGAGCGCCAGTTCAATTATCCCTGCCCCACGCGCGAAAATCAGATCACCTTGGCCAAACTACGGCTGATCGGGCGTTTTGAAATGCTTAAACGCGTTGGCATAAGACCTTTCGCCCCTTGTCGCACAGCCCCCCGGACGCGCGAAAAACTGATTGGTTTTATTGGGGGCGAGGTGCCTTCCGCGCAAGAACTGCGCGCATTGGACAACGAGATGCAGCGTGCTTGTCCCAGTTCAGATCTTTTGGATGTAACCGTTCAACTGGCAGAACGGGTTGACCTTGCTGGTGGTGACTATGCCCAGATCGGTATTGTTATGATGCTCAAGGAAAAGCTGACAAACCTTCAGCTCGATACATCTGCGCGCACCGTTAACCTGGGTAAGTTCTTTGTTTTCGACATCACGCGCTGCGATTTGAAGTATTGCAAACTGCGGACCCGGACCAAAGCCGAAGCTTTGGCCGAAAGGGTCGAAGCGGAGTATGTCGTTGCAAGAGCGCAGGCAAAATCTCTCTTTGAGCCAGATGCGGATGTGCAAGCCGCCGTCCAAAAGGCAGGGCCAGGGTCAGACAAGATCATTTCCGGTATCGACAAAGCCGTCTTGCTGAACCCAGAACAAGCCTACCGGACCAGCAAAGCGCGGGTCAGCGAGGCCGGGCGCGAGGAAGCTTTGCGCCTATTCCTTGAACTGCGGTGTTTTGCAGATGCGCGCAGTTACACTGTCTGGCCGCGTTCTGGCGAGCGTCTCGCGTCTTACGAGCGCGATAGTCTGCAATCCGGAGCACGGTTCGATTTTGCCGGTACACTGCAGAAATTCACCGGGCTGCAGGCACGATCAGAATCTGACACGATCAGTCGGCATGAGCGTGATCATATCTTTGGGATCGGTGATTGGGGGCATTATCTTGCACATGGCCCAAAAACCAAAGCGCGCGCAAGCGAGGGTGGGTTTGTACCCTGTCGCCGGGAATTGGAAGACGTGCTTGATGCCTATGAAATCAGCGGTACATTTGTGCAGCAGTTTTCAAAATCGCTGGAACAAAAATTTCTGGGACAGGGTGTCAGCGACTGGTGGATGCAAGTCCGTTCGCTTTTGGAAGCCTCGGCCCCGGAAAGCTGCAACAGCCCGGATTGCGCGTTGTCACTCGAGGCCCTGATGCAAGTGGCGCAGGAGCTTGAGGTGCGCAACACGCAAACAAAGTTCTCCTGGTTGATCGCACCCCGCCGTGAGTCAGCGCGTCAAGCCAGCCGCCATGTACCCATGAGCGTGCCCCTTTCCGCGCTAATCTCTTTACCCAGTTGGTGGGGACACGCCGAACTGGAAATCACCACCTGTTGGGTACGACCCCAGAACTTGAAAAAGAAGATCCCAACCGGAAACCTATGCGAAGACGTCGCTGAAGAAGAGCCTCAGTTCACGCGCCACACGCTGAATGTCCCGCTGCCAGGCAAGGCGCAGGACGTGTTACAGCGCATTGGGTTTTTCATCATACGTACGCCCTACCTCGACACAGGATGGAATGAAGAGGAGCAAGTCGAGGCCGGACGCCCCGCGCGGATCCGCCTGACCGGCAGTCGCCTGTGGAAGAACCCGCGTGTTCGGGTGGGCAACCAATGGCATGACCGGATCGAAGTTCTGCCGAACATGCAGGGCGTCATTGCCAGTTTTGAATGCATTCAACCAACATTACGGCCAGACAAATTGACCGTCCGGCTGCGTCATGAAGATTTGCCCCGGTTCGGAACAGCTGGCAACGGGATGGCTGGATATGAAGAAGGAGATTGCGACGAAGGAGGAGCAAGCGATGGCGCCGGCCCACCAGGTGGCGCAACTGGCAACGGTCCCACACAATGCAGCGCCAAGACACCACCAGATGATGCACTTTATGTGGATAACCGACTGGCAGAGATCTGGACCAGCGAGGGCAGAACGTCCCCGACAACCGTCAAGGTACATGCGTTTCGCCCGCGCTATTTCCGCAACGGTGAGATCGAGCAACCGTGCTGGTTGGACAACGACACTAGGACCGGTATGTCGTTACAAGCGCCCGCAGAAGAAGAAACAGAAGACATGCCTGACATGATGGATATGGAATAGTTCAATTTTCTCTTGCAGGTTTTTTTACCGGCTCGACAACAGACCCGAAAGCCTGGGACAAGGACCTGATTTACAGCTTGTTTGACGGCATGTCCGACCTTAAAAATGATAGACACCTCGCGCGAATTCTTCAGGCAGTGCGCAATTTAGAACGGCCTTCCGTCAACCGATCGGACATCTCATGTCACATGTTTTTCCACGCAGTATGAAATCAGCGCCCCCTCGTGCCGTACGCGGCGAAGGGTGCTATCTTTATGATGACACCGGCAAAGCTTATCTCGACGGATCCGGCGGAGCCGCCGTCTCTTGTCTTGGACATGGCGACAAAGACGTGATCGCAGCCATACAGTCGCAAGCCCAATCGCTTGCCTTTGCGCACACCGGGTTTTTCACCTCAAAGGCAGCAGAAGAACTGGCGGATTTGCTTGTGTCACTTGCACCGGGTGATCTTGACCGGGTGTATCTGGTATCGGGCGGTTCGGAAGCAACAGAAGCCGCGATCAAACTTGCGCGCCAGTATTTCGTCGAGATCGGCCAGCCGGAACGTAAACATTTGATCGCGCGGCGCCAGAGTTATCACGGAAACACACTGGGCGCACTGGCCGCGGGCGGTAACGCGTGGCGGCGCGCGCAATTTGCCCCTTTGCTGATTGACGTGTCCCATATCGCCCCGTGTTACGAGTACGTTGACCGCCATGACGACGAAAGTGTCACAAACTACGGTCTGCGCGCAGCTCAGGAATTGGAGGATGAAATCCTCCGTCTGGGTCCGGAAAACGTCATGGCCTTTATGGCAGAGCCGGTTGTGGGCGCAACAATGGGAGCGGTTCCCGGTGTGGCAGGCTATTTCAAACGTATTCGTGAGATCTGCGACCGGTATGGTGTTCTGCTGATCCTTGATGAAGTCATGTGCGGGATGGGGCGCACAGGGCACCTATTTGCCTGCGAAGCAGAGGGGATCGCACCTGATATCCTGTGCGCTGCCAAAGGGTTAGGGGCAGGATATCAGCCCATTGGCGCCATGCTTTGCACCAAACACATATACGACACGCTCGCTGCGGGCAGCGGATTTTTTCAACACGGGCACACCTATGTTGGCCATCCAGTGGCTGCAGCGGCTGCGCGGGCGGTTTTGGACAAGCTGCTACGCGATGGCCTTGTTGAACGTGCCCAGACAATGGGCATGCGCTTGCACGCAGCTTTGAACGACGCTTTTGGCCAAAACCCGCATGTGGGCGATATCCGGGGACGTGGGCTGTTTCTTGGCGTGGAAATTGTGGCAGATCGCGAAAGCAAAGCGCCTTTCAGCCCGGACCTTGCCCTTGCATCACATCTCAAAGCTGCCGCTTTTGATGCTGGACTTATCTGTTATCCAAACGCAGGAACACGGGACGGGAAGCACGGAGATCACATCCTGCTCGCCCCGCCGTTCATCTTGGAAGACACTCACATCGAAGAGCTCGTAAGTAAATTGTCCCGCGCCATTTCGCTGGTTGTCCCATCTTGAAATACCAAGGTGATGTCTCGGCTGTGGCTCCATTAACCTGACATTACTTTTGGACGCCCATACGCGATCGCATGGCGATAAGCGCGTATCAAGACACCATCCCGACGGCTAATAGCGCTGCGCGTGCTACCTCTGTGTCCTGGTCAGGCGATCCTGATCCAACGCCGATGCCGCCCAGACAGATCCCGTCAGAAACAATCGGCAAGCCGCCTCCCAGACGGGTCATATCGCCCCCTGTTGCCGCTGCGATCGACAGCCCCACAGCCTCTGGGATTGCATCACTCGGAGCGCGGATAGAGGCGGCTGTACGTGCCTTGGCTTCAGCGCTTTTAAGGCTGAGGTATTTTGCACCGTTCATACGGATTTGACCCAACGCCACCCCGCTTGCATCCACAATGACGATGCATTGTGGCTGGCCCAGTTCTTCGGCGCGCGCGACACCTGCTGCAAGCATTGTCATGACAGCAGTATGGGTCAGTACAGCAGAAGGTTCTGTAAACATGGGGATTTCCTTATCTCAAGAGTCATCCAAACGCATAGCTCAGACGGGCGATACGCCATTCACGTTCAAATACACGGAATAAAGCGAGCTTGTCCCCGCGATAAACAAGCGATTGAGTTTCGCACCCCCGAAACACACGTTTCCGACGAGTTCCGGAATATGAATTTTGCCGATTAAATCACCATTCGGATTGAGGCAATGCACACCGTCTGCGGCAGAACTCCAGATGCGACCCGCACGGTCAAAGCGAAAGCCATCAAACAGCCCCTCGCTGCATTCAGCGAAAATCATCCCGGCATCCAAAGTCCCGTCTGCGTTGACAGGATGACGGCGGATGTGCCGGGGCCCATCTGCATCATGCGTGATACCGGTATCCGCAACATAGAGCATGCTTTCATCCGGAGAAAACGCAAGGCCATTGGGCTTTATATAGTCATCCGCGACAATCGTGATTTCCCCGACAGGATCAACCCGGTAGACATGACACGCGCCGATCTCGCTTTCTGCCCGCTCACCTTCGTAGTCCATCAGAATACCGTAGCTGGGATCAGTAAACCAAATCGAGCCATCTGATTTTACCACGACATCGTTGGGAGAATTTAGCCGTTTACCCTCAAAATTGTCAGCGATTACAGTGATGCTGCCATCATGTTCGGTGCGCGTGACCCGGCGCGTCAGGTGCTCACAGCTGACCAAACGTCCCTGCCTGTCGACCGTGTGGCCGTTTGCATTGTTGGAGGGTTGGCGGAAGGTCGACACCGATCCATCCGTTTCGTCAAACCTCAGAATCCGGTTATTGGGAATATCAGACCACAAAAGATACCTGCCCGCTGCACACCAGACCGGCCCTTCGGACCACCGCGCCCCTGTCCACAGGCGTTCCACGCGCGCATGACCAACGAAACACGCTTCAAATTCTGGCTCAATTGCTTCGAATCCGGTCCCTTCGATGATCCCGTACATTGTTCTCTTCCTCTTTGTTATTGCTCAGTCGACGCATGCCCCACCCCGGCGCGGGACGCTGATTGCCCGGATGTGTCGGGTCAATTCCCCAGATGGCCTGATAGGTGTCTACTGCCATACCGCGTTTCTGCAACAGAACAAAGATCGTCATAAGCACGCCCCACCAGACGCACAGAAAGAGCCACATCCAAAGTGGGCCATTTGCCTTCCATAGACCCAAAAGGATGGTCACAATTGCCAGCAGGATCGTCACATAGCCAAGCAGTTTGTGAAAGGCTTCAAACATGCGACGCCAAGGCGTCATATCGTAGTGATGTCCGGCCATGGATCCGTCAGGCCCACGCGAAGTGGGACCACCCTTGGATCCACGCAGAATGCCTAAAATCATCTGTCCAGCGGCCCCTAAGAGCACAAGATAGCCGAACCAGTTGTGCAGGCTCATGTTGGAAAAATCGCTTGGCAAAACGAGAACCAGCGCACCAACGGATAAAACCACAACGCTGGTTTGCCCCATCCAGTGCCCACGCCACCACGTCTGGTTATCCAGCTCTCTGGGCCAGTCCTGACCCGGCATGACTTTGAAAAACCGCGCTGCTATGACCGCAAGAGGCGCCAATATCCCCCAGCCAAGAACCATCAAACGGGCGTGCCAGGATATCGCCAAGCCAACCTCATGGGCACGTGACGGGTCAATGGGCGCCAGCAACCAGTCCATCAGCCTTTGACCGCTCCCGCTGTCATACCCGTGATAATCTGACGCGACGCCAACAGAGTGAATATAATCGGCGGTATGGCGAGCAACATGCCCGTGGCCATGATGACGCCCCATTCCACGTTGAACTCCGACATGTTGTTCACAATCAGGATCGGCACGGTTCTGGTGTCTCGGTCGCTTAAGGCCGAGGCCAGCAGATATTCATTCCAGGCAATGCGGAAGGTGAAAATGGCCGCCGCTGCAAGACCCGGCTTGATCAGGGGCAACACCACCTTGAAGAATACCTGAAACGGTCCGGCACCATCGACGCGGGCGGCCTCTTCGAGGCTGCGCGGTACCTGCACGATAAAGCTCTGCAGGATCCAGATCACGAAGGGCAGGTTCATTGCCACATAGATCAGAATGATGCCCGAATGTGTGCCCGCAAGACACACGTCACCCCGCCCGCCGAAAGTCTCGCGGATCGCGCCGCCGATGAGCCCATCGCGATCGAGGCAAAATTCGTTGTTCCACAGCCCAAAAACCGGCACCAGCAGCACCGCAGGCGGCACCATGCGCACCATAAGGGTAGACAACGATACCGTATCGCGCCCCATGAACTTGAACCGCACCAGCGCGTAGGCCCCCATGCACCCAATCACCAGCGTCAGAACGGTGGAAATAATGGCGATGATCAGCGAATTGATGAAGGCGCCACCAAATTTCAAAGAGCAGAATTCGATGTGATCCGGTTCATACCACAGCACGTCACAGAGGGCGGTTTCATAATTCTGGATCGTGGGAAGGAAAATCAGTCCTGTGCTGCCCGAAATGATATCCACATCGAGCTTGAACGAATTGACCAGCATCAAAAGCACTGGCCCGATGGACATAAAGACCAGTAGTGCAATAACGGCGAAGAAAGCCGAGTTTTGCTTGGCATTGGGGCTCGACATCACGATTCCTCCTCGACCTGGGCTTGCAGCCGGGCAGCACGCGCTTCCTGAATGCGGTTGAAGACGAACATCGCGACCGTCAGCAACAACAGCAGGATCAACAGGTAATTCGACATGGCGGCCGCCACCCCCAACTCGCGGAATTCGGTCGCGGTGCGAGATATGCGCAAGGCGAGAATTTCAGTTGACAGGCCGGGGCCGCCTTCGGTCATCACTAGAATGACCTCGAGCACCTTGAAGGCGTCGATAAGGCGCAAGAGCGCTGTGACGATCAGCACGGGCATCATCAGCGGCAATTTGATGTGGATGATCTGCTGCCAGGCGGTGGCGCCGTCGATCCGGGCAGCTTCCAGCGCGGAGCGGGGCAAAGACTGCAAAGCGGCCAGCGCCAGAATGAAGATGAAGGGCGTCCACTGCCAGATGTCGGCGATGATAACGCTCGTCAATGCGTGTTGGCCAAGCCAGTCCACCTTCGGCAGGCCAAGGCTTTCCAGAACACCGTTAAACGTCCCAACTGTGGGGTGATACATATAGCGCCACATCAGACCCACAACGACCGGTGCGATCATCATCGGCAGTATAAAGAGCGTGCGCAACACAGACATGCCGCGGATGTCCCGATCGAGCATCAGCGCGAGCCCAACGCCAAGCAGCATCTCGATGGTGACGACGAAGAAGGCGAACTTCAGGGTAACGATCAGGCTCTCGTGGAAATTTGGGTCATTCCACAGAAAGATGTAGTTTTTCAGGCCGACGAACTCTGCCTCACCAATGGTCTGGCTTGGGTTCCAATCACGAAAGCTGCCCCAGATCATGTAGCCCAGTGGATACATCAGCGCGATGGCCATGATGATCGCCGCTGGCGCCAGGAACATGTAGGGGGTGAGCCGATTGGCTCTGGCGATACGCATCGCGATCATCCTTTGGCCGGGTCAGAGGGGAAAGAGACGGCGCGCACAACATGGCGCGCGCCGTTAGTGTGTGGCTTACTGCCAGGTGTAGTAGCCAGCGTCTTCCATAACGGCGCGGGTACGGTCGGCCACGCCATCCAGAGCTTCCTGGATATCCAGTCCTTCGGTCAGGACCTTGGACATGGTGGTGCCGATATCTGCATTGATCTTGCCCCAGACGGGGATGATCGGGCGCCAGTCAGGGTCAGCGTATTTCAACGCTTCGCCAAAGGTTGCAGAGAAGGGATATTTCTCGTTCAGACCCGCGTCCTGATAGGTGGAGAACCGCGACGGGTTACCGCCCTGCATCGCAACCATCAGATCGCCTTTTTTGGACGTAAGCCACTGCATTAACAGAAAGGCCGCTTCCTTGTGCTCAGCGTTCTTGGGGATCGCAATGCCGAAACCACCAGTTTGAGACCCGCGGCGCACACCTTCGGGATGCATCGCATAGCCAACCTTGCCGACCACGGTCGAACGATCCGGGTTCTCAAATCCGGGCATAAAGGCAATGGAATCTAGGAACATCGCTGCATCGCCACTGGCAAAGGCATTTGCTGCCTCGGAGGGACCAAAGCTCATCGCGCCTTCAGGGCCGCAATCGACGATGGATTTCAACGCGTTGGCCGCTTCAACACCGGCAGCATTGTTGATGATGGGATTCCACGCTTCGTCAAAGACACGTCCGCCCAGTGGTGCAAGGTGCAACAGGAACGCGTGGCTCGCCTGGTGACCAGAGGCCGCGCGAGAGGCCATACCGCCCATGCCAGGCTCAACTTCAGGGATCTTGCAGGCCGCATCAAGCAATTGGTCGTAGGTTTCCGGCGCTGGAATCCCATGCTTTTCAAAGATGTCCTTGCGGTAAGCCAGCACAGAAGTCTCTGACCCGAACGGAACACCAAAGAGCGACCCCGTTGCGCCAGGCAGATAACCTTTTTCGCCGCCTGCAACACCGATGTTTTGCACGTAGCCGTCGATCAGGTCGCCCGCGTCATAGGTCGGATCCGAAAGTTTAGGGTTCATGAAGAACTTGGCGAGGTTTTCCAACTGATCCGCAAAAACGTAGTCCGCCTTCGAGAAAACCACGTAGGAAATAAGATCGTATTCGCCCTCATCCTGCGCCAATTCCAGCGTCTGCCGCTCACGCATCTTCAGATAGGGAAGCTGATCGACTTCCACCTCGATGCCGGTCTCCTTGGTGAACTCCGGCAAGATCCGCATCACCGCGTCATAATGCGGGTGCGCGGGAAAATTCACGATCAGTGTCGTCCCTTCGTATTCGGCATAAGGATTGGCTAGTGCCGCCCCCGCCATCAGTGCCGCAGCGGAAACGCTGACGGCTGTCATCTTGAGTATTTTTAGCATGTTGCTTCCTCCCTAAAACAATTTTGAAACCGCTAAAGCGCAGCCTCACTTGCGCGATCAAAGAGGTGAACACCCCCTGGATTGACCGCGAATGTCAGTGTTTGCCCCAAGGCGACCGGTGTCTCCGACGTGATCTCCACCATCACCTGCGCTGCGCCGCATGTGCATAGCAGCACGGATTGCGCCCCCACATATTCCGAAACCAGCACATTCAGCGTCAGCGACCGGGCGGGGTCCACCACATCGCCAAACTTCAGATCAGAAGGCCTGATACCAAGAGTTATGTCCCGGCTGCTGTGTCCCTTGGCTTTAGCCGCCTTTTCACCGTCAAGCTGCACATCAAAACCATCCCCGGCAACAAAGACAGCATCGCCACGATCCTCAATTTGACCTTCCAGGAAGTTCATCGGCGGCATTCCCATGAAACCCGCCACAAACTTGTTTACCGGGCGCTTGAACAACTCTTCAGGTGTGCCCTGCTGCTGGATATAGCCGCCATGCATGACGACGATCCGATCCGCGAGGGTCATGGCTTCGATCTGATCATGGGTGACGTAGATCATGTTCTTCTCAACCCGCTGACTCATCATGGCGAGTTCTGCGCGCATCTGACCACGCAACTTGGCGTCAAGATTTGAAAGCGGTTCATCGAAAAGGAAAATCCCGCTGTCTTTGGCGAGTGCGCGCGCCATGGCCACACGCTGGCGCTGGCCACCCGACAAGGCCCCGGGCTTACGCGCAAGAAACTCGGTAAGCCCCACCATGTCGGCCACTTCCTTGACCTTTGCATCGATCTCGGACTTCGGGCGGCGTTGCAACCGGAGCGCAAACGAGATGTTCTGCGCCACATTCATATGTGGGTAGAGTGCATAATCCTGAAACACCATCGCCAAGTCACGTTCTTTGGGCTCCAGATGACTCACAGGCTGGCCGTCAACGTAAATCTCTCCATCCGAGACATCTTCAAGCCCAGCGATCATGCGCAAGGTCGTGGATTTGCCACACCCGGACGGCCCCACGAGCACCGTAAACTCGTTGTCAGCCATCTCCAGATCAATCCCATGCAGCACTTCTACTTGGCCGTAGCGTTTGACGAGGCTGTCGAGGCGAATGTTTGGCATGGGCAGATCCAATCTTGTTACCGGTCACATTAACGTTTGTGACCGGTAACACAAGAAAAAATTAACGCCTTAAAAGACTGAAAACCTTTGGTTTTGCTATTTGGTGCTGTCGCGCAGAGTCAATTCGACCTCAACCGGGACGAAACGTCTTTGTGCAGAATCGGACCCAGAGAGCAGCTCTTCGATCAACTGGCCGGTCTCTTTTCCGATTGTTTTTGGATCTATGGTAACCGTCGAAATCGTCGGGTTTGCGAAGCGACCTACTTCAAAGTTGCCGAATCCCACAATCCCAATATCTGCGGGAACAGACTTGCCAAGCTGCGACAGGACCGACAGCACACCGAATGCGGCGACATCAGACACGCAAAAGATGCAATCCGTGTCGGGATACTTTTCCAGCAGTTGGGGGGCGGCAGCCGCACCATCTTCGATGGACAGCGGCGGTTTCCCAAGGCGCAAAATTCGATGATCCGACAGACCTGCATCTTTCATGGCATCAAGAAAACCTTTGCGCCGCGCAGCACCCCGACTCCAGTCGTCATCTGCCTCGCCTAAAAACGCAATGTTGCGATATCCACGGCCGATTAAGGCACGCGTCATGTCACCTGCGGCATCCCGGTTGGAGAATCCGATGGAATGCCCGATTGGGTCTTCGGGGCGCTCCCAAAGCTCAATGACCGGCACTTGGGCGTCACTCAAAAGCGCGACGGTTCGATCAGAATGCCCATCATAGGACAGAACGATCGCTTCGGGTCTGCGTTTCAACATCTCTTCGACCAGATGTTCTTCGCGTTCCGTGGAATAATCCGTGTGGCCGAGCAAAATCTGCCGTCCCGAACGCTCGAGTTCTTCGGTCAGGGCTTGAACTGTTTCTGCAAAGTGCAGGTTGTTAAGCGATGGCACCAGCACGGCCACAAAACCTGACCGTTTTGTGGTCAAACTGCCAGCCATGTAGTCCGGCACATAATTCATCTCACGCACAACTTTGAGAATGCGTTCTCTCGTTTCCTTGGAAACAGGGCTGTTTTCTTTGAGGGCGCGACTGACGGTCATACGGGAAACACCTGCTGCGCGCGCGACATCGCGCATCGTCACAGGGCCGTTTGATTTTTGCGGAGGGTGGGACATAACGCCAAAGTGTTCCCCGTAACATCCGGCGTCAAGCTGTTTATGGCGAGGATTGGGCGCGATCTAACGGATCGACCGCGCCCAACTTAAACGTTATCGGCTCAGGGCACCAACGCCAGAAAAGCGGAAGGCTTCCTGCTCGAGGCCATCGAGCTCTTCTGCGCTCATCTCGTCATGCGCTACGGTGATCCGTCCCAGGAAGACCAGCGGTAGATCCGCTGCGCGTCCCTCTAGATCTGCTTTGATCGCTTCCGCTGTCGCGGCCCCGACATCGTCGCCCATACGCATCGGTGTGGCATCGAGTTCGCCGCGACGGATCGCATCGAGTTCAAGACCGGTGCCACCCCAACCCGTGGAGAAGATCTCTTTTTCCTTGCCAACGGACACCTGCGCCTCGACGCTCCCCATGGCCATCGCCGTATTGGCGTTGTGGATAAGCGTGGCTTCCGGATAAGCTTGCAAGATCAGGCTCGTGCCCTCAAATCCACCTTCGCGCTGATATTCACCGTAGTGTTCGTAGACAGTCGTCCAGTTGCCTTTTTCCTCAACGCAGGTTTTGAAATCACCAGAGCGTTGATTGTCGGTAATGCCGGGAATACCGCGGTTCATCGCCATGGTAATGTCATTCCCCAAACGACCAAGCATATAGTCACACATGGTCAACGCGCCCGCAGCAGAAGAGAAATCGAACCAGGCATCAGGCTGGTTTTCCAGGTCCTTCAGCGGCGTGTGGAAAGCCCAAACATAGGTGCTGAAATCATCGTTTCCTGCCAGTTTATCGATGTTATCCGCCTGGATCGCCAGTTCTGATGGTCCAAAAATCACGTAGTCATAGAGATCCGCGTCCTGTGCCACCTGATTGGCGTATGTGGCTTGCAAAGAATGTTCGATCTGACGGCTGGCGAATTCGGTGGTTTCAAAGGCGATGCCGAGTTGCTCCAGACGTTTTGTCAGCGCAAGGTAATTGCGCGCCCAGAAATCCGACGTATCCGCAGAAGGGTAGATCAACGCGATCTGGATCGGTGCCTCAAGGCTGCCGGAAAACGCCACAGCGTCAGACCCGACGACTTCTTGCAGCGCTTCGAGCTTGCCGTCGGCATTGACCTCACCAGGGACCCAATATTCGCGATCCGCGATGCCGGGCAATTCCTTGAGTGGCAAGCTGGAGTGGCCGTCCGCCCATGCAGCGCCCGCCAGTATTGTCCCCGCCAGAAGGGTTGTTGTTGTTAAGATTCTCATTTCAGTTCCTCCCTTTAAATGAGTGCCGCGCAGGCAAGTGTGTGTCGAGAATGTCTCTGATCCCGCCTGCGCTGCCTTTTTGCCGTTTACCCGCTTGGGTTTGGGTTTCCGGCAAACAATCCACCAATCGCGAGAAGCGCGATCAGCAGGCCGATCAGCAACGCCGAAAAGCGTAGCATCTTTTGTCCATCCGGGGTTTTGAGACCTGCAAGCAGCCCCCCTGCCCCGTCACGGTCCTTCTTTTGCATCCATGTATAAAGCGCAACCGAGCTGACGATCACGACGCCAGACGCCACCGACTGCCAGAAAAACTCAATCCGCAGGGTCACAAGCGCATTGATCATCATGCTGAGCAAGAGCACGCCGGCGAAGGAACCGATCATCGACGCACGCCCACCGAAAAGCGATGTACCGCCTACGACAACCGCGGCAATCACATGCAGATTGAAGTAAGGTGCAGACGTCGCCTGGATCGCGTTCAGCTTACCCGTCAACAAGATCCCGCCAATCGCCGCACAGGCCCCGCAGAGCACATAGGCGTAGACTTTGTGACGCTTGACCGCGACGCCGGTTAACTCTGCCGCTTCAGGGTTGGATCCAATGGCAATCGTGTAACGCCCGAAGTAGGTGCGCGTCAGCAGGATATAACCTGCAATCATCGTCGCGGCTCCGATGAGCACTGGAATCGGCACAAACCCAGGGATTTGCCCCCGGCCGATATCAGTCAGGAAATCTGGGAAACGCGCGAGGACAAGCCCCTTGGCAATCACTAGCGCAAAGCCGCGATAGACCAGATCCATGGCCAAGGTCCCAATCAGGTCGGGGACATTAAAACGGGTGATGATCAGCCCGTTGATCAAACCCATCAGCGCGCCCAGCATGATAGCAATCGGGACGGCGACATAGACCGAGAACCCGTATTGCTTGATCAGGAAAGCCATCAGAATGCTTGAAAGAGCCGCAATTGAGCCAATGGACAGATCAATGCCACGCTGTGTGATGACAAAGGTCATCGCCATCGCCATGGGCATGTAAAGAGCAGCGTCCAGCAAAATCAGATTGAGGTTTGATGCCCGGAAATAGCGGGCAGGTTCCGCCACGCCCATAAACAGCAGGATCGCGAGGATCATTACCATCGGCCCGATGATCGCAATGTAGGGCTCCAGCCGCTCGCTGATGGGTTTTGCTGCCACGCTCATGCTGCTTCCTCCGCGCCAACGATCAGCCCCAAGACCTCTTGCGTGCTGCTGTCTTTGGTCATGACGACGCCAGCGCATTGCCCGCGTCGCTGCACATGCACCCGGTCAGAGACTTCAAAGACGTCATCCAGTGAGTGACTGATAAGAATAACCGCAAGCCCCTGGGCCTTGAGCGTTTGAATCAGCTTCAGCGTGCGGGCGGTCTCTTGCGGACCCAGCGCAGCTGTCGGTTCATCCATGACCAGGATCCGCAATCCATCACTGTAGACCGCACGCGCAATAGCGACAGCCTGACGCTGCCCACCCGACAGGCTTTCAGTTGGCGCATCAAGTGATTTCAGCTTGACGCCAAGACGCTCCATCAGGACCCGTTCAGTCTCGGAGCGCATCTTTTTGTTGTCCAGAAAATCGATCCCGAAAACGCGTTTGGTCAACTCGTTTCCCAAGAACATATTCGCTGCAGGGTCGAGATGATCCGCGAGGGCAAGTGTTTGGTAAACTGCGTCGATTCCTGCGTCAATCGCGTCCGCATGGCTGGAAAATTCGATCTTCTTGCCATTCAGAGCAATACTACCTTCCGTCGGCTGATAGACACCTGTCAACACTTTGATCAGCGTTGATTTCCCGGCACCATTATCGCCCACAATCGCCAAAACCTCGCCAGCGTAGGCTGTAAGGTCGACGTCGAGCAAAGCGGTAACACCGCCAAAACGTTTCGTTATCCCGCGCATTTCCACGAGTGGTTTGTTTGTCATTCTACATCCTCCGCCGATGCGGTTTCGCCTTGGCACGCAAGCACTGAAATTCAAAAAGAGGTTCCCACATTGAATTGCGGGAACCAGAACAGCTTGTTTTACTTACCCCAGATGCCCGAATAGGCCTCACGGTAAGGGATGTCCGGATCGAACTGATTGCTGTCGCCCATCTTGGCCAACCCGTCCGGTGTCACCAGTGCAGGCGACGTGACATATCCAGAGCACGGCTGCCCCTGCAATGCCCGGTTCAATTCATCCACAAGCTGCCAGCCCTGAAGGTTCAAAGGTTCCGCAACAGTGATCGCCTGGTAGCCGCCAGAGCGGATCCGTTGAAACGCCGCTTCTGACCCATCACCGGCGGATCCCGCCTGCGGTCCTTTTTCCGGCGCAAGACCCGCTGCAGCGAGCGACGGCCCCATGAAATCGAAGTAAAGGTCGTTGATCGCCAGCGCGTGGGTCCAGCTGTCGCCGTACTTTTGCAACAGGGATGTCGTCAGCGCCCCCATGCGGGTCGATGTATCCGCAATCGGTGTGTCGACATATTCCAGGACAGTACCCCCGGCTTTTTCTACCGTTTCCTTCAGGCGATCCGCCTTGTCGATCGCAATTTGGTAGGTGCTGTCGGTAAAGATCACGACACCAATATCTTTGCCCCCGTCATTGATGGCCCAGTCGGCCGCCACTTCGGACACGGTCATTGCGTCGGTGGACACATTGGCAAAAATTCCGCCCGGTGCATCACAACCAATCTTGGGACCGGAGTGCCAAGCCACCATTGGGATATCGGCATCCACAACCCCTTCGAGGGCCGCCTGCTGTTCGACAGCATCAAAGCCATTGATGATAATGCCATCCGCCTTCAACGCCATGGCCTGACCAATTGCAGCCGTTCGCCCTTGGATGGATCCCGCACCGTCCAAAACTCGCACTTCCCAGCCGATTTTTGCAGCCGCCTCTTCGACACCAGTCGTGACGCCCAGAATACCACCGTTTTTGAGGTCTCCTGCGACGACGACGATTGACTTGTTGCTCGCCGCAACCGGGCCGCTTGTCGGCCCGTCCCAATCAGCGGCCAGCGCTGGCATGCTGATCAGCATCGTGCTCGCCATGAGCACACCAATAAATTCTCTCTTTTTCATGCTTTCCTCCCGTTGCATGGTTTCATTCAGCGCTTGTCAGCGCCCTTTTTACGTTGGGCATAGCCCGCGATACCGATGGCCACCAAAAGTGTGACCCCGTTGAATAGAGGCTCGACCCAGAAGGAGCCTCCAAACTGTTGAATGCCAGAAATGCCCACGGCAAGGATCACAACTCCAACAACGGTACCCCAGACATTCACCCGGCCCGGTTTGATCGTGGTTGACCCCAGAAATGCACCAACAAGTGCGGGCAAAAGGAACTCCAGCCCCACGGACGCCTGACCAATGCGCAGTTTGGACGCAAGCAGAACGCCGGCCAGTGCCGTCATCGCGCCACTCGCCACAAAAGCACCAATCACGTATTTACGGGTCGGAATGCCGTTGAGCTGTGCCGCGCGCTGGTTTGCACCAATCGCATAGAGGTACCGGCCCACTGGGGTATATTCGAGCACGACCCACATCACGACCGTGATCACCACAAGATAGTAGGCCGTAATCGGCAGCCCGAAAACAAAAGTCGTATTCAGGGCATAAAACCCATCTGGCAAAAGACCGACCATCTGTCGGCCACCCGTATGCCAAAGCGCCAGAGCATAGAGCACCGTGCCAGTGCCAAGCGTTGCGATAAAGCTGTCAATCTTAGCCACCTCGACCAACAGACCGTTCAAAAAGCCCGTGACGGCACCCAAAAGCAAAACGATCGCGACGGCAATCGGCCAAGGCAGCCCAAGCATGGTTTGCAGGCTGATCGCAAGAATGTGCCACAGCACGATGCCATATCCTACGGTCAGATCGATACGACCTGCCGCCATGGGGATCATCGCTCCCAGCGATAAAAGCGCAATGATCGCCTTGTCGGAAATAATCGACCGCAAGTTCAGCATGGTCGGGAAAGTATTGGGCAACAGAATCGAAAACAGCACGATCAAAAAAGCGGTCAGGATCACCAGACCGTAGACGGGCAGGAAGCGCGCGATACGCTTTCCCATACTGAGACCTTTCAATTCGGCCTTGGTGGGTTCCAGTGCGCCGGATTCAAGCGATTGCATCGACCGCCCTTCCTTTTGTTTCAATGTTTCCCGCAGACGCGGACTGGATCAGATTTTCAGTCGTCAGGCGTGTCCCACTGAGTTCATCCACGATGGCACCTTGACTGAATACAATCGCGCGGTGGCAAATCGTGGCGATCTCTTCGAAGTCCGTAGACATGATGAGGATCGCGACGCCATCGCTCAAAGCGCGGTTCAACAACGCGTAGATCTCGGATTTGGCACCAACATCCACCCCCGCGGTCGGGTCTTCGCAAATCAGCAGCTTGCGCTTGGTTGCCAGCCAGCGCCCGATCACTACTTTTTGCTGATTGCCCCCTGAAAGGGCTTCGATCGCAAGCGTGGGATCATTGGGTGAAAGTCCAAGTTCAGCACCGATTTCCGCTGCCTGGTCGGCTTCCGTTCTAGGAGAGAGCAAGCTCAGCAGTTTGCGCCCCAATCCTTCGGGGTTGAGAAAAGTATTCTCACGGATGGTCAGGCTCATCGCGACAGATTCCTCCGTACGATCCTTTGCGACCAAACCAACACCCGAGTGCATTGCTTTTTGCGGCGTTGAAAGATCGGGGATTTCCCCCGCCAGCACGACGTTGCCCTGGTACGAGACCAGCCCAAACAATGCGCGTGATATTGCCTCATGCCCCGCGCCACGTAGACCAACAAGGCCAAGAACTTCGTTTTTTTGGAGGTCGAAATTCAGCTTTTCCATACCCGCCACATCGAAATCGCGCAACGAAAGTACTGGCGCACCAATTTCTTCTGTGGCCTTGACGGTCTCACGCGTCTTGCGCCCAACGATTTTCTG
>JBGCDG010000035.1:0-53934 GCA_045105195.1 Roseobacter sp. | reverse complement strand
GGTAGCCGATCTTCTGGCCCTCTTTCCAGTAAACGCCGTGTGGGGAAGGCGCCATACGCCATTTGGGCGTGCCGTCTTCGTTCATAACCGGCAAGCCGGGTTCAACCGTGGCGGCCGTAAACGCGGTGTACCAGAACATCTGCTGGGCCACGTTGCCTTGGGCCGGGATTGGACCGGCTTCGCCAAAGGTCATACCCGCCGCTGCGGGGGGCGAGTACTTCTGGAGCCAGTCAATCGCCTTGGTCACAGCATAGACCGCCGCAGGTGCGTTGGTCGCCCCGCCACGTGCCACACAAGAACCAACAGGCTGGGAGTTTTCGTTGACGCGGATGCCCCATTCATCGACCGGAAGGCCGTTTGGTTCACCCACATCGCCCATACCCGCCATGGACATCCATGCATCCGTATAGCGCCAGCCCAAGCTGGGGTCTTTTTTGCCGTAATCCATGTTGCCATAGACTTCGCCTTCGACGTCAAGATGCGACAAGTCGCGGCCTGTGAAGAATTCGGCGATGTCTTCGTAGGCGGTCCAATTGACCGGAACACCCAATTCGTAGCCGTATTTGGCTTGGAAGTCGGCTTTGTTCTTGTCGTCGTTGAACCAATCATAGCGGAACCAATAGAGGTTCGCGAATTGCTGGGTCGGCAATTGGTAGAGCTTGCCGTCAGGTCCGGTCGTGAAGGATGTGCCAATAAAGTCAGCCACATCCAGCGTCGGCAAGGTCACGTCTTTGCCTTCGCCCGCCATCCAGTCGGTCAGGTTACGCACCTGCTTATAGCGCCAGTGTGTCCCGATCAGATCGGAGTCGTTGATATAGGCGTCATAGATGTTTTCGCCCGACTGCATTTGAGTTTGCAGCTTTTCAACCACGTCGCCTTCGCCGATCAGGTCATGGGTGACCTTAATACCCGTAATCGCCGTGAAGGCCGGGGCCAGCACTTGGCTTTCATATTCATGGGTCGTGATGGTTTCAGACACCACTTTGATGTCCATGCCCGCGAAAGGTTTGGCTGCGTCCACAAAGAACTGCATTTCGGCCTCTTGTTCGGCGCGTGGCAGCACCGACAGATCACCGATTTCGGCGTCAAGGAACGCGCGTGCCGCGTCCATATCAGCCCACGCCGGAACGGAGGTCATCGCAAGCGCGAAGATCACCGCCGTGGTGGATTTATAACTATGTTTCATAGGGTCCTCCCAGTTGGTCTTTTTTGGTGTGGTCCCAGCACCGGGCTGGCGCAGGAACCGGGTTTACTCACACCCAGCGGAACACCGCTACGGCGTAAATCAGGCACACAATCAGCGCAAAAGGTTGCGCAAATGCGCCCCATCCCAGCCAAGCCAAGTTGATAAAGGCCGAGCCAAGCAGGGTAATAAAGAGGCGGTCGCCTCGGGTCGTTTCCATGCCCAAAATGCCCATGCGGGGCGTTTCGGGATATTTAATCGCAAGGATCGTGAAGGTGATCAGCGTCAGGGCGATGATCCCAAAGAACAGCGCTGTTGGGAGAGTCCAAGCCATCCAAGCAAGCATGTCTTGATCCTTTTCTTATCGGGTTACACACGGCCAAGGGCAAAGCCCTTTGCGATGTAGTTTCGGACAAAGTAGATCACGATGGCACCGGGGATGATCGTGAGCGTACCGGCTGCCGCCAAAAGACCCAGTTCGTACCCCGCCGAAGAAGCGGTTTTGGTCATCGTTGCAGCGATTGGTTTAGCGGCAACCGCTGTCAGCGTCTTGGCCAGCAACAGTTCCACCCAGGAGAACATAAAGCAGAAGAATGCGGCAACACCAACGCCCGCTTTTATCGTGGGCAGGAAGATCGTCATGAAGAAGCGCGGGAAGGAGTAGCCGTCGACGTAGGCGGTCTCGTCGAGCTCTTTCGGGACACCGCCCATGAAGCCTTCGAGGATCCAGACCGCCAGCGGAATGTTGAACAGGCAATGCGCCAATGCGACTGCAAGATGCGTGTCAAAGAGCCCCACGGAAGAATAAAGTTGAAAGAAGGGCAGTGCGAAGACGGCGGCAGGAGCCATGCGGTTCGTCAGCAGCCAGAAGAACAGTTGCTTGTCGCCTAAGAACCGGTAGCGCGAAAAAGCATACGCTGCGGGCAGGGCGACAGCGACCGAGATCACCGTGTTGAGCGACACGTATATGATCGAATTGATATAGCCCCAATACCACGAGGGGTCGGTGAAAATGACGCGGTAGCTGTCCAATGTGAACGTCTGTGGGAAGAGCGTGAACCCGGCGAGGATCTCATTGGTGGTTTTGAAGCTCATGGTGACGAGCCAGTAAATCGGCAGCATCAGGAACAGAATGTAGAGAATGGGGATCAGGGATCGTTTTCTCATTGCTGATCATCCTTGGTCATGAGGGTGTAAAAGAGCCACGACACCAGCAGAGTGATGGCGAAGTAGATCAACGACATTGCTGCGGCTGGACCCAGGTCGAACTGCCCGAGGGCGATTTTTACGAGATCAATTGACAACAGCGTCGTCGAATTGCCGGGCCCGCCGCCCGTCAGCACAAAGGGTTCTGTGTAGATATTGAAACTGTCCATAAAGCGCAGCAGGATTGCGATGGTCAGGACCGTTTTCATCTTGGGCAATTGGATGTAGCGAAAGACTTTCCAGGGTGAGGCGCCATCGATCTTGGCCGCCTGGTAATAGGCATCCGGGATTGAAACGAGCCCCGCATAGCACAACAGCACGACCAGTGAGGTCCAGTGCCAGACGTCCATGACGATGATCGTGATCCACGCTGCCAGCGGGTCCTGTGTCATGTCGTAGGTGATGCCGAGCACGTCATTCATGAAGTACCCCAACATGCCAATCTTGGGCAGCGCAAAGATGTTCCACATCGCGCCCACGACGTTCCATGGGATCAGCATCGGCAGCGCCATGAGCACCAGACAGACCGGCACCCAGATGCCTTTGCGCGGCATCGACAGGGCTATGATGATGCCCAGAGGGATCTCGATGGCGAGGATCAGCCCAGTGAAAAGAAATTGCCGCCCCAGTGCCGCATGGAACCTGTCCGACCGCAGGATTTGTTCGAACCAGTCGAGCCCCTGCCAGAAGAAGAGGTTGTTGCCGAAGGTTTCCTGAACCGAGTAGTTGACCACGGTCATGATCGGCACCAGCGCGTTGAAGGCGACCAGAAAGAGAACGGGCAGCACAAAGAACCACGCCTTTTGATTTTCGGTTTTCATGATGCTGCCTCCGTTGCGATCCAGCCATCTCGGTAGAGCCGCGTCTGATCTTGCTGGAAGGACAAGTATACTTCCTCGCCCTGTGTGACTGAGGCTTCTTCGACAATGGCTTTCACGGATAGATCGCCCACCATGGACTCGACTACCGCATGGCGACCGATGTCGGAAACCTTGCGAACGCGCGCGGGTACGCCCTCAGATCCGAGCGAGACAAACTCCGGCCGGATGCCGAGTTCAGTCTTGCCGCCGTCCCCATTGATCTGCCCTTCAAGGGCAAGCGGAATGCCTTCGACGAGCGCATGGCCATTTTCGGTTTTTGCGGGTAAAATGTTCATTCCGGGCGAACCGATGAAATGACCGACGAACGTGTGCTGCGGGCGCTCAAAGAGCTCCACGGGCGTGCCGATCTGCACGATTTCACCGTCTTGCATCACAACGACCTGATCGGCAAAGGTCAGAGCCTCCGTTTGGTCATGCGTCACATAGATCATTGTCGCACGCACCCTTTGGTGCAGCTCCTTCAGCTTGGAACGCAATTTCCATTTCAAATGCGGATCGATCACGGTCAGCGGTTCATCAAACATCACGACATTGACGTCGTCACGCACCAAACCGCGTCCCATGGAGATCTTTTGCTTGTTGTCTGGCGACAAATGCGACGCACGAATGTCGAGCATGTCCTCGACCTCCAGCATCGCGGCAATCTCTGCTACGCGCGCGGCGATCCGGTCTGGCGCGACGCTGCGATTGCGCAGCGGAAACGCCAGGTTATCGCGCACGGTCATCGTATCGTAGATCACGGGAAACTGGAAAACCTGCGCAATGTTGCGTTGGTCGGGCGGCAGGTCGGTGACGTCTCGGTCATCAAAAAGGATGCGCCCCTCCGAGGGCACCAAAAGCCCCGAAATGATGTTCAGCAGCGTCGATTTTCCGCACCCCGATGGCCCCAGAAGGGCGTAGGCACCGCCGTCCTGCCAGTCGAGATCAATTTCCTTGAGCGCATAGTCCGCCGGGCCCGAGGGGTTTGGCATGTAGGAATGGCGCAGGTTTGAAAGAGTAATTTTTGCCATCAGGCCACGAGGCTCCCGTCTTGCGCAAAATAGAAGGCCTTGCTGACGTCCATGTAAAACTGATGCATCGCGCCGACTTCATAGGGGTGCACGCCATGTGCGAGCGAGACCCAACTGCCTGCGCCCATCTCGAAATGCGCGCTGGATTCTGACCCGGAAAGCTCGGTGACCTGCACAATCCCATTGACTGAGATATCTGCGGTCGCTGTTTGAACGGGTGTTACATGGTGCGGCCGGATTGCGACGGTGTAGGTCCCATCGGCAAGCTCTGCTGCGGCACCGTTCATTGTCCAGGATACATCGCTGCCCAGTTTCGCGGTGCTGCCCTTCTTGGTGATTTGGGCTGCGTTGATTGGGGGATCCGAGAAAACACGTGCCGCCGTCAGGGTCGCGGGCCGGCGATAGATCCGGGCGGTTTCGCCAAATTGCGTGACGACGCCATCGTCCATCAGCGCAGTGCGGCCGCCAAGGAGCAAGGCTTCTTCAGGCTCAGACGTGGCGTAGACCACCACCGCGCCGCGCCCTGCGAAAAGTTCGGGCAGTTGCTCACGCAATTCCTCGCGCAGCTTGTAATCGAGGTTGGCGAGGGGCTCGTCCAGAAAAACCGCACGGCTTTCCTTGGCAATCGCGCGGGCCAGCGCACAGCGTTGTTGCTGACCGCCGGACAATTCATGTGGACGTCTTTTCAGCATCGGACCCAATTGAAGAATATCCGCGGCTTCCTGCACGCGGCATTCGAGTTCCGATTTGGCCATACCTGCAACCCGTAAAGGAGAGGCAATATTGTCGAACACTGTCATATGCGGGTAGTTGACGAAAAACTGATGCACCAGGCTGATGTTGCGCTTCTGTGTGGACAGTTTGGATACGTCCTCGCCCTCCATGAAGATCTGACCGCCGCCCAGTGGGTCGAGGCCTGCCATCAGCTTGATCAGTGAGGTTTTGCCGGACCCTGTCTGCCCCAACAAGACATTGAAATGTCCAGTCTCCAAGGTCAGAGAGGTCGGCTTGATATGAGGGATCCCACGGACCACCTTGGTGGCGTCTTTAAGCTCGATTGTCATGCTGTTTATCCGCATCTGCAGCGGCCAATTCCAGCGTTCCGTCACGCAATGGCCGGGAATTGGCCCCCCAGGTCCAGGGGGGCCAACCGTTGGTTTACTTGTTCCAGCGTGCGACGAGTTCGTCGTAGTTCACCGTCTGGCCCTGTGGCTTCTCGTTGTCGAGTTTTGCCTTGGGTGAGCCGGGCTGGGACAGCCAGTATTCAGCTTCACGCTCTTCGTTCAGACGTGGGCCGCAGCCGCCGTAGACATTGGCGCCCTCATCTGCCTGCTGCATGCGTGCCATGGTGATGTCCATCTCTTCAGCGAGACGGTTCATGGCTTCCTGTGGCGTAAACGCACCGGAGTTAACGTCACCAATTTGTTGCCACCAGATCTGTGCCAGTTTTGGATAGTCAGGGACGTTGATGCCTGTGGGCGACCATGCCACACGGTCAGGCGAGCGATAGAATTCGACCAGACCGCCCAGTTTGGCAGCGCGTTCCGTGAACGATTCGTGATTGACCGAGCTGTCGCGAATGAAGGTTAACCCAACGTGGGATTTCTTCACGTCGACAGTCTTGGACGTCACGAATTGAGCATAAAGCCATGCCGCTTGTGCACGATCCGCAGGTGTGGACTTCAAGAACGTCCAGGAACCCACGTCTTGATAGCCAACTTTCTGACCCTCGGTCCAGTAAGGACCATGCGGGCTTGGTGCCATCCGCCAGAGCGGGTTGCCTTCCTCGTCCACAGTATTGTTGCCTTCGGACTGTGGCTTGACCATGTCCGCGGTAAAGGCCGTGTACCAGAAGATCTGCTGGGCGACGTTGCCTTGGCTCAGTGCGGGCAGCGACTGGTAGAAGTCATAGGATGCCGCACCGGGAGGCGCATAGTTGCGCAGCCATTCGTCCCATTTGCGGATCGCATAGACCGCGGCCGGGCCATTTGCGGCACCACCGCGTGTGACGGAAGCACCGACAGGATTACAGGAACCCTCTTCCATGCGGATGCCCCATTCGTCTACGGGTACACCGTTGGGTTCACCTACGTCACCCGCACCTGCCATCGACAGCCAAGCATCGGTCATGCGCCAGCCCAGATCGGGCGCGCGTTTGCCGTAGTCCATGTGTCCGTAGATGCGCGTTCCGCCGACTTTCTGAACGTCATTGGTGAAGAATTCGGCGATGTCTTCGTAAGCTGACCAGTTTACGGGTACGCCAAGGTCGTAGCCGTATTTGTCTTTGAATTGCGCTTGCAGTTCTGGGTCGTCGAACCAGTCTTTGCGGAACCAGTAGAGGTTCGCAAATTGCTGATCGGGCAGCTGGTAAAGATTGCCATCCGGGCCCGTAGTGAACTGGATGCCCATGAAATCTTCGAGGTCCAGCGTCGGCGATGTTGTCGCCGCCCAATCGCCCGCCATCGCTTCGGTCAGATTGTAGGCCAGCTGCAGCCGCGAGTGCGTGCCGATCAGATCGGAATCGTTGACGTAGCCATCATAGAGGTTCCGCCGAGTCTGCATCTGCGTTTGCACCGCCTGCACGACTTCGCCTTCGCCGAGGATCTGGTGGTTCACTTTGATCCCGGTGATCTCTTCGAACGCCTTGGTCAAAACCTCGGATTCGTAGCCATGCGTCGGAATGCCTTCCGACAGAACGTTGATCTCCATGCCAGAAAACGGTTCAGCAGCTTGGATGAACCACTCCATTTCGGACATTTGCTCGTCTTTCGACAGCGTGGACGGTTGAAATTCTTGATCAATCCATTTCTGAGCTGCAGCCGTGTCGGCAAACGCACTCCCAGACCCCGCAACGACGGCAATAGCCGCGGTCGCGGAGAGCAGATACTTACGCATCTTGTCTCCTCCCAATGTATGTAAGCCGACTTTCAGCGGCTACGTTCACGCTAAGCGGAATTCCGCAAATCTGTCAAACTATAATTTTAGTAGAAAAGCCAATAGCCGGCTTTCTTCACTCGAAAATCACGTTTTGGGAGGGTGATGATGCCCGGCAATCTACGTTAATTTGCCGGGGGATGTTGCGCGCCCAAGGTTGGAAAACGTCGAATTAAATTTCTTAATACAATAGTTTAAGCCTGATGCACGGCGTCTTCATGCTTCAGCGTGATTGGGTTCGCATCAAAGTCTGTGACGCACTGACGTAAAAACAGAACTACCGCACCAAGCCCAGCAACGCGCGTGCTTCTTGCCAGGTGGCGACGGGTCTTTCCTGTTTGTCGCAGATCTCAACGACGCGACGCACGAGTGCTGCGTTGGACGGAGCCAATCGTTCTTTATCAAGACGCACATTGTCCTCAAGCCCGGTACGTGTATGTCCACCGGCGGCGACGGACCATTCGTTCAGCGCAAGTTGCGACGCTCCGATACCCGCTGCGCACCAGTCGACGGACTCCCCAAAGAGGCGTTTCACCGTTTGTACGTAATAGTCGAAAACAATGCGATCTGCCGGCATTGCGTTCTTTACGCCCATCACGAATTGCACGTACGGTAGGTCTCTGATCTTGCCGGCTTTATGCATCTTTGCTGCCATCAAGATGTGAGATAGATCAAAGGCCTCGATCTCGGGTTTGACATTGTGGGTAATCATTTCAGACGCAAGCCAATCCACAAGATCGGGTGGATTTTCGTAAACGCGCGTCGGAAAATTATTCGATCCCACGGCCAGCGACGCCATGTCTGGCTGCAACGGGAGCATTCCACCGCGATCTTTGCCTGCGCCGGATCGTCCGCCGGTGGAAAACTGAACAATCATGCCGGGGCAATGTTTTTCCACCCCTTCCTTCAGGCGTGCAAACTTTTCCGGATCACTGGTGGGCGTTTCGTCGTCGTTGCGTACATGTGCATGCAGGATGGAAGCGCCCGCTTCAAAAGATTCCTGTGCACTTTCAATTTGTTCCGCCACGGTGATCGGTAAAGCGGGGTTGTTGGCTTTGGTCGGCACCGAGCCGGTTATTGCCACGCAAATGATACAGGGTTTGGTCATTCTTTCCTCGCGAATGCGGAATTGTCTATGGTTTTGCTGCACGGTTGTCATGCGTGTCACACCGGCGCTGTACACAATACCCCGGCGGGACGAGAGACGAAAGAGCGTCCAGCATCCGCGTGCCGCGCGGCCCAGTTTATTACGTACTGATCGCATTGATCTGCCATCGCGACACACTGGCCGGTAAATTGATCGGAAATAGCTTTGGTTAAAGGAGCAATAGGACGTGTATTTCTGCCGCAGGTATCGTAGCACACCTTGACTTCCAGCCCTTCAAAGGGTGTATCTGGCGCGAAATTTCTGCAGCTTAAGGGACACGCCCATGCACGCCTACCGAAGCCATTCCTGCGCCGATCTTACTGCGCAAAACGTCGGTCAGACCGTCAGGCTCTCAGGATGGGTCCACCGCATTCGCGATCACGGTGGCGTCTTGTTCATCGACCTGCGGGACCATTACGGAATTACCCAGGTTTTATGTGATCCCGACAGTGCTGTTTTTGCGCAGGTCGAAGCCTTGCGCGCGGAATGGTGTGTCCGCATCGACGGGGAAGTGAAGGCCCGAGATGAGAGTCTAGTCAACGCCAAAATCCCGACGGGCGAGATAGAAGTATTCGTGCGCGATCTGGAAGTTCTCGGTGCATCAGAAGAACTGCCATTGCAAGTGTTTGGAGATCAGGAATATCCTGAAGAGACGCGTTTGCGCTACCGCTATCTCGACCTGCGACGTGAAAAGATGCAGGCGAATATGACGCTCAGATCGGATGTGGTGACGTCGATCCGCAAGCGGATGTGGGACGCAAAATTCAAGGAGTTCCAGACACCAATCATCACGGCCTCCAGCCCGGAGGGCGCTCGGGACTTTCTAGTGCCTTCACGCTTACATCCGGGCAAGTTTTACGCGCTGCCGCAGGCGCCGCAGCAGTTCAAGCAACTGCTCATGGTCTCTGGCTTTGACAAGTATTTTCAGATTGCGCCGTGTTTTCGTGACGAAGACCCGAGGTCGGACCGATCGCCCACTGACTTTTATCAGCTCGATATCGAAATGAGTTTCGTGACGCAGCAGGATGTCTTCGACACCATCCAGCCCGTTTTGACAGGTATTTTTGAAGAGTTCGGAGGCGGTCGTGCGGTGGATCAGGATTGGCCGCAGATCTCCTATCGTGACGCGGCACTGTGGTATGGAACGGATAAACCTGACCTCCGCAACCCGATCAAAATGCAAGTGGTCTCCGACCACTTTCGCGGTTCTGGCTTTGCGATTTTCGCAAAGCTGTTGGAGCAGGAAGGCACGGAAATTCGCGCAATTCCTGCGCCAAAAGGGGGCAGCCGCAAGTTCTGTGATCGCATGAATGCCTTCGCTCAGAAAGAAGGCTTGCCGGGGATGGGGTACATCTTTTGGCGCGATCATGGCAATGGGATGGAAGCGGCTGGTCCGTTAGCAAAAAACATCGGGCCAGAACGCACCGAAGCGATCAGACAGCAATTGGGCCTGAACGTTGGGGATGCGGCGTTCTTTTTGGGTGGTATGCCCAAGACCTTTGAGGCTGTGGCGGGGCGCGCGCGCACCGTTATCGGCAGTGAATTGGGTCTGACGGATGAAAGCCGGTTTGCCTTTGCGTGGATTGTAGATTTTCCGATTTACGAAAAAGACGCAGAGACCGGAAAAATCGATTTTGAGCATAACCCGTTTTCAATGCCGCAAGGGGGGATGGAAGCGCTGCAAGGCGATCCTCTGGACGTGCTGGGGTATCAGTACGATCTGGCATGCAACGGCTATGAGCTTGTTTCAGGCGCGATTCGGAACCACCAGCCAGACATCATGTTCAAAGCCTTTGAGATTTCCGGATATGGCGAAGACGAAGTGCGCAACAGGTTTGGGGGAATGGTCAACGCGTTCCAATATGGTGCGCCACCCCATGGCGGTTGTGCGGCAGGGATCGACCGGATTGTCATGTTGCTGGCTGAAGAATCCAGCATTCGCGAGGTTATCCTTTTTCCGATGAACCAACGTGCCGAAGACCTGATGATGGCGGCCCCGTCGGAGCCGACGAGCGATCAATTGATGGAACTTGGCTTGCGCGTCGTTCCGCGTGATTAAGAACGCGGGCGTGCCCTCTGCGCTCAGCCGCTGCATGAGCCGCAGTGTTTCGGGTATCCCGTCGTTTGGGAAACCTGTGCAGAAATGGGCGCGCCTTTCGTACCTAAACGACAAGGCTTGCAATGCGAAACAGTGCGTCTTGAGCCGTTGGATGCAGAGGATCACGGACCTGATCTTTTTGCCTCTTTCCAGAGGCATGATTATGTTTGAGACTACACGCCATATGGTCTAGCCGACATGATTGATACGCTCCAAAAATGGATAGCAGAAACCGCCTGGTTGCATGGAAATCAGTTTTAAGCGGTGCGCTGTTTGGTAACTGGCTCGTTCTGCGGTGTCGCGCGCTACTTGCAGTGCGGACCAGAAGCCGGCTCGATTGAATTTCCCCATATCAATGCCAGTCCCGTGCGTCAGGGTAGGACTGCGGCAACAGAAACCATGTTTTTGATGTTGGCTTGGGTGTTAGAGGCCAGATATCGCCTCTACGAATGGAAGTGGGATGCGTTTAAACACCCCCCCGCTGGGCCGCGAAGAGGCTTGGTTTCAGCTTTGAAGGCATCTTCCGACAAGCCACGGTTGTGAAGGGGCGCAACTGGGATACCGCGGGGTTCGCAATCATGGATAAGGAATGGTCGGCATTGAAACGCGCGTTCCAGGTTTGGCTTTCGTCAGCGAACCAACCCCATTGCCAGCAGCAAAAGTCCTTGTACGCCTTAAAACGCGCGATCCGTGTTCAGAAGATCCGACACTTTGAAAAAGATGGCGTTTAGATCGCCATCTTTTGGGTCAGCCGGTTTTGAACAAGATCGAACAATGCGTCCGCTTCGGCTTTTGCTGATGCGCCTGCCGCACGTGCGGCAGCCAGTGCCTCTGCGGCTTGTTCGAGGCCCAAATCCTGAGCCGAGCGCGCGACCCCCGCGATGAATTGAGCGACGTAGTCCAGAGCGTTCTCACTTTCTGGGTCTTCTAGCACATCTGCGATATGGGCCATGTCATCTTGAAAGGCCATGAAATCGGGGCAGATGACCTCATCTGACAACTGTCGCACACCGGCAGGTTGCCGTTCGGCTGGCAAATTGACCAGTACAGCGTGTTGGAAAGCGGCCAGAGAGGTGATTGGCTTGGACAGAAAGCCGTCCGCGCCGGCAGACAGCGCAATTTCTTCGCTGTTGAGATCGCCAGAGGTGCCCAACACGACTTCCACACGAGTCTCTACAGCCGTAAGTTCTTGAATCAGATCGACACCACTGCCGTCCGGAAGGCCCAGATCTATGATGACCACGGAGGGTCGGTAAACCCGCAGATGTCTGCGCGCTGATTTCAGGCTGTCGGCGCGTCGAATACGGGCACCGCTGCGCAAACACAATAGACGCATTGCTTCGCAGGCAAAGCGACTGTCCTCGACCACGAGAACCGTTAGTCCAAGCAGGGGACGCGCCGCAGTCGGAGCCGGGATCGTCGCTGCAAAGGGATCATTTTTATCCATCTTCGCTTCCTCAATAACTCGTCACTCTCACCACCATGGCGCATGATGGATAACAGAAGGTTAATGGGTGCGAAGTGCGGCCCGTGCGTCACCGCGTCGCTTGCACTTTAGTGTGGCGATCCGCATAAAGTGCGCAACGCCACTTTTAGGAAATTCATATGATTGGCCGTCTTAATCACGTTGCAATCGCTGTTCCAAATCTTGAAGCGGCTGTTGATCAATATCGCACCGCTTTGGGTGCCTCGGTTGGCGCACCCCAAGACGAACCCGAACATGGGGTAACTGTAGTTTTTATCGAGTTGCCGAACACCAAGATTGAACTGCTATATCCTTTGGGGGAGAATAGCCCAATCCAGAGCTTTCTTGACAAGAACCCAGCAGGCGGCATGCATCACGTGTGTTACGAGGTTGACGACATTCTTGCGGCGCGCGACCATCTCATAGAAACAGGCGCGCGCATACTAGGCACTGGCGATCCAAAGATTGGGGCGCATGGCAAGCCTGTACTCTTTTTGCATCCCAAAGATTTCAACGGCTGTCTGGTCGAGCTGGAACAGGTCTAAAGGGGCTTCAACATGGGTATCACTTCTGCACTCGTTCTATTTGCTGTCATTTGGTCGATGATGTTTTTGATCATTTTGCCGATCCGCGTCAAAACCCAAGGAGATCTGGGCCAGATCGTGCCTGGAACACACGCTGGCGCGCCCGAAGTCCATAATATTGGCAAAAAGGCCAAAATCACGACCGTGCTGAGCCTGATCCTATGGGCGATCATTGCGACGATCATTCTGACGGAAGCAATTACTGTCAGGGATCTGGACTGGTTCGACCGTATGGGGCCTGCGGCGCAAGACGATGAAACAGGTGGGTGAAGGTTGCCGCACCAAGGATGGGAATAATCAGGTTCAGGATGGGGACGGACAAAGGTATCGCCATCAGGAAACCGGCGCCCCAGATTTTTAGGAAATGACGTGAACGCAAAACTTTAGCTTCGCGGCGCCCGACACGTCGGGCGGCTGCGAGCGTGAAGTACTCCCGCCCCAGCAAAAAGCCATTCAGCCCCCAAAAGATGAAAGGGGCTGCGGGCGCAAAGAGAATGTAAAGTACCAACGCCAGAATATTCGCCAGAATTAAGACGCCGAGAAAGCTTACAGTATCAGTAAGCGCATCAAGGATCGGCATGGATTTCGCAGCACCAAGTTGGGGGTAATGTTCGTCCTCAACTGCTTGCGCCACCGTGTCGAGGAACATCGACGTAATGGCCGAGGCCACAGGGATCATCAGGAACGTCGACAAAACTGCCAGCATGATGCCAGCACCCCAGCTCGCCAGATCGTTGAGCCACGTGACCTCGCCGATCAGGGGCAGGGACGCATCGTCACCGATCAAACCGCCGATCAACCAGACAAACGCAATCGAAAACCCAATCAAAAGCGCGAGGGTCAGGCCGATCCCAATCAAAAGTACCTTGCGGAACCGGTGGTCAGTCATTTGGCCGAGTGCTGCGAAAAAGGCGCTGAAAATCATTGCGATACCCAGGTTGTAATGGTTCCGATATCGGGTCGGGGACGCTCGGGTGGAGTAGAGGTTTCGGTGGCAATATGGATCAGGCCTGCGACCCGTTCGTGGGCCGCGACCCCCAGTGCCGCTGTCATGAAGCCGCGATCATGGCTCGGCCAACCAGACAGCCAATTCGCACCCCATCCCGCTGCCAAAGCCGCATTCAATAATGCCAGACAAACCGCACCTGCTGAATAGGTTTGCTCCAGCGCAGGGATTTTATCTGATGGTTTTGGGCTTTCGATGACAGCCACGGCCAAAACACCCTGATCAAATTGCGCCCGGCATTTTTCGATCTGATCTGCATCAAGGTCCATTTCCCGTGCCCGCTGTTCTGCGATGTCAGCAAGGCGGGGCATCGCAGCCTGTTGGATAACGACAAAGCGCCACGGTTCCAGCTTCCCATGATCTGGTGTGCGCGCAGCGGCCTCCAGCAGAGGCTTCAGCTGCTCAGGTGTCGGCCCGGGGGCCTGCAACGTTTTTGCAGGGCGCGAGCGACGGGTGTGCAGGAACGCAAGAGCGGCAGGATTTGGAACAGGCATGAGAGATCCTTGTGTCGTTCAGAGTTGACTGGCGAGGTAATCAACTTCGCTTTTCAAAAAAGCATCGAGGCGCGGGCCGGGCTGGCGACTGGCCAAGGCCTCCGCCATCGGATCGGGTACATGTGTATCGCTTCCAGACAGCGCTTCAATTGTCGCGTGGCCACAAAATGGCGCATAGACTTCGGAATATCCGCCTTCATGCGCCAGCACCAAACGCCCATCGCAATGTTCCTGTGCCGCTGATTTAAGGCGTAGGGTCATCTCGCGGAAGGTATCGGTTGTCGCCAGCATGCGGGCCAGCGGGTCCGTGGCTCCTGCGTCAAAACCACAGGCGACAACAATTAAATCCGGCTTGAACGCGTTGATCTGCGGCAGCACTATCGTGTCCATGGCATGAAGGTAAGCCGTGTGACCGGTCCCCGCGGGAAGGGGTAGATTGACATTGTACCCCAGCCCCGCACCCCGGCCACGATCCGTAATGGCACCGGTATCAAGCGGATAATTCCCCTCCTGATGCAGGGAAAGGGTCAGGACGTCGTCGCGGTCGTAATAGATGGTTTCGGTGCCATTGCCGTGGTGCACATCCCAATCCACAACTACCACGCGTTTCGCGAACCCTTTCGCCTGAGCGGCTTCAACTGCGATGGCGATATTGGCCAACAGGCAGAACCCATTGGGGAAATCAGGCAGGCAGTGGTGACCCGGAGGGCGAGAGAGTGCATAGGCATTCGTCAGAACGCCGCGCGAAACCGCATCAACGGCGGCCAGCACCAGCCCGGCAGACAGGGAAGCGATTTCGAACCCCCCGGTGGTAAAGGGGGTGCGGCGCCCCAATTCGCCTCCGCCTGCGTCGCTCATCTCTTTAAAGGCATCAAGATAGTGCGCTGGATGCACACGCAATAGATCCTCACGCGTGGCCATGGGCGCAGATTGACACACGAGGTCCTCTGACAATCCGCTGACATCCATCAGGTTCTTGAGTCGGCGTTTTGCTTCTTGTGTTTCAGGCAATCCAGGACCGTTCAGAGGTTGGACAAAACCACCCAGGGGCAATGTAAATGCGTAATTTCCGCCCGCGTGCCAAAAACACTTTTCATCCCAAAAAAACCCAGTGGTCATCTACGCCTCATTCTCTTTCCGCTTTGAGAGGGAAACTGGCTGAGCGCGACGGGAAAGTCCATGCGCGCGGCTGCAATCAGTCGCATTCAGCCAGGATCGCGGCAACGTCCAGCGGATCATTCACCATTGCGAGATGACCCGCTGCATCGCGCGGCCAGTCTTCAGGCTTGCGGTCACGGTAAAGCTCAACACCGTTGCCATCGGGGTCGCGCAGATAAACCGCTTCGCTCACGCCGTGATCGGCAGCCCCGTCAAGCTGATGTCCCGCGTCCAGCACACGTTTGATAACGCGCCCAAGGCTGCGTCTGTCAGGGTAGAGGTAAGCGCCATGATAAAGCCCGGTATGCCCTGTTGGTGGTGGGGTGCCGCCCGCGCTGTCCCATGTGTTCAGACCGATGTGGTGATGATATCCACCAGCGCCCAGGAATGCGGCGCTATCCCCAATGCGCTGCGTTTCTTCAAAGCCGAGAACATCGCGATAAAAGGCGAGGGCCCGTTCCAGATCCGATACTTTGAGATGGATGTGGCCCACACAGGGGTGCGCATTTTGCATTGCCTAGTCCTCTTTCTGCTCTGGTGATCAAAAAGTTAAGCCTTCCACCTGCGTGGTACGATGCAAATTTACGCGCAGGGTCTGTGCGCAACGTGCGTGTTATCGCACCATGCCCATGATCTCGTAGGTTTTAGCGAGAATCGGAGCGGTGATCTCGCGCGCCTGCAGAGCACCCTGTGCAAGAATGCGGTCAATCTCTGCGGGGTCGTCCATCAAGCGCGCCATTTCACCTGCGATCGGCGAGAGTTTCGCAACGGCCAGATCGGCAAGCTGCGGTTTGAAGGCGCCAAACTGCTGGCCGCCCACATCCGACAGCACCTGTGCGATCGATTGTTCGTTGAGTGCAGCATAGATATTGACCAGATTGCGCGCCTCTGCGCGGCCTTCTAGACCTTCCACATCGGAGGGCAGTGCATCGGGGTCCGTCTTAGCTTTGCGGATTTTGCGGGCGATGGCATCGGCATCATCCGTCATATTGATGCGGCTTGCATCAGATGGGTCCGATTTAGACATCTTTTTCGATCCGTCCCGGAGCGACATGACCCGTGTCGCTGCCCCCTCGATCACAGGTTCGGTGATTGGAAAGAAGTCCACGCCGTAGTCGTGGTTGAACTTGGTGGCTATGTCGCGCGTCAGTTCCAAGTGCTGTTTCTGATCTTCGCCGACGGGCACATGGGTTGCGTGATAGATGAGAATATCCGCCGCCATCAGGGCGGGGTATCCGAAAAGTCCAAGCGAGGCGTTTTGCGCGTTCTTGCCGGCCTTGTCCTTGAATTGCGTCATGCGTTGCATCCAACCCATGCGTGCAACGCAGCTGAGCACCCATCCCAGTTGGGCGTGCTCCGGCACCTGACTTTGATTGATCAAAATGGATTTCTCGGGGCTGATGCCGCTGGCGATAAAACCTGCGGCCAACTCGCGGGTGTTGTGCGCGAGATCTTTTGGATCTTGCCAGGTGGTGATCGCGTGCAGATCCACCATGCAATAGACGCAAGGATATTCATCCTGCATCGCCACAAAACGTTTGATGGCGCCCAGATAGTTACCCAGGGTCAGCCCGCCCGATGGCTGGATGCCGGAAAATACGCGGGGGGCAAAGGTCGGGGTTGTCATGGCAAGGGCTCCGTTCTCACTGGCAATACAGTCCGCGCTGGATTACCCATGCCTCAGACCATCGTCAAGGAACCCCAAATTATGAGTGACCCCTACACAGCGCCTCCGGTTAACCCGCTGCCGCCCGTGGTATTGTTGCTTTTTGCGGCGGTCATCGCGCCCGAAATCGTTTTCCTTATAGGGGAACAAGGGTTGGCAGGAGGGCCGCAAGCTGTGGGGTGGCGTCTGGCTGCGGTAGAACAATATGGTTTCTCGACGGATATCTTTGACTGGATGATGGCAAATGGTCGCTGGCCTATCGAGCTTTTGATGCGCTTTGTCACCTACACCTTCGTGCATGGCGGCTTTACTTCGACCCTTTTTGCAGGCGTGCTCTTGCTGGCGCTGGGAAAACTCGTAGGCGAGACGATGGGGCAACTGGCGGTACTGGTGTTGTATTTCGGTGGCAGTATCTTCGGAGCCTTCGCTTATGCGGTGCTGCTGAGCGATTCCAATTGGCTGGTGGGCGGGTTTCCTGCCGTCTACGGTTTGATCGGCGGGTATTCATTTCTGCTCTGGCAAAAGCTGGGGGATGCGGGGCAGCAGCAAATGCGTGCATTTTCCCTTATCGCGATGTTGATGGGCATTCAGTTGCTCTTTGGCGTGTTTTTTGGACCGACGACGGAGTGGGTCGCTGATCTTGCAGGCTTTGTCTTTGGGTTTGTAGCATCCGTGCTTCTTGTACCGGGTGGTTTGACACGGGTGTTGCGTCACATGCGCCGGGACTAGGAACCGCGTCGCAGGGCGGATTTGAACTCCGCCAGACGGAAGGCCCTCAGCATCTGGCCAGCGCCGAAGTAGGTCAGCGCGCCAATGGCCACCAAAACCGCAAGTGCCAGACCGCGCCACCAAGGCATCCCGAGAAATGGTGACATGGCGGCGGCAACACCCCAGAGCACGAGCGCCATAAGACCCGAAGCCAGCACCATGCGCCAAAGTCTTTGCTGGAACCGCGCATCAAAGCGGGCCACATCGCCAAAGCTGCGTGCGCCGTTGCGAAGGAGAAAGACCATCGCCCAGGCGGCAACTGTTGTAGCGATCGCGGGCGCGATCCAACCGATAACAGGCGCAAGACCGATGGCGATCGCGGCGTTCACCCCCATGGAAACCAAGGCATAGTGAAAAGGTCTGCGGGTGTCTTCGCGGGCAAAAAAGACCGGTTGCATGATTTTCTGCAAGACGAAAGCAGGCAGTCCCAAGCCGTAGAGGGTCACAGCAAGCGCGATTGCCGCGGTATCATCGGCCGTCGCTGCGCCGCGTTCAAACAGGACTGATACAATTGGTTGAGGAATGACGATCAAAGCTGCGGCGGATGGAATGGTCAGCGCCAGCGCGATTTCGCCTGCGCGGCTGAGGGCGGATTTGGCACCATCATGATCTTCTGCCTTGAGACGGCGCGACAGATCCGGGAGCAGCACGACCCCGACAGCAATCCCGACGACGCCAAGCGGCAATTGATAAAGCCGATCCGCCGCAAACAGCCAGCCGACCGCTTTGTCGAAATAGCTGGCCACTTGCTGACCCACCAGCAGATTGATCTGTACGACGCCACCGGCAAGGGCCGCGGGAACGGCCACGCGCACCAAGTGGCGCATATCTGGCGTCAGGCATGGGCGCTTGAGGGTGATCGCAAAGCCCGCTCGTTTGACGGCGATCCAGAGCAGTGCAAATTGCGCGATTCCAGCGAATGGAACAGCCCAGATCAGCGCGCGCGCCACGTCACCTCCTGCAAAGGCAGCGGCGGACATGGCGAGGATCAAAAACACGTTGAGCAATACGGGTGCCGCCGCCGCTGCCGCAAAACGCCCCGTCGCATTCAGCATGCCCGAAAGCAAAGCGGCCAAAGAGATGAAAAGGATATAGGGAAAGACGATACGCCCGAATTCTACAGACAGGCCAAATTGTTCTTGCCCGGCAAAGCCTGAAGCAATCGCAAACACCAGCCAGGGCATGGCTGCAAGGGCCAGAAGTGTTAGACCGATCAGGATGGTTGCAAGGCCTGCAAAGGCGTCAGAAGCAAAGATATCTGCATCTTCGCCACCTTCCACTTTCTTGGAAAACATGGGCACGAAAGCCATGTTGAACGCGCCTTCAGCAAAGAAGCGGCGGAACATATTCGGTAATCTGAAGGCAACAACATACGCTTGATAGAGCGGTCCCGTCCCGAGGTAGGCAAGGATCATGGCATCCCGAGCAAACCCCAAAATGCGGCTCAGCAGTGTCCAGCCCCCAACGGTGAAAAAACCCGAGAGCAAACGAATGGGCTTCAACTTTCGGCCCTTTCGACGCCCTGATCAATGGCGGCGCGCATCCGGCGTTCCAACGCCCGTTGCTTGTTTTCTGAGTGGTACTTTAGCCCGAACATGTCCTTGACGTAGAACGTATCCACAACTTGTTCGCCGTATGTAGCGATTACGGCATTGGCGATATAGACGTTTGCCTGAGCAAGTGTGCGTGCAAGATCGTGCAACAGGCCGGGACGGTCGCGGGTGTCGACTTCGATGATGCTGTAGATCTCGGAGCCTTCGTTGTCGAACGTAATGTGCGTCGGCACTCTGAAAGCACTCTCGCGTTTTTTGACCTTGTCGCGGCTTTTCATGGCTTCGGTTGTGACGACCTCACCCATTAAGGTGCGTTCGATCATTTTGCGCAGCCTAGGCAGCCGGGAAGCGTCGTAGGGGTTGCCATCAGCATCCTGGATCCAATAGGCATCGGTCACCAATCCGTCCTTGGTGGTATAGCTGCGCGCATCAACAACATTCGCGCCGACCAGTGCCAAAGCACCACAGATGCGTGCAAAAATTCCCGGATGGTCGAACATCACAAAACATGCACGCGTGGCGTCGCGATCTTCGTCGAGATGCAGGTTGATCTTGATCTCGCCCTCCTGCACGTCACGCAGCATTTCCGCAAAAACCTCATGCGCGGTGACATGCAGCCCTTGCCAGTAAGGGTCGTAGTGTCGTCCGGTTTCTGTTTGCAGATCCTTGCGCGACCAACCGGTGAGAGCTGCGCGCAATACCTTCTTGGCCTCGGCGCCGCGGTTTTCGCGATTGAGCGCTTCCAACCCGGTGTCCAGCGCACGCTTGGTCTGGCGATAAAGCGCGCGGATCAGGACGGCTTTCCAGTTGTTCCACGTGTTTGGCCCCACGCCACGAATGTCACAAACGGTCAACACACACAGCAGATCGAGCCGCCTGACTGTCTGAACCGCTTTGGCAAAGTCACGGACGGTGCGAGGATCCGCGATATCGCGTTTTTGCGCCATGTCGGACATCAGAAGGTGGTACCGTACCAGCCATTCAACCGTATCGGTATCTGCCTTGCTAAGCCCGAGCCGAGGCGCAATTCTGCGCGCCATCTGGGCTCCCAGAATAGAGTGGTCTTCGGGGCGGCCCTTGCCGATATCATGGATCAGAAGCGCGGTATAAAGCACCTTGCGGTCGACACCCTTCTTGAGGATCGACGAGGCCACGGGCAAGTCTTCTTCCAGCTCGCCCCGTTCGATCTGCGCAAGATTTTTGATACATTGGATGATATGCTCATCCACCGTGTAGCTGTGGTACATGTTAAACTGCATCATTGCGACGATGGGTTCAAATTCTGGCATGAAAGCGGACAGGACGCCAAGTTCGTTCATGCGTCGTAACGCACGTTCCGGGTTGCCGTGCTTGAGCAAAAGATCAAAGAAGATGCGGCGCGCTTCCGGGTTTTTACGCATGTCGTTGTCGATCAGGTCAAGGTTCGCCTTAACCAGGCGCATCGCATCGGGGTGGATCAAGGTGCCCGTCCGCAGCGCTTCCTCAAAAAGCCTGAGCAGGTTCAGATTGTCCGCAAGAAAGACCGCCTCATCCTCGATAGCGATCCGGTTGTGTACCAGCTTGTAGCCTGCTTTGGTCCTTGGTTTGCGCCGAAAGATTCGCTCCAGCAGGGGGTCATCCTTGACGTGATCCGCTTCCAGTTTGGTCAGGAAGATACGGGTCAGATCGCCTACTTCGGTTGCATGGAGGAAGTAGTCTTGCATGAAGACCTCTACCCCCCGGCGCCCTTTGGTGTCTTGGTACCCCATGACGTCGGCGACCTCGACCTGCATGTCAAAAGTCAGCTGCTCGGTGGCGCGTTTGGCCAGGAGATGCATATGGCCACGAACGGCCCACAGAAAGTTTTCGGCGGCCACGAAACTTTCGAATTCCTCTGGCGTGAAGACACCCAATGGCACCAAGTCGGCGGCATCGTGCACGCCATGAATATGTTTGGCAATCCAGTAGAGGGATTGCAGATCGCGCAAACCTCCTTTGCCTTCTTTGACGTTTGGCTCGACCACATAGCGTTGGCCTTGCTTGATGTGGCGGGTTTCGCGCTCGGCGAGTTTGGCTTCGATGAACTGCTTACCGGAGCCGGAAAAGAGGTCCTTGCGCAGCCGCTCGGCCAGTGTTTGTGCCAACGCTGCGTCTCCGGCCAGATACCGGTGCTCCAACATGGCGGTCTGGATCGTGAAATCCGCAGCACCCAGACGCAGGCAGTCCTTGATCGTTCGACTGGAATGACCCACCTTCAGCTTGAGATCCCAGAGCATGTACAGCATGGATTCGATCACGCTTTCCGCCCAGGCGGTGATCTTGTAAGGCGTCAGAAACAACAAGTCGACATCGGAAAACGGTGCCATTTCGCCCCGTCCACACCCGCCGACTGCAATGACGGCAAGATGTTCGCTGGCCGTTGGGTTGGGTTTGGGATGCAGGATATCCTGTGCGACAGTCAGGGCGGCCTTGACCAATTCATCGGTCAGATAAGAATAGGAACGCGTCATGCGTCGCGCTTCAAATGGAGTTTCCAAAAAGGCCTTCGCAATGACCGCGCGACCTTCTGACTGGGCCTGTTTCATCAAGGCGACGGCCTCATTGCGTATCGCTTTGGGTGCGTCTCCACGCGCACTGGCATCGCGCAGTGCCTGATCGAACGCCGAACGGTCAAAAATGCGTTGAGCACCGCAAATCAACTGTGTTGAATTCAGGTGATCTGCGGTCCGTGCCGTCAAGGTCATCAGGTGATCCTAAAAGCCTGCTGCGCCGAAACGTTGGGGCGCACGATCCAAGATTTGAACTGTAGCCTCTGAAATCGTCGCAACCGCGAGCCCTCTGCTGTTTGTCCCATTCGCATTCAGGCGAAAGATCCCGCTGGCGCCTCCAAACCCTGCAGCTTGTGTCAACGATGCAGTAGACAGAGAATCCGCAGCGCCCGAACTTGCAAGTGCGCCGATTGCGGCAATTGCGTCGAATGCCAATCCTCCGATCGGATGGGGTGCTGCGCCATAGGCGGCCTGATACTGATTGCTGAACGCGGCTGCGGCGTCCGGATCAGGAATGGCGAACCAGCTGTTTTGTACACCCGGTAGGCTGAGTGTCTGCGGTGGAATATCCCAGCGTGTCAGGCCGATAAACTGCGCAACATCGCTCGAAACGCCTGCTTCGGGCAACAGCTGGGACAAGAGAGGCAGTGCCGTCGCGGAGTCTGTCGTGAAAAAGATTGCATCGGCACCGTTGTCAGTCACCGCCGCGGCGATTTGCGGGATGGTCGCGATCACGTCTTGTTGCGATAGAGCATAACCAACGTTTGCGACGACGCTTCCGCCCTGTGCTGCGACGGCGTTTTGAATCGCATTGCGCCCTTGCTGACCCGCAACGTCACTTCCGTGCACTACAACAAATCGTTGTTTGCCTTGGCTGGCGGCGAAAGAGGCCATTCGAGACGCGGTATTCTGAAAGGTTGGCCCGAGCACAAAGACGTTGCCTCCGGCGATGGCTGCATTGTTGGAGAAGGACAAAACACTGACACCGCGCCCTGCTACGGCTGTTCCCGCTGCATTGGCTGCTGCGGCATATACTGGTCCAATGATGATTTTTGCGCCTTCGTTGACGGCTTTGTCAGCGTTTGCCGCAGCCAGAGATGCATCGCCTGCCGTTTGGTATACGCGTAAGTCTATTGCTGCACCGTTCAAATCTCGGATCGCCAGACGCGCTGCATTTTCGAGGCTTTGTGCGAGCAATTCATCCGTTCCACGCCCGGATCCGCTCGGTACCAGAAGCGCTACCTGAACAGGATCACCAGTTCGCACGCCGCCACCGGTGGTGGGAAACGTGTCACAAGCGGCCAGCGACAACGCAAGAAGGGAAGGGATCAAGAAACGCAGTCCCTTGCGGGCGGATCGCAAAACGGCAAACATAAAAGCGGTACTCCAATCGTTTGGCGCGCAAAACGCACGCAGATACGATCGCAATCATAGTCGTCACGAAAGGCGGGTCCAGCGTTGAATTTCCAAAAGGTCGCTTTGTCGTCGGGTCTCTACTTCGTTGGAGTGCCGATTGGAACCGCGAGAGACATTACCTTACGTGCGCTCGACGTGCTTGCAAGCGCGGATGTGCTGGCCGCTGAAGACACCAGAAGCTTGCGGCGCCTTATGGATATCCATGGTGTGCCAAGAGAAGGGCGTAAGGTTTTATCGCTCCATGATCACAGCGATGCGCGCAATCAAACGCAACTGATTGCTGCTATGGCGGCCGGTCAGTCGGTTGCCTATGCTTCTGAGGCAGGCATGCCGCTGATTGCGGATCCCGGGTTTGAGCTTGGCAGGGCGGCACGTGATGCGGGGCATATGGTGACCTGCGCGCCGGGGCCATCCGCCGTTCTGGCCGCTTTGGTTCTGGCAGGCCTTCCAACGGACGCATTCTTTTTCGGTGGGTTTTTGCCGAATACGACGTCGGCGCGCCGCACAGCGCTGGAAGACTTGCGAGACATTCCCGCCACGCTTGTGTTTTACGAATCTGCCAAGCGGCTCCAAGCCATGTTGCAAGATGCATCGGACGTTCTTGGGCGTGAACGTAAGGCGTCAGTCTGCCGCGAAATCACCAAAAAGTTCGAAGAAACACGCACCGGAACCCTATCGGAACTCGCCGCTGCCTATCAATCAACATCGGTGAAAGGTGAAATTGTTGTACTGGTGGACCGAAATCGTTCAGAGAAAATTTCTGATTCGTCCTTAGAAGAAGTGCTGCGCAATGCATTGGCTGCGCATTCGCTGCGGGATGCGGTAGATTTGGTTGCTCGGTCGCAGGATGTGCCGCGCCGGCTCGTCTATCAGTTGGCGCTTAGTCTGTCGAAGGAATGATATGTACCATTCAGATCCAAATAAGCTTCATGCAGGCGAAATGGCCTATCATGGCGGTCTTTCAGCAGAAGAATCTGTCGCGCGGCATTATTGCCAGAACACGTATGCTTTGCATGCGCAACGATGGCGGGGTGCGTCAGGCGAACTTGATTTGGTTTTCGCCTCAGGTGATGATTTTGTTTTCGTTGAAGTGAAAAAGGCGGCCTGTTTCGACATCGCTGTGCAACGGATCTCGCGGCGCCAACAGCAAAGGATCCTCTCTGCTGCCACGGAATTTGTCGCCACGCAACCTTATGGGCAACTGTCCAATATGCGCTTTGACGTTGCGTTGGTGGATAGCGTGGGCGCAATCAGAATTCTGGAAAATGCCCTTTTTGACGGTTAGTTTCTGAGCCGCAAAGCATTGCACCTTGTTCTGTCCTGCGCCATTTAGGCGCAGAAGCTGCAAGGAGTTAACATGAAAGTCGCATTCCAAATGGACCCGATCGATGCGGTTGATATCGATGCGGACAGCAGTTTCCGCCTCGCTGAAGAAGCGCAATTGCGTGGGCATGACCTGTTTTTCTATTCGCCGGATCAACTGGCTTATCAGGAGGGTCGGATCACGGCGCGCGGCCATGATCTGGTCGTGCAGCGTGTTGCAGGCGACCCTGCCCAACTGGGGCCGCTGCGCGAAGTTGACCTTGGCACGTTTGATGTAGTTTGGCTCCGTCAGGATCCACCATTTGATATGCACTACATCACGTCGACACATTTATTGGATCGCCTCAAGCCGGGGACCCTGGTGGTGAACGACCCCTTCTGGGTACGAAACTACCCCGAAAAGTTGCTGGTGCTTGATTTTCCAAAGCTTACGCCGCCAACGACCATTGCGCGTGATCTCGACACCATAAAGGCATTTAAGCACAAGCATAAAGACGTGATCTTGAAGCCGCTTTACGGCAACGGGGGCGCGGGTGTATTTCGCCTTGACGCACAGGACCGTAATCTGACGTCACTGCACGAACTTTTCAGTGGATTTTCACGCGAGCCGTTGATCGTGCAGAAATTTCTGCCTGATGTTTCAAACGGAGACAAACGCGTTATCCTGGTGGATGGCGCGCCTGTCGGTGCGATTAATCGCGTCCCGGCGGAAGGCGAAACCCGGTCAAACATGCACGTGGGTGGGCGCCCGGAAAAGATCGGTCTATCAGACCGTGACCTTGAGATTTGTGCAGCAATTGGTCCTTTGCTGAAGGAAAAGGGGCAGATTTTCGTCGGTATCGATGTGATTGGTGACTACCTAACAGAGATCAACGTCACCTCGCCAACGGGTATTCAGGAACTTGAGCGCTTTGACGGTGTCAATATTGCCGCACAAATCTGGGAAGCCATAGAAGAAAAGTGCATTTAGGCGCGCTTTAGACGCCTACTCGAAAGCTGATTGCTTCAGCGATATGATCGCGTCGCACGGTATCTGATGTATCCAGATCTGCAATCGTGCGCGCAACGCGCATAACCCTGTGATACCCCCGCGCCGAAAGACGAAACCGTTCTGCTGCGCGTAACAATAAGTCGCGTCCGTCAGGATCAGGAGCCGCGACCTCTTCCAGTACCTCGCCCGCAGCATCCGCATTCGTATGCATGCTGGCATGCGCCGCGTAACGGATGTCCTGGACGTTGAGCGCAGTAGCGACCCGTTCTGCCACGGTTGCTGAGGTCTCGCCATTTTGTGGTGTGTCCAGATCAGCATAGGACACTGGTGGGACATCCACTCGTAGATCAAAGCGGTCCATCAGGGGACCAGAAATCCGCCCGAGGTAGTCCTCACCGCACTTTGGGACCCGTGCGCAGGCGCGATCAGGCTCATTCATGTAGCCGCATCTGCAGGGATTTGCCGCAGCCATCAGCATGAAACGGCAGGGATATTTCACATGCGCATTGGCGCGCGACACCATGACGGTGCCGGTTTCGAGCGGCTGGCGGAGTGTTTCCAGAACATTCTTTGGGAATTCTGGAAACTCATCCATGAAAAGCACACCGTTGTGCGCCAAGCATACTTCGCCGGGTTTTGACATACGTCCACCGCCAATCATGGCAGCCATTGAGGCTGTATGATGCGGATCACGGAATGGACGGGTCCGCGTGACGCCACCTTCATCCATTAGGCCGGCGATAGAATGGTTGATTGAGGTTTCGAGTGCTTCGCGGGCCGAAAGCGGTGGCAAAATCCCGGGCAGGCGTTGCGCGAGCATGGACTTACCTGATCCAGGCGAGCCGACCATTAGCATGTGATGGCGTCCCGCTGCAGCGATCTCAAGTGCGCGTTTTGCGCGCTCTTGCCCCTTCACATCCCGCAAATCCAGCAGCTCTGGTGGTGTGCAAATTTCGCCCGGTTGTGCGTCTGCAATCGGGGTCTGGCCATTATAGTGGCGTACGACATCGCCAAGGGTTTTCGCAGCAATAACTTTTACATCACTGACCCAGGCCGCTTCCTTGCCACAGGACGCGGGGCACAAGAGATGATATTCTTCTTCGGCTGCTGCAAGGGCTGCAGGCAAGGCGCCCGTGACTGGAACCAATTTCCCATCCAGGGATAGTTCTCCCAGAGACACGACAGAGGATACTGCGTCGCTCGGGATGATGCTGAGTTCGGCCAGCAGAGAAACCGCGATAGGAAGGTCAAAGTGGCTTCCTTCTTTGGGTAGGTTGGCGGGGCTGAGATTGATGGTGATCTTTTTGGACGGAAATGCGATCGCCATGCTGGCCAGGGCCGCACGGACGCGCTCCTTCGCTTCCGAGACGGCTTTGTCAGGCAAGCCAACAATGCTGAAGCCCGGCAATCCGGGTGACAGAGAACATTGAACTTCGACGGGGCAGGCTTCCACCCCGCGAAAAGCAACCGAATATGTTAGCGACACCGACGTCCCCCAGATCAGCGAGTTATGGTTAACCGCTAAGCCAGTGAAGTTGATGAAAGGTTAATCGCACTCGGCTTCGACAGGCCATGGTTGCAGGGGAGCAAAGGTTTCGTAAGGAAATGGATCGTAAGTCACCGCCAGCCCCGCGTCCCGCCAGGTTGTGAAGGCGGTGTCTGAAAGCGTACGTAGGCAATACGCGCGCACCTCTGGAGAGACATCCAGATTGTATCCAATGATCCGCGCGGCAACGGGCGCATAAAAGGCATCGGCGAGTGAATACGCGCCAAAGAGCCACTCTTCTGACGATCCACACATGTCCCAAGCGCTTTGCCAAAGTGTTGCGATGCGGGCCAAATCGCGCTGCACGTCAGCAGAGGCAACGAACCCCTCGTTGACATGCGCAAGTTGCATTGGGCAGTCCCCACGCAACGCTGAAAATCCAGATGCCATTTCCGCACATAGCCATCTGGCACGGATTCTCTGTGCCGGATCTTCTGGCCAGAAACCAGCGTCTGGATGATGTTCGGCCAGGGTCTCTGCAATGGCCATGCTTTCACCGATGACCCATCCTTCGGGCGTCTTAAGTGCCGGGACGAGGCGCGCGGGCGCCAGTGCTTTCATCTCTGCTGCCATCGTGCCAGCGTAAAGGCCGACGAGGTGGGTGTTATAGGAAAGCCCGAATTTTTCGAGCATAAGCCAGCCGCGCAAGGACCAGCTGGAGAAGGTGCGATCACCAATATAAAGTTGATATGTCATGGCACTAAGACTAGCAGCCGCAGGGTTGTTTCGACAAATTCCGATGTGTTTGTTGTGCGATCACGGAAGCTGATTGATCCGGGTCACCTCGGGCGCGCCCTGTCCCGCGTGGATCGATGTGACGGAAAAATTGTCGATCCGCTGTGCCAAGGCTTGATAGGGCGTGACATCTAAGGCGCGCTGCAATTGGGTCAAGATTACGCCAAAATGCGCAACAACAATGATATGTGCGCCGGCATGTCGTGTGCCCATGCGTCTGACTGCGGCATCAACCCGCGCAGACGCGTCGTTCCAGCTTTCACCGCCTGGGGCTGAGATGTCGCCTGGTTGCTCCCAGAACGCGCGACTTAGTTCTGGATCCTTATCCGCGACGGCATCAAAATGTAGTCCATCCCAGCGCCCAAAGTGCATTTCGCGCAAATGGGGGTCGTGGGCCATGCGCGTGTGGCTGGGACGTGCAATAGCGTCTGCTGTCGTGCGCGCACGCTCCAGATCTGACGATACGAGAATGGCACGCGGTGGCAGAGTGCGCCGCAGACGTGCAATCTGTGCCACATCTGACAAGTCTGCAGGAACATCGCGCCAACCGACAAAGTTCTTTGCGTGGGTGGGACCGTGACGCACCCAGTGCCACGTTGTCATGGCAGTTCCCCTTTAAGTGCCAGAGGCAGGCCTGCGGTTACCAGAACCGCAAGGTCCGATTGCTCCGCCAGTGCAATATTCAAACGGCCCTGCGCTTCGCGGAAGGCTCGAGCAAGTGCGTTTTGGGGAACAATGCCGTGCCCGACTTCGTTCGAAACGATCACAATTGGTGCTGGGCAAGCTTTCATCGCGGCGAGCAGAGATTTCTGAGCTAGCGTGACATCACGATCATCGAGCATGTGATTGCTGAGCCACATTGTTGCGCAATCAATCAGGACGGCTTGAGTCGGTTTCAGCCCATGAAGCACGCCATTGAGCTCGAGATCTGCCTCATAATTTGTCCATCGCGCGGACCTCCGCTTTTTGTGAAGACCGATTTTCAAATTAATTTCGCTGTCCAAAACGCGCGCCGTGGCGAGATAAACAGGGTCTAACCTGCTGGATAACAAAAGTTTTTCTGCCCACCTGGACTTTCCTGAGGCAGCCCCGCCTAGTACGAAGGTCAACTTTTGCAACATATTATAAACCTTTGAAGTGAACCAATCACGTGTACGGTGCGTAACTATATCAATTGTACACGGCAAGGTGTGCTTCATCTGACTGGGAGATGTCGCTATGGCTTTGGATTCTACAAGAGATATGGCATTGTCGAGAAAGGCAATGAAAGCAGAACTGCTTGATGCGGAGACTGAGCTTCGGCTCGCTTACGCTTGGCGCGACGAACGGTGCGAAAAATCGTTGCACAGGCTAATTACTGCGTACATGCGGCTTGCGATCTCTATGGCCTCAAAATTTAAGCGTTACGGCGCGCCGATGAACGACCTCATTCAAGAGGCTGGCCTGGGCCTCATGAAGGCTGCAGACAAGTTCGATCCGGATCGTGGCGTGCGTTTTTCGACCTACGCTGTATGGTGGATTAAAGCTTCGATTCAAGACTATGTCATGCGCAACTGGTCGATGGTGCGGACGGGGTCGACATCGTCACAAAAATCGCTTTTCTTCAATATGCGCCGGGTTCAGGCACGATTAGAGCGCGAAAGCGCAGCGGCTGGTGAAGTCTTGGATCGTCATCAGTTGCGCCAAATGATCTCCACCGAGATTGGCGTCCCGTTGCACGATGTTGAAATGATGGAGGGCCGCCTTTCGGGGTCGGACTATTCGTTGAACGCAACACAGTCGACGGATGATGAGGGCCGCGAGTGGATCGACGCTTTGGAAGACGACAGCGCGCAAGCTGCCGAAACCGTGGAGCATTCGCATGACACGGCGCAGCTGCGGGATTGGCTGCTGCATGCCATGAATGACCTGAACGAACGCGAGCGTTTTATCGTCCGGGAACGCAAATTGCGGGATGCACCGCGCACACTCGAAAGCCTGGGCCAGGAATTGAGCCTTAGCAAAGAGCGCGTGCGCCAATTGGAGGCAGCGGCTTTCGGAAAGATGCGCAAGTCTCTGGAGGGCCAGTCGCGCGAGGTGCTTCATTTCCTGACGTGACAAGGCCCAATATTCTTGTTTTGGCGTCATTGGGCGCGGTGCTTGTCGCCGCGCCTTTTGTCATGTCGACGAAAGGGCAAGCTGGTTCCCTGCCGGATGCGGCACTGGAAGCGCAGGTTGTGTTTCTGGGGGAACAGCACGACAACCCGGCGCATCACGCCAAACAGGCTGATTGGGTATTGCGGCTCAAACCGACTGCAATCGTGTTTGAAATGCTGACGCCACAGCAGGCCGCACAGTCAACACCTGAAAATCGAGGCGATGAGGCCGCGCTGGAAGCGGCGCTGGAATGGGAAGCCAGTGGATGGCCCGATTTCAGCATGTACTATCCGATATTTTTCGCCGCGCCCGCCGCGTCCATTCTGGGGGCAGGAGTCCCGCGTGACCAGATCATGGCTGTCATGCAAGAAGACCTCGCCAGCCTTGTGGGCGCGGAGGTCGCGGCAAGGTTTAAGTTGGATCAACCCTTGGTGGAGGTAGAGCAAGCCGCCCGCGAAGCTTTACAACGCACAGCACATTGTGACGCTTTACCTGAAAACATGCTGCCCGGAATGGTGAACGTGCAGCGTTTGCGCGACACTGCGCTTGCGCAGGCAGCACTGGACGGATTGGAACGGTTCGGGCCTCCTGTCGTTGTGATCACCGGCAATGGTCACGCGCGCGAAGATTGGGGTGCCCCATTTCTGTTGCGCAAAGCCGCGCCGGAAATCGCTGTATTTAGCCTTGGTCAAGGAGAGGCGGGCCAAGCCCCTGCTGGTGGGTTTGGGGTCATAGAAGACGGACCCTCGGTTGACCGGGGTGATCCGTGTGACGCGTTCAAGTGACGCTGCAATTTACCGATCGTATGCGGGTGAGGGCTGGCAGTCTCGAGGGATGCGGAATATGCTCTGACTGGCGCGCGGCTGGATCAAGGGCTTTATCATGTTGAGCGGTAAACATATTCTGCTGATCATCGGCGGTGGTATCGCAGCGTTCAAATCGCTGGACCTGATCCGACGGTTGAAAGAACGTGGCGTCACCGTGACGCCGGTTCTGACCAAGGCGGCGGAGGAATTCGTCACGCCACTTTCCGTATCAGCATTGGCAGGGATGAAAACCTACCGGGATCTTTTCGATCTGACCGACGAGGCGGAAATGGGCCACATTCAGTTAAGCCGCATTGCGGATCTGGTGCTCGTTGCGCCAGCCACAGCGGATCTGATGGCCAAAATGGCGCAGGGCCACGCCAATGATCTGGCGAGCACGCTTTTGTTGGCAACCGATACGCCCGTAATGATCGCGCCCGCGATGAATGTGCGCATGTGGGAGCATCCGGCAACCCAGCGCAATCTGGCGACCCTCCAAACCGACGGCGTATCGGTGGCCGGGCCGAATGCGGGGGATATGGCATGTGGCGAATACGGGCCAGGTCGCATGGCAGAACCCATGGAGATCGTAGAGGCGGTCGCGGAGATTTTCAGCCGGGGCACGCTTTCTGGGCGGCGCATCCTGGTAACGTCAGGGCCCACACATGAACCGATTGATCCTGTGCGCTATATCGCTAACCGCTCCTCTGGTGCGCAAGGCACAGCACTTGCCCGTGCCCTTGCCGCGCGTGGTGCGGAGGTAGTCTTCGTCACCGGGCCGGCTGATGTTCCCCCGCCCACAGGGGTTGAGGTTGTGCGGGTTCAAACCGCTGCAGAGATGCTGCAGGCCGCGAAAGACGCATTGCCTGTGGATGCGGGGATCTTCGCGGCTGCGGTGGCGGATTGGCGGGTCGCGACCGCAAGCGACCGTAAACTCAAAAAGACCAAGGACGGTCTGCCGGAGCTGAAGTTTGCAGAAAACCCGGATATTTTGCGGGATGTATCGTCGATGCGCGCAGGGCGGCCCTCGTTGGTGGTTGGCTTTGCGGCTGAAACCAATGACGTCGTGGAAAATGCGACGGCGAAACGCTTGCGTAAAGGCTGTGACTGGATTGTTGCCAATGACGTCTCGCCGGGCACCGGGATCATGGGGGGGCAGGAAAACGCTGTTGTTGTCATCGATGAGACAGGCGCCGATCCTTGGCCACGTATGTCAAAAACTGACGTGTCCGAGCGGCTGGCAGATCGGGTTGCAGCCGCCCTGGCGCAGGGAATGGAATGAAAAATTTGCCATCGATTTTGGTGTCGCGTGTGGCGGGCGCTGACCCGAGCATTGCACTGCCGTCCTATGAAACGGCCGGTGCGGCGGGCGCGGATGTGCGGGCAAATATTCCAGATGGACCGGTACAGCTCAATCCAGGCGCGCGTGCATTGGTTCCAACCGGACTGCGGTTTGAAATTCCTCAAGGGTTCGAAGTGCAGGTCAGGCCGCGTTCAGGTCTTGCGTTGAAACACGGTGTGACGCTAGTGAACAGTCCAGGCACCATTGACAGTGATTACAGGGGCGAGATCGGCGTTATTGTTCGGAACACCGGGCTGGGAACGTTCGAAATTACCCACGGGATGCGCATCGCACAGCTTGTCGTAGCGCCCGTGGTGCAGGCCGCGTTTGTCGTGCAGGACGACCTGAGTGAGACGGCCCGTGGCTCGGACGGTTTTGGTTCAACGGGGCGCGGCTGATGGTTCTGGTCCTCGCGCTCTTTGCTCTGTTATGGGGTGTCGGTCATATCATGGGGGCGCCAAAAACGGCCCGGTTCTATATGATTGGGTTGCTTTATCTCGCCGTGGTTGCCTTGCATCTGGCACTTCCGGACGGGCATCCGCTGCGTCTTGCTACAGGTGAAAGCCCTGCGCTTTGGCTCCTGCTTGGTGGGTTTGTTGCTTTGATCCTGGCCTATCGCGCGCTGCTGAGCCGTTTGCGCAATCGTGTCGAGACGACCGAACAGCAGGAAAAAAGCACGGGACCGCAGCCGCTCTTCAGCGAGACGGAACTCAATCGATACGCCCGCCACATGATCTTGCGTGAAGTGGGCGGCCCCGGGCAGAAACGCCTTAAGCAAGCGCGGGTTCTGGTGATTGGTGCCGGGGGGCTGGGCGCGCCCGTTTTGCAGTACCTCGCCGCTGCAGGGGTTGGCACAATTGGCGTGATTGATGACGATGTGGTCGAGAACACCAACCTGCAACGACAGGTCATTCACAGGGATGCATCGATCGGCATGCCCAAGGTCTTTTCGGCGCAGCAAGAAATGCAAAATCAGAACCCCTTTGTCACCGTGCAACCCTATAACCGGCGCTTGACGCAAGAGATCGCAGCAGACCTTTTCGCTGAATATGATCTGGTATTGGACGGGACCGACAATTTCGATACGCGCTATCTGGTCAATGAAACCGCGGTAGTTTTAGGGCTGCCGCTGGTGTCTGGCGCTCTTAGCCAGTGGGAAGGGCAACTCAGCGTCTTTGACCCGGCGCGCGGCGCGCCCTGCTATCGCTGCGTTTTTGACACGGCTCCTGCGCCAGAACTCGCACCTTCCTGCGCCGAAGCGGGGGTCATCGGACCTTTGCCCGGTGTGGTCGGCTCCATGATGGCGATGGAAGCGATCAAAGTGCTGACGGGCGCGGGTGCGCCTCTGCTGGGTCAGTTGGCTATTTATGATGGGCTTTATGGTGAAAGCCGGACCATCGCAATCACGCGTCGCGCGAGTTGCCCCACATGCGGGAATCTTGAGGCCAAGGCGTCCTGATAGATCTTTAGGCATATGGGCCATTGCAGAGCAGTTGTTGGCGTCCTAGCTATGCAGAATAAAGGAGCACTCCCATGACAAACCCGCTGTTGCAAGACTGGATTACACCGTTCAACATCGCCCCCTTTGCCGAAATTTCAGACGATGATTTTGCCCCTGCGCTAGAAGAAGCCTTGGCGCTCCACAGTGCGGAAATAGGCGCGATTGCCGAGAATGTGGCGACACTAACCTTTGCCAACACGGTCGAGGCCCTGGAAGCAGCGGGTACGGCCTTGGACAAGGTGCTGTCGGTATTCTTTTCCGTTGCCGGTGCGGACAGCAACCCCGCGCGCGAAGCGCTTCAGCGTGATTTTTCACCAAAACTTGCGGCGCATTTCTCCAAAATCTCAAGCAACAAGACATTATTTGCCCGGCTGGCAGCGCTTTGGGAGGCGCGCGACGGATTGGGGCTGACGGACGAGCAGGCCCGGGTATTGATGCTGACGCATCGCGGGTTTGTGCGCGCGGGTGCAGCACTCACCGGGGACGCGGACACGCGCATGCAGGAAATAAAAGCGCGGTTGGCGGTATTGGGCACGCAGTTCACCCAGAATCTTTTGGCGGATGAACGCGCGTGGTTCCTCCCCATGTCAGAGGCGGACATGGAAGGTTTGCCGCCTTTCGTGGTGGAGGCCGCGCGGGCTGCGGGCACGGAAAAAGAGGCTGACGGTCCTGTGGTGACGCTGTCGCGCTCGCTGATTGTGCCGTTCCTGCAATTCTCTCCGCGCCGGGATCTGAGGCGAAAGGCGTTTGAAGCTTGGGCCGCGCGCGGTGCGAATGCAGGTGATACGGACAACCGCGCAATTGCAGCAGAAACGCTTGCTTTGCGTGAGGAGCGGGCAAAGTTGCTGGGGTATGAGAGCTTTGCCGCATTCAAGCTGGAAACCGAAATGGCCAAGACGCCTGAGGCGGTCCGAACGCTACTGATGTCCGTTTGGGAACCTGCTCGGACCCAGGCCGAGGCGGATGGCGCCGTTTTGGCTAGCATGATGCGCGCGGACGGGATCAACGACGATCTTGCACCCTGGGATTGGCGTTACTACGCAGAAAAACGTCGTGCCGCCGAACATGATCTGGACGAGGCCGCACTCAAGCCTTACTTTCAGCTCGACAAGATGATCGAGGCAAGCTTTGCCTGTGCCACGCGGCTCTTTGGGTTGGAATTCAAACCGCTTGATGTGCCGCTTTACCATCCGGATTGCCGGGCCTGGGATGTGACGCGCAACGGCAAGCATCTGGCGGTGTTCATTGGTGACTACTTTGCACGTGGATCGAAACGGTCTGGCGCCTGGTGTTCCGCAATGCGGGCTCAGGCAAAGTTTCCGCAGGTACAGACGCCGGTCGTTATCAATGTTTGCAATTTCGCCAAAGCGGATCCGGCGCTGTTATCTTATGATGACGCGCGCACGCTGTTCCACGAATTCGGCCATGCCTTGCACCAGATGTTGTCGAATGTGACCTATGAGAGCGTTTCGGGAACGTCTGTGGCGCGCGATTTTGTTGAATTGCCCAGCCAGCTTTATGAGCATTGGCTGGAGGTGCCCGAAGTCCTGTCGGAATATGCTGTGCATGCGCAAACCGGCGCTGCAATCCCGCCCGATTTGTTGCAGAAGGTGTTGGATGCGGCGACCTTCGACATGGGCTTCCAAACCGTTGAATATGTGGCCTCGGCGCTGGTTGATCTGGCGTTTCACGAAGGTGCGGCGCCGGCAGATCCGATGGCCAAACAGCGCGCTGTTCTGGACGAAATCGGCATGCCTGATGCGATCACCATGCGCCATGCGACGCCGCAGTTTGCGCATGTCTTTGCTGGGGACGGGTACTCCAGCGGGTACTACAGCTACATGTGGTCGGAAGTGATGGATGCGGATGCGTTTCAATCCTTCGAAGAATCCGGCGGCGCCTTTGACCCGGCGCGCGCAGCATCACTCGAAGAGCACATCTTGTCCACGGGTGGTAGCGCGGATGCAGCCGAGCTTTATACCGCATTCCGGGGACGCTTGCCGGGCGTTCAGGCTTTGCTGAAAGGCAGGGGGCTGGTCGCGGCGGAGTAGCGCCTTGTCCGATCAATACCCCAAGTTGCGATCCACCTGATTCTGGAAAGGCTGACCCGTTTCTCCGCGTTTAATGTTTTCCGCGATTTCTTTGGAAGATGTGAGCGGATGTGTGGTAGCGGCGATATGGGGCGTGACCGTTACGCAGGGATGGCGCCAATAGGGATGATCCCGCGGCAGGGGTTCTACGCGAAAGACGTCGAGCGTCGCATGTGCGATCTGGCCTTTATCTAGCGCTGCCACCAATGCGGCGTCATCAATCAACGGGCCGCGTCCGGGATTTATCACATAAGCACCGCGCGGCATGGCGGCGAGGGTTTTGGCGTTCAGCGTGTTTTCAGTCTCGGCTGTATCGGGCAGGAGCAGAACCGCGATGTCCGCAACGGCAAGTGCCGCAGTCAGCCCCTCTGGGCCATGATAGGCTTGCACGCCTTCAACCTGCTTGGGCGATCTGCTCCATCCCGCGACGTTGAATTGCAAGGATTGTAATGTGCGCGCCACAGAACATCCCAACTCACCAAGGCCCAGAATGCTGACGGTGCGCTCTTGTGCCAAGGGGGCCGAAGTCGGCTCCCACTTGCGTTCGGGATTGGTAATATGCGCGTCCATACCGAGGTGATAACGCATCACATGTCCCACGACCCATTCGGTCATGGATTGTGTCATGCCGGGGTCAACCATTCGCAGCAGCGGCATGGTGAGGGTCTCATTCGTCACGATTTTCTCGACACCTGCCCAAAGACTCAAAACAGCCTTCGCATTCTGGTAGGGGGTAAAATCCTGCAGCGTCGATGTGGGCGCATAGACGATGTAATCTACGTCTTGCGGTTCGGCGCGGGTGACGAGTTCGGCATCAAGACCTGCGTCTTTGAGGGCCGCACGCAGTGCGTCACCATACATATGCCAGTTGTCATTACTGGCCGCGAAAAGAACGGTTAGGGTCATTGAAGTGCCTTATCTGGGACGGTGAACATGCGCGCTTTGCATTAGGCCAAAAGCAAGCATCAGCACTAGCATGGCCGAACCTCCGAAGCTGACCAACGGCAAAGGCACGCCGACAACGGGTGCGAGTCCCATGACCATCGACATGTTGACGGCAAAGAACAAGAAAAAGTTCAGCGCAATGCCGAGGATGAGCAGAGATGAAAACCGGTCCTTGTTCAGAAGCGCGGACCAGATGCAAAATAGGATGATGAGCGTATAGAGCCCAAGCAAAGACATCGCACCGACGAAGCCGAATTCCTCTGCCAGAGTGGTAAAGATGAAGTCCGTGTGTTTTTCGGGTAGGAAATTCAACCGGCTTTGGGTGCCTTGCATGAAACCTCGGCCCGTCCATCCTCCTGATCCCAATGCAATCGTCGATTGCGTAATGTGATAGCCTGCGCCAAGTGGGTCGGTACTGGGGTCAAGAAACGTGTCGATGCGTCGGAACTGGTAGTCTTTGATAAGCTGCCAAGGTGTGCCGCGGGATTGAAATACGGCTGTGACAAGTCCGATGCCACTGGCAAACACCACTGCGAAATATCCCCAATGCACTCCCGCCAAAAACATCAACCCCCCGCCAGCGGCCAGCAGCAGAATGGACGTTCCGAGATCGGGCTGTTTGAGCACCAGCAAAACGGGCACGATAATGATGATTACGGGGATCAGAACCCAGAGAGGTCTTGACGTCTTTTTTGTGGGCAACCAGTCGTAATAGGCGGCTAGCAGCATCACCAGTGTGATTTTCATCAGCTCTGAAGGCTGCAGGCGCATAAAGCCCAGATCGATCCAACGTTGCGCGCCCATGCCCACCGTGCCAAAGAATTCCACCGCCAACAACAGCAATAAGGTGCCCATGTAGGCCAGCCCGGACAGGCTGCGCCAGAACCAGATAGGTACCATCGCGACAAAAATCATCAGCAGGAAACCAGCAGCAAAGCGCTTCATTTGTGGTTCTGCCCAGGGGCTGAAAGAGCCGCCCGCAACCGAGTACAGCATCAAAAATCCAGCGCCTGCAACCGTGGCCAGCAGGAGTGCCACCGGCCAGTTCAGGTAGAGCACTTTCTTAAGCCCTGTGGGCGTGAATTTGACGTTATACTCAAGATAACTCATGCCTGATCCCGCCCCATGATGCGCGCCTGTGGTTGTTTCGCACGCAGCTCCTCTTGCAGCACTTTGATGCGCTCGCGGTCTTTGGAGGGATAAGCTTCAAGTGGTGGGGGCCCGTCAAAAAGTGCCTGCAGAGTGATGTCTCGCGCGATAGGAGCCGCCGCTTTCGAGCCGCCGCCGCCATGTTCAACGACCACGGAGATTGCGATTTTAGGTGCATCATAAGGTGCAAAGCTGACAAACAGCGCGTGGTCACGCCGCTCCCAAGGCAGATCTTCGTTACGGATCACACCTGCGCGTCGCTCGGCTGCAGTAATGTTGCGGACTTGGCTTGTGCCAGTTTTCCCGGCCATCCGGGCCATGTCATCAATGACCCGTGATCCATAGGCCGTCCCGCGTCGGTCATTCACCGTCACATACATTGCGTTGCGCATCTGACGGAGGTTGTTTTCGTTCATTCCAAGCGACTCGCCGCCGCGCAGGGGCTCTTCAACGCCATCGACGGACTTGATCAGTCGTGGCGAAACTTCGCGCCCGGTTGCAAGCCGCGCGCTCATCACCGCGAGTTGCAGCGGTGAGGCCAGCATATAGCCTTGTCCGATCGAGGCGTTGACCGTATCGCCCACGCGCCAGGACTGGCCATGGTTGATCTGTTTCCATTCGGTGTTGGGCGCAAGTCCTTCCGCAACAGCAGACATGGGCACGTCATGCCTTTGGCCAAGCCCGAACCGTTTTGCCATGGCGGAAATACGGTTGATGCCTACTTTGATCGCAAGGTCGTAGTAGTAAACGTCACAAGACCTTTTCAGTGAGGTCTCCAGGTCGACAAACCCGTGCCCGCCCCGCTTCCAGCAATGAAATCTACGCCCGGAAACGGTCATATGACCTGGACAATACGCTGTTTCCGTCGGGCTTATGATTCCCTCTTCCAGTGCGGCCATGGCTGTGATCATCTTGAAAGTTGATCCGGGTGGATACAGCCCCTGAACGGTTTTACTTGCAAGCGGGCGGTACTTGTTTCCGGTCAGCATGCCGTAATCTGCTTGCGAGATCCCGCGCACGAAGAGATTTGGATCAAAGCTTGGCGCGGATGCGCAGGCGAGCACATCGCCCGTTTCGCAATCCAGCACCACGGCACTTGCGCTTTCGCCATCAAGCCGCGCCTGCACGTACCCCTGCAAAGCGGCATCGATGGAAAGCTGGATGTCAGACCCTTGTGTGCCTTCTTGCCTATCAAGTTCACGCATGACACGTCCGGCCGCATTCACCTCCACGCGTTTGGCGCCCGCCCGACCCCGAAGCAGTGGTTCGAGCTTAGTTTCCACACCGACCTTGCCGATCTGAAAGCGCGGGATCATCAGTACGGGCTCAGGGTCTGTGATCTTGGAAAGATCATAGTCCGATACGGGGCCAACATATCCCAGAACATGCGCTAAATCAGACCCTTGAGGGTAGACGCGGCTCAATCCGACTTCGGGCGTAATCCCTGGCAGTGCCGGTGCATTGACCGAGACACGGCTGATTTCTTCCCAATTCACGTCGGAGGCGACGGTGACGGGAAGGAACGGGGCTGAGCGGCGCATCTCTTCCTTGACCCGTTCGATCGTTCCTTCTTCGAGATGCATGAGCAGGGCCAGTTTTGCCAGCGATTCATCGACGTCACCCGCGTCCTCCCGGACGATAACAATGCGGTACGAAGGGGCGTTCTGTGCGAGGCGCACACCATTTCGATCGAAAACTTCACCGCGTGCCGGTGGGATCAGCCGCACATTGATACGGTTTTCTTCTGCCAGCAGCCGAAATTGATCGGCTTCCTCGACCTGAAGATATCGCATGCGGGCGGCCAGCCCACCCACAAAAAGCAATTGCGCGGTGCCCAGCAAGGCGGCACGCCGAGAGATCCGGCCATGGCTGACGTCAGTTTCCGCGCGGGTCCGCCTCATACCGGCACTCCGTCTGTTGGGTGGCGTTTGATCACAATTTGCCTCCGCCTGATTCCAATGCGCCGGGTGCCGCTTTCCGAACGCCCAAGACCCAGTGCGTCACGCCAATCACAATCGGGTAAAAGAGCATTGTGGCGACCATTTCCATAATTGAAAGCCCCAACCCGGGCACCTCAATAAGCGTGAGCATCAAGGCGAAACGGTAGGCAAGCGTCACGCCCGCGATCACAAGGCAGACCGTTAGCCATTCATTGATGAAGCTGCTGTCGCGCATTCCGCGGGCACGGGACTTCAGCTGTTCGCAGCCTAAAAGCGCAAGCATCGCCCAAAGACCCGGAGGACGGAACAAGAGTAAATCAGCCAACAGAAAGAAGCCGGCAAGGGCGAGTGTTGGGACGTATTCTGGGCGTCTCAAAGACCAGGCGCAGGCGAAACCCAGCAGCAGATCTGGTCCGACCCAACGTTGGGGTGATGTTTCGAGAGGTAGCAAATGGAAAAACATGATCAAGCAGACCAGGAGTGCAAAAGCCAGGCGCATGCCCCAAAGCCGTGTGGCGGTTTGCTCGCTCATTGTGTGGCTTCCGCAGCAGGGAGAATCGGGCCAATGATCTGAGCGGTTTCCGGCAGGCTGGGTGTGCCGTAGTTGCGCAACACCCGGAGGAATTCAAGCCGTTGGTAGTCTGCGGCGAGGATCACACGCAGTTTGCCCGCTGGATCGGCTGCGACTTGTCCGATCAGCTGGCCTGCTGGAAAAACGCCACCATCGCCAGAACTGACAACACGGTTGCCCGGGCGCACGAGATCTCTGTCTTCCAGAAAGTCGATTGCCGGTGCTGCAGAATTGTCACCTGCAATAATGACACGCTGGCCAGAGGGCTGAACGACTGCCGGGATGCGACTTGATGCATCGGTCAGCAGGATTACGCGCGCGGTATTCGCCGCGACGCCGGAGATACGACCGACGAGGCCAATACCATCCATAGTAGCCCAGCCGTCAACCAACCCATCCCGCGCACCCACATTGATCAAGACTGATTGCCGGAAGGGAGAACCACTGTCTGCCAGAACCACACCCGTGATGTAGGTCAGGCGCGGATCCAGCCGCACATTGTTGAGATCCAGCAGCCGCGCATTTTCTTGTTCCAGCTGCAACGCGGCCTCTTTCCAGGCTTGCATGCGGCGCAACTCCGAGCGCAGTTCGCGGTTTTGTTGCGCAAGGCGCTGGTAGCTCTGGAAATCCTGGAGCAAGTTGATCGTTCCTGTCACCGGTGCCATCGCCCACGTCAGATTTGGCACAAATCGGTCGGTGACATGTGCGCGAAATTGCTCAACCCGGGGACTGTCGATCCGCCAAATCAAGAAGATGCCGATCAAACACAGGAAAACGATGCTCAAAAGCAAGCGGCGCAGAGGGCCAGCGAAGTCATTCCCGTTCGACTTGTCCTTTGCCATAAGCCTTTTGGCTCCCGCCCCGATCCTGACAGGGCAAACCTGCCGCTTTCGGGGACCACGTTACCTGTTTTGGATCAACTGTCGTAGTCGATCGCGTGACGGAGTTGTTTTTCGTACTCTAACGCTTTGCCGGTACCCAATGCTACGCAATTCAGCGATTCATCCGCAATCGAAACGGCCAAGCCCGTTTGTTCCCGCAGCGCCAGATCCAGATCCCCAAGCAGCGCACCACCGCCTGTCAGCATCACACCCCGGTCCACAATGTCTGCGGCAAGATCTGGCGGCGTGGTTTCCAGCGCGGTCATCACCGCTTCGCAGATTTGTTGGACCGGTTCAGCCAGCGCTTCGGCGATCTGTGCCTGCGTGACTTCGATTTCTTTTGGCACGCCATTGAGCAGGTCGCGTCCACGAATTTGCATGGAGGTCCCGCGCCCATCGTCCGGCATGCGCGCCGTGCCGATAGAGGTCTTGATCCGTTCCGCTGTGGTTTCACCCACAAGCAGGTTCTGCTGGCGACGCAGGTAGCTGATGATTGCCTCGTCCATGCGGTCGCCGCCCACACGCACCGAGCGTGCGTAGACGATATCGCCCAAGGAAAGCACAGCCACCTCGGTTGTCCCGCCGCCGATGTCCACAACCATATTGCCTGTGGGATCCGTAATCGGCATGCCAGCCCCGATGGCCGCTGCAATCGGTTCGGCAATCAATCCCGCCCGACGCGCACCTGCGCTCAGTACAGATTGGCGGATCGCGCGTTTCTCCACTGGTGTTGCGCCATGGGGCACACAAACGATGATTTTCGGTTTTGAAAACGTAGAGCGCTTATGCACTTTGCGGATAAAGTGCTTGATCATCTCTTCAGCGGTATCGAAATCCGCGATAACCCCTTCGCGCATGGGGCGGATCGCCTCGATGCTGCCGGGCGTGCGGCCCAGCATCAGCTTTGCGTCCTCGCCCACTGCCAGAACTTTTTTGACGCCGTCTTTTACATGATAGGCAACAACGGATGGTTCCGACAGGATCACACCGCGCCCTTTCACATAAACCAGTGTGTTTGCCGTACCGAGGTCAATCGCCATATCGGACGAAAACAGACCACGTAAGCTATCGAATAGAGCCATATCGCTTTGAACCTTGCTCGAATGTCATTTTTCACGCCCAGGTGGGCGTTTGGTGTCGTGTTATATGCCTAGGGTAATAATGGTGAAAGAGGCGTTAACGATGTTCTCGGCATCATCTTGCTTTTGACCATAAAAAATGATCCTGCGAAACGGAATTTGCGCCAATTTGGCGAGAATCACCCTGTTATGGCAAGGTTGGCGCCAATAAATACATGGCTTCAAGAGCGAATCCCGGTTCTGCGCTTGGGATGGTTTCTGAAAATATTTCTCGCATGGCGCCATTGTTATAGAGTTCCGACAGCCCGCGATCTACGGCGAGACGGAAGGCATCGTCGCCCTTGGCCATGGCAAGCCCGTGCTTTTCGAGGGTCAGGATCTCTTTGAGCACCTTGAAATTGTCTGGTTGGTCCTGCCCGACGACCAATGTCATCAGGATTGACTGGTCCGCAAAGTAGGCTTGCACGGCATCTCCTGAAAGGGCTGCCATGCCAGAGGGATGGTCCGCGAACTGAACGACTTCAGCGTCGATCCCATCGGCGGCCAGAGAATTCTCAAGAGCTTCCAGCGTCGTCGTGCCGCTGCGCACGCCAATTTTCATGCCTGCAAGGCCAGCAAGGGTTTCTGGGCCATCTGCCTGCATCGCGACAGTGGTGCCATCCACATAGACGGGGATGGAAAAATCCACCAGTTCACGCCGGGACAAGGTGATTGTTGCTGCGCCGCAGAGCAGGTCAACCTGCCCGGTGGCAACCGCATCGAAACGGTTCTCAGTATCAACCGATTGAAAAATAACTTCCATGTCTTCCATTTCCAGCTGCAAAGCGATGAAACCTGCTAGCTCGAAACAAACCGCCGGGGCGTATCCTTTTGGCTGTTGATCCGCCACATAAGACAAGGGTGCAGCATCCGTGCGGAACCCAAAGACGATTTCGCCCTTTTCCTTGATACGTTCGAGGGTCTGTGCGGGCAGGGCCGCCGGCAGCATCAAAGCGGTGAGAAAAGCCAATGTGAAAGCGCGCATCATAAATGTCCTGTGGTTGAGTGCTTCTGCATAAAGACACGTTATCAGAAATAAAAGGAGATGCTGCCTCAATCGACAGCATCTCCAAATTTCGTCGCTTTGGTGCCGATGTGACGACTTAGCTCACATCTTTGTAGCTGATCTCCGGGCGATCTTTGCCGGATTTTTCGCGGCGCACCAGTAGCCGGTTCAATGCATGGATATAGGCGCGTACTGAGGCCACAACGGTGTCTGTATCAGCGGACTGACCCGTGACGATCCGCCCGTCTTCCTCCATTCGCACCGTTACGGTCGCCTGTGCGTCCGTTCCCTCTGTTACGGCGTGCACCTGATAAAGCTGTAGCCGGGCATCGTGTTCTACCAACGCCTTGATGGCATTAAAGGATGCATCAACGGGGCCGTCACCTGTTTGTGACGTTTTCTGCGCAACGCCATCGATCTCCATTTCCAGATCGGCCTTTTGTGGCCCGTCTGTGCCACAAACCACCTGCAGGGAGGTCAATTTCAAGCGGTCACTTTCCGTGTCCGACGTGGTGCGCATCAAAGCGATCAAGTCATCGTCATAGATTTCCTTTTTGCGGTCCGCCAACTCCTTAAACCGGACAAAGACATCCTTAAGCTGGTTGTCGCCCAACTCAAACCCGAGGTTTTCCAGCTTGGAGCGCAGGGCAGCCCGCCCGGAATGTTTGCCCATAACGATATTTGTCTCGGTCAGGCCCACATCTTCGGGGCGCATGATTTCGAAGGTTTCCGCGTTCTTGAGCATCCCGTCCTGATGGATGCCGCTTTCATGTGCAAAAGCGTTCTTGCCGACAATCGCCTTGTTGAACTGCACAGGAAAACCCGACACAGCGGCAACGCGGCGGGAAATATTCATGATCTTGGTGGCATCAATGCCGGTGTGATAGGGCATGATGTCATTGCGCACTTTCATCGCCATCACGACTTCTTCCAGAGCTGTATTCCCCGCGCGTTCGCCCAGGCCATTAATGGTGCATTCAATCTGACGCGCACCGGCTTCCACGGCAGCCAGACTGTTGGCCGTCGCCATCCCAAGGTCATTGTGACAATGCGTGGCAAAGATGATGCTGTCCGCGCCGGGCACACGCGCGAGCAGCATATTAATCAGTGCCGCAGATTCGCGCGGTGCCGTGTAGCCAACCGTATCGGGGATGTTGATGGTCGTGGCTCCGGCCTTGATTGCGATCTCGACCACACGACAGAGGTAATCTTCCTCTGTGCGGGTGGCGTCCATCGGGGACCATTGCACATTGTCGCATAAATTGCGCGCGTGGCTGACGGTCTGCTCGATGCGCTCGGCCATCTCGTCCATGTCGAGATTCGGGATCGCCCGGTGTAGCGGCGATGTGCCGATAAACGTGTGAATCCGCGGGTGCTTGGCGTGTTTGACAGCGTCCCAGCAACGATCAATATCGCCCAATTGCGCGCGGGCCAGTCCACAGATGACAGCGTTTTGAGCGTTCCGGGCAATCTCGGACACGGCTGCAAAATCACCCTCAGATGCAATCGGGAAACCGGCCTCGATGATATCGACACCCATTTCGTCCAAAAGCCCGGCTATTTCGAGCTTTTCCGCATGTGTCATGGTGGCGCCGGGGCTTTGTTCGCCATCCCGCAAGGTGGTGTCAAAGATCAGCACGTGATCCTGTTTCGGTGTATTTGTCATGATCTGTCTCTCATTGTCTGCTGATATCGGTGGCGCGCGGCATCTCCCTCTGAGCGGGCGCGCCGGATGGCACGCTCAGAGGCGCGTTAGCAGTAGAAGTGCTGCCAGAGCAGGCGCGTGACGGGCGCCGGTCGTGATATGTGCAGACGTTGCCATGACGCAGTTATACCGCAGCGCGATCAAATGGGAAGGGGGTTTTGTCGCAGAGGGTTGAAGCCGGGCATCCTGCCGCTAGCTCGCGCTTTATGAAACAGGTTTTAGTTCTTGGCGCGTCGGGCGGTATCGGATCGGCACTGGCCCGCGGATTTCGCGCGCGGGGTGATACGGTTACCGGATTATCGCGCTCTTTTGATGGCTTCGATATCACGAACGAAGCATCGGTCGACACCCATCTAAAGGGTCTGGTGGGGCCTTTCGACGTGGTCCTGGTTGCCACCGGTGCATTGGAGATCGACGGCAAAGCGCCCGAAAAGTCGATCCGGAACATCACGGCGCAAGCGATGATGGATCAGTTTGCGTTGAACACCATTGGGCCCGCTCTGGTATTGCGCCAAGCGGCCCGATTGTTGCCGCGTGACCGAACGGCTGTATTCGCAGTGCTCTCTGCCCGCGTGGGTTCGATCGGCGATAACCAGATCGGCGGCTGGATCAGCTATCGCAGTGCCAAAGCGGCGGTCAATCAAGTGGTGCGTACCGCGTCAATTGAACTGGCGCGCACGCACAAGAACTGCGCTTGCGTGGCGCTACATCCAGGCACGGTTCAAACGCCCTTCACCGAGAAGTATCTGGGGCGTCACCCGTCTGTACCGGCCGATGATGCAGCGCAGAACCTTATGTCTGTCATTGATGGGCTGGGCGCGGAGCAGTCTGGGCGCTTTTTCGACTGGGCCGGAAAAGAGGTGGTGTGGTGAGCCGCCTGGTTTTGGTGCTTGGTGATCAGCTGTCTGAGGAGATCAGCGCATTGGTCGAGGCTGACAAGCATTCTGATACGGTCATGATGGCGGAGGTTGCGGATGAAACCTCATATGTCCAGCATCATCCGAAAAAGATTGCCCTAATTTTTGCGGCGATGCGTCATTTTGCGCAGACCCTGCGGGATGATGGGTGGACCGTGGCCTACAGCCAACTTGACGATACGGATAACACGGGTTCTATCGTAGGTGAGCTTTTGCGCCGTGCTGAAGAGTCCGGCGCGTCCAGCGTTCTGGCCACCGAGCCGGGAGAATGGCGTTTGATTGAAGCGCTGAACGATGCGCCGCTTAAGGTGAACATCCTGCCCGATAATCGCTTCATTGCCAGTCACGCGGAATTTGAGGATTGGGCGGAAGGGCGCAAGCAACTGCGGATGGAGTACTTTTACCGCGAGATGCGTCGTAAGACGGGCCTTTTGATGGAAGGTGACAAACCGGCCAGTGGCAAATGGAATTTTGACCATGATAACCGAAAGCCTGCTCCTGATGAGATCACCTTTGAGGGCCCGCTGAGGTTCGAGCCGGATGCGGTAGTCGAGGATGTGCTGGATCTGGTGGAGGCGCGTTTCAGTGCCCATTTCGGTACGCTGAGGCCCTTTTGGTTCGCAACGACCCGGGATCAAGCCCTCGCGCAGCTTGAACATTTCGTCGCAAAAGCGCTGCCAAAATTCGGTGATTTCCAGGACGCCATGCTGAGCGACAACCGCTTCCTTTACCACAGCCTTGTTTCAACCTCGATCCATCTGGGGCTTTTGTCCCCGCTGGAGGTTTGTGAAGCGGCGACGAAAGCCTACGCAGATGGAAACGCTCCGATCAACGCGGTTGAGGGGTTTATTCGACAGATCATCGGGTGGCGTGAATACATGCGTGGAATCTACTTTCTGGAAGGCCCCGCGTATTCGAAACGCAATGTCTTAGAACACAACCGGGACCTTCCTGAGGTGTATTGGGGTGGAAAAACCGGGATGAACTGCATGGAAAAAGCCGTCGCCCAAACCCGCGACGATGCCTATGCACATCACATCCAGCGTCTGATGGTCACGGGGAACTTCGCGCTGCTTGCCGGGATAGATCCGCATCAAGTGCACGAATGGTATCTTGCGGTCTATGCGGATGCCTTTGAATGGGTCGAGGCACCCAATACCGTAGGTATGAGCCAATTTGCGGATGGTGGGATCATCGCCTCAAAGCCTTATGTGAGCAGCGGCGCGTACATCAACCGCATGTCAGATTATTGTAAAACCTGTGCTTACAGTGTCAGCAAAAAGACAGGCGAGGGCGCTTGCCCGTTCAACTTGCTGTATTGGCACTTTCTGGATCGGCACCGCGCGCGTTTTTCCAAGAACGCGCGCATGGGCAATATGTACCGAACCTGGGACCGGATGGACGCAGACCGACGCACCACCGTCATCGAGGAGGCGGATGCCTTGTTGGCCAAGCTGGACAGCGGTGCATCGCTTTGATCTGAGAGCGCCCAAAATACGAAGTGGCTTGTGGCGCTTCGCAATTGCCTTTCCCGGCCTGCCGCGGTCAATTTCTTTGCCGGAACCGTCGTACATGCCGTTCCGCGCATAATGCTTCTTACACTTGGCGGCGGATTCGGTGCTTTCAGTTCATCGATAAACTTATTGATAAAACAAAAAGGGAATATTTCTCTTTATGTTCTATCGAGTGACTCTAGTGGAAATCTAGAAGGGTCATCATGGACAACAGCCCTCGTAAAAAAGGCTGCGCGCTTTGTGCGTCAAGACCGGGCGTGGCATTTGATGAAGAGATTACCATGGCCTTTCAGCCCATTTTCGATGTGGCACAAGGCACACTTTTTGCACAAGAAGCACTGTTGCGCGGCAAAGATGGTCGTGGCGCGGGCGAAGTTTTCGAGTTCGTGAACGACGACAATCGCTACCGCTTTGATCAGTTGTGCCGCACAACCGCTATTCGGGTCGCGTCCGAACTGGGGGTCGACACAGCTCTGTCGATTAATTTCATGCCAAATGCGGTCTATGAGCCGAAACACTGCATATCGCATACGCTTTGGGCGGCGGATAAATACGATTTTGACGTGTGCAATATCATATTCGAGTTCACGGAGACGGAACTGGTACGCGATGTAGCGCATCTGAAGAATATCATTGAAACCTATCAGGTGATTGGGTTTCGCACCGCGATAGATGACTTTGGAGCCGGGTTTTCCGGGCTGAATCTTTTGGCCGATGTCGTGCCTGATTTGATCAAACTCGACCGACACCTCATTGCAAAGCTCGACGAAGATCCTGTGCGGCGTGCCATCGTGCGGCGTACTAAAGATCTATGCGACGACCTCGGCGTTTTAGTCATAGCGGAAGGTATCGAAACAAAGGGAGAGTTAGAGGTGTTGCAAGACCTTGGGGTCTCTCTGATGCAAGGTTACTACCTCGCCCGCCCGAAATTCGAAGCGATACAACACACCGCTGACTGCGCCTTAGTTTGAGAGGTCTTACGCTAAAGGATAATCTGGGCCGCAGTGCCGGGCGATAAACACTGGAGTGCGACAAAGGAACTTGGTCGCATTTTCCGGTTTCGGATCACCTTACCTTAGCGTGCAGTGGCATGGGCTGGTAAGGCGGGCCGAAAGCGCTTGTCGACAACCGCTAGGTCAGACCCTGAGGGGACCGCCCTGGCTTGTTTCCAGCATCTGATATAGCTTCGTTTGCCACGCAGGCGTAGGGAGTGTGTGTGCTTATGGCGAATGTGGCACCGACACATCGCAATCCCACTGAAAGGTTAATCATGCGCAGTGTACATCTGCTTCGAATTTGGTTCGCGGTCAGTATTGGTTTGATCGCGGCGACATCAACGGTTTCCGCGGCGACCGTTGATCTTTACGAGATTTCGATCAAAGCGACATTTCAGAGCGAAGTTATCACAACTCCCGATCCTGCCGTTGTCACAGCGCCGGAGTGGTCTCCGGTATTGGGAAAGAGTATCGATTTGACCTTTTCCATGCCGCTGGAACGCGCGCTTTCTTCGTCTTCTCGATACAATGCCAATGCCATCGGCGATGTCACTGTCACGTATGATGGTACGTCCTTGCACCCAGCGGAACCCACGCTGCGCGGTCAATTGTTGGTGTTTGCGAATTCGACACGCCATGGAGTGCAAGTGATCGCATCTCTTCCAGATGACGCCTTCGGAATCGCTGACTTTAACTGGGGACTTTCATTGTCGGCAGTGTTTTATGACGCAGGTGCCGATGCGCTGGCGCTTCCACTTGGAACGCCACATGACCTCAGCCGTGGCTTGTTTGAATATCAATCGATCCATCTCTTTGGAAATGTTTATGATCCTGACTTCGGACTGAAGCGTCTTGAAGCAGTGGCTGAAATTGACAGCGTGAGCGTCACACCCGCTCCGGTGCCAATGCGTGCATCGGCTTAGCTGCTGGGTCTTGGTGTTGTGGCTTTGGGCGCGTTGAGGCGACGTCGGAAGGCCGCCTGAAACGTGTCGTTGGTTTGCAGGCCGCCAAGTCCTGTGTCTGTCGTGATCAGGGATGCGGGGTAGGACTAACCCCCGTCGGTAAGCGCGCCGTTTTGCCATTCGCCGGTGGCCTCTTCGCCGGTGGCGTAGCGCATGGTGCCGGTGCCTTGACGCTTTCCTGCGCGGAACGTGCCCTCATAGACATCGCCATTGTCATAGGTCGCGACACCTTCGCCCTCGATTTCGCCGCGTACCCAAGCGCCTTCGTAGGAAAAGCCGGAGGTCATAACGATCTTGCCTTTTCCGTGGCGCTGCCCATCCTCAAAATCACCAGTGTAAACCGTACCATCGGGATACGTCGCAACGCCTGTGCCGTGACGCTGCCCGTCAAGCCATGCGCCATCATAGCGATATCCGTCGGCATAGGTCATCACACCCTGGCCGTGGTTGCGGGCATCCTTGAAGTTGCCTTCGTAGACAACACCATTGGGATAGACCGCCTTGCCAATGCCATCGATGACGCCGGCCTTCCAAGCCCCTTCATAGGTTGAGCCATCTGGATAGGTAATCAGACCGGAACCATCCGCCTGGCCATCCGAAAACGTGCCTACGTAGATTGAGCCATCCGGGTAGACCACCCGTCCGTCGCCTTCGATAGCGCCCGCGACCCAGGAGCCTGTGTAAACATAGCCATCCTGTGCCGTAAAGGTGCCTTGACCCTCGCGCAGATCATTTACGAATGCGCCTTCATATGTGTCGCCGTTGGCATAGGTGACCTTGCCCAGACCTTCTCTGCGGCCTGCCACGAGCTGGCCGTCGTAGATGTCGCCGTTGGCTTGTGTGAGTTTGCCGGTGCCATCAATCTGGCCGTCTTTCCAGAGGCCAACGTACACAAGGCCATCGGGCATAGCCAACGTGCCCTCGCCTTCACGTTTGCCATCTGCAATTCCGCCTTCATAAACAGCGCCGTCGGGGTAGGTGATCTTGCCGGCGCCCTGTTTAATGCCATCGAGCCAATCGCCCTGATATTCGTAGCCACCGGGGCTTTGCATCGTGCCTTTGCCGTGGTGCTTGGCGTTACGAAAGCCACCTTCGTAACGCACCCCATTTGCGTAAAGAGCGACGCCCTGACCCATAATCGCTCCGGCTTCCCAATCGCCTTCATAGGTGCCGCCGTCCGCAAAAGTGATGCGGCCAAAACCTTCGGGTTTCCCTTTTGCAAAGAGACCCTCGTAGACAGATCCGTTCGGAAAGCGCGCTATGCCCTGACCCTTGATTTCGCCATCTGCCCAGTCGCCGGTGTATTCGTAGCCATTAGGCAGTTTATAGGTGCCCGTGCCGTGTTGGACACCGCCTTTGAAGGTGCCCTCGTAAACGCCTCCGTCATCATATTGCTTGGTCTGTATATCTTCGCTCTGTGCCAAGGCGGCCAGCGGTAGAAGAGCGAGGCAAAAGCTAAAGCGCCAAAGTGTCATCATCATCCCTTGTCATGCTCGAAACGGCATCGAAACAACCGGTCCGCATTTTGTGCGGTTTTTCGATAATCTATGCAATGGCACGGTCAGGGGCAACGCTCTTTTGCCGCATTGGGGCGGGATGGGCTTTCATCGCGCGCCTGATCTGCTACATGGGTCCAACGCGGGCACACAGATGAGCAGGGGGCCATATCCATGGCGGACAGGTTTCGCATCACGTTGGCACAGTTGAACCCGACGGTCGGTGATCTGGCGGGAAACGCGGCTCTTGCGCGCAAAGCTTGGGAAGAGGGGCGCGCGGCGCAGGCTGACCTTGTTGCACTGCCGGAAATGTTCATCACAGGCTACAATGCGCAGGATTTGATGATGAAACGCGCATTTCAGCTTGATGCGATGACACATGTCCGTGCTCTCGCTGAGGCCTGTGCAGACGGCCCGGCGCTAGCGATTGGCGCGCCCTGGGTCGAAGGCACAAAGCTTTTTAACGCGTATCTCATTCTCAAAGGCGGCAAGATCGCCAGTCAGATGTTAAAGCACCACCTGCCCAATGAAACCGTTTTTGATGAAGTCCGCGTTTATGATTCTGGTCCGCTGGGTGGGCCGTATTCCGTCGGCAACAGCCGTGTGGGTAGCCCGATCTGTGAGGATGCATGGCACGAAGACGTGGCTGAGACACTTGCAGAGACCGGCGCCGAGTTTCTTTTGGTGCCCAATGGTTCCCCGTATTATCGAGGCAAATTCGAGACCCGTCTAAACCATATGGTGGCGCGGGTCGTTGAGACGGAATTACCGCTGATCTACCTGAATATGGTGGGCGGTCAGGACGATCAGGTCTTTGATGGCGCGTCCTTTGGGCTCAATCCAGGCGGCGCTTTGGCGGTACAACTGCCCTGTTTCGATGAATGCATCGCACAGGTCGATCTGGAACGTGGAGCAGAAGGCTGGCGCATTGTCGAAGGTGAAACGGCTTCGCATCCTGACCCCTGGGAGCAAGATTACCGCGTCATGGTGCAGTCTTTGCGCGACTATTGCCGCAAGACCCGATTTGGCAAAGTGCTGCTGGGTCTGTCGGGTGGGGTCGATTCTGCGATTGTTGCAGCAATCGCCGTGGATGCGCTTGGGGCGGAGAATGTGCGCTGCGTGATGCTGCCCTCGGAATACACATCCCCCGAGAGCCTCGAAGACGCAGAGGCGGTGGCCAAAGCGTTGGGGTGCCGCTACGACTATGTCCCGATTGCCGAGAGCCGTGCTGCGATCACCAACACGCTTTCACCGCTTTTCGAAGGGCAGGATGAAGACCTCACCGAAGAGAACCTGCAGTCGCGTCTGCGGGGTCTATTGCTTATGGCGTTGAGCAACAAGTTCGGCGAGATGCTGCTGACCACCGGGAATAAATCCGAAGTCGCGGTGGGGTATGCCACGATCTATGGTGACATGGCAGGCGGCTACAATCCGATCAAAGATCTTTACAAAACGCGGGTGTTTGAAACCTGCCGCTGGCGGAACACGCACCACCGGGACTGGATGATGGGTCCTGAAGGCGAAGTCATTCCACCGCGCGTGATCGACAAGCCACCATCGGCGGAGCTGCGGGCGGATCAGAAAGACAGCGACAGTCTGCCGGATTACCCCGAGCTCGACCGGATGCTGGAAATTCTTGTGGATAATGATGGATCGATTGAGGATTGCGTGGCCGAGGGTTTTGCCCGCGACGTGGCCAAAAAGGTCGAGCATCTCATCTACATCAGCGAATACAAACGGTTCCAGTCCGCGCCTGGCGCCCGCCTGACCAAAGGCGCCTTTTGGCTGGATCGGCGATACCCGATCGTGAACCGTTGGCGTGACCCGTCCTGATCATCACCCTTTACGCCTGCCCCAGAGATACGCTTATGTGTCGCGTATGCGTTGCAAACAACTGGAAGTTCTACATGCGTGCTGTTTTGATCTTGTTCGTTTTTTCGTGCTTCGCGGCGCAAGCCTGGGCTTGTGGGCCCGGCATTGACTGTAAGGTGGGCGAGCGACATTACCGTATTTCCTTGCCTGACAGTTATGACGGGAAAACGTCTGTCCCTGTTCTGATTTTTGCCCATGGGTATAGGGGTTCTGCAGCGGGTGTGATGCGTAACCGTGTGCTTCGGCGGCTGGCCTCAGATTTGGGTGCGGCTTTGATCGCTGTCAAGTCGAGCCGACTTGACTGGGACCTACCCAATAGCCCCAGCTCACCGCGCAGTGACGGGTCGGTGGAATTCGACTATTTCGACGCGGTTGTCACAGATGCAGCCACGCGTTTTGCAATTGACGAAAACCGGATCGTGGCATCAGGCTTCAGTGCGGGGGGCATGATGGTCTGGAACCTCGCCTGCACCCGTCCCGAACGATACGCAGGCTTTATTCCAATTGCAGGCACCTTTTGGAAGGCACCGCCAAAGACCTGCGCGCAACCCGTTGCAAATATCATTCATATCCACGGGGATCAGGATTCAACAGTCCCGCTGTTGGGGCGTCCAATCGGGCAAACGACACAGGGTCGCGTGCCAGAATCGATGAAGATGTATTCAGAATTTGGGGATTTTGGTCCGGCGACGCGCAAGAATTACGAAGGTCTCGCTTGTAAGGAGCGCACCTCAGCAAGCGGCGCGGTGCTTGATTTCTGCTTGTTTTCAGGCGGGCACTCGTTCCGGACTGAACATCTGCGCCACGGTTGGATGCGTCTCAAGGAGGCGGGGCGGCTCTAAGCTGAACCTAAAACTACCCCGCAGTACCTTAGATTACAGCATCAGCTGGTAGCTGTGCGGCACATAGGCGTAACCTTCGCCTTTTGTTTCCACGTAGCCCACGCCAGGCCAGGGCATGTGATACCCCACAAAGGCCACTTTGTCGGTGGCAAGCATGTCGAGAACCTTGCGCCGTGTGACGGCCGCTGCTGCTTTGTCCATGTCGAACTTGACTTCCCAATCGGGGAACCCAAGCGACCACACGTAGTGATTTGCAAAGTCAGCGCCGAGGTAAAGCTGCGTGCCATCGCTTTCGACCATGTAGTTCATGTGCCCGGGCGTATGACCAAAAGCGGCCATCGCCGTCAAACCGGAGGCCACGGAACCTCCATCCTCCAGAAAGGTCATCTGCTCCGCAAAGGGGACAACCTTGGCCTTGAACCGGTCATTGTCCTGTGCGGCCCATGCGTCATAT